>NZ_BOSK01000002.1:0-691727 GCF_018403305.1 Paenibacillus sp. J53TS2
TCCCAGTGTGGCCGTTCACCCTCTCAGGTCGGCTACGCATCGTCGCCTTGGTGAGCCGTTACCCCACCAACTAGCTAATGCGCCGCAGGCCCATCCGTAAGTGACAGATTGCTCCGCCTTTCCCAAGCTCCCCATGCGAGGAACTTGCGTATCCGGTATTAGCTACCGTTTCCGGTAGTTATCCCAGTCTTACGGGCAGGTTGCCTACGTGTTACTCACCCGTCCGCCGCTAAGTTAAGCAGGAGCAAGCTCCTGATTAACTCCGCTCGACTTGCATGTATTAGGCACGCCGCCAGCGTTCGTCCTGAGCCAGGATCAAACTCTCCAATAAAGTTGAAACTTATTGAATAAGCTGATAGCTCATTTTGAATCTGACGATTAAAATTAATCGTTTAAATATTGACGTGTTCCATTTGTTCAGTTTTCAAAGAACTTGCTTGCGGATTCGGCAACCCCTGAAGTCTTCATCAGTTTTTGTCGAACAGTTATTTATTATACTCAATCAGTCGAACCATGTCAACTTCTTTTTCGACAATCCTGTAAGTGTTTCTACAGGGTGTCGTCCGAAGCGACAAGTAATAATTTATCACGCCGGTAATCTTTTTGCAACATGAAATATTCCCCAATCAGCGGGCGTCCATAGTCAACGAGTCATTAACCCGTTGAAGGGTTCATCGCCTTGGATTCGCGCCTAGCTCGCCGGATTCCCCAGAGGCCAACCCCACAGCAGGTCGCTAGCAAAAATCCTGAGGCTATACGCAGCGTAAGATCATAATCTCCCGTAAATGCACTGAGTCCGGAAGAGCCTGCAACAACGCCCAACGAGAAGAAGGCGTAAAACATGCCGAAGGCTTTCCCTTTGTGCTCCGGTCTGACATAACTAACAAGCAGCGCGTTCAAAGAGGGGAACAATAGCGCAAAACCTAAACCGTAAACCGCCATAACGACGTACATCCCCATTTGTAATCCGGTCAGCGATAGCGCAAAGAGGGATACGATCACGATCCCACCTCCCACAGCACATAAACGCAGAGGGGGAACTCGATCAAACCAGCGATTACTAGGCAGTACGAATAAACTGATGGCGACGACGCCGAATACACTAAGCATCAGTCCCGCAGCTTGATCGGGCAAATCCAACGCTTCCGCTTTTAAGGGAAGACTATACGTGAGCGCCCCCATAGCAAACATTAAAGCAAATGCACCGTAATAAGCCATGGCAGCCGATGGGTTGCGCAGCGTAGCGATAAACACGTGTTTAGCGCGGGAGGATGAAGCGTCTTGCTCACGGGACCGCCCCACGTCCTCACGAATTCTGCCCAGTAGAACCACCCCACCACCCGACAGGAGTAGAGCAGAAGCGGCTATGAATAGCCAATCCAGCCCCGCACTTGCTTTCATAATGCCGGCAAAAGCGGGTCCCAAAATGGCGGCAACCCCCACCGCTGCGCCGGAAAGAGCCATGGACCGGCCCTGATCCCGGTCCGAAGCCACGCGCGATACCATAGTAAATGCACTTGGCACCAATAGACCGCCGGAGAGGCCATGCAGCACACGAACCGTCAAGAGCTCGCCAGGCTGCGAAACCAACGTATATAGCAGAAGGATTCCTGCGGTTGCAAATAGACCGACGAGCAGAACTCTTTTTCCTCCAAACCGATCGATCCAGATTCCAGCCAGCATATTTCCAATCATATTGGTTAGAGAATACATACCTACCGCGAGCCCAATCTGAAAAGGACCTGCCCCAAGGCTCAACGCCAGAGGGCCCATAACCGGCAATTGGATAAATAAATCCATGAAGCAGATGAGGACCAACGTATTTAATAACCACTTTGTTTTCGGCATATCGTTCCCCCATCCCGTATTCTTTGAAGATTATACGATATAACGTTCCCGCCAACACCTAAACATTCGAGGTCAATGATGGCAATCTGACGAAATTTTCAGTGCTCCGTAAAAAAAGAGGGTGAGTTCCCTGCTTGCGCAAGGACTCGCCCTCCTATGAATTAGACGAAACCGTCTGTTATTTATTCGCCCGATTTCCCGGATTCGATAACGATGACACCGCCGGTTCCGGCATCGGAGGATTCACCGCTAGTTCCAGTATCAGCCGCTTCGCCAGAACTCTTCTTGGCCGCTTCGTCCTTCACCGCCTTGTCCAAAAGAACCTGGGCTTCGTCCTGAACGGTTTGCAGCGCTTCATCAATCGACTTCTTCTTCTCTTGGGCAAGCTTCAACTCCCGTTCAAGAACCGGTTGATACTGCATATAAAAATCATTAGGGACTTTCTCATAACTACGATTATCGTTGTTGAGTTTCGGCTTCAGTTTATAGAACGGCTCTAGGTTAACTCCGTTATACTCCTTAACAACCCCCATACGGGACAGCAAACCATTATTCATCGTTCTCGATTTGACTCGGGCGAATTCCTCGCCATTTATGAACTTGATAAATTCCCATGCCGCATCCGCATTCGGCGAGTTTGCCCGTATCGCGAAAATCTCGTTAAAGTTGATGTTTCGGGAGGATTGCGGATCAGCGGGATCCACCGGCCCCGCTGCAACACCAATTTGAAAAGGTTTATAATCTTTGAGTGAATCCTGAGCTTGCTTCAGGTCTTGCAGCATATAGAGGCTCTCTACAGCCATCGCCATCCGGCCCATCACAAAGATCTGACTCTTATAGTATTCTTCCATTGTCCCGCCTTGAAAACCATTGCCTTCAGGGATATATACGGCCTTGGAATCCACCGCGTCCATCGCCAGCTTATAAGTTTGCTTCCATGAATCCGTGTTAATTGTCACCTTCATCGTGTCCGGATTCAAGAACTGCAACCCTTGGGCCGATGCGATCGAGGAGGCAAGATTCTCCATCGACATACCGTATTGCGCTCCAAAGCCATAAACGCGTGTATCCTTATCGCCTTCCGTTGGGAACCGCCGCGCCAGGTCAAGAAGCTCCTGCCAAGTCATCCCATCATGCGGTACTTCAATGCCGTATTTCGCAAACAAATCCGCATTGTAAAAGATGGCGCTCCCATTAAAGTTCGGGGACAGGCCGTAGAGCTTGCCGCCTCCTTTATCCTTTAGCATCTCGATCAACGCCGGATAAATGGTCTCGGTATCGTACTTATCCCGCTCGATCAACGTATCCAGTTCCATCAGCTTTCCATCGGTCACGAATTTATCGTAATTGGACGAGTCCAATAAGATGACGTCCGGCTGCTCCTTCTCAACGAACTCGGAGAAGGCTTTCTCATAGTCGATCTGCTCGCCATTCGAGTTGTTGTAAATGCTGTTTGTGCTAACCACTTCGATATTCACGTTCGGATGACCGATGGCAAACAAATCACCATACTCCTGAAAGAAATACCTTTCGTCCCAATACATAATCTTTAAGCTAGACGTTTGCACCTTCTCCTGTGCAGGGCGGTTAGCACAACCCGCAAACACCATACAGGCCAGTATGACCAACATCCCCTTATGTAACCAGTTCCTCCTCATTACGACCTCCAAATGAATATTTTTTAATGATGACTCTATGAATAGAACGTCCGAGGAGGAGAGATAGTTTCATATTTTGGTAAAAAAAACCGATTCACCGCGGTATCAACCCGTCCGCGGGAATCGGTTCTTCTTAAAGTGACGCAGAGTTAGCTTAAGTTGCCCGGAACGGATTTAGATACCCGGCCGGTTTTGACGTGTGCAGGCTGAGCCGCGGAACGAATGACCTTCATGCCTATCACCTCCTTGTCGGGATGGGTGTACAGAGACAAGAACGCAGCCAAACCGTCAAGATAAGGCTTCCGAAGCCTCCGCTTCCCGTTGTTCTTGCAGCCAAATGGTACGCAGGGTCTTTTTGATCTGGCGCTTCTCATAGGAACAAGGGCGATTCCCCGTCCGCATCCGGTACAGCGGGCAAAGATTCCCTTGGCAGGCAGGCCGGAAGAAGCAAGCCTGGCACTTCTCGTCCGTCTCTTCGCCGGAAGTCGTCCATAACGCCAGCTTGTCATAATCCAGATCCATCGTTCCATCCTCATGAATCCGGCCCAAACGGTTATTGTCTTGCTCCAGCGCTACCGAGCATTTATACAGCATCCCGTCCGATCCGACGATCAAGGAATTCGGCTTGGCCGCATAACAAACTGCACCGGTAGGCAGCAAAATGTCCGAGATAAAGGAACTGACCGTCAGCCCTTCAGCGATCGCCTGCTCGTTAAATGCCCAGATGCTGTGGTCTTTGGTCCGCTCATCGCATACCGGCAGGTTTAGATCATTCTCGCCGCCCATACATCCGACGGGACGGAAATATACCTTAAACCGCGGATCATCGCCAAACAAATCGCGAAGCACCGGAATGAACCGGGCCACGTCCTCCAAATTGCTATTGTCAAAGTTCACGCGCAAATTAATTTCAAACGGCCGATCCACCTGCTTCAGGGACAGCAAGTTATTTACGATCGTCTGATAGGTTTCCCCGCCTCCGTTCAGACCGCGACGGGTATTGTGGGTTTCGCCTTCCCCGTCCAGTGTCACCATAAACCGCTCGACGTGCAAATCCAGCATCTGCTCGAAACGATCCCGCGTCAAATAATAACCGTTGGTCGACATTTCCGCACCGTATACGGCGCCGCTCGCCTCGCAGGCGGCCATGAACGAACGGGATAATCGTTCGATTATATGCGGGACCAACAGCGGCTCACCGCCATGCCAGCTGATCGTAAGCTGCTTCAGGGTACGGGCCCGCTCAGCCATATAAGCCTCTAGACCGCGAAGCACCTCTTCGCGCATCGTGGCTCTAGGGAAAGATTCGTAACAGTAGGTACAGCGGAAATTGCAGGCCTCCGTCACCAACAAAACCAAATGCATCGCATCTTGAGCATGCATTGATTGATGCAGAAACAAAGCGCGCCGCATTTCGTCCGTATCGCTAGGGACAAGGAATCCGTGTTCGATCATCGATTCGTACAGCGGAGGTGCGGGTTCGGGGACAGGC
The DNA here is from genome assembly GCF_018403305.1 of Paenibacillus sp. J53TS2. Classification (NCBI taxonomy): domain Bacteria; kingdom Bacillati; phylum Bacillota; class Bacilli; order Caryophanales; family Paenibacillaceae; genus Paenibacillus; species Paenibacillus sp. J53TS2. The sequence continues at coordinate 4,999 of NZ_BOSK01000002.1, forward strand.
GCGGCTGGGGACAGCCACTCCAAGACCTGATTCCGCTCGGCCGGCGAGCATGCGGCGATCGCCCCGGTGTAGCTGTTATACAGCATCAGGCCGCCGTCATCCGTTTCGCTCTGCGCATTAAAGCGCGAAGGCTTCCACTGTAACGCGTCGTGATTCATGTGTTCTCCATCCTTTTCATGGTCAAATTGAAAACATGCAAATATGAGGACCTTCCGGTCCATCGACCTATGATGGAGAAAATCCCGCCTCCTTGCCATGATCCTCGTCACTTTTCCGGCGGTTGGGCCGCAAAAAAATCCCCGAACGCGCTGGCGGGCATCCGCTTTACGCTTCGGGGATATAAGTAGATTTATCGGTTTAGCTATTTTCGTTCTCGTTCAACAGCCGGATCAATTCGTTCTCGTCTTCAATGACCGGAATGCCAAGCTCCTGCGCTTTGGCTAGTTTGCTGCCGGCCTTCTCTCCGGCGATGACGAGATCGGTCTTCTTCGATACGCTGCCGGTCACCTTGGCGCCCAGCGCCTCAAGCCGTTCCGTCGCTTCGTCGCGGCTCAACTGTTGCAGGGTGCCGGTTAGCACGACCGTCTTTCCGGAGAAGAAGGAATCGGTCACCGGTGCGGCCGGTTTGTCCGGAGCTTTCGGCGAAACTCCCAGCTCCAACATTTTGCGGATACCTGCTTGATAGAACGGATCGGCGAAGAAAGTGACAATACTGTCCGCAACGATCCCGCCAATGTCCGGCAAAGAAGTCAACTCTTCAACGGTTGCGGCCGACACGGCGTCCAGGCTGCCGAAATGATCGGCCAGCACCTTGGTCGTCGATTTGCCGGTGTTCGGAATACCCAGCGCAAACAGGAAAGAAGCGAGATCCCGTCCCTTGCTCTCCGCGATTGCCTGGAGCAGATTGTTCGCCTTCTTCTCGCCAAAGCGCTCCAGCTTGATCAGATCTTCGAACGTCAACGTATACAATTCGGCCGGCTCGCGGAGGTTTAACTCATCGTGGAGCTGCTCGGCGGTTTTTTCGCTGAACGTTTCGATGTCCATGGCGTCCCGGGAAGCGAAATGCGTGATCCGGGCGACGATTTGCGGCTTGCATCCCAGCCGATTGTTACAGAACAGATGGGCGCCGCGCTGTTCCAGCGGCGTGCCGCAGGCCGGGCAAACCTCAGGATACGCGATCTCCTCGCCATCGGGTTCGTCCGGCACCTTGCCGAGGATTTCCGGAATGACGTCGTTGGAACGGCGGATGAACACCCGGGTGCCCAAGGCAAACTTCAGGTTCTTACGTTCAATGTCGCCGATATTGTTCAGCGTACAGTTTTGCACGGTGACACCGGCCAACTCGACTGCCTCGACCTTGGCCAGAGGCGTGATCTTGCCGGTTCGCCCAACGTTCCAAGTGACCGATTCAAGGATCGTCGTCGTCTCTTCGGCTTCAAATTTAAAAGCGACCGCCCAGCGCGGGAATTTATCGGTATAACCGAGCACTTCACGCGTACGCATATCGGTGATTTTGATGACGGCTCCGTCGATCAAGTAATCGAGGGTAGGCCGTTGTTCCACGATTTCATCCAGGGTCTCGATCACTTTGTCAAAGCCGTCGTGATACGTTACATAAGGATTCACCTTGAAACGATTGTCCTTAAGGAAGGCCATCATTTCCCGATGATCCTGAAATTTCAAGTTGTCCGAGTATCCGACATTGTAGAAAAAAGCGCTAAGCTTCCGCTCCGCCGTCGTACGTGGGTTCAGATTGCGCAGGGCACCGGCGGCAGCGTTGCGGGCATTCTTGAGCGGCTCGGCCGCCGTCTCGTTGTATTTGGTCAGTACCGACAAATTCATGATACCCTCGCCTTGGACTTCAATTGTCCCATCCCGGTAAGGAATGGTCAGGGGCACGGATTTGATCGTCTTCACCTGAGGCAGAATCCCCTCGCCCACGACGCCGTTACCGCGGGTAGAAGCCTGAACAAGCTGGCCATCGGTATAGGTCAGGTTCAGCGTTAACCCGTCGAATTTTAACTCGACCACATAAGTAGGATCTGGCAGGGGGGTGTTTGGGTTCTTGCCGTTATAGTCCGCGATCAGCTTAAGCGCCCGGTTGTTCCAATTGAGGAGCTGCTCCTGATTTTGAGCTTTGTCGAGGCTCCACAGCGGGGCCAGATGGCGGTGCGGCTTGAAACCCTCCAGCAGCTCGCCGCCCACGCGTCCTGTCGGCGAATCCGGGAGGGTAATTCCCGTCTGCGCCTCGAGCGCGGTCAACTCATCATACAACCGGTCGTATTCCTTGTCGCTGATGAGGGGCTCATCCAAAGTGTAATAATGATAGTTGTACCGGTTCAACTGCTCGACGAGCTGCTCCATTTGTTGCATCGCATCCATGCAGGGACAACCCTCCTTGGGGTAAGTAGGTTTATGTATGACAACGGAGGAACCCGGCAGGGTTCGCTCCGTGTGGTGGATCGTTTGGGGCAACTGCGGCGTTACTCGGAAAGTGCGCGAATCGCACGGCGTAGACCCGGCGTGCAACACCGCCCCCGACAATAAAGGTATTTTATACCGCTATTTGATGGGAATGCTCTCGTTAGCGAGGAATAAGGGTAAAAAATGGCGTTATCCGAGCCAAACTAAGCTGATGAGTGCCATATCGGCCAAATAAGACCATAATACGGTCTTATTTGGCCGATGGGAACCCGATTCGGTGAAAATAAGGACATAAATTACCCCTATTTACAGCCGACGTAGCCCAATTCAGCCCAGCTATCCTCCAACCTTCCCCGGTTTGGGGCAATTATACCCGGTTATTCGCCGTCGGTCACCTTCGTGATCGGGGCGAAACCGGCCAGCAGTCGCTTGACGCCCACCGGGGCCGGAAAAGCGATCTGCAGCTCCGTGTCGTTGCCGGAGCCTTTGATGGCAACGACCGTGCCCACGCCCCACTTGGCGTGGGCGACTTTGTCCCCGGCGCTGAAATCGCCGGGGGCCGTCTTGGCGGCGGCGGAGGCCGCGCCGCCGGTCACGGTCACGCCGCTCCGCATCGGAGCGGCGGTGCCGCGCCCGGCCGGTCCGCTAGGCGCAGCCGCGGACCGTGCCCCCGGGCCGCCGGCCGCGTCCGTGGCCGGGCGGCCGAAGTTGCCGCCGCCGGCGCCGCTGAAGCCGCGGCCGCTGTAGGCGCCGCCCGCGCCGGCGCCTCGGCCGTAGCGGTCGCGCGGCACGCGGCCGCCGTCCTCCTTCAGTTCCTCGGGGATCTCCTCGAGGAACCGGGACGGCGGATTCGCCGTCGTGCGGCCGAACAACGTGCGCATCTGCGCGCACGAGAGGAACAGCTTCTCCTCGGCGCGGGTGATGCCCACGTACGCCAGGCGGCGCTCTTCCTCCAGTTCCTCGTTGTCGAGGAACGCCCGGCTATGCGGGAAGACCCCTTCCTCCATGCCGATGATGAACACGACCGGGAACTCCAGGCCCTTCGCACTGTGCATCGTCATCAGCACGACCGCATCGTCGTTTGGCTTCTCGGCATCGCCGTTGTCGTTCATGCTATCGATATCCGCGATCAGCGCCAGATCCGTCAGGAAGGAGACCAGCGACTTATCTTCATTATTGTTCTCGAATTCCATCGTGACGGACAGGAACTCGTCGATATTCTCCAACCGCGAGCGGGATTCCAGCGTGTTCTCGTTCTGCAGCTCCAGCCGGTATTGGGTCATCTCCAACAGCTTCTCGGTAAGTTCCGTGACGGAGAGGAACTCTACCATTTTGTGCAGCCCGCTGATCATGTCAAAAAACTCAACCAACGCATTGCGCGTCCGTCCGGCAAATCCCAAATCATCCACGAACTCCAGCACACGGTAAATGGATGTTCCCCGCTGCGCCGCCGCATCCGCCAGCTTGCCCACCGTCGTATCGCCGATGCCCCGCTTTGGAACATTAATGACCCGCGTCAAGCTGATATCATCATCGGGATTGGATAATAGGCGCAGGTAAGCGAGCAGGTCCTTGATCTCTTTGCGATCATAGAACTTGATGCCGCCGACAATCTGGTACGGGATATCCGACTTGATCAGGATTTCCTCGATCACCCGCGACTGCGCGTTGGTCCGGTACAGAATCGCGTGATCGCGGTAGTTGCGTCCGCCTTTGACACTGTTATGAATTTCCGTCGTGACAAAATACCCCTCATCATGCTCCGAATCCGCGCGGTACACCTTGATCTTGTCCCCATCGCCTTTGTCAGTCCAAAGCTTCTTCGGTTTGCGCCCGGTGTTCAACCCAATCACTCCGTTGGCCGCATCCAGAATCGTTGAGGTTGAACGGTAATTCTGCTCCAGCAGAATCGTTTTCGCCTCGGGATAATCCTTCTCGAAGTTCAGGATATTGCTGATGTCCGCCCCGCGCCAGCGATAGATCGACTGGTCGCTGTCCCCAACAACGCAGATGCGGTGGTGCTTATCCGCCAGCATCCGGCACAGCATGTACTGCGCGCGGTTCGTATCCTGGTATTCGTCGACGTGAATGTATTGAAATTTCTTTTGATAAAAATCCAACACGTCCGGCGATCCCTTAAACAGCTCGATCGTCTTCATGATGAGGTCGTCGAAGTCTAAGGAGTTGTTTTGGCGCAGCTTCTTCTGGTACATGGCGTAAATTTTGGCCACGATGCCTTCGAAATAATCGCCGATCTTCTGCTCGTATTGCTGCGGGGTGATCAGTTCATTCTTCGCCGTGCTAATTGCCGCTTGAACCGCTTTCGGCTCGAATTTCTTCGTATCGATGTTCTGTTCCTTCATGCAGTTCCGAATCACGGACAGCTGATCTGTTGAATCCAGGATGGAGAAGTTGGAGGTGAACCCGATCCGCTCGATATCCCGCCGCAGAATCCGCACGCACATCGAGTGGAACGTGGATACCCAAATATCCCGTCCCTCCGAACCGCCCACCAGCCGGGATACCCGGTCCTGCATTTCGCGTGCGGCCTTGTTCGTAAAGGTGATCGCCAGGATCCCCCACGGCGGCGCTTTGCGGGTCGCGATCAGGTAGGCGATGCGGTGCGTCAGCACGCGCGTCTTGCCGCTGCCTGCGCCGGCCATGATCAGGAGTGGCCCTTCGGTCGCCTCTACGGCTTGTCTTTGCTGCGGATTCAGGCGGCTTACCGCCTCTTGTATGTTCACAGGTTGCATCAAACTTGCTCCTTCCTTATTAAAAACCATCTCTTCGTCCTTGCCAAAACGACTAACGGACTCCAGAGCCGTTATTCACTCATTTCCCGAGGTTTTCCCGATGTAACGGACTCAGACGACGCTATTTCACCCCAACCGAGTCGGGAGGGTCCATATTTCAGACAAATAAGGTCTTCTCAGTCCGGTAGCTGTTAGGGGGCTCGTTGTTCCGAGAGATAACGTCCCTGGTGTCCGTTATAACCAAAACCTCTCCGCGAAGATGGCGGTGGTGTTTGTTCCGCCACCCCTTCATCGCTTCTAGTGCTTGACTGCTTCCTTCACCGCCGCCACTGTCTCCAGCGCCCGATCCAGATCGCTGTATACCACGTTGCCAACGACCACCGTATCGCTCACGGCAGCCGCCCGGCGTGCGGTTTCGGCATCCGCAATCCCGCCACCATAAAACAAACGCGCTTGATCCAACGTTCGCCGCACGTCCGAGATCAGCTCAAAATCCCCGACCTGACCGCTGTACTCCAGGTAGACGATCGGCAGTTGCAGCAAGCGGTCGGCCACCTGGGCATATGCCCGTGCCGTTGCCGCCTCCAACGGGCCTTGCGCCGCCGTCACTTTGGCTACGGTCGCCTCCGGATTCAGCACCAGATATCCTTCCGGCACCAGCAGTTCCCAAGGAATCAGGTACCCGTATTGCTCGATTGCCCGAGCATGTTGACCGAGGATCCAGTCCGGGTGACCCGCGTTCAGCACGATCGGAATCATATATAGGTCAAACCCCGGCACGACCGCTTCTAGATCGGAGATTTCCAGCACGCAAGGCACCTCAAAACGGCGCACCCGGGATAACAACTCAACCGTATTCTCATAGGTCACTCCGCTCGATCCGCCGATCATGATCGCATCCGTCCCGGACAGGCAAACCGCCTCCAGCTTCGAGTCATCCAGGTCACGGTCCGGATCCAGCTTAAACACATGCCGCAAGGCAGGTATCATCTGCTTCAACTTCCATTCCTCCAACGGCAATTTCGGCAGATGGACCGCGAAAAACGGGGCTTGCTGCTTCGCCCCGCTCTCCCTTGTCCATCCGATATAAAGTCATAAAGACGACTAAATTTCCAGTTCAGTTTTCTCTGTTTCTAGTCTATGTTACCCGGGGTACCCTGTCAATGTTCGCGTCGGATGCGAACACAAAAAAAGATACGTTTTCATCGGACAAAAACGTATCTTTTCAATAAAGAGAACAATCCCGTATTTTCTGCCAAATCCGCTTCCGTCAAAAAGTCGGTGTAAAACCCGTAGGCGCCCATCTTTTTAAACTTGGCGAGGGTCTCTGGATCATTGATCGTATGGATGTAGGAGGGAACGCCAACCCGGCTTAACTCCTTGATCAAGCCCGCATTTGCCCGGGTGTCGGACATCGTGATGGCGGCGAGTTCTTTCTCCTGGGCAAAGGCCACCACATCCTCATCGGTCTCATGCGTCTGGTATAACGTAAAGATAACCGAATCAAACGGGTAGATTCGCTCGACTGGTTCCCACATCGCCCGGTTGTAAATTTGCGGCACCACGCGATCCAATAGCTCCGGATTCCTCGCCAACGCCTCATCGACGATCTGCGTAAAGATCCGCTGGATTTCTTCCGGAGTAGACTGCTTCGTGTCCGTGACGATATACGCATCCGGATACTGTTCCATCAGCTCCAAGACATCGATCCAATCCAGCGGCTCGTAGGTGCCCTGGATTTTCGCCGCTTTAAACTCGGCCTGGGAAAGGACCGCCCCCTGTCGCTCCGTCGCCAGTTGATCCTGCTGGCCGAGCTGTCGCGTAAAGCTCTGGCCCCACTCATGTCGCGCCACCAATCTGCCATCGTTACTAAGCAGCAGATCAACTTCGAAAACGCGAAGGCCTTTTTCATAGTTGGCGAGGAAGGCATCGTAACTATTCGTATACGTAATTCCCTCGATCCCGCCCATGGCGTGGGCCACCATCCGATGGGCCTTAAAGCCCTGCTCTTCCGTCTTCGGCGACTCCGGTAACCAGCTCAGCGCCAGCAACGAGATGCCCATGAGGAGCAGGAGGTTGTAGAGAAGTTTGTTTTTCATAAGAAAATAATCCTATTCTATCGGAGTTCCAGCGATAAATGTCGTTTATTGTCAAAAGTCATTATAGCATATCTCGTAGATTTATCGAGTCGCCGGTAGATTCAGGGAATACGGTTGACGAATGCACCTATTTTCTTTATGGTCATTCTATGCAAAACACCCTGGAGGACAAAATGGAGAGAAAAGCAAAACTCGAAGAGATCGAAGCGCTTCGCGGCGTGGCCTTCTTGGCAGTCGTGTTGCAGCATGCCATCGGTGGATTGTTCGCTCAACCCGGTTTGTCGTCGTTATCCGTCAGCTTGGGGACGACCTTCTTGGGGTTGATTCGGTTTGCCGTACCGCTTTTTGTGTTTATCACCGGCGTGGTGTTGTTTTACAATTACGACCGATCTTTTCAATATGGATGTTTCTTAAAAAAAAGAGGACAGCAGGTCGTCCTACCTTATCTGTTCTGGACGCTCTTCTACTATGCGTGGTTGAGCGTTCGCAGTGGAGGCGCCATCATCGGCGATTGGGGAGACCTCCTTCATGTACTGGAGCTGGCTTTTACGGGTAAAGCCTCGTATCACTTGTGGTTTATGGTTATGATTATCCCGTTTTATCTGCTGTTTCCTGTCTTCCGCCTGCTTCTGGCCGGCAAGCGACCGGCTTCTGTCAATCTGGCGGTAGCCATCGGGTTTCTGGCAGCCAATCTGTTTCTGGTTTATGCCCTGTCAAAAGGGTACTTTCAATCGAATCAACCGATTCTGCAGACTCTCTACCGCTACCTGGACCGAAACTTCCTGTTCTGGACGTTTTATTTCGTACTTGGCGGATTGGCCGGCTTGTATTATGAACGCTGGAAAAAAGCGATGCAGTCGCTCTGGGGCATCAGCCTTGCGATGACCATCCTCTTTCTTATTTACATTGGGACGAAAATCTGGGGGATCAACCAAGGCGCAGCAGCCGGGGACTACTTAACCAGCTCATATGTAACAGGACCCCTCAAGCCCCTGATGATAGCAGCTACTCTCGCCATGCTTCCAGTGCTGTTCTATACAATCCAGCGCTTGACCTCCAAGCCGACGAAGACGGGATTCGTGCTAACCGTCATCGGAAAATACTCCTTTGGCGCCTATTTGGTCCACGCTTTTATTTTGCGATATACGAACCTTCTAGCGCTGAATGTTCTCGGAAACCTTGGCGTTTACATCCAGACCTTAATATCGTTTATCCTCTGCGCCTGCATCAGCGTCGGGTTGGGCATCGGTTTCCGAAGAATCCGAAATCGTTGGCGGAAGGCGCGGGTTGGTGTGGATCGTGGAATAGCGGGGTGAAGGAAGATAAAAAAACGGTCTCACTATGTGGAGGACCGTTTTTTTGCTGCCGATCGAAATTGGCTGCCTACAAAAAAAGGACTAGCCCTGGCCAGCCTTTAATTCTAACAAAAACGCCTTCAACCCCTCACGCCAAGGGCGTAAATCTTCCAACCCTTCCACACGGATGGCCAAATGATCCAACACCGAATTGCGCGGACGAGGGGCCGGACGCGGAAAGTCTTCGGTCGTACAGGGCTTTACTTGTACCGGGTAATCCCCACCGAGGACCTGAGCCGCCTCCTCAAAAATCGCCTGAGCAAATTCATACCAGGTGCATTCCCCTAAATTACTGGCGTGGAATATCCCATATTTCTCCGTTTGGATCAGTCGCAACAGAAACTCAGCTAAGTCCACCGTATAAGTAGGAGAGCCTTTTTGGTCATTTACTACGGTAAGAACTGGCTGCTCTTGGCCTAGCTTTAGCATCGTTTTAACGAAATTTTGCCCATGAAGTCCATACACCCAGGAGGTTCGTACAATAAAGAACGTAGAAGACAAGCTTTGAACTAGGACTTCTCCTGCTCGTTTCGACTTCCCGTAGACACTATGAGGGTTCGTGTTATCGTATTCCTGATAAGGAGAATTAGCGGTTCCATCGAATACGTAGTCTGTACTAATGTAGCAAAACTTTGCCTTCACCCGTTCTGAAGCCAGAACCATGTTCCGCGTCCCCACAGCATTCACTGCATAAGCTCCGGCACTATCGCTTTCCGCCTGATCGACTGCCGTATACGCTGCGCAGTGAATGACCGCTTCTGGCTTAAACTCCTGCGCACATTTCAGGCACGCCGCGTAATCGGTAATATCCAACGAATCTCGATCACTCGGCAATACTAGATGCCCTGCTTTCTCCAAAAGTCTCACGACATCTTTGCCCAACTGGCCTCCGGCACCGGTTACGAGCACCCTCATGAGGGCTCCCCCAAGTGATATCCGCGAGGGTCGGCATTATACTTCCGGTAATCACCTGTTTGAATTCGGGTCCACCATTCTTTGTTGTCCAAGTACCAGCGAATCGTCTCCTGAATTCCGGTTTCGAAGGAGTGCTTCGGTTTCCAGCCTAGCTCTGTCATGGTCTTCGTAGGATCGATCCCGTATCGACGATCATGTCCTAGGCGATCCTGCACCAACGTGATCAACGATTCCGGCTTCCCGAGTTGTTTCAATATCGTACGCACGATCTCCAAGTTGGTCCGCTCGTTGTTGCCGCCGATATTATAGATTTCTCCGTTGCGCCCTTGGTGGATGACCAAATCAATCGCACTACAGTGATCTTCAACGTAAAGCCAGTCACGGACGTTCAACCCGTCTCCGTAAACTGGAAGCTCCTCCCCCACCAACGCTTTTGAAATCATTAAGGGGATTAACTTTTCCGGAAATTGATAAGGACCATAGTTGTTGGAGCACCTCGTAATATTGACCGGGAGACCAAAGGTTTCATGGTATGCCCGTACCAACAGATCGCCTCCAGCCTTGCTGGCTGAATAGGGACTGTTGGGCGCAAGCGGCGTCTCTTCGGTAAACAACCCCGTCTCACCCAGCGAGCCGTAGACCTCGTCCGTCGAAATCTGCACGTATTTGGTAAGGTTGTATTTTCTGGCGGCGTCCAGCAGGACCTGGGTTCCCAGCACGTTGGTTTTGACGAACACATCCGGTTCCGCAATGCTGCGATCCACATGCGACTCGGCAGCAAAGTTGACGATAACGTCAATGCCTTCTTCGCGAATCAGATCGTCCATTTGGATCGCATCCGTAATATCGGCTTGGACAAAGGTATAGTTCGGATGGTTCTCCACCGTTTGGAGATTTTCCAAGTTCCCCGCATAGGTCAAAGCATCCACATTCACCACGCGATAATCCGGATGACGCTTCAGCATATACCTTATAAAATTGCTGCCGATGAATCCGGCACCGCCGGTTACTAGAAGTTTCATGAAAGGAATCCTCCTAATCGAATTTCAATTCTGCTTCCGCGAATGTCGGATGCCTCCGGTCTTTCTCCGAAAGCAACGGCTCACTTACCGGCCAGTCGATGCTTAATGCCGGATCATTCCATAATATGCCGCGGTCGCATTCAGGCGAGTAGTATTCGTCCACTTTATAGAAAACTTGGGTATTTGGCACAAGAGTGCAGAAGCCGTGCGCAAAGCCTTTTGGCACTAACAACTGGCGTTTGTTGTGTTCGCTAAGAATAACCCCCACCCATTGGCCATAAGTCGGCGAACTTCGGCGAAGATCTAAAATGACATCATAAATAGCTCCGGTTAGTACACGAATTAGCTTCGTTTGAGCCTTTGGATACAATTGATAGTGCATCCCGCGCAAAACACCTGGTTCGGCTGAAAGGGATTGATTGTCCTGGACAAAGTCTATGGTCATCCCAAGCTTCTTCATTACGGAGTCATTATAACTTTCCATAAAAAAACCCCGGTGATCCCCATGAACCACCGGTTCCAGCAATGCCGCTCCTTGCAACTTAAGCGGACTCATTCTCATGCACTAGCTCCCTCCCAGTCTATCGTTTGAGTTTGCCAAACTCTTCACCGAACACTAAATCTTTGGCAAGTTCATTGGCTCGAGCCAAAGATTCATGCGTTCCTGCATCTGTCCACCATCCTTGAAGTATGTCATAGGTAAGCTCTCCACGTTCAATATATGCATTATTTACATCTGTGATTTCCAATTCTCCGCGGGCAGACGGCTTTAAATCCCGAATAATCTCAAATACATGATGATCGAACATATAAATTCCTGTCACGGCATAATCAGACTTAGGATCCTTGGGTTTCTCTTCAATAGAGACGATTCTCTCCCCATCAAGTTCAGGCACCCCGAACCTAGTAGGGTCCGGGACCTTCTGAATCACGATTTTCGCCCCAGCCTGCTGATGTTTAAAGTGATTAACATATGGCGTAATGTCATCTGCAAATACATTATCCCCAAGAATAACGACCATTTGGTCGTTACCCACAAATTTTTCTGCCAAGCCCAGTGCTTGCGCGATTCCACCGGCTTCATCCTGAACTTTATAGGTTAACGAAACCCCCATTTCACTACCACTGCCGAGCAAGCTCACAACATCGCCCATATGCTCTTTACCCGTAACTAACAAGATATCCGTGAGCCCTGCTTTTTTCAGCTTATAGACAGCATGAAAAACCATGGGGTACTTACCCACAGGTAGAAGATGTTTGTTGGTAACTTTGGTTAAGGGAAAGAGGCGGGAGCCTGTCCCACCTGCTAGAATAATTGCTTTCATCGCCTATCCTCTTCCTACAAATGTTAGTTTTTTTGCAAAGTATGATACATAGTTTCCCATAATTACATTATGGCATTGATTCCGGTAGCTAGCTAGTACTTTGCTTCCTAAATTAGCTCGAATTCACTCGACCGATGCCACGAACCGCGAGATTGCCCGTTGGTATCTGGCTGCCTTGCAGAAAACCGGTGCTAGCGATCAGGCCGTATATGACCGTTTGCTGCAAGTCGATCCATCCGAGAGGGATTCGATTGAGCAATTAGCTAACCTAACGTTTTAATCAAAAAACCGGTCTCTCCCAAAGGAGAGGCCGGTTTTTAGTTCAAGCTATCCAAAATAATTTCCGACATATATTTGAGCAGTTGGTCACGAAGCTCGGGGTTCTCGAGGGCATAATGGATCGATGTCTTAATGAAGCCTAGTTTCTCGCCAACGTCATGACGAGTGCCTTCGAAGTGATAGGCTAATACCCGTTCCTTTTCACCTAGGCGCGATATGGCGTCGGTCAACTGGATTTCCCCGTTGACGCCGATGCGTTGATTTTCCAGGATATCGAAAATAGCCGGCGTTAAAATGTAACGACCCATAATAGCCAGGTTGGACGGTGCTTTGCCGACTTCCGGTTTCTCCACCAACTGCTTTGCCTGGTAAACGCGGTCCCGAATCCCCTCGGGATCAACGATCCCGTATCGGGATACTTCATCCCAGCCCACCGGTTGAACCCCTACGATGGAAGCTTGTTGTTCGTCATACACCTCGATCATTTGCTTCAGGCATGGCTTGCCGGATTCAACGATATCATCGCCGAGCAGCACCGCAAACGGCTCATCGCCGATAAACTTTCGCGCGCACCAAATGGCGTGACCGAGACCCTTGGGTTCTTTTTGCCGTATATAATGGATGTCCGCCATTTCCGAGGATTTGCGCACCTCTTCCAGCAGCTGATATTTCCCTTTTTCGTTCAGATTGTATTCCAGTTCAAAAGAGGTGTCGAAATGGTCCTCGATCGCCCGTTTGCCTTTCCCCGTCACGATAATGATATCCTCGATGCCGGAAGCGACCGCTTCCTCCACGATATATTGAATCGTCGGCTTGTCGACGATCGGCAGCATCTCTTTGGGCATCGCCTTCGTTGCTGGCAGGAAACGCGTCCCTAGCCCGGCCGCGGGGATGATCGCTTTGCGGATTTTCATGAAAGCATGACTCCCTCGTTCCAAGAATAATTTCACTGGTTCATTATACCATATCCCTGCCGGTGGTTAGCAAAAAGGACCCCGAGGTTCACCCCCGAAGTCCGACTGAAGTTATAGGTAAGTTAACAACGATTTAGTACATCGGATTTATTGGATCCAGAATTTCCGCCATGTGAAGCGCTGAGGAAGTTTTTCCTCGTTGCGGATCCGATTACCCGGTTCTGGCGTGTGCAGGAAACGTTCGGTGCCGAACTCGATTCTACGATATTCTTGTTCGCCGCCGAGTTCCAGCCGTCCTTGTACACGGGTCACGACCGACTGCATCTCGAGGAATCCTTCAAACATCACTTTCACCCTCCTAAAAGTTTGTGAGCGAAGCTAGAAACGGGTGTTTTCGTCGATATCCCTTGCACTAACAAACCCGCTTAGCGCCTCATTTGTTTACGCTTTCATTATAGCATATCAGCGATTTTTTGATAACCGATAAAGATCGGTTATCGCCCCTATCCTTAACGAGTTCACAAACCTTCCACAAGTTGTATTTGATAGGAAAACAGGTGTCTTTATGAGGTGTAGTCGTCCTTCTGGGGAGGACATTTGTAAGCGGGTTTTGTTCTTTATAAAGAAGGGGATGGGCGGGGCATTGGGAGGATGGTGTGGTAACGGACCTGAGGGACGTTATTTGCTTAAAGTATGGGGCTGCGGATTTGTAACGGACCCCAGAGACCTTATTTGACACGATATGGACTGAAATTCAACCTTTTGTACTGAATAAGGTCATCTGGGTCCGTTAGGATGGGAAATGTCCGGGAAATCGACGAATAGCGTCGATACGGTCCGTTAGAAGTGGGGTACGATGGCGGTGACGGTCATTGCATTGCACACAATGCAAAAAAGAAGCCCCCACGGCAAAACCACTGCCGTTAGGGCTCCCTTCGTCCTTATTTCACTAACTGTCCGCGCGTAACGCCGAGCTGGTTGGTCGCTTTGAGCGTTTTCCAGACCTGCGTGCCGCTGATTTCTCCGCGAAGCGCCTTGTTGTAGAGGTCGATGACCTCGTGCACCTGCTCCGGCGTTTCCTCGAGGAATTCGACGCGGTATTTCGCTACGCCGAGCTCGAGAAAATGGCTCAGGTACTCCGCGCCCGACTGCTCGATGGCATTGTACACCGTGTTGCGGCAGCCTTCGTCTACGCGGACGGGATGCGACATGCCGATCCGGTCCTGCAAGGAAGCGCGATGCTCCTCGCATGGCCGCCCGCAGTTAGTGTAGTCAGTCCCTTCGCTGAGGAAGGTACAGTACACGCAGTGCTCGGTGTGGAACATCGGCAGATGCTGGTGGATGACAACCTCCATGTCAGCCGTAGGGCTGACCCGGAGCAGATCGACCATCTGTTGGATGTTCAGGTCGTAGGACGGCGTCACCACGTCGCAGCCGACCTCCAGGAACAGCTCGGCCGTCTTGTGATTGGCGATGTTCAGCGAGAAATCGCCAATCAATTGCGGATGCACGGCCGAAGGGTTCTCTTGCCGGTGGCGCAAGTAGTAATACAGCGCCCCGGTGTTGCGCACCAGCACCGCGTCGGGCTGGAGGCGCAGGATGTTGTTGTGGTAGCCGTTTTCGCCCGGCATGTGGATGCGCGGCGTCGCCAGCGCAATCCAGGCTCCGGCTGCGCGAACGGCGTCCACCGCTGCCGGGAACTGCTTGATAAACTCGAAGTCGGCGTAGATGTGTGATACGCCGGCTTCCAGTGCAGCCTGCACCTGCGGCAGGCTGCGGCACAACGCGGCGAGCTGCGCCTCGCCGCGCTTCACAGGCGCTGCGGGCCCGCGGCCCTGCGCCTGCTGCGCCGAAGACGCCCCGCCCGTGGCAGGGGCGTCAACCCCCGCCGCCGCCCGTGCCCATACGGGCGGCTTCGGCCGCTCGGCGGCGAGCAGCTCCACCGCCCGCCGGCGGATGCTGTTCAGCTCTCGCATCGGCAGGATCACGTCGCCATAGAGCTCCGCATCTAGCTTCTCGAGCTGGAACACCGTGCCGCCGAGACGCCCGAACTGCTCTTCGAGCAGAGCGGCGTCCATCGGCCGTTTTTGCGCGACCTCGAGCTCAAGCTCCGAGTCGACTTGCACCATCGTCCCCTTCTGCACATCGGTCCAGAAGGTCGAGAGCAGCCCGCCGGCGTGGCCCACCGCTCGCACCTGCACCGGGAAGACGCGGTACGGCTTCTCGGTCTCGTACGTCTGGCGCAGCCGTTTGTCGAGCGCCGGATCATTGGTCTTCCAGATCCGGTCGCCGACATGCACACGGCGCAAGTCGACGTCATTCCGGCCTGGCACGATATCGACGATCCAGCCTTCCCCGGCTTCACCCTCCTGCTTCACGCCTTGACGGCGCAGGTCGTAGACGCGTCCACCTTCTTCTTTTTGCGTCGGATCCCCGGCATCAAAGACGATCCCGTCCCCGCGTTTTAATGGGGCATCCAGCTTGCAAACCACACCGTCGCGCAGCACTTTCTCTACGCGGCCCAGGTACACGCCCCGGCTTTTCGGGAACGTTCCATCCAGCAGCTTCTTATTATTTGTCCCCTCCAGGAAGCCATGCGTGAAGCCGCGCGAGAAGCTTTGCTGCAGCTCACGGATCTCTTCCTTCGACGGACGGGTATCATCCCCGTCAAAATAACGGTCAATCGCCTTGCGATATTTGCTCACCACGTTAGCGACGTACTCCGGACTTTTCATCCGGCCTTCGATTTTAAAAGACGTCACCCCCGCCTCAATCAGCTCCGGCATGATGTCGATCGCCGCCAAATCCTTCGGCGACAACAGGTAGGCTACATCGCCCATCGGCTTCTGTTCCCCGTCGACCATCAGGTCGTACGGCAAGCGACAAGCCTGCGCACATTCGCCGCGGTTCGCCGAGCGCCCGCCCCACATCTCCGACGTCAAACATTGACCCGAATAGGACACGCACAGCGCCCCATGCACAAATACCTCCATCGGCAGCTTGGCTTGCTCCCCGATCACCTTGATTTGCTTGAGGTTATTTTCCCGCCCCAGCACCACGCGTTCCATATTCCAAGGCTTCACGAACTCCACCGCTTCCGGAGAGGTGATCGTCATCTGCGTCGAGCCATGAATCGGAAAATCCGGCGACAATTCACGAATCAGCTTCACTAGCCCCAGATCCTGCACAATGACCGCATCCACGCCACCGTTAATGCACGCCTCGATCAGTTCCTGCGCATCCCGCAGCTCATCTTCAAATACGAGAATGTTGAACGTCAGGAAACCTTTGACCCCATAACTGTGTAGAAACGCCATGATTTCCGGCAACTCGTCCATGCGAAAATTATTCGCCCGCGCCCGGGCATTAAACTTCTCCACGCCAAAAAAGATCGCGTCCGCCCCGTTCGCCACCGCCGCCCGCATGCAATCCCAATCGCCAGCCGGCGCCAACAGCTCAACATCCTGCCGCGTTAACGTTGTTTTGCTCATATATGTCCTCCCAAGCCAGCTTCAGCCAGCGTCTATTCTACTTGATTCGGAAATTTCAAAATTAAAGTGTCAACCAACTTATATATTCTAGCAGACATTGCCCGTGCACTCTAGCTTTTCCATCCATTCGCAAGGAAAAACATGGGGTAACCTCATTCTCACTGTCCTCAAGCCCTCTTACGCTTCTTTCCGCGATTATCCCTTTCGTTCAGGAGGGGCCTAACATTCAATTTTCGAGTCGTCCATGACCTGATGCAACGGGATAATCGTCAAAAGGGTTGGAACAGCTAGCCTGCCTGTCAAAAAAAGAAGCCGACCAGACCCACAAAGGTCCCATCGGCTTCTCCATGCATTATTTGCCCAGCTGTCCCCGCGAAGTCTGAATGATCTCCGCCGCCTGGCGGATGATTTCGTCGAGCGATGCCTCGTCCGTTGCATCGTAATCATCGATGTTCAGTCTTAGCACCGGACAAGCATTGAACTCGTTGATCCAGTTCGCGTACCGTTCATGCATATGCTCCCAGTAGGAGACATCGGTTTGAATCTCCATTTCCCGGCCTCGCAACTGGATCCGGTTCAGGATGGACGTCAGATTCCCTTCCAGGTAGATCAACACATCCGGATGCGGAAAATACGGCGTCATCACCATCGCCTCAAACAAACTGGTATACGTTTCGTAATCCGTCTTCGACATCGTGCCTTGATCGGCGTGCATTTTGGCAAAAATTCCGGTATCCTCATAGATCGAACGGTCCTGAACATATCCGCCGCCCGCTTCGACGATCGCTTTTTGCTCTTTAAACCGCTCCGCCAGAAAATAAATTTGCAGATGGAAGCTCCATCGCTCGAAATCGTGGTAGAACTTCTCCAGATACGGATTGGTATCGACCTTTTCCAGCGAGGTGCGAAAGCCGAGTCGGGAGGCCAGCGCGGTGGTCAACGTGGATTTGCCGACGCCGACGGTACCCGCTACCGTAATCAGAGCGTCCTGGGGGATGCGAAATTCATGATTCATCTCTATAAGTGCTCCTTTATTTTGGCAACGATCTGCTCGAAATGCTCCGGATGTTCAACAAAATCCAGCTCATTTCCGTCAATCGTAATAATGACCGTATCCGGTTCCTGCGTTCGAAGCTGCGTAATCGCCGTTTCATAATCCTCAATCAACCGCTCCAGATAACCTGGATCGATGTCCTGCTCAAAGCCGCGCCCGCGTTTTTCAATTCTTTTCAGCAAGGTGGCCAGCTCCGTTTGGATGTACACAATCACATTCGGTTTGGGAAGATCGTCGGTCAGAAGATGATAAATCTGCCGGTATTTTTCCCGTTTGTCCCCATGCAGCGTGCGTTGAGCAAAAATCCAGTTTTTATAAATATGATAGTCCGACACGACCGGCAAACCCCGGGACACGTAATTTTGCACCGTATCCTCCAATTGCTTGTACCGGTTGCACAAAAAGAACATTTCCAGCTGGAAGGCCCATTCCTCAATATTTTGATAGAACTTGTCCAGGAACGGGTTCTCATCCACGATCTCCTTCAACAGGGGATAATCAAACCGCTCGGCGAGCATCGTAGCTAGCGTGGTTTTTCCGGCTCCGATGGCGCCTTCCACGGCGATAAACGGGCATGGCTTCTTCACTTGATGGTCCTCCCACATCTCTCTTGCCTGAAAAAATAGACTTAAACATTGTAACATAGAACCGGCTTCATGGCCTTTTCATTTTTTGATGATAACGGTGGATCTGCGACGATTCGAAATAAGGGATAAACAGGTATTTTTAACTTTTTTTACAGGAATTTCTGGAATTGTGCCGAATTACTGAAAGGATCAGCTTAGTCGTTGGGAGGTAAACCGATGAGAAGAAGAGGTATCGTTCGAGCATTGGATGAATTGGGGCGAATCGTATTGCCCATTGAATGGAGAAGAGTATTGGAAATCGAGGAGAAGGACCCCATGGAGTTCTTTATTGACCCCGAATCCCGATGGATCATGATTCGTAAATATCAGTCGCAGATCTGTATGTTCTGCCAGACGATGGATAACCTAATCTATTTCCATGAGAAGTTTATTTGTTCCTCTTGTATTCAGAACCTTCGGCTTCAGGCTGCCTTAGAGCTCAGCCCCTCACCTTTTACACCGGGAACAGAGGAAGTGGCGGTAGCAGCTACCACCCCCACAAAGGACGTCGCATCAGGTCAATCCAACGACACCCCTCCTTTAAGGAGACGAGGCCGCAGACGTAGTAATGCCTATGAACTGTTGCTAGAAGCCATTCGCACCCATCCCAACTACACCCAAACCGAATGGGCTGGATTGATTGGCATCTCCCAAAGCCGGGTAAGTCAACTTCTCCAAGAAATAAGGGAATCCGAAAAAAACTCCTCCCCCATCAAGGGAAGGAGTAAATAATGCGATAGGCGGGGTTAGTGCGTCACCAGCGGCCGAAAATCATCTCGGCTCGACAGATCCGCATGATAAAATACTACATCCCCGTCTTTCAGCGCGTAGCGGCGCCCGTAAGGGTCCATCACGCTCCGCGCAAAACCTTCCATCCCGGCCCACTGGTTCATCAGCGGCGCACGGATGTATTGGAGATACGGCTTCCCGGTATCCCCGTTCCGAACGGTTTCGATGTTGAAGTTAACGACGATATAACCTTTTTTCAAAAAGATCGCCGAGCGATCCGTCAGCCCCCCATGCGTCCGTCCGTACTCAGCCACGTTCGTGCCTGCCGGAACGGCGTACAATTCGGCCGGAAGGCTGTATTCACCGTACCATCTTTGTACTGCGGCATTCACCCGCGCCGGATCTACGGCGAAGGGAATCCCCGTCTTCGGACCGATCAGTGTGCGTACCCCCGCCGGTAAACGCAGCAGGCTGAAGCTGCCTACCGGCGTTTTTTGCATCGAAGGCTTGTGGATAAACCACTGCACGAATTGACTGCGACCGATCCCGCCCACTTGGTCAAACGTATAGTTGTGATCGTATTGATAGAGCGCCGTATCCGTCAACTCCTCGACAGGCACGTTTCTTAGCCGCTCGTTCAAAATCACGTACCGCTGCACCTGGTCCGATGCCGAACCGATCCGCACGTAACTTTGGCTCCCGGTATGGTAATACAAATCAACGGGCTGCCGCGTTCCACTCGCCGCATCAATGAAATCAAATGAAGGAGTAATCGCGATTTGATCTAAAGGGCTAAACATATTCCCTTTCGTTTTGAGGTCGAATTTGAAATGGTACCCCGTTTTAATGACGGCGTTTTTGTACAGCGGGTGGCTCCCCGGGCGAATCGGCAACGTGTATTGCGTTGGATTGCCTCTTGGCGCCCCATCGATTCCGTTTAACCCAACCCAGTAAGAAGCTCCCGTTGGCGTTCGACTTCCGGTTGCTGTCCGAAACACGCCTTCCCAATTGTAATCGGCGATATCGGTTACCTGAAAATCATATACCCGCCCGATCACGTCAACCGGCACTGTGCCGTAGGCAATGTGATGGCTGAGGTTCAAGTTGGCATTGGTTTGCTCCGTGGCTCCGGGCGGCGCGTTATGCGCTATGCTGCGAAACTCCACGGCATAAAACCCTTCATCCACCCAAACAGGCAGGTAGAAGGCAAATTGCTCCCGAGACTTGTCTACTTCAATCCAGATGTTTTTCGGATAAAACGCCGCTTTCGTCCCTTCATACACATCAAACGGGAAGCGAACCTGCTTGCTGTCGATGTATTTCAGATAATCCCGGTTTCCATACCCTAAATCATTCGTATGCTGACCGCTGTTGGGCATCATGACCGTAAAAGGCCGGTCCAAAATAATCGCCGACCGTCCTGCCGCCGGAGTCGTCTTCTGATTATGAGCCCGATCGTCGGAAACGCCGGGGTACATGACCACGGGTGTATGTACGGTAACGCTGTTGATGCCGTAGATGGGGAAGCTTTTGTCAGATCCGCCATTGATATTGCCGCTCATGAGCCCATAATAAATCGTCCCGGTGCTCGGCTGATCCGCTTTGTTCGTCTTGCTGGTGGGAATGACATGTCCCGGACTGTACAGCACGTTGTTGGAGATTTGCGTTGCCGTGGGGATCTGCGCCGGGCGTTGTCCAGCACGTTCCGTCTGGGAGCCGTTCATTACCGCACTTCCGTTGAAGGTGAGGCTGTCGTTTTTAACCTTGACCTCATCAACGGCGTCCTCAGCATAGGAATTCAGGTTTTCTCCGCTGACGTCCGGTTTCGTCTTCCCGCCCGACCTGCTTCCGGACGGCGCTTCTACCGTGCTCGGCGGCGATGGCGGAGTATATCCGCTGGATTTCGATGTAGCGTAGCTTGGCGGCGAGTACCCGCTGGGTGTAATCCGAATGCCGTTTCCTTCAAACGCATAGTTTTGCAGCGCTGCCTCGTTGATTTTGTAAACCTCCAGGTTATCAATAACCCAGAAGGAATACTTTCGCTCGATCGTATACGACTTCGTCACCGTTTCGCTGGCCGACTGCGGATCAGGTTCGGTGTGCTTATTCCCCTTCTCGTCCGTGACTTCCTTCCCGGGATCCCAGGTCAGTTCATACGTACGGTTCACCGTAATATCAAAGCTGCACGTCCCGCTCATTTCCACGAATTTATTTTTGGATATGTAACTTTTCGCAAGTACGTTTCCATACAAACTCTCCGTCGTCGGAATCCCATCCAACACATTAAACCTCTCACTCCCCCGGCTGTCCGCCTGTATGACCGCGCTGACAGAGGGATCATTCAGCGGAACGTCGATGGAGTTGCCACTGGGGGCGGGGGAGGTGCATTGGCTGGTAGGGTTACCCGGATCTCCGCCAGGCGGCGATCCCTGCTTATCATAATAGTAGTAGACGTAATAAGTTGAGAAGTTCCCCTCATACTTGAACCCTTGCGGGTCCCCCTCATCCTCCGTTGGGCCTCCCTCCGGTTCTTTATCAATCCTCTTTTGATAGCCCTTGTAGGTATAGTTTGGTGGAGGGGGATCCAGATGTTCGGCTTGAAAAGGCTGCTTCATAACGAGTTTATGCGTTTCATTCTTAAAGCCATCAACCCCGTCCAGCGGCGACCCAGTGGTGGTGAAGTATTTGATTACAGCTTGTCCTTCCTCCGGTTCTAAAGTGAACTCGAAAAGAATCGGGAAGTAGTAGCGGTAGGCTTTAACGCCTGCTCCAAATTCGCCAGGGCTGTGTTCTAGGGCTATTACATCGTATATTACAGATGAATAAAGTCGACCTGTAACACCCAAACGAAAAGATATATCGCTCGTCCCTTTCCCAGTTATCCCCTCTGCTGCTCCAACTGAAATGACCTGAGAGAAAAAGTTTTCTAAGTCGTTTAGATTACCAGCTCTTGAGTTCGCGAAATACTCAATATGCTTCGGATTACTTGGCAAAAACTTTTGAATTTGTACATCCAACACTTTTCGCCCTGGAAAAGGAAAGTCATAGTTGTGAAACAATTCGTCGCTACCTACAGTTTCTCCGGGAGCCCTTGTTGTCCATTGACCTGCCGAATTTGACCAGATTTCATACGACATAAATCCTACGGCGTATCGCTTGTTAGGATCACCTGTAGGGTCTTTATATGGTGTGATATGAGCGTTGCCGAAATCTGAGCTGGATGCAGACTTGGCTTTTTCGGAATGTACTGCTGCAATTGCTATAAACGTAAGGATGAAACAAAATACTCTCCATCCTATTGGCTTGAGCAATATCAAACACCACCTTGATTATTTCGTAAAATCATTCTTGACGAATACTGCTGCATTCGAATCTACATCAACCCCAACAAATTCAATGTCCTTCAGCTCTAGGCTCTTGTAGCTTCTGATCCCTAACATATCTTCATCAATACGAGCTATGATCTGATGATATTTAATCCTCAAATCATTATCTTGGCTAGTTCTCTCCCGAAGTCTAACAACCTCCCCCCTATACTTTAGAGGCTCACCTTTTTGCATTAAATAATAATTCGTGCCTATTTGTGACTTGCTATCCGAAATTGAACGAAGAAATTCCGTTTTATCTGTTGACTGAGCATAATCAATCCGATAAATAATTTCATTTTCGAACTGTATCGGGAAATCATCTTTACTAAGAATGCGAACTTGAGAATAAGTGATATTGCCAAATTTCAGAACATATTCGCCCTTCTTAAACAAATCCAAATAAGGCTCAATCGACACCGGCTTTGCCACATCCTCCAATTTAGGGACTTCTGTGCTGCCGATCCATATGTACTGATTTACGCCATCCCATTTTATGGTTTCACCTAACGCCTGGCTGACAAAACGAAGCGGTACCAGCGTCCGCCCGTTGACGGCAACCGATGGAGTATCCAAGGTAACGGTTTCCCCGTTAACGGTCGCTGTTCTCCCTCCAATCGTCATGGCGATTTGGCGGTCACCTTTTTCTATCGATATGTTCTTTCCGGTTAACGTCAACTTACCGCCAAGTTTATCCGTTACAAATCGCAATGGAATTAGGGTAGTTCCATTATTGATTTGCGGACGGACATCCGGGAAGGCAACTCTGCGAGCATCAACCAGCACCTCAATGGACATGTTTTTTACTTTTGGAATATCTGCGGAAGCCGCATTAGTGACTTGTCCAAAGTTCAACCCTAAAAGAATGAAGCTACACAAACCAATTATTAGCTTTTTCTTCACTTCCATCACTCCCATGAAATTTTATTTCGTCACCCACTTCATAGTAATAGTCCCTATCACACTCCCCATTGCTCGCATAATTTTCCTGAGATACAATAAGGATAAAGAAGGGACGAGGCACATTCGCCCCTCCCGGAAAAGGATGTTGCCCTAACGTTTGCGGCGGTGGGAGCCATCCTTTTTTTCTTTTGTCCGCAAACAGCATCTATTTAGGAAAAATATGCCTCCTCACTTATTCGCTAACCTCTTCTATACACCTCCTTTGTTCTTGCTTTTCTGATAAATTCATCCATTTATGAAAACAAAAAAACACACCTCGCCATCGGATTGATGTCAAGGTGTGCTTCACCTGTCCTTTATTATAATCCATATCCTGTAAATTGAAAAGACACTCCATCCCTCCATAATAAGGAATAAAGTGTCCTGGCTTATTTCATAAGATGAAATATGTATCCCTCGTTCTGGCTTAGCTAAACCAAGTTTTGATCATAATTGCATCGGACGCCAAAAAGACCAACAGGCTGATGATCCCGAAAGCGATCGCGAACAAGTTCTTCTTCGGGCGCTGGGTCACCAAGCGGATGACGCCGATCAAAATGATGATCGTAAACAAAATCATAAAAATATCAAACCCGTTAAATGTCGTTGTTTTTGCCGTTTCTTGCGCTGCTTCGAGCAACATCGCGAAACCTCCTCTTGAAATCCACGAAATCACAACTCTTCTTCTATGTTATCTTCCCTCCGGTTCGGATGCAAGAGGAAAGACAAGTTTTTGTCAAACTTTTCGCTAAAAACATGCATTCACCGTCGGTTTTAACCCTTATTTTGTGTTAGAGGTCATTGACATATGTATTATCATCAGATCTTTAGTTGTTCATAAGTAAGTTTTATGTCCAGAAGTCCCTTTCATTATTTACGCTATATCTCAACTATGGTACCATGAAAATTAACATTATTCATAGTTTTGTTGTCGGAATTAACAAGCTCAAGGAATCAAAGGGAGGTTATCGCATGGCGTATGAACCGATATGGACCGCAGAGCCGGAGAAACTCAACAAATTTGAATTCGTCAAATTGGAAAAAGACGGCCTGGACGTGATCCGTACGATAATTGAAGAGTATGCGGTTAAAGGGTTCGACTCCATTCCAGCGGACGATATGGACCGTTTCAAATGGGCCGGCGTATATCAGCAAAAGCCGAAAGACGGACATTTCATGATGCGCGTGCGCATTAATACAGGGATCATGACCACCGCGCAGGCGCGTGCCCTGACGGACATTGCCCGCTTATACGGACGTGACCTGGTGGACGTGACGACACGTCAAGCCATTCAATTCCATTGGCTGCGCGTGGAGCATTTACCGGATATTTTTAAGCGGCTAGATGAGGTTGGCTTGTATTCCTACGAGGCTTGCGGTGACTGCCCGCGTACGATCGTCGGCAACCCGCTCGCCGGGATCGACAAGGATGAATTGATCGATACGACGGAGATCGTCGAAGAGGTCAACCGATTTTTCTTGTTGAATCGGGACTTCTCTAATTTGCCGCGAAAATATAAGATGTCGATCTCCGCAAACGTCTATAATAACGCACAAGCGGAAATCAACGATTTGGCCTTAACACCGGCGATTAAAGTGATTGATGGCAAGGAAGTTATCGGGTTTCATGCCATGGTTGGCGGCGGTTTATCCGCAAAACCACATTTGGCCAAAACGCTGGACATATTCGTAAGACCAGAGGAAGTGCTGAAGGTAGCGATCGGGGTCACCACGATATTCCGTGATTACGGATACCGGGAGAAACGCCATCAAGCCCGCCTGAAATATCTGGTTGCCGACTGGGGACCGGAGAAATTCAAAGATAAACTAGTCGAGTTGGTTGGCGAGCTGGAATCTCGTGGGGAAGACAAAACCGCCGGCTGGCAAGCAGCCTACTTTGACGGAGTACATCCACAGAAGCAAGAAGGGCTTAACTATATCGGTCTCAACGTACCGGTGGGGCGGTTAAATGCCAATGAGCTGGAGCAATTGGCCGACGTGGCTGATCAATACGGTGACGGCAAAATCCGTACCACCATGTCTCAAAATATTTTGCTTAGCGGTATCCCCGACGACAAAGTGGAGGAAGCCCTTCAGGCACCGGTACTGCAACGGTTAACGCCGTTTCCGAAGCACTTTATGAGCCGGACCGTCTCCTGCACGGGCAATGAATTTTGCAACCTGGCCATCGTGGAAACGAAGCAACGCGCGGTCGAAGTGGCGGAGTATCTGGACGCACATGTGGCTTTGGACGAGAAGGTTCGAATCCACTTTATCGGCTGCCCGAATGCCTGCGGACAGAAGCACATCGCCGATATCGGATTGCAAGGCTCTTTGGTTAAAACGCCGGAGGGCATGGTCGATGCGTTCGACATTGCAGTAGGCGGTACCTTGGGTGGTGGAGCAAATGGTTCACAAGCCCAGTTTAACCAAGCACTGAAAGGACGCGTTAAAGGGGACCAGGTCGCGTACGTCCTGGAACAACTGCTGCTGTTCTATAAATCAAATCGGAATGCCTCCGAGTCCTTCCATGATTTCGTCCTTCGCGTTGGAGTCCCAGCGTTCCAAGAGCAATTAAGCCAGATCCTAGAAGCGGGAATCGCCTCATAACCCCATTTTATTTGCAGCGAGAGTTGTGATATTATGGGAATTAGAAGGATACATTAAAAAAGAGCGGAGATGCGCGAACATCTCCACTCGGCAACAGCCGCTTTTAAGGGCGGTTGACTGTGAACGGTTTTGTCTACTGAAATAGACCGGTACCTTGTTCGGGGCGGTCTATTTCTTTTTGCTTTGGTTCAGTGCCATGACGATCGTAACGATCAGCCCGATCAGTGCAACATGAAGCGCACCAAAGCTAATCATTAACGCCAAAGCATCTTTTACCTCCACAGGCATCACCTCCTTTACAGGAGACTAGCCGACCGCCCTTGCAGCCATTCTGTTGTTAGTGTAATTATACCATTATTGGAATATATTAATAGCCAAAGAAACAGCCTCAATTTAAAGAGACTGCTTCTTTTTATCCTCTATACGACTTCCCGATCCTTCTCTTCCATTATGCTTAATTCCGCGGTGCGCTTGGCATCCCGCTTGAGGATTGGAGCCAGGTAGCGCCCGGTATAGGAATTCTCCACCTTTACGATGTCCTCCGGCGTACCGGTGGCAATTATCGTTCCGCCGCCGCTGCCGCCTTCTGGACCTAAGTCGATCAGGTAATCGGCCGTCTTGATCACGTCCAGGTTATGCTCAATGACAAGGACCGTCTCCCCGGAATCGACGAGGCGATGAAGCACGTTGAGCAAACGATCGATGTCATCGACATGCAAGCCGGTCGTTGGCTCGTCAAGGATGTAAATCGTTTTGCCCGTGCTGCGTCGATATAATTCCGAAGCCAATTTCACGCGCTGGGCTTCCCCGCCAGACAACGTTGTAGCCGGTTGCCCCAGGGTGACGTAACCCAAACCAACGTCCAGCAGCGTTTGCAGCTTACGATGAATCTTCGGAATGTTTTGGAAGAAGTCTGTGGCATCTTCGATCGTCATCTCGAGCACGTCGGCAATACTCTTGTTCTTATACTTCACTTCCAACGTCTCCCGGTTATACCGTTTACCTTTGCAGACTTCACAAGGAACGTATACATCGGGCAGGAAGTGCATTTCAATCTTGATGATCCCGTCCCCTTTGCAAGCTTCGCAGCGGCCGCCTTTGATGT
Organism: Paenibacillus sp. J53TS2; assembly: GCF_018403305.1. Lineage (NCBI taxonomy): Bacteria > Bacillati > Bacillota > Bacilli > Caryophanales > Paenibacillaceae > Paenibacillus > Paenibacillus sp. J53TS2. Next base: position 32,007 of record NZ_BOSK01000002.1, read on the forward strand.
TGAAGCTGAAGCGTCCTTTCTTATAGCCGCGCACCTTCGCTTCGGTCGTTTGGGAGAACAGATCGCGAATGTCGTCGAACACCCCGGTGTACGTTGCCGGATTGGAACGTGGCGTACGACCGATTGGAGATTGGTCGATATCGACGACCTTATCCACATGATCAAGCCCTTTGATCTCCTTGTATTGCCCCGGACGTACTCTCGCTCGATTTAAATCACGAGCCAATGTTTTATACAAGATTTCGTTGACGAGGGTCGACTTGCCGGAACCAGACACCCCGGTCACTGCCGAAAATACGCCGATCGGGAATTTCACATTGATGTTCTTCAGATTGTTCTCCTTGGCCCCTTTGACCTCCAACCAGCGGCCGTCCGGTTTGCGCCGCGATGCCGGCACCGGAATAAACTTCTTGCCACTTAAATACTGGCCGGTCAGGGAACGTGGGTCATCCATGACTTCCTGCGGTGTACCTTGCGAAATCACTTGGCCGCCGTGGATACCGGCTCCAGGTCCGATATCGATAATATGATCCGCTGCCAGCATCGTATCTTCATCGTGTTCAACGACGATCAACGTGTTGCCGAGGTCACGCATGTGGTTCAGTGTGGAAATCAACTTATCGTTATCCCGTTGGTGCAGCCCGATGCTCGGTTCGTCAAGGATATACAGGACGCCCATCAGACTGGATCCGATCTGCGTAGCCAGCCGGATACGCTGCGCTTCGCCGCCGGATAACGTGCCCGCCGCCCGACTGAGCGTCAGGTATTCCAGACCAACGTTCACCAAGAACCCGAGCCGACTATTGATTTCCTTCAAGATCAGATTGGCAATGGATTTTTCCTTTTCCGTGAGCTCCAGTTTATCAAAAAACTCTCTTGCATCGCCGATCGACAAGGACGTCACGTGCGCGATGTTTTGGTTGTTGACCGTGACTGCGAGGACTTCCTTCTTCAACCGGTCACCATGACAGGTACTGCAAGGTTTAGAGCCCATAAACTCCTCAATGAACTCACGAATGCCCTCCGAAGCGGTATCGCGATAACGCCGTTCCAGGTTTGGAATGACCCCTTCAAATGTCACATAGGCATCTCTACTCATACCGAAGTCATTCTCATAACGGAACCGAACCTTCGTATCGCCGGTTCCATACAGCAGCTTGTCCATCTGCTCCGCCGTTAGCTCGGAAACCGGAACATTTTGCGGAATATGAAAATGCTCGCAAACCGATCTCAAAAACTGTGGATAGTAGTTGGAGGTGCCACCCGCCCACGCTTCAAAAGCGCCCTCCTCAATGGATTTGGACGGATTGGAGACAAGCAAGTCCTTATCGATGATCATCTTCACGCCAAGTCCATCACACTCCGGACAAGCCCCAAACGGGCTGTTGAACGAAAACATCCGCGGCGACAGTTCCTCCATGCTAAACCCGCAAATCGGGCAAGCATAGTTGGAGCTAAAGCGAAGCTCCTCTTGGCCGATTATATCGACGAGGATTTGTCCGCCGGACATCTTAAGCGCGGTTTCGATGGAATCCGCTAGGCGGCTGCGTGCATCTTCCTTCACGACAATCCGGTCGACGATGACCTCGATCGTGTGCTTCTTATTCTTCTCGAGTTCAATATCCTCCGACAAGTCGCGTTGTTCGCCATCCACCCGAACCCGAACGAAACCTTGTTTGGCGATTTCACTGAATAAGCTTTTGTGCTCACCCTTTTTGCCGGAAATCACCGGAGCTAGAATCTGCAATCTCGTCCGCTCCGGATATTGCATAATGCGATCAACCATTTGCTCTACGGTCTGCGACGTGATCTCAATGCCGTGCTCCGGACAGTGCGGATGGCCAATCCGAGCAAACAAGAGACGGAGATAGTCATAAATTTCCGTGACCGTACCCACCGTTGAACGGGGGTTACGACTTGTCGTTTTCTGGTCGATGGAAATGGCCGGGGACAATCCTTCGATCGAATCCACGTCCGGCTTATCCATTTGCCCCAAGAACTGCCGCGCATACGCGGATAGCGACTCAACGTAACGACGTTGTCCCTCCGCATAAATGGTATCAAAAGCAAGCGAGGACTTGCCGGAGCCGCTCAGCCCCGTAAGCACGACAAACTTGTCGCGCGGTATCGTGATATCTATGTTTTTCAGATTATGCGCTCTGGCGCCTTTAATGACGATACTCTCACTACCCAACAACTTCATCTCCCTTTTTAGATGATGTTTAAAAATCGGCTTCCCATCACGATGTTATTCGTAGGAGCTTTTCGACGTCGAATCTTGAATTCAGTCGGTCGCTCCGTTGCTCACGTAGATCTGTCTACGCTCCGCTACTCCCTCTCTCCTTCATCCAACCTTCTCGGTGCTGATAACCCGATTTTTAAACTATGATTGAACTTTTTCAAACCAACTTCCCATCACGATGTTATTCGTAGGAGCTTTTCGACGTCGAATCTTGAATTCAGTCGGTCGCTCCGTTGCTCACGTAGATCTGTCTACGCTCCGCTACTCCCTCTCTCCTTCATCCAACCTTCTCGGTACTGATAACCCGATTCCTAAACTATGATAGTAACCTAACGGAACGTAGAGACGTTATTCGATCATTTCCCGGGTATATCCCGGTTTAACGGAACACAGAGACCTTATTGGGCATATATCTCTGCGTTTACGGTCATTCTCGAGTAAATAGCGTCTCCTCGTTCCGTTAGAATGAAAAACGGTAGTTCTTAGAGCTAATAAGGTCGCTCAGTTCCTTTACAATGGTTCGCGCCCCCTGGTCGAAGGCAACAACAGCGGAAGAAGGCGGCGGCAGGATCCGGTCCTAGCGATCAAGGCCGGCCTTCCCCGCTCGAATCCGGTCAACGATGCTACCTACAGCAACCGGCTCGCGGCCAATAGTCACCCCCATTTAGAGGGGCGGCACTCTGTCAGCCATCACTCAGCCCGCAACTCCAAAATCGCGTCACGCAGCTCCGCGGCGCGCTCGAATTGCAGGTTCTTGGCCGCTTCCTTCATCTCGACTTCCAGACGGCCGATCATCGCTTCGCGGTCGCGTTTGGACATCTTGCCTTTGGCGTCGGCCAGATAATCGGCTTTGCTCTCCGCCACCTTGGTCGCCTCGATCACGTCGCGGACCTTCTTGCGAATCGTCTGCGGCGTGATACCGTGCTCCTCGTTGTAAGCAATCTGGATGCTGCGCCGCCGTTCGGTCTCCTTGATCGCCCGATCCATCGACTCCGTGATCGAGTCGCCGTACATTAGCACTCGGCCGTCCGAGTTCCGCGCGGCCCGACCAATGGTCTGGATCAGCGATCGCTCCGAGCGCAGGAAACCTTCCTTGTCGGCGTCCAAAATCGCCACCAGCGACACCTCCGGCAAGTCAAGACCTTCCCGCAGCAGGTTGATCCCAATCAGTACATGGAACGTCCCCAGCCGCAGGTCGCGCAAGATCGTCATCCGTTCCAACGTTTTGATATCGGAATGGAGATACCTGACTTTGATGCCGACTTCCTTCAGGTAATCGGTCAAATCCTCCGACATCTTCTTGGTCAGTGTTGTTACCAGTACGCGTTCATCTTTAGCGATACGGTCGCGGATTTCCCCGATCAAATCGTCGATCTGTCCCTTGGTCGGCCGTACCTCGATAATTGGATCCAGCAGACCCGTCGGACGGATGATCTGTTGCACCATCGTAGGGCAATGCTCCAACTCATAAGGACCCGGCGTAGCCGATACATAGATCAGCTGCGTCGCTTTCTCCTCGAACTCCTCGAACCGCAGCGGGCGGTTATCCAACGCGGATGGCAGACGGAAACCGTGGTCCACCAGCACATTTTTACGCGCCTGGTCACCATTGTACATCGCTCGGATTTGCGGCAGCGTAACGTGGGATTCGTCGATGACGATCAGCATATCATCCGGAAAATAATCCATCAACGTATACGGCGTCGCCCCCCGCTCCCGGAAAGTTAACGGTCCCGAATAGTTCTCGATCCCGGAACAGAAGCCGACCTCCTTCATCATTTCGATGTCGTAGCGCGTCCGCTGCTCCAGCCTCTGGGCTTCCAGCAGTTTCCCCTGCGCACGGAATACCTCCAGCCGTTCTTCCAGTTCACGTTCGATGTTCGTGATGGCGATCTTCATCGTCTCTTCTTGAGTAACGAAGTGAGACGCCGGGAAAATCGCAATATGCTCGCGTTCGCCAACCAGTTCTCCGGTCAACACATCGATTTCCGTGATCCGCTCAATCTCGTCGCCAAAAAACTCCACGCGCACCGCCTGCTCGCCCCGGGAGGCCGGAAAGATTTCCAGCACGTCGCCGCGAACCCGAAACGTACCGCGCACAAAGTTCAAATCGTTCCGTTGATATTGGATATCCACCAGCCGGCTCAAAATCTGATTGCGCGGCTTTTCCATCCCTACCCGCAGCGACAGTACCAAATTGCGATACTCCATCGGGGAACCGAGACCGTAAATACACGACACGCTCGCCACGATGATAACATCCCGCCGCTCAAACAACGAGCTCGTCGCCGAGTGACGTAATTTATCGATTTCTTCATTAATGCTGGAATCTTTCTCGATATAGGTGTCGGAGGAAGGAATGTAGGCTTCCGGCTGGTAGTAGTCGTAGTAACTAACGAAGTAGTCAACCGAGTTATTGGGGAAAAATTCGCGAAACTCGCTGGCCAGCTGCGCCGCTAAAGTCTTGTTATGCGCGATGACGAGGGTGGGCCGTCCGAGCTTCGCGATCGTATGAGCGATCGTAAACGTCTTTCCTGTCCCGGTCGCCCCGAGTAACGTCTGGTGCTTCTTTCCAGCGAGTGTACCCTCCACCAGTTGTCGAACCGCCTCCGGTTGGTCCCCTTGTGGCGTATATTCGGAGATCAGCTCGAATTTATTGTCGCTAACCACGATTTCACTCATTGTCCAACATCACCCTATCGTCTAAAATGGAATACTAGAGGCGTCTCCGGTATTCGTTCTATCTATGCATGAGAGGTTTCCTCAAGATGTTCGTTTCTTCATCTAAACTAGGATCGTCATCATTCCGATGAATAAACCAAGCTTAGCCTTCGAGTCCTTCCTAAATTTATCAAAATAGGAATGGGTGTTCCCATGTATTATACCTTTTTCATCCTATAGATGCAAACGGTAAGTCGAGAATAGGAGTTGTACACAATCCATGGATATTGCAACGCTGATAGGCATCATTGTCGGACTAGCCGCCTTGGTTGGCGGATTTATGCTGGAAGGCGGTCAATTGGGTGGTTTGCTGCAGATTACCGCCGCTTTGATCGTGTTTGGCGGCACCTTCGCCGCAGTGTTGATCAGCTTCCCCGTCGCCAAGCTGCGTACGGTGCCGAAGGCGTTGGCGCTGGCGTTTATGAGCAAATCTCCTGCACAGGATGACGTAATCGAAGATATTGTCGGGATGTCATCGATCTCTCGCCGCGAAGGCGTATTGGCCTTGGAAAAAAAAGCTGCTGAGCATCGGGATCCTTTTCTGCGCGAAGGCATTCAGCTTGTGGTGGATGGTACAGACCGCGCGATGGTGCGGCAAATCATGGAGCTTGAAATCGATGCTGTATCGAAAAAATATGACGGCTACGCCAAAATATTCGAATCGGCCGGCGGGTACGCTCCAACGATGGGGATTATCGGCACCGTGATGGGGCTCATCCACGTACTCGGCAGCTTGTCCGAACCGACCGCGCTGGGGCCATCGATCGCACTTGCATTTACGGCGACGTTATACGGGGTGGCCAGTGCCAACCTGATCTTCCTTCCGATCGCCTCCAAAATCAAAGCGCGCTGCGATGACGAGATCGATCGGATGGATATGATGCTCGAAGGGATTTTGTCGATCCAAAACGGCGACCATCCTTTGCTCGTGCGGCGGAAGCTGGAGTCTTATACCGCGGAAACCACACGGCTTCTGCCTGACAGCGAACCGGAGAAACCGGCTGGATTCGAAATCGGCTCCCGCATTCGCAGCTCTGAGGAGAATGAGCGATGAGGCCGAGTAGTAAATCAGGCAAGAACACGGGGCCGGAACGTTCGCCGCGAGAACCCCGCAGGCGCGGACGCCGTGCGGAGCGCAACGAAACGAAGGACCGCTGGTTGATTACCTATGCGGATTTAATTACGTTGTTGTTGATTTTTTTCGTGATGATGTATGCCATGAGCCGTTTAGACGTGGAAAAATATGAAGTCGTGACCTCCTCCCTCCAGCAGACGTTCAAAGGCGGGGATTCCATCCTGGAGTTGGGCAGCGGGATTACCGGGACGGAGGGAAGGTACAACCACAAGAATCCGCCGGCTTCAGCCGATAACGGCAGCAAGCAAGGCGAGGGAAAAGGCACAACGGGGCAAGCGGACAGTACCGGTCAAGGGCCGTTGACGGAGCGGGAGCTTGCTTTTCGCAAACAAGAGGAAGAACTCGCGAATTTGATGAAGCTGATCGAGGCTTATGTCAAGGACAACTCACTTGAGGATCAAATCCGCGTGACCGACTTGCCGAAAGGCATCTCGATCACGTTAAGCGACCGGTTCCTGTTCGACACCGGACAAGCCGATCTGAAGAGCGGTTCGGCCAAGACGCTTGCCAAGCTGGCCAGCTTGTTCCGGCAGCTCAATACCGTGATCAGTATTGAAGGCCATACCGATAGCCTGCCGATCGTGTATGCGTCGGAATTTAAGGACAACTGGGAGCTGTCGGGGGCAAGAGCGCTGTCGGTGCTGCGGTTTTTCGTGGACAAGGAGAAGCTGGACCCGCAGCACTTCCAATATGCCGGTTACGCCGATACCCGCCCCGCCGCGGACAACGACACCCCCGAAGGCCGCCAGAAGAACCGCCGGGTGGAGATCACGGTGTTACGGCAGTTGCAGAAGTAGGGGGCGAGTCGTCGGGTGTGTATCCGCGCCGATGGCCCGGGCCCTTTCCCGCGAGCCTAGCTCTAACGGACCTCAGTGACGTTATTCGCTATTTCCTGGCCTATTTCCCCAGCTAACGGACTGAAGAAGCCTTATTGGCTAGTTCATCGGCGCTAATGCTCGAATTTGCACCATATAACGTCTCTGAGGTCCGTTAAAATCTACAACTGATGTTTACGGACTAAATAAGGGCCACTCGGTCCGTTAGCAGTAACAATTGGTAAGGAACAGCCTACTGAACCATTGCCAGCAGACACTAAAAGCGATAAACTATGCTCAAACAGGCCGTGAAGCACACGCCGTCTTGATCCTTCTACCCTTTATTTGTGGAATGGGATCGGGACGGCGTTTTTGTTTTCACCATATGGAGGAAGGATGAGTTGAAATGAAATTTGATCAAGCCTTTAATGCGTGGATGGCACGCCAAATGGAGGAAGAGAAGAACCCTAGACGGTTGGAGCTCCTCACAAAGGGATTGGGACACGGTACCATGGAATTTTTGCGGCTCGTCTGGTACCCTGCCGTAGGTCAATTCGATTTCTTATACGCGGAATGGGAGGTGCGGGACTTCAACAACGGTTACCGATACTTGGACCTCGCTTATCTCCCTGGGTCAGGATCGATGAAAGGGGCTATTGAAATTCAGGGCTACGGCCCCCATGCAAGAGATCTGGACGTACGGCGCTTCAAGGATTTATGCTGGCGGCACAGCTTACTGGCGTTAGATGGCTGGACGTTACTCCCCATCGCTTATTTGTCTATCGTGGAGGAGCCGAAACAATGTCAGCAGTTGGTCTTGTCGTTTATCGGAAAATTCATCACAACGGACCTGATGGCTGATCTCAACTGGCTGGAAGCGGAAACTGTTCGCTTCGGTCGCCGTCTTTATCGCCCATTCCCGCCCAACGAGCTGGCAGTACATCTCAGGGTTTCTGATCGCCACGCCAGAAATATTTTGCATGGGTTAATTGAGAAAAACCTCTTCGCCGTCACCAACGGTAAAGCTAGATATCGCAGTTACCAGCTAGTTGATTAGGGCTCAAGGCTTCGTCAGCGCTCTAACGGAACGTAAGGACCTTATTAGTTATTTCCCACTCGATTTCCCGCTCTAACGGAACGTACGGATCTTATTTAAGTTGTTTTACCGCAGATTGCACACGATAGGGCTAAATAAGGGATCCTGGTTCCGTTACATGCTGGAAATGTTCGAATCGAGCTAAATAAGGGCTTCTAGTTCCGTTAGAGAGACAGTTCTGCTAAAAAAATCCCCTAATGAGCGGGTGAACCACCTCATTAGGGGATAGGATTGCATAAGACCGCGCGCGCCCTACGCCTCGGCGGCCGGCCCATCGGCCGCCGCCGGCGCACCGCCGCCCGCCCGCGCTTCGCGCTGCGGTGCGGGCGTGGCGCCCCGAGCGCCACGCACCACGCGGGCGCTCGTGCGCGGGCGCAGTAGCTGCAGCAGCGATAGTGGCTGCAGCCTTACCGCCGCCGGCGCCAGCTCATCCGGCGCGAGGATCGCGCCGAGCTGGTGGTGATCACCGGCGTAGATGGCGCGCTGGAGGAATTTACTCTCGCCCGCGAGATTCAGCACCTCCAGCTTGCAAAAAGCCGGGTTGATCCGCAGCGCTGCATGCAGATCCTCCTTGGTTGGCACCGGCACGCCGTTGACCTTCACGATCGACTCGCCAGCCCGGATCCCAAGCTCTTCCGCCGGACTGCCCGGCAGCACCGCAAGCACCTTCAGTCCCCCCTGCGGATGGACGAACAACGGGCTGCGTTGCTGCTCTTCGAAACGGCTCAGCCAAATCAGCGCTTCGTGCAGCACAAACGCCGCGAGTGCGGCTACCGGCAGCAGCGGGCTCCACCACGCCGTTAACAGCGCCAATACCGTGATGACCGCGCCGTAACCCAACAGCCGGCCGGACGAGATGCGGGCTTTGTCTTTTGGCAGCAGCCCCATCGTCATCTCCGAGAACCCAAGCACAATCGGCAGCGCCATCAATCCAAAGCCGCCTTGCCAAGCATCCCCGCCGAACAACGGCGTCCACGGCAGCACCCCGCCCGTGGTTTGAGCCGGAATAAGCAGGAATAACGGCACCGGCCACAAGCTTTGCATTTGGTACCCGCCGATCAGCTTGCCCCGCTTCCCTTCGTAAAACAACGGTCCGGCAAACGACGCGCCCTGCCACCGTACCAGCATGCCCTCAACTAGATGCAGCAGCCCAACAAGACAGAGCAGCGCCGGGATGTCCAGCTCTCGGACGATACGCACGACGTCGCCCACGAAGCCGCTGCCCGCAAATCCCGGGAACAAATTCAACCCGAACTGAATTAACCCGAGTATACCCACGGAATAGGCCAGGCATAAATAGCGTATGCGGAACAGCATCAGCACGATCGTAACCGCCCAGAGGCAGAGGATCCCCTCCATCGTCAGATTCATTCCCAGGAATACGAAGACGACGGAAACCGCCAGACCCGCCAACAAGCCGGCAAGAACGGTACGCCAAGTCTGCAAGCCCCAGCTGTGCAGGCGAACATGGAACAGACGGCGTTCCAGCACAACCTGCCTGCGATAGATCAGCAGGACGACGATGATCGAAATATAGTAAAACGGCTGCAGCAACAGCTGCACCCCTGCTTCCGCCAGACTCCATAATCCTTCCAGAATGAGATCCAAGAGGTACTCACGCTCCTTTATGTTAACTTATACACTTCCGCTAATCAGAAAAAAAGAGGGCCGGATTTCAGCCCTCTAAGGGATTCGACAATTATGAGGTGATTTCCTTCCGTACAACCTCGAGTGCGCGATTTAACTGCGCATCGTTTTTCGGATCGCGGATTTGTTTAATGACGCTGCTCTCCAGCGCCTCGGCTGTTTTCGCATCCAGTACGCCGTTCACCGTGAGCTTTTGGTCGGACTGGAATTTCTTCAACGCCTTCTCGGTATTTTTATCGAAGTAACCGTCCTTCCGGCCCGGAGCGTATCCGAGTCCATCCAGCATCGTTTGGGCGCTTTTGATATCTTCGCCGAGCATATCGTATTTGTACGTTTTTTCTTTATTGATTGGGGCTACCGTAAAATAGTCCGGTTGAGACACCGCAATATCCGGCTTGATCCCCTTCTTGTGAATCCATTCGCCGTTTGGCGTCAGCCACTTGGCGATGGTGATTTTCAGCAGGCTGCCGTCCCCCATCTCCTGGCTATAGCTCGATTGCACTGTACCTTTACCATAGGTGGCTTCACCAACCAGCTTCGCTCCCGCGGACTCCTGCAACGCTCCCGCTAGGATCTCCGAGGCGCTTGCGCTGCCCTTATTAGTGACGACAACGATCGGATAGGATTTGCCGCTTCCTTTGGATACCGACTGTTGCCGGCGTTTGTACTTATCTTCGATTTGAACGATGGCTTTGCCCTTCGGCACGAACACCTCGGACATCGCTTCGACGACGTCAAGCACCCCGCCCGGGTTGTTCCGAACGTCGATTACCAGACCCTTCATGCCTTGTTTCTCCAAGGCAGCCAGCTCTTTTTTGAAACGATCGGCCGTATTCAAGGAGAACTCGGTAACCTCGATGACTCCGACCTTTCCTTCCTTCATCTCCGCATACACGGTCTCTAGGGCGATGTCGTCACGAACGATTTTAAATTCCAGCGTGCTGGCTGTTCCAGCCCGTTTGACCTTAACCGTGGCTGTTGTGCCTTTCGGGCCGCGAATTTTGGCCACCGCTTCATTCAAGCTCAATCCCTCGAACGATTCGCCGTTTACCGAAAGCAGGATATCCTTCGGCTGAATGCCTGCCTTTTCCGCAGGAGAGCCTTTGATCGGGGACACGACGACCACATTGCCGTTCTCCATGGAGACCTCTGCCCCAATTCCGGTAAAAGAACCCTCAATCTGCTCCGAAAATTGCTGCGCCGTATCAGGCGCCATGTAGGAGGAGAATGGATCCTCCAACGCATTCATCATTCCGTCAATCGCGCCATCAATCAATTTGTTCGTATCCACGTCTTCGACGTAGTTTTTCTGGACGAGCTGCAGCGCCGTCTCGATTTTTTTGATGTTTTGCTTCGAGTCGGTGCCGGCCGTGTCGGCAAAATTTCCGCTGCGCAGCGGTCCCGTACCGGCAAAGCTCCATTCCCCTGTCAGCGTTAATGTCAACAAGCTGCTGACCAGCATGGCTGCGACAACGAGCAGGGTTACCGTACGACCTTTAAACATCCTAGATCACCGCCTCTGAAAAATAGTCGTTATCAAATTGGTGCTAATAACCCCATTTGATAACTCTCATCTAAACAACGTGCCGGGTCCTACCGGCCCGTCCGATTTTGAACGTCCCATAGTATATGTCCCGCCCATGAGAAATATTTACAATATAAGGCTGTTTTCAAATTGGCTCCTTAGCACGATGCACCATCAAGGAGCCTAATCGACGTCGAATCTTGAATTCAGCCGAGCCTTCCGCTGCTCACGTAGCCTACGACTACGCTCCGCTACTCAGTCTCTAGCTTCATCCAACCTTCTCGGTGCTAAGAACCAACTAATAACCTTGATCAAACGGGGAAAACGGACCCTTGCCCCAAAAGAGGCGGTATCCGTTTTCGCTCGAACACTATAGCTATTTTATTACAAATAAGGCATCGGGTCCACCGGATTTCCGTTAATGCGGACTTCGAAGTGGCAATGCGGGCCGGTCGAGTTACCGGTGCTACCCACTTCGGCGATTTTTTCGCCTTTCTTCACTTGCTGGCCTTTCTCCACTTTAATCCCGCCGTTGCGGATATGCCCATAAAGCGTCCATACATTGTCGCCGTGGTCAATAATTACCGTATTCCCGTAACCGCTCCACCATTCTGCGACGATAACGACGCCGTCCTCAGCCGCATGGATGTCCGTACCTTGGGGGGCCGCGAAATCCACGCCGGTATGTTTCTTCTTCACGCCGGTAATCGGGTGGATCCGCGTACCATATCCGGAAGAAATTCGTGCGCCGTCCACCGGCAGACCAAACGAACCGCCGTTGCCTTTGAATCCGCCCGAACCGTTAGAACTCTTTTTATATTTATAAACCTGAGCCGCCTTCAGCTTGTTCTTCTCTTGCTCCAAAGCGGCCCGTTTCGTTGCCAGTTCAATGAGGAGCGCTTCCTGCTCTTCGCTAATGTCTTCGGATTGTTCAATGTCGGCGTTGTATTTCGCGATCAGGTGCTGCTTCTCGTTCTCTTTTGATTCCAAATCGCTCTTGCGGGATTCGGCATCCGCGTAAAGCTGCTTCACTTTTGCATAGTCCTGCTTCAACTGTTGTTGCTGCTGCACGATCAGTTCCTTGTCCCGTTTGTGCTCATCCAAAAGTACATGGTCCTGGTTGGCTATCGCCTGCAAGGAGTCTGCCCGTTCCAGAAAATCAGTAAAGCTAGTGGAGGACAGCAGCACGTCCAAATAGGAAACGACGCCATCCGTATACATCAACCGGACACGGGTATCGAGCAAATGCGAGCGTTCCTCGATCCGAGCCTGGGTCTGGTCCAATTTTTCCGCGGTCGTCCGCAAGTCTTGCTCGGTCTTATCAATGTCTAGCGAAATTTGGGTCAACTCGTTGCTGACAACCTCGATCTGCCCCATCAATTGTTTCAGGTAATTGGTGTTTTTATTAACGTAATGCTGCGCTTCTTGCTTCTGATTTGCGGCATTTTCTTGTTGCTTCTTGGCCTGTTTGGCCTGCTCCTGAAGCTGCTTCAACTCTTTGTCGATCTGGCTGATGGTTTTCGTTTTGGCGAAGCCTTCGGTAGGTTGGAAGATGAAAGCGGCTAATGCGACAACGGTGATCGTGGTTATCCATTTCTTCAACTTTGTTTCCCCATCCTTCGTATAAGGTAGTTATAAATACGGCTTTTGATCGCGATGTAATTCTCCGAAGCAACTCGACGTCGAATCTTGAATTCACCCAGTCGCTCCGTTGCTCACGTAGCCTCCAGCTACGCTCCGCTACTCACTCCCTAGCTTCATCCAACCTTCTTGACGCTGAAAAGCCGGATTTTTAACCTCATTAAATTTCTTGAGTTCAGCTTTTGATCGCGATGCACTACACCTTCAGAAACTTCCGGATCGACATCGTACTTCCCCAAACCCCGATCAAGAATCCCAGCCCAACGAGTAATCCGCCCAATTCCAGTCCGATCTCGCTTAACGGAACCAACTGAAGGGCCAGGGTGACATCGGCTTTCACCGAGGATACCAGTTCGTTGTAACCGAAGAACAACACGCCAACGGTGATCAGGGAACCGATCAAACCGATCATTGCGCCTTCCACGAAAAACGGCCACCGAATAAAGGTATTCGTCGCGCCGACCAGCTTCATGATGCCGATCTCACGGCGACGGGCCAAAATCGTAACACGGATCGTATTGGAGATGAGGAACATCGCCATCAGCCCTAGGCCTGCCACAAAGGCAAAGCCGATATTGCGGATCGCCCGGGTGATTTTGAACAATTTCTCCACCGTGCCTTGTCCGTAATTGACTTTATAGATCGGCTTCTCCTCGTACTTATCGTTCAGCGCGGTAATTTTGCTTGCTACATAAGGCGCGGTCGTCGGCTCGATGACCTGCACTTCGAACGTATCAGGGATCGGGTTCGTCGTTTCGTCGTAACCCTCCAACAAGTCCTTGCCTTCCTCGCCAAGCTTTTCCCGGAAATCCTTCAAGCCTTCGGCCTTGGGGATCAGCGTGACTTTGCTGACTTCTTCCATCGAGCCAATATCGTTATATACCTGATCGCGTACAGCTTCGGTCACATTTGTGTTCAGATAGGCCTTGATCTGCACCTGGCTGTCCGCCTCATCGGCAAACGAATTGACATTTAGCACAAGCAGGGTAAACACGCCTAAGATCAGCAGCGAAACGATAATCGAGGTCACGGACGCCACCGACATCCAGCCGTTACGGAACACGCTCTTCGCGCCCTCCCGCAAATGCCGCAAGAAGGTGCTAATATTCATAACCGTATTCCCCTCTCAGCTGGTCTCGCACGATATTGCCGTGTTCGATCGCGATGACGCGTTTGCGCATCGTGTTCACAATCTCTTTGTTGTGGGTAGCCATAACGATGGTAGTTCCGCGGAAATTGATTTCATCCAACAGCTGCATGATCCCCCAGGAGGTCTCGGGATCGAGGTTCCCCGTGGGCTCGTCCGCAATAATGACGGACGGATTATTCACGATCGCCCGGGCGATCGCCACACGTTGCTGCTCTCCGCCGGAAAGTTGGGAAGGATCGCGGTTGGCTTTATTTTTCAGCCCGACGAGGTCGAGCACTTCCATCACGCGTTTCTTGATGATCTTCTTGGGGGCTTCGATGACCTCCAAAGCAAAGGCGACATTCTCGTAGGCCGACAGCTTCGGAAGCAGCCGAAAATCCTGAAAAATAACCCCGATATTTCGGCGCACATAGGGAATTTTGCGAGGTTTGAGCTTGCCAATGTTAAAGCCATTGACGGAAATTTGCCCTTTAGTAGGCACTTCTTCCCGGTAAATTAGTTTCATGAAGGTCGATTTCCCTGCACCGGAGGGACCAACTAAATACACGAATTCATTACGGTCGATTTTGATTGAAACGCCTTTAAGGGCGTGGGTTCCATTCGGATACGTCTTCCAGACATCCTGCATTTCTATCACTTAATCACGTCCTAGATCTATGATTCCGTTCTATAGATGACCCTTTTTTACATTCGACATGTTCCTGCCAAATCCTTTAAAACCTGAGTAATTTCCTTGAAGTCCGATTTTTATTGTAACAAAGATGTTACCTCTTGAGTACCCGAAAGTTTCCGACATTTTGATCATACATATGGTTGTACAACGTTCTTTTCTATTAAATATAGGTCTTTAGATAAAGGAGCCGGTTATGAAAAAGAAACATTTGGCAGTGATCTTCCTCTGTGTCGGGCTCCTCGGCACGGCGTTTTGGGGAGCGTTAACTTTATATGTCTCGCAGGACAGCTTGCCGTCAGGCACCCTTGTGGCCGGATTGGAGTTGGGCCGACGCCATCGGGCGGAAGCCTTGCAACTGCTCGACCAGGAAATCGCCGCATTGAGCCGAAAGCAAGTAGTGTTTACGGTGGACGGCAGTGTGAAAACGATGACTTGGGCGGAGGCAGGGGTTACGTTTGGAGCGGAGCCGTTTAAGGAGGAGGTACGTCGGCTGGGGGAGGGATCTTTATGGGAGCGACTCCAGACAAGAAGGAATTTTGATCGACAGTGGATGCTTACCATAACTTTTGATCCTCGGAAGCTGCAAACGGTGTTTACCCCTGAATGGGAAAAATCCCAGTTTGGCTCTCCGGTCAATGCCGTGCGGACGATCACCACGGACGATCAGATCCGTTACCAGCCGGGAACCGCTGTGAAACGCATCGATTGGGACCGCTTTTTGGAGAACGTACCGACGCGGCTCGGGGAGGAAGTGCGCCGATTGGAAAGTAATTCATGGCGTAAACCGATGCCGACACAGGAGGCATTATCGTTGTCGAGCCAGCTTCCCACAATGCGATTTACCGTGCCGCTGAAAACCGTGCAGCCCAAGATCACCGTGGATCTACTCAAAAAGGAAGGAATCCGCCGCAAAATCGTCCAATTCTCCACCAGTCTGCGGACCAGCGGGGTCGGACGGGTACATAACGTCGACTCAGCGGCCCGCAGCATCGATGGGACTGTGCTGGCCCCGGGCGAGATTTTCGATTATGGCGAAGCGATCGAATATGCCGAGAAGACGTTTGGGTTCCAAGAAGCCCCGGTTATATTTGGGGGCAGGCTAGTGCCCGGGGTCGGGGGCGGGATCTGTCAGGTGTCGAGCACCCTCTACAATGCGGCAGTTCGTGCCGGGCTGTCGATCGTGGAGCGGCGGAACCATTCCCTGCCGGTCAGCTATTTGCCTAAGGGGCAGGACGCGACGTTCGCTAAAGGCTACATTAACTTCCGCTTCAAGAACACCTCTGGGCACCATCTCTTAATCCGCGCCACGGTGGAAAATCGCCAACTCACCGTTAAACTGTTCGGCGATATCCCGGAGAACGTCAGCTACTCGCTCGAATCCCGTACGACGGAGATCATCCCTCCACCAAACAAATTTGTGGCGAATGCCTCCCTCCCAGCCGGAAGCCGTCAGGTGCTCGTACGCGGGAAACAGGGGTATGTCGTTGAAACGTATCGGATCAAAATGGTGAACGGCCGCACGGTCGACCGCATGCTGCTCTCCAAGGACACGTACCCGGCTCAGCCGACAGTGATCGCCGTGCGCGATACTAAGGGTGGCGCGGCAGGCGGCGGCAACTCCAACAATAGCAATAGGAGCGGTCGTCCCGAGGGCACGCCGTCGGAGCGCCCTCCCAAACAACTTTTAGAGGACGGCGTGAACGGTCCGAATTTCTAGGGGGCACTCGCCCCCCCACCCCTTAACCATTCGAAGAGAAGAAATAACGTTAAAATATCACCCTATTTTGTCGTTCCTGCGGAATTTGTGTTAGATAGCGTTAATAAATAACGCTATTCCACCGAGTTTCAGCAAAATCAGGGGCTAGTGAGGAGAATAGCGACATTTTATCACTTTATTTCCCCGGAAATTGTCTTTCCAACTCAGATAGAGACAAAAAATCACTCTATTTATACAAGCTAGCGCGAACTAACCGACGATCTTCCTCCCTCGTTCATCCAATAGGTAGGTTCGTACACGTTCCGACCCGCTCGCCGGTTGAATCCACTCTTTGCCCATCAAATGCCGGAGCCATTTTCTTGCCGTCTGATTCTTCATCCCCAAACTTCGAGAAACATCAGATGGAGTGACGGGCCCTTCAGCACGTAGAAACAAGCGGAGAATTTCCCTTTCGATAAAATGTACCGCATCGATGTTCTCCCCCTCCCCCAACCACCTTCCCATAAACTGCTGCAGTGTCTGTTGGCAGTAGCGAGGGTTGTCGCTGACGTCATCGTAGGTAAAGCGCAGCACTTTCCAACCATCCAGAATCAGGTCGTTTTGCCGCCGACATTGGTCCGAGAAGCGGTCACGGCTGATGTTTCGTAAGTGTGGGCCAAACCCGTCGATTTCGATCGCCAGTTGCACTCCCGAGCGAAGGTAAGCAAAGTCGAGATATCGCATCCCATCTTTAAAGTCCGTCACCTCATATTCGGGATGAAGATGGCGGAAATGCCCGAAGGCGGGCCACCACACTTTTTCGACAAAAGCCTTCTCTGCGTGCCCATGGCCCTCCCGCAACCTCCGTTCCCTCTCACCTTCCCGATGACTCAAATTATCGCTGAGCCACCATGCATACGTCTCCTGAAATCCCATCTCATTAACCTCCCCGTAGAAAATAAAAACGCCTTTCGTCGACGGATATTTCATCCGACAACAAAAGGCGTGTGCTTCACGACTAGTTTACTTGTTCTATGCCCCATTCTACCACAAGCCTGCGAAATCCTTCCACTTCTCCATTAGTTAGTTTACTCGTAAATAGCTGTAGTTCTCCGCGCTGACGTCTGAGTTGCCGCACAAAGTAACTTGAAGTATACTGAACTGCGTCTGACGTATCTCCTCAAGTCAGCGATCAATTCACTGCATAAAATAACCATTCAAATCTCTAAACTAGAGTAACAGAGCGAAGGAGGCTTCCTTTCATATGAATAAAACGATCGTCCCCGCCTTGCTTCGGGAACGCGGTGCCTCCGTTTGGCTGCTGGTCACCGCGGTTCTGCTAACCGCCGCCGCCTTGCGGTCCCCTATCACCGGGGTTGGCGCCATCATTGGCGAGATCGAAGCGGCCACGGGCTTGTCGCACGCGCTGTCGGGTATGCTGACGACGCTCCCGCTGATCGCCTTCGCGGTGTTTGCGTTGGCTGCGCCGGGCTTCTCCGCGAAGTTCGGCATCGAGCGAACGTTATTCTTCAGCATGATCCTGATGACCGGCGGTATTCTCGTCCGTTCGCTGCCGTCCGTGACCGCGTTATTTGCCGGTACCGCGCTAATCGGCATCGCCATCGCCATCGGCAACGTGCTGCTACCCGGGCTGATCAAACGTGATTTTCCGCAACAAGTCGGGCTAATGACCAGCCTGTTCACCACGTGCCTGACCTTCTGGGCGGCGATCTCCTCCGGGATCAGCGTGCCGCTATCCCAAGGCCCGCTCGGGTGGCGCGGCGCGTTAACCATTTGGGTTGCGTTGACAGCGGTCAGCGCCCTCGTCTGGCTACCATTGCTCCCACGGCTTGATAAAGCATCCGGGCGCAACGGCCAGACCACGGGCGCAAGCCACTCCCGCATCTCAGAGGTGGGAGTGGCCACCGACCCGGCGAGCCGCCCATCGACCCAAGGCGAAGCCACCGGCACACGCTTCCGCATATGGCGCTCTCCGGTCGCTTGGCTGGTGACGATGTTTATGGGCTTCCAGTCGATCCTGTTTTACGTCAGTATCTCCTGGCTGCCGGATATCCTGCAGGAGCGCGGAATGAGCGCCGAACAAGCCGGTTGGATGCTGTCGCTCATGCAACTGATCAGTATGGCCGGTTCGTTCTTGATGCCGCTGCTCGCCGCGCGGTCCAACAGCCAGAAATGGCTGACCGCCGCCACCGCCGCCTTATGCGTGATCGGCTTCGGCGGCATCTGGGCCGGGCCGGTCTCGCTGGCCGCTCTCTTCATCCTCTTGCTCGGGATCGGCTCCGGCTCAACCTTCGGCCTTGCGATCGTCTTCTTCTCGCTTCGCTCACGGACGACGGAGCAGGCCAGCGCCCTGTCGGGTATGGCGCAATCGGTCGGTTATGTACTTGCCGCGTTCGGGCCTACGCTGTTCGGTTATCTCCACGACTTTAGCGGTAGCTGGGATACTCCGCTTGCCGTGATTACCGGAGTATCGATCCTAACCGCCCTGTTCGGCTACGCCGCCGGCCGCAAAGGATATGTCGACGCCGCATAGGCGCAGACCGTAAACCGACCGATTACCCGTCCCCGCGGCCCTGTCGGTTGTCCGAATGTTGCACTTTCTGCAACATTCAGCCCCACCACCTTCACCTCATCCCAACGCAAAAAAGCTGTCCCGGACGGGGCTCCTATTACAGGAACTCCGAAGGACAGCTTTTATTTACCTCCAAACCTCAGCTCGTAGGCTGTTCGCCCAACTGCGGCTGTTGCTGCGGAGCCGGTTTATGTTTGAAGATCGGCACCAGAATCATCGCACCTAGCAACATGATGATGCCGGATACAGCGTATATCCCGACGAGCGGGAAGATGGTCTTCAGCACGCCGGACAACGACATCATGATGACCATCATCCCCATGAACATCGGACTCAATACACCGTTGACCCGGCCTACATAAGACTGTTCCGTCCATTGCAGGATCATCGTGTTGATCCCGATCTGGATGCAAGGGAACGTCAGACCGTTCAGGAACTGCAGCACCAGGGTTAACGGAACACTGGTCGACAGCCCCATGCCTACGATACAGACGGCGCTAATCGCCATCCCGAAGGCAAGCAGGACTTGGGGGGGAACTTTTTTGGCCAGGCCCATAATTGCACCGCCGCCAATCAACATTGCTACACCGTTAACCGCCAGAAGAAATTGTAGGAATTCCTTAGGCTGGCCCAACCGTTCGGTGACGACGAACAACCCCAACGTCTGGATGATCCCGACGGAGAAGCCAGCGATCGCGAACGTCGCGCCCAGCACTTTCAATACGGGGCTACGCCATACATACCGGAAGCCGTCCGCCAGTTCTTTGCGGATATTTCCGGTTTGCTCGCGCTTTGCCTCTTGCTCCTCATCCGCCGGAAGCCGGAACAGTACCAAAGCGGAGATCAGGAACGCCACGCCCATAACGCCAATCGACACGTAGATCCCAAATTGGTGGTAAGAGAAAATCCCCAGCGACGGCCCAATGACCATGAAAATGGCTACCAGCGACTGGAACAACGCCATTCCCTGTTGCACCTTCTCCGGATGAACATGCTGCTTGAACAGCTTCATCACCGATGGCTGCGAGAACTGCGACAGAATCGCCGAAATGAAGGTCGCAAAATAGACCGCTTCCCACGATTCATACAGCAAGGTCAACAGCACGGCGAATACCGAGATCGCGGACAGGAAGTCGCACCAGATCATCGTCCGCTTCGGCTTCCACCGGTCGGCGAACGCTCCGCCGATGAAGGAGAACACAAAAATCGGTGCAAATTCGACGACAGAAATCAACGAGATCGCAAGCGGATCGTTGTTGGTCTGATCTGTTACGAACATCAGAATCGCAAAGTTACGGACCCAGATCCCGATCTGCAAAAACAGGTTGGAGATTAGGATCGTCTGGTAGAACCGGTTCCGGAACAAACTGCCGGAAGCGGGTAAAGCCTGTGAATTATGACTCATCTTCTAAACACCTCATTACTTCTTAACTTGCTAGGATGAACTATTGATTATCCATATTTCATAGAGGGATGTCAAATGTTTCTTTTAATCCCTTGTTTCCGGAAAAGATTACTTAGAGGCCGCCGGCTTAGCTTCTTGTACGATAGCGGCTCCCGGCCCATACCCCATCATTTTGGCGTTGCCCATAAAGCACACCGTGATCAACGCCAGCACAGCCGGCACTAGCGTCCACCAAAACATCGTCGTGATCGACGTCGACAAGCCGCCCACAATCTGCTCCAGAACAGGAGCCGGAATCGCCTTGCGCGCTTCGGAGGCGAGCAGCGTCCGAGGATCGTCCATGGATGGCAATCCTTCTGCCCCGCCGCCCATGGCGGACAGCGATTCGCTTAATCGGTTCGCAAACAGGTTGCGTTGCACAATCCCGAACACCGTAATTCCCACCGTCATCCCAAGCGAGCGAATGAATGACATGGTTGAACTGGCCGCTCCCCGCTGCGAAGGTCCGAAATCTTGAATCGCGGACATCCCCAGCACGGAGAACGAGAACCCGACGCCAAATCCCGCAATCGCCATATAGATCGACAGCAGAGTTTTGGTCGTGTCCGGCGTGATCGTCGCGAGTAAAGCAATCCCTGCCATAAAGATGATCGCCGACAACACCATGACGTTACGGAAGCTGGTGCGCTGCACGAGGAAGCCCCCAACTTGGGAAGCGACCACGGAACTCAGCGTCATCGGCAGCAAGATTAAGCCGGAATTAGTTGCCGTACCGCCTGTTACCCCTTGCACAAACAAGGGAATATACACGGAAGCAGCGATAAACGCAGCGCCGTAAAACAATCCGGCCAGGTTACTGCTGGCAAACAGACGTTTGCGGAACATCCCGAAGGAAATAATCGGCTCCTCCGCCTTCCGTTCGACTAACAGGAAGGTGGTAAACAGCACGGCAAAGGCCGCGAACAGTCCCAGAATCTGTCCGGAATCCCAGGCGTACAGCTGCCCGCCCAGCTCCAGCGCAAACATCAGGGCGACGATCGAGCCGATCAAGGTCAATGCGCCCCACCAATCGATACGCTGTTTGGCATGGACGGCCGATTCCCGATAAAAGGCCAGAATCAGGAACAGCGCGAGGATGCCAAGCGGAATATTGATGTAGAAATTCCAACGCCAGTTCAGATGGTCGGTGATAAAGGCGCCAAGCAGGGGGCCTGCAAGGCTGGAGATCCCAAATACCGCGCCAAATAGCCCCCCCATGGCGCCGCGTTTTTCCACCGGGAATACGTCAAACACGATGGCAAACGCGATCGGCATCAACGCCCCGCCCCCGATCCCCTGGATCGCGCGGTAGATGCTAAGCTGCACGATGGTGTCGGCCGTACCGCATAACACGGATCCCAGCAAAAACATAGCAATACCAAAGACAAAAAATCGTTTGCGCCCATACATGTCGGACAGCTTACCAAAGATCGGCATCGCCGCCATTTCGGCGACCATGTACGCCGAGGTGACCCAGACGTATTTGTCCAGGCCGCCCAGCTCGGATACAATGGTTGCCATTGCGGTGGACACGATGGTATTATCCATCGCGGCCATTAAAATGCCGAGCAGCAGACCGGCGACCACGAAGCCGAGACGGCTGTTTTGTTGCGCGTTCATCCCTCGTTCCTCCAAACGTTCAGGTGTTCCCCCACTTCCGCGTGCGGGTCCTGATGATAGTGTTTTGTATATTCCACGAGCCGGATCCGGCAGCCGGGACCAATCGAGACGTCCCCGCCGCGCACGATATCGGCTACGGTATTTTCCAAACGAATAACATCGCCTTCGATGATGCTTGCCTGCATTCCCGGCGTCCCCCAGGACTTGAATAGCGCCACCCACTTCCATGTCGGATGCGGGGCGATGCGGATCTGCCCGCCGACGATTTCACTCGTCTGACTACGGCCGAACATCGCGATTTCAACGCGCTCGGCATTGATCGTCCCTTGGGATTGGATTGCTCCTTTTAGGCGTAAACGCTCAGCTTGGCAGTCGCCCGTCAACTCGCAGCTCCCATACAAGCCGATGTCCTCGCCGGTGATGCCGCCATCGATACGGATCTCCCCGTTGAGCCGAGCTTTGTCAGCTTGCAGACCGCCCCGGACACTTAAATTGCCGGTCAGGTTCAGTTCTTCACCGCCCATCGGACCGGACACAACGATTGTGCCCGTGGCCTTCACCGTCCCGACACGTAAACCGCCGTCGACCTCCAGCGTTCCCGTGCAGATCAGGGTTCGGCAATCGACATCCCCGTTGATATCGCCTTCGCCGACGATTTTGATCTTATTGAACACTCCGCCGTTTGACGTCCCGTTGCCGACAATTTTCAAATCAGCACTGCGGTCACGGTCATCCTGTACTTGTACGGCCATCCCCGTTCCCTCCTGTTTCATCATCGATTTATTTCTGTTCTGCGCGTCCCACCGAGGCCTGCGGCGAAACCTCATAACGTTCCTTATATTCCACAAGGCCAATCTCGCAGCCCGGTCCAATCACGACCGAATTGCCACGGACCACATCCGCCTTGGTGCCTTCCAGTTGAATGTCGTCCCCTTCGATCACGCCTGCCGTTAACCGGGAGGCTCGCAGCGGGGACAGATAGTCTAGCAGCCGTTTGCCCTTGCGCTGCCGCACGACGATGGACTCCCCACCGATCTCTTTGGCGTGGCTAGGGCCTTCCAGGTCGATCGTCAAGCGTCCGGCATTCAGCATGCCACCAACCTGAAGCTGACCGTAAACCTCGGCTTCCTCGAACTCGGCGCTGCTTTCCAGCTTTAAGGCGCCATCCACTTTGGCCGTCTCCCCGGTAACGGAACCTCCGACCTTGAGGATCCCCCGGACATGTAACCGAGAGAACCGTACGTCCCGGCCGACTTTAAACATCCCGTCCAGCTCGAACCTTCCGCCTCGCAGTGACTCTTCCGATGAGCCGGTACCGTTCAGCCGAAACTCGCCCGCGTCGATCATCCCTTTGATCTTCAGCGTCCCGTTAGCCCCCAAAGACTCGCAGGTGATATCTCCGTTCAACGTAGCAATCCCTTCAGCCTGTATTTTTCGATACGCACCGCCGGACGCCTGACCCACCCCGTTGATTTTCAAATCCTTGACGCTTCGTTCCGCCATTACCCTTCACTCCCGCTCACCAATAGTTTCAATTCCTCCGTGCAGCGCGCCAGTGAAAGACGGGCCACCATCCTAACGCTGCGGTCCATATAAAGCTCGACATCCCCCGGCACTAGGATAAAAGCAGCCACCCCCATTTTACGAGTGAGACGAACGCCGCATTCCTGACCGGCCAAGCCAGGTAAATATTCTTCCAGTGTCTGAACCAGTAAACGCCCTTCCTCCAGCGAAATATCTCCGCTTTGCAGCAGCTTGTCGAGCACGTAAACGGTCAAAATCCGGTCAAAGGTAAACAGCGACTTCCTCTCGGCCGACCCTATGGTCTCGATATATAAATTCAAAGATGTTGACGTAACAATGTTTCGGTCGAGCAAGTCACCTGCGCTCAGACGAATATCCCCCGGACTCGGTGAAAAGACGTCCGCCAATGCATCCAGCGATAAATCGTCCTTCATACCCAGAATTCGGTCGATACGCTGCAGGATTTTCTCCCTTGGAAAAAACGTCTCCTGTCCCGTAAAAGACGACTTGCGGATAAACCACTGCTCCGGGATCAGGTTTTTGCGCTTCCAGCGATACAACTGCCCGTACGAAATGCCCGTCAGATCAAGCAATTCCTTCTTGGAGATCAATTCCTCACTCATTGTCATGCTCCTTTCTCGCTCCAACAACGTAACATAACATTGTTACGTTGTAAAGCAGGCGTGAGCGGATACCGAGCAAGAGCGTTGCTGCTATTCATCTTAATCGACTTCCCTGCGACCTCCATCCGTCTCGAGGCGGATTTACATCCCCGGCCCAAGGTGGAAATTGAGCTAAAGAAATAGCCCCCTTCGCCAATGTTAATGGCTCAGGGGGCTAGAAATGCCTCTATAGGTTATAACTTAAACCGGTCGATCTGGGCATGCATATCCGCTGCCATCCGTGCCAAGCCATCCGAAGCGGAGGAGATTTCCTCCATGGAAGCCAGTTGTTCTTCGGTCGCAGCCGTTACGCCTTGGAAGCTCTCCATACTGCTGGCCGAGGTTGCGGCGATCTGTTCGACAGAGTGCGCAATTTCATCGGCACTAGCCGACATTTGCTGTGTTATGGCCGACACCTCGTGAATCTGCTCCGAGATGCGCTGCGTGGAACGCTCGATCGCCTGGAAAGCCGTTTGCGCCTCCTCAGTCACCGACATCCCTCGCTCCACATTGGCATTCACTTTTTGATTCATCATTTCATAAGCCTTGCCCGTGAGCTCGGTCATCCGCCCGATGTTCTGTTGAATCATTTCCGCCGTCGATCCTGACTGTTCCGCCAGTTTACGCACCTCACCCGCAACAACCGCGAAGCCACGTCCCTCTTCTCCGGCACGCGCCGCTTCGATCGCCGCATTTAACGCCAGCAGGTTGGTTTGGTTGGCGATCTCGGTTATTGCGCTGCTCATCCCGGCAACTTGTCCGCTGAGCTCGTTCATCTGCTGCATCAACTCCGCCGATTCCAGCGTTGATCTGCGGATTTCCTCCATCTGCAAACCAACGAGGTTGATCTTCTCGCTACCACCCCGGACATCCCCTACCGTCTGCATCGAAGACTCGACGATCGTACCGGACGCTTCAGCGATTTTTCGGATACCCTGAGACATTTCATCCATCGTATCGGCACTTTCCGCCGAAGTGGAGGCTTGTTTCTCCGCCTGACCGGAAGCGTTCTGAACCAGCTCGGCGACATATTCCACCGCCTTGGCGTTCTGTTCCGTTCCCGCGGTTAGTTCTTCGCTGGAGGCGGCGAGCTGACTTGCCGTCTCGGACATCTCCCGCACCATTTGCCGCAAGGAGGCCAGCATCCCGTTATAGTTCGCGGCCAATTGTCCGATTTCATCCTTCCGCTTCGTGCTTACATCCTCGTTCAAGTAACCTTCACTAACTCGTTTAGCCGAACGGTTCAACTGCTCGATTGGACGCGTGATGTTAAGGATGACGATGAACAACAGGACACCGGCAACCACTAAAGAGATAGCTAGAACAATCAGGGAGGTCCACATAATCGGCAGCGAAGCATCGCTGAATTCCTTCACATCCAGAACCCCTACGATTTTGAAACCCGTCAGCTTATTTGTCGTAAAAAACGCGCTTTCCTCCGTCCCGGATACCGGGTCGATATATTTCATGTAGCCCGATTCCGCCGCATGAATTTGAGAAAGATGATCACCGACGGCCTCTTCGCCGACCGCGCTAGTTGGGTGCGTGACAAACTTGTTCGTGCGGTCCACGATATAGACAAATCCGCGTTCTCCCAGGCGAATGGCACTAACATCCTGGTTCAGATTCGCAAGGTCCAGGGCGACCGTGATCGCTCCTTGATGGTCCTTCAGCGCACGGCTGATATACAGGTTGTAATTTCCGGTCGTTGCGGATTTGAACGGATCGATAATGACCGTTTCCTCCGGTCTTTCCAGCGAGGCTTTGTACCAATCCCGCTCCCGGGGATCGTAATCCTGCTTGCCGGGATCAGGGGCTTTCATCCAGGCTCCGTTCTGATTCCCGACAACCATATTTTCGAGTTCCGGGTGTTTCTCCACGAACAAATCGATTAATGTTCGCAGCTCGGGGGAATGGGAATCCACCTGGGTCGATTCAATTTGCTGGACCAATTGCTCTACATTTCGAACTTCCGCCTCCACGATCTGCGTGATCGAATCGTTGAGCAGGTTCACGTTTGATTGCGTGCTGGCGTCCATTTTCTCATGCAATTGCTCACTGGCCCGATTATAGCTGGTGTACGAAACCACCAGATTGGGCACGACCAGCAGTACAGCAAAAATAATCAACAGCCGGTTGCGTAGTGTCCTGACTTCCACCAAATTCCGAATCCTTGTAAAAAGTTGCTTCATGCTTTGTTTTCTCCTTTTATTTTAATGGGGCATCCTGTCGGCTCTTGCTGTGTGCCAGGGGTCGATCAACTGCAAAAAACTGTACCGGGATGTCAACCAATTCTGATTTAGCCAGCGTTCATACAATAGATTTTCCGCGTTGGCAGTGATGAATCTAACCTCTATTTCGACAAATTACGACCATATCTTTAGTTTTTTTCAGAAATTTTCGTCAATTTTCGTGAAATTTCTCGTGATTTCCTGATAATTTCAGATTATGGACATACTCTTCCAACTGGACCGAACACCGCTGCAGAACACAAAAAAACAGCCGTTCGCCCGAGGGCGTGGCTGTTTCTGATAGGGGCACAAGACCTCACAGTGAGGTCCTTCGCTTATTTACTTTTTTCCGCGTATTCTTGAGTCCACGCGCGACCTGCTTCCAACTTACTTTCTGCACGTTCGATCGCCGCCGTGACTTGAGGAGTCGCCGTCCCGCCGTAAACGTTACGGGCATTCACGACGCTCTCCGGCTGCAGCACCGCATAGATGCTGTCGTCGAACAGCGGCGAAAACTGCTTAAACTCCTCCAGCGTCAGATCCAGTAAATATTTGCCGTTCTGGATGCAATACAGCACGGTTTTGCCGATGACCTCATGCGCCTGGCGGAAAGGCAGACCTTTGTTCGCCAGGAAGTCGGCGATGTCGGTCGCGTTGGAGAAGTCCTGGTTCACTGCCTCGCGCATCCGCTCCTTGTTCACCTTCATCGTGGCAATCATCGGCGCAAACAGCTGCAGCGCGCCTTGCAGGGTAGCAACCGTATCGAACATACCTTCCTTGTCTTCTTGCATGTCCTTGTTGTACGCCAGCGGCAGTGACTTCAGCACGGTCAACAACCCCATCAGATTACCGTACACGCGCCCCGTTTTGCCGCGAACCAGCTCCGGCACATCCGGGTTTTTCTTCTGCGGCATAATGCTGCTACCGGTGCAAAAGGCATCGTCCAACTCGATGAAGCGAAACTCCGTGCTGCTCCATAGGACCAGCTCCTCGCTGAGGCGCGAGAGATGCATCATCAGAATGGAGGCGTCGGCAAGGAACTCAACGATAAAGTCGCGGTCGCTAACCGCATCGAGACTGTTCTCATACACGCCATCAAAATGCAGCTGCTCGGCCACGAAATGGCGATCGATCGGGAACGTCGTTCCCGCTAACGCTCCCGCGCCCAGCGGCAGTACATTGATCCGCTTGTAGCTGTCCTGCAAGCGTTCGATGTCGCGCTGGAACATGGACACATACGCCAGGAGATGATGGGCGAACAGGATCGGTTGCGCCCGCTGCAGATGGGTGTACCCCGGCACAATCGTATCGAGATTGGCTTTGGCTTGTCCGAGCAGCGCCTCCTGCAGCTCTTGCAGTAGGCCCACGAACTCCACCACCCGCTTACGCAGGTAGAGGTGCATATCCGTAGCCACCTGGTCATTGCGGCTGCGTCCGGTGTGCAGCTTCCCGCCGACCGAACCGACCTCGTCGATCAACTGCTTCTCGATGTTCATATGGATGTCTTCGTCCGACACGGAATATTCCAGCTCGCCGCGGCGGATTTTGAGCAGGACCTGATGCAGGCCTTCCTTAATCTTCTCGACGTCCTCTTCCGGCAAAATCCCGCATTTGCCTAGCATGGTGACATGCGCGAGACTCCCCTGCACATCCTCCTCCGCCAGCGCTTTGTCAAACCCGATGGAGGCGGTATATTCCTCAACTAAACGGTTGGTCTGCTTCGTAAAGCGGCCACCCCACAGCTTGCTCACCTGACCCACTCCTTAACTCGAAACTTGCTTGTTATCCGTCAAACCGAAGAAATAGATTCGATTTTCCGATTACATTTCCTCGTAACCGTCCAATATTGCAGATTCTATACGAAAAATCATACAGATTCCCGCCTAAGCCCCGCAAAATGCACCATTATATACGAAATTTCATACATATGAAGGTCCACACACCGGGTACCGGCGAATTGTATTCGATTTTTCGAATAGATTTAAGAAACTCGAAGCTCGAAATTCGAAACTTGCCTTCGCTTACTTGCCGCTGTTCTGCGCCACACCCGTGCCGACTTTCAGCCGGAGCGCGTTCAGATGGATGAAGCCCGTGGCGTCGCCTTGGTCGTACGCCTGCGTCGGATCAGCCTCCATCGTGGCGATGTCCGGGTTGTACAGACTCACCGGGCTCTTCACGCCGGCAGCGATAATATTGCCTTTGTACAGCTTCACACGTACCGTACCGGTCACGTTCTTCTGGCTTTCCGTCACCAGCGCCTGCAGCGCCAGACGTTCCGGCGCAAACCAGAAGCCGTTGTAGACGAGCGTGCTGTAGCGGGTGATCAGGCTGTCGCGCAGGTTCATGACCTCGCGGTCCATCGTCAGCGACTCCATTTTGCGATGGGCCGTGAACAGGATCGTCCCGCCCGGCGTCTCATAGACCCCGCGACTCTTCATGCCGACGAAGCGGTTCTCGACCATGTCGACGCGGCCGATGCCGTGCTTGCCGCCCAGCTCGTTCAGCTTCTCCATCACCGCGAGTGGATTCAACCGATCGCCGTTCAGCGCTACGCAGTTGCCTTGCTCGAACTCCAACTCCAGGTATTCCGGCTGATCCGGCGCATCCTCCGGTGATGCGCTAAGCAGGAACATGTCTTTGTTCTCCGGCGCAGCCGCGTCGAACCACGGATCCTCCAGCACGCCGCTTTCATAGCTGATATGCAGCAGGTTACGGTCCATCGAATACGGCTTCGCCGCTGAGGCCGTAACCGGGATGCCGTTTGCTTCGGCATAAGCGATCATTTCAGCCCGTCCCGGGAACCGGTCGCGGAACTCGCTCAGCCGCCAAGGGGCGATGACGCGGATCTCCGGCGCCAAAGCAGCCGCAGCCAGCTCGAAGCGCACCTGGTCGTTACCTTTGCCGGTCGCGCCATGAGCGATGGCCGTTGCGCCTTCCGCGCGGGCGATCTCCACCATCCGCTTCGCGATCAGCGGGCGGGCGATACTGGTGCCCAGCAAATATTGACCTTCATACAAAGCGCCCGACTGGAACATCGGATAGATGAAGTCCTTGGCAAATTCGTCGCGAAGGTCGTCGATATAGACTTTGGAAGCCCCGGTCGCCAGCGCCTTCGCCTCAAGTCCATCGAGTTCCTCCTTCTGGCCGATATCCGCCGTAAACGCGATGATTTCCGCATCATAAGTCTCTTTTAACCACTTTAGGATCACCGACGTATCCAAGCCTCCGGAGTACGCCAGTACGATTTTTTCCTTTGCCATGATTCCTAGTCCTCCCCGAATAATTATCCCATCAATGCGGCCATCAGCGCTTTTTGCGCGTGCAGCCGGTTCTCCGCTTGGTCAAAAATAATCGAATGCTCGCCGTCGATCACGCCTTCGCTCACTTCCTCGCCCCGGTGGGCCGGCAGGCAGTGCATAAAGACATAATCCGGCTTCGCGTGCCGCGCCAACTGCTCGTCGACCTGGTAATCCCGGAAGGCAAACTCGCGTGCCTTCTGTTCCTCCTCGAAGCCCATGCTCGCCCAAACATCCGTGTAAATGGCGTCCGCGTCTTGAACCGCTGCCTTCGGATCGCGAACCACTTCTATAACCGCTCCCGTCGCTTTGGCGATTTCTTGCGCGTCCGCCACGATTTGCGGGTCCGGTTCATACCCTTCCGGACTGGCAACCGATACATGTACGCCAAGCTTCGCTCCGCCGATCATCAGCGAGTGTGCCATGTTGTTGCCGTCGCCGATGTAGGCGAGCTTGAGTCCTTGCAGCGTGCCTTTATATTCGTAAAGCGTCTGATAGTCAGCCAGCACCTGGCACGGGTGCGCCAAATCGCTTAAGCCGTTGATAACCGGTACAGTCGCATAACGGGCCAGATCAACCACCTTATCATGACCGAAGGTTCGGATCATGATCCCGTCCAGGTAACGCGACATGACACCTGCCGTATCGGCGATCGTTTCGCCGCGTCCGAGCTGGATATCGTTTTTGCTGAGAAAAAGAGCGTGTCCCCCCAGCTGATACGTCCCCACTTCAAAAGACACCCGCGTCCGCGTCGACGATTTTTCAAAAATCAAACCGACGGTTTTCCCTTTCAACGGTTGATACTCTTCGCCATTCTTCTGCTTGCGCTTCAGCTCGATAGCCAAATCAATCAGATAATGGATCTCTTCGGTTGTGTAATCCGTTAGTTCTATAAAATCGCGGCCGCTGAGATTCATGCTGCTGCGTTTCGATGGTTCCAGCAATGTCATGGGTTCAGTTTCCCTCCTTGGCTAAATAAGCAGCGATAACCTCGGCCAAGATCGCTACGGCCTGGTCAATCTCTTCCTTCGACACCTTGAGGTTTGGCAGCAGGCGGATCACATCCGGGCCGGCGGTGACGAACAGCAGCCCGTGTTTTTGCCCGAGCAGGACAATGTCGCCAACGGGGCCGGCGCATTCGATGCCGATTAGCAAGCCTTTACCGCGCACCTCTTTGACAAACGACTCCCCCTTAAACGTCTCCTTCAGGAGACCCACCAAGTAGTCGCCCATCTCCGCGGCATGCTCCGGAATGCGCTCCTCCTGCATCGTCTCCAGTGTCGCGATGATCGCCGACGTTACGACGGGGTTCCCGCCAAACGTAGAAGCGTGGCTGCCCGGAGGAAACGCTTCGCGCAAATATTCCTTGGCCAGCATCGCCCCGGCCGGTAAGCCGCTGGCAATCCCTTTGGCCGAGGTGAAAATATCCGGCTCGATGCCGTAATGCTGATGCGCAAACCAAGCGCCCGTACGTCCCATGCCGGTTTGCACCTCGTCAATGATCAGCAGCAGGCCTTGTGCCTTGCACAGCTCGGCCAGCTCCTGCACGAACGCTGGCTCGACCGGATACACGCCGCCTTCGGCCTGCACCATCTCCAACATGACCGCCGCCGATTGCGGGCCGATCGCCGCTTTCAATGCCGGGATGTCATGCAGAGGCACGGTCTTAAACCCTTCAGGGAGCGGCAGGTAGCCGTCCTTCACCTTTTGCTGGCCGGTGGCGGTCAGCGTGGCCAGCGTCCGGCCATGGAAGGACTGCTCGAATGTAATGATCTCGTAGCGGTTCGTCCCTTTGACCTTCTGATGGTAGCGCCGCGCCAGCTTGATCGCCGCTTCGTTCGCTTCGGCACCGCTGTTGCAGAAGAAGACGACGTCCGCACAGCTGATCTCCGTCAGCTTCCGCGCTGCAGCTTCCTGCTGCGGGATGTGGAAAAGGTTGCTCACATGCCATAGCTCATCCAGCTGCGCCTTGACCTTAGCCGCTACCTTCTCCGGGGCATGCCCTAGGTTGGCGACCGCAAGGCCGCTCATGAAATCGAGGTAGCGGTTCCCCTTGTCGTCCCACAGCCAGCTGCCTTTTCCTTTGACCAAATGAATCGGGTACCGAGCATAACTTGGAAACAACGCGCTGGGGTTGCTCCCTTCCGCGGCGGCTGCCGAAACCGTTGCGGCATCTTTCAGATCGCTTTGCGCCATCGTATCTTCCACTCCCATCTTCTTCATGATTAATTATTAATATAACCCTGTGCCCACCAATTCGCTACGCCATGCGTACAATTCGGGTCCCGATGCGTTCGCCAGACAGCACTTTGCCGAGCACGCCAGGTTCACTGCCGCCTACAATGACGGCTTCCTTCACACTGCCGCTGATGCAGGCCACTGCAGCGCGCACCTTTGGGATCATACCGCCGTAAATTTCTCCGGTGGAGATCATATCTTCGATTTGCTGTACGGTGATCGAATCAAGTACCTTTCTTTCGGTACCTGTCATTTTCAAAATCCCCGGCACGTCCGTCACAACGATCATCCTTGAAACGCCAAGTGCGGAAGCGACAGCACCCGCGGCCGTATCCGCGTTGATGTTATAGCGCTGCGCGCCGTTGGCATCGATGCCGACGGGGGCAATGACCGGGATATAGCCGAGGTCAAGCACGCCGCCAATCAATTCAGCATTGACGTCCGTCACGTCGCCGACGAGCCCAACCTCTTTGTGGTTCGCGACGGGTCTTGCCTGCAGCAGACCACCGTCCACGCCGGACAAGCCCAGCGCTTTTCCGCCGTTTTGGTTGATGCGGCGGACGATCGTTTTGTTGATACTGCCTGCCAACACCATTTCCACGACATCCAGTACTTCCTCGGTCGTATAACGCAGTCCGCCGACGAACTTGCTCTCGATTCCCAGCTTGCCCAGGTTCTCCGAAATTGCGGGTCCGCCGCCGTGCACGATGACCGGCTTTACTCCGTCCTTCTGCAGTTGCACAAGGTCGGCAAAAAAAGAATTCGGCAGCTCCGCGAGCGTGCTGCCGCCACATTTCATCACAAACATTGCTTGGTTGTCTCCTTTCCGGAGTCGGAGTTTATCTCATCTGGTTAATGATTTATCTGATGAAGTCGTTAGGTTCGATAAGCCGCATTGATGCGGACATAGTCATAAGTCAGGTCACAGCCCCAGGCGGTCGCTTCGCCTGTGCCGTTATGCAGATCGACGGAGATGGCCACGCTGTCTCCTTTCAGATAGGCAAGCGCCTCTTCCTCATCGAAACGAATTGGGCGTGAGCCTTCCAGGACGACGATGTCGCCCAGCTTGATGTCCACCGTCTCCGGGTTGACCGGCTCGCCGGCA
Source organism: Paenibacillus sp. J53TS2 (assembly GCF_018403305.1). Taxonomy (NCBI): domain Bacteria; kingdom Bacillati; phylum Bacillota; class Bacilli; order Caryophanales; family Paenibacillaceae; genus Paenibacillus; species Paenibacillus sp. J53TS2. Next base: position 65,061 of record NZ_BOSK01000002.1, read on the forward strand.
CGGCCGACCGCAGCGATGATGCGACCCCAGTTGGCGTCGGCGCCAAACACCGCCGACTTCACTAGGCTTGAGCCGACGATCGTCTTGGCGATTGCGCGAGCGGAGTTGTTGGTCACAGCGCCGCGGACCGTCACTTCCACGAGGCGCGTTGCGCCTTCGCCGTCGCGGGCGATCGCTTTCGCCAGCGTCTCGCAGACGTGGCGGAACGCGGCAGCGAACGCATCCCAATCGGCATGCCCGGTCGACAGCTCCCGGTTGCCGGCCAGCCCGCTGGCCATCGCCAGCAGCATGTCGTTCGTGCTCGTATCGCCGTCGACCGTGATCATGTTAAACGTCACGTCGGTCGTCTGCCCGAGCAAACTTTGCAGCGCCTGCGGCTCAATGGCGGCGTCGGTCGTGACGAACGCCAACATCGTAGCCATGTTCGGGTGAATCATCCCCGAACCTTTAGCGGCCCCGGCGATCGTCACCTCGCGGCCGTCCACGTCAAGCTTCACGCATACCTCTTTCTTCACGAGGTCCGTGGTCAGAATCGCTTGGCAGAACTGCTCGGCCCCCTCGCCGTTCGCCGCCAAAGCCGCCGGCAAACCCACGATGCCGGCGTGAACCCGATCCATCGGCAACAGCTCGCCGATGACGCCGGTGGAGGCTACGGCGACTTCGTCCTCGCCGAGCCCAAACGCTTCCGCCGCCGCGGCGCGCATCGCGTACGCGTCGGCTTCGCCCTGCGCGCCCGTGCACGCGTTGGCGTTGCCGCTATTCACGACGACGGCCCGCAGCCGCCGCCCCCCCGACGCGACGCTCTCACGCGTCACTTTCAAAGGCGCGGCCTGGAATACGTTCGTCGTATAAACGGCCGCGGCCACCGCCGGCACCTCGCAGAGGATCGCGCCGAGATCGTTGCGCGTCGTCTTTTTCAGGCCGCAATGCAGCCCGCCAGCCTGGAACCCTTTGGGCGACGTGATACTCCCCTCCGGCGCTGTACGAAATAAACTAACCACTCCCATGACGAACTCCTTTCAAAAGCCTGTGTAAGTTGAATAAACCTATGGATAAACTGGCGTCAGCTTCAAGCCGGTCGTTTCCTCCCAGCCCATCATCAGGTTCAGGTTCTGAATCGCCTGACCCGCAGCCCCCTTGACCAGATTGTCGATCACGGACACGATCGTCAGCCGTCCTGTGCGCTCATCCGCCGCAAAGCCAATGTCGCAATAGTTGGAGCCGAACACTTCTTTGGTCGCCGGCCATTTGCCTTTGTCTCGGATTCGGACGAACGGACGCCCTTCGTAATACTGACGATAAAGCTGAACCAAATCTTCCTCCGTATAAGCACCCTTAAGCTGGGCGTACATCGTGCACATAATCCCCCGCGTCATCGGCACCAAATGCGTCGTGAACGTCACCGTCACCGGCTCACCGGCGATATGGCCTAAAGTTTGCTCGATCTCGGGGATATGCTGATGTTTGTTCACTTTATACACTTTCATATTTTCATTGATTTCCGCGTAGTGGTTTGTCAAATTCATGCCCCGGCCCGCACCGGACACGCCAGACTTGGCATCGATGATGATACTCGACGGATCAATCCAGCCTGCGCTCAGCGCCGGGATCAAGCCGAGAAGCGTTGCGGTTGGATAGCAGCCCGGGTTGGAGACCAGCTCCTTGCCCTTCACCTCGTCACCATAAATTTCGGCTAGGCCGTACACGGCCTGGGTAAGCCATTCTTCCGCTGGGGCTTCGTGTTTATACCAAACCTCGTATTCACGACCGTCTTTGAGCCGAAAATCGCCGGACAAGTCAATCACCTTCAGCCCCGCCCCAAGCAGTTGGGGCACCAGCTTAGCGCTGACCCCGGACGGCGTTGCGGTAAACACCACATCGACCTTCGCCGCGAGCTCCTCCGGATTCAAGCCGTCCAACGGTTGAACGATAATCTCCGACAAATGCGGGAATCCGTCCGTCAATGGCTCTCCGGCGCTGGAGACGGATATGACCGACACGATCTCGGCATGCGGATGTCCCCATAAAAAACGAATCAGCTCCACGCCCCCATACCCCGTGGAACCGACGATGGCTACTTTTACTTTTTCCCCATTCACGACGTTTACCTCGCTTTCTCTCCCGATGGATAAGCCTATGAAATCAACAATATGCATTATTCCGAAGTAAATATGTATTATTATACGGCTGAACTTATATAAATACAACAACTCTCGCAAAAAAATTCCCCTCCCATGTCAGGCTTCCCATCGCCGGCTTTTATTGCAGGGCCCGAATCAAGTATAGTAAGAGGGAGTCCTTATAGACCGCAGATGAAGGAGGAGATGCAACATGACGACCGGTAAAACCATCGCATTCGTATACGCTCATCCCGATGATGAGACATTTGGCTGTTCTTATCTAATCCGGCAAATCGCCGATGAGGGGGGCACCGCCGTCCTGCTGACGGCGACTAGGGGAGACGCCGGTAAAACCGGGCATTTAGGAGAAATGACACGCGAACAGCTGGCTGCCCGAAGAGACAAGGAATTGGACAAAGCTGCAGCGATCCTGGGCATCTCTGTCGTTGAGCAGTTGGGGCTGCCCGACGGTAAGCTGAAGGAGGCAGACCCGGCTATGCTGCAGGAGAAGATCGCCGACTTTCTGCAACGGCATCAGGTCGAGGTGGTGGTCACGTTTCCGGAGGACGGCCTATCCGGACATCCGGACCATATCGTGATCCATCATGCCGTGAATGAGGTCGTGTTTGGCGGCCAATCGCCTTCCGTACAGAAGCTGTACTATAACCAATTGGGATCGTATTCTTCGGATCATTCCAGCGTATTGCGCGTGGAAGCCGGTAATCGCTGGGAAGCCAAACGCCAAGCACTGGCCGCCCATGAATCGCAAATTTGGAGCGTGGAGCGGGTGTTTGGCCCGTTGGGCCCTGCAATTCCGCCCGGCCACCAGTTCGAGTCGTTTGAGTTGGTCTGGGAACGAGGCGTAAAGTATCCGCAAAAAAACGAGTCCTCGATCTACGACGACTTGCTATAACAAAAAACCGTCCGAGCTTCTTCGGACGGTTTTTTCCATTGTTCGAGAGGTATAGGACTTACTGTGCGGGGACTTTGCATGATTATCCCGTTCGATCAGATCTCTGGGTCGACCGACAAACCCGGCTTGTTTAAACTCCGTGCAGTCCGTCCAGTTCCCCTTATCAAAAGGGATAATGGTGCAAAGGAGCGATAAAGAGACTCCCCTTGGTGAGGCGATGTTACTCGCCCTGCACTCTTTTGAACCCTTCGCCTAACACCTCATGAGCATTTGTAATGATCACAAAAGCGGTCGGATCCAGCGTCTGCACCAGCGTCTTCAGCCGCGTCACTTCGCTTTGCCCGACGACGACCATCAACACGGTCCGCGCATCCCCGGTGTAACCGCCGCGACCGTCCAGCTTGGTGAGTCCTCGGTCCAGGTGGGTCAACACCGCCTGCGAAATCTCCTCCGTCCGCTCCGCAATGATGTAAGCGACCTTCGTATAATTGAAGCCCATCTCAATGGCGTCGATGATTTTGCCTGTGATATACAGGCCAATCAGGGCGTACAGCGCTTTTTCCGGGGATAGCAGAAATCCTGCCAACGCGATCACGATTCCGTCCATCATCACGACGCAGACGGAGAGGCTGAGGCCGCTGTATTTTTGGATAATTTGCGCCAGGGTGGACAACCCGCCGGTGGATCCCCGGCCCCGGAACACGATCCCCAAACCAAGCCCTACGCCGATGCCTCCATATAAGGAAGCCAACAGCGGGTCCGTCGTTGGCACGGGCATATCTCGCGTCAAAAAGACGAAGAAAGGCAACACCACGGTGCCGAGCAAGGAACGGATGGAATAATCACGCCCGAGCAGCAGGTAACCTGCGATAAACAGCGGAATGTTCAAAGCCCACTGGGTGTAGGCCGGCTCGATGCTTAACAGCGATTGAACGATGATCGAGATCCCTGATACCCCACCCGAGGCAATATTGCTGGGCACCAGAAACAGATTGAATGCCAAGGCCGTAATTAACGAGCCAACGATAATCATCACCGTGTCCAACGTGTGGCGAACCGGTCCGGTGACCGGAATATATTCTTGTAATCGGCGTTTACGAACTTTCGGCGGCATTCCTGCCCCTCCTTACATGTGGGATGCGTTGGGTGCTCCCGCCGATTAGCTCTCCGTCTTAATCTGGCTGCGCAGATAACCGTCGATAAAAGCGTCCAGATCCCCGTCCATCACCGCGCCGACGTTACCCGTCTCCACGGAAGTCCGGTGATCCTTAACCATGCTGTACGGGTGGAAAACGTACGAGCGGATCTGGCTGCCCCAGGCGATATCCGATTGCTCGCCGCGGATCTCGTCCAGCTCGCGTTGCTGCTCCTCGATTTTGCGTTCGTACAGCTTGGAGCGGAGCATTGTCATCGCCCGTTCGCGGTTCTTGATCTGCGAGCGTTCGTTCTGGCACGTCACGACGATCCCCGTCGGAATGTGCGTAATCCGCACCGCCGAGTCGGTCGTGTTGATGTGCTGACCGCCGGCGCCGCTGGCGCGGTACGTGTCGATCTTCAAATCCTCCGTGCGAATGTCGATTTCCACGTCATCGCTAATCTCCGGCACAACGTCGCAGGAGACGAAGGACGTATGCCGGCGTCCGGAAGCGTCGAACGGCGAGATCCGCACCAGGCGGTGCACGCCTTTCTCCGCCTTCAAGTAGCCGTAGGCGTTGTAGCCCTTGATCAACAGCGTAACGCTCTTGATCCCGGCTTCGTCGCCCGGCAGGTAGTCCAGCGTTTCGACTTTGAAGCCGCGTTTCTCCGCCCAGCGGGTGTACATCCGCAGCAGCATTTGGCCCCAGTCTTGGGACTCGGTGCCGCCGGCGCCGGGATGCAGCTCGAGAATCGCGTTCATTTTGTCGTAGGGCTGGTTGAGCAGCAACTGGAGTTCAAACTCCTCCAGCTTCTTCACAAGCGAGGTGACGGAGCTGCCGATCTCCGCAGCCAGCGATTCGTCGCCTTCCTCGTCGGCGAGCTCGGCCATCATTTCCAGCTCGTCGTATTCGTTCTGTAACGCCGTGTACTGGTCCACGGAGGACTTCACCGCATTCATCTCGGCGATGAGACCTTGGGCTTTATCGTTGTCGTCCCAGAAGTCGGGCGCCGCCATTTTTTCCTCATAGTTGGCGATCATCTCTTGCTTCAGATCTAAGTCAAAGAGACCCCCTAAGGTTGGTTAATTTCTTCGCGATTTCGCGCATGTCCTGTTTCACGTTTGGATCGATCATACGTTGGATCCCCTTTCTTTCTTCGAATTCGCAGCCCAAACGGGCAAAAACGGGCGACCCGGGGATTCCCAGGCCACCCGCTGAATCTTGCTTCAGGCCTTGCAATTTACTTTGCGATCAAAAGATGACCTTTTAAGCGTTTTGGCCGTGGCAGTGTTTGTACTTCTTCCCGCTGCCGCACGGACAGAGGTCGTTACGTCCGATGGTGTCGCCGCGTTTGACCGGACGTTTCTCAGCCGGTTCGCCGCTTGTGGAGATTTTGTCCTCATCCACAACCGCTTGACGTTCCTGGTTCGATTCGACCTGTGCCTTCATGATGTAGGTCGCAACCTCTTCCTGGATGCTGGCGATCATCGCGTTAAACATCTCGTAACCTTCAAATTGATATTCGCGCAGCGGATCGGTACCGCCGTAAGCCCGAAGATGAATCCCTTGACGCAGTTGATCCATCGCATCGATATGGTCCATCCACTTGCTGTCTACGGAGCGAAGGGCGATAACTTTCTCGAATTCACGAACCATTTCCGGACCGATGGCTTCTTCACGGGTATCGTATTTAGCCAATACACGCTCAAAAACATACTCGACCATCTCATTAGGTTCTTTGCCCCAAAGATCGTCTTTGGTTACGGAGCCTTCGTCCAGCAGCTTGCTGTTCACGTAATCGGCAACTTCTTGCAGTTCCCAGTTCTCTGGCAGCTCGTCAGCGGTATGCGCTTCAACAACCCGCTCGATAACCGGCTTGATCATATCGAGAATGATCTGCTTGATGTTATCCGATTCCAGCAGCTCACGGCGCTGTTTGTAGATAATCTCGCGCTGTTGGTTCATTACGTCGTCATACTGCAGGACGACTTTACGTACGTCGAAGTTATTGCCTTCGACGCGTTTTTGCGCGGATTCGATCGCGCGGGTGATCATCTTGCTCTCGATCGGTTGGTCCTCCTCGAAGCCAAGGCGGTCCATCATGTTCAGCACGTTATCCGCACCAAACCGCTTCATCAGTTCGTCGCCCAGCGACAGGTAGAATTGCGTGGAACCCGGGTCGCCCTGACGGCCGGCACGGCCGCGAAGCTGGTTATCAATCCGGCGCGATTCATGGCGCTCGGTACCTATGATATGCAGGCCGCCTAAATCGGCCACGCCTTCCCCAAGCAAAATGTCGGTACCGCGGCCCGCCATGTTGGTGGCGATGGTCACGGAGCCCGGTTCCCCGGCGCGGGAGATGATTTCGGCTTCTTCCGCGTGATATTTTGCGTTCAACACTTTATGCTGAACGCCTTTGCGTTTCAGCATTTCCGATACGCGCTCGGAGTTCTCGATGGAGATCGTACCGACGAGCACCGGTTGATTTTTCTTATAACGTTCTACGATTTCTTCTACGACTGCCTTGAACTTACCGTCGACGCTCTTATAGACGACGTCCGCCATATCCTGGCGCTGGTTCGGCCGGTTGGTCGGCACCTGCAGCACTTCGAGGCCGTAGATTTTCTTAAATTCCTCTTCCTCCGTCTTCGCCGTACCAGTCATTCCGGCCAGCTTGCGGTACATCCGGAAGTAGTTCTGGAAGGTGATCGTGGCCAGCGTCATGCTCTCGTTCTGAACCTCGATGCCTTCTTTGGCTTCAATGGCCTGGTGCAAACCGTCGCTGTAACGGCGGCCTTGCATGATCCGGCCGGTGAATTCGTCGACGATCAGCACTTCGTCTTCCGTCACGACGTAATCCACGTCGCGGCGCATGATGACGTTCGCTTTCAGCGCCTGCACTACGTGGTGGTTCAGCGTAACGTGTTTATGGTCATACAGGTTATCAATGCCGAAGACGCGCTCCGCTTTGGCGACCCCTTTTTCGGTCAGCGAAACGGCCTTGACTTTAATGTCTACGGTGTAATCTTCTTCCGGCGTCAGGGTCTTTACGAACCGGTCAGCTGCATAATACAGCTCGGTCGATTTCTGAGCTTGGCCGGAAATAATGAGCGGCGTCCGCGCTTCATCGATGAGAATGGAGTCCACTTCATCAATGATACAAAAATATAACGGCCGCTGTACCATCTGTTCTTTGTAAAGCACCATGTTATCACGCAGGTAGTCGAACCCGAATTCGTTGTTCGTCCCGTACGTGATGTCGCAAGCATAAGCTTCCTGCTTCTGCTCATGCTCCATGCCGTTCAGGTTCACCCCAACCGTCATGCCGAGGAAGTTGTAAATCCGCCCCATCTGCTGGCTGTCGCGTTGTGCCAAATAGTCGTTGACGGTAACGACATGAACGCCTTTCCCCAGGAGCGCATTCAAATAAACCGGCAGGGTTCCGACCAGCGTTTTCCCTTCACCGGTTTTCATCTCAGCAATTCTACCTTCATGAAGCGCCATCCCCCCGACCAACTGCACGTCGAAGTGACGCATACCCAGCGTACGCTTGGAAGCTTCCCGTACCGTGGCAAAAGCTTCCGGCAGCAGATCATCCAGCGTTTCGCCCTTCTCGATCCGTTCCCGGAACTCGGCGGTTTTCGCCTGCAACTGCTCGTCCGAAAGTGCCTCAAATTGTGGCTCCAATGTATTAATATAATCTACCGTCTTCATAAGACGTTTGACATCACGTTCGTTCGTGTCGCCAAAAATCTTTTTTACTATTCCCAGCATGATTTACCCCTTTCACGCATAAACAGATGATTTGCCTAAATTGTAACAGTTTGTAAGGCATGCCGCAACACGCCCCGTCACGCCTGCACTGCAGTAAAGCGCCTTTGTATACGAATAAAGAGCCTTATCCGCGGGCGGATAAGGCTCGTTTCCTTTGCGTTAGGATCACAGGAATTACCACCTGGTTCAACCAATCGTCATCAATGTACGATCCGCTGGGAGTTAATCCTGTTCAATCAAACCGTATTTGCCGTCATTCCGTTTGTAGACGACGTTGACTTCCTTGGTGTCGATGTTTGAGAAAACGAAGAAGTTGTGTCCTACCATATTCATTTGCAAAATCGCTTCCTCGACGTCCATCGGCTTCAAGGTAAAGCGTTTCGTACGGACCACTTCCAGCTCATCATCGCTTTCATCCAACGCCACGGAGCCTGCAGTCGCGCCTTCTACAAAAAGGCTGTTCTTGGCGCCTTTCTGACGCAGCTTACGGTTGATTTTCGTTTTGTGCTTGCGGATCTGACGTTCAAGCTTGTCCACAACAGCATCCATGGATGCGTACATGTCGTCGCTGCGGTCCTCCGCGCGAAGCACAACGCCGATCAGAGGAATCGTAACCTCGACCGCGTGCAAACCTCGTACCACACTTAATGTGACAGTACCGTCTGAGGTGGGGGGTGCATCAAAGTACTTGTCAAGCCGGCTGAGCTTCTTGTCTACGTAGTCACGCAAGGCCTCAGTCACTTCAATCTGCTGTCCTCGAATACTAAAATTCATAGGGCACTCCTCCTTTGCTTTGCACCTTCATTATACCATGGCGTAAAGGCAAAGTAAAAAGTGTTAAGGGGTCGTAAAGCACCCCGGCATCAATAAAAAATGCATGCAGTTCAGCAAATGTCCCGTGCGGTCAGGCTCAGCGGCGTTTACCGGCTCCCCGCCAGCGATTCAACAAAATCGTGAACAAGGCGCCGCACGCCGCCCCGATCGTATCCAATACCACATCCTGCACCATCGCCGTCCGTCCCGGAGTAAAGCTCTGATGCAGCTCGTCCGTGCAGGCGTAAAGAAACGCGATCAGAATCGCGTAGACGTATCGCCGTCCGCCGTTATTCCGTGCATTCCCGCCCATGGCGTAAACGAGTAGAGCAGCCAGCAGGGCATAGCTGCCAAAATGCGCCGCCTTGCGGATGAAGAACTCGATGAAGCTTGCCCCGCCCACGCTATCCACGCTGATTTCATGCCCGCCGTAGCTAAACCGGATCCCGCCGAACCGGTCGGCGATCGATTGGTCGGAGGTGTTCTTTTCGATATCGGGCACTAGGGACTGCTCCTGATACGATTGAGACGAGAACCCAAACAGGATCGCCATCATCGCGATCGCCGGCAGCCAACGCAGCCAGGGTTGAAGGTTGTGCAAGGGGGTCACCTCGTTTGTTTGTAAAATGAATACATAAGAAAACCCCGGGTTCCCCCGGGGTGTTTGCTAGCGAATCTTCAATTGTTAACCATCGTACCGTTCATATGTAGGTCGGCTGTGCCGGATGATTACAGTTTGATTACGTTAGCGGCTTGTGGACCACGAGCGCCTTCAACGATTTCGAACTCGACGGATTGGCCTTCTTCCAGCGTTTTGAAGCCTTCAGTTTGGATCGCGGAGAAGTGTACGAATACGTCGCCGCCTTCTTCAGTTTCGATGAAACCGTAGCCTTTTTCTGCGTTGAACCATTTTACTTTACCTTGCATGCACTAACATTCCCTTCGTTATCAAATAAGAGTGTGATCCTTGTAGCCAAGCCTCACATGTCTGACTATACCACCCGAACTTATCCAGTGTCAATTACCAAGGAAAAGGTTTTACTGTAAGGAATTTGTAAAATTTTGTCGGAATGGTGTCGAAGTCCATGTCGAGAGGTACCTTCACTTAGCCCTTTTTAACCATGATAGTGGAATGTGAATCAGCAAGGCAAAACAGTTGCTTGCCAACTTTGTATCACAATACTACTTATATTGATTGCAACACTATCTTTTCGAGTTGCTTGAAGGTAACTTCATACTTTTCTTTGGTAAGAGTATACTTTTGATTCTCCACATCTTCTTGATTAGGTGCTAGTAGATATCCAAGCGATTTATTAAATCGAATGGCTCTCTTATTTGATTTTAAAACATGAATGTAGGTATAGTTAAATTTTAACTCCTCAAAGGCAAGTTTAGTAATCAGCAATGAGGACATGTATGGCACAACTGAGTTTTGAAAATTGACATCATAGATAAATATTCCGCCCTCGCCACATCTTTCTTCCCAATCGATATTCTTAATATTGCTAAGTCCAATTTTTTTGTTCTCAAAAAGAATAATGTAATAAAAATTCTTTGTTTTATCTAAGGACTCAAACCATTTTTCTTGCATTTGGGAGGTTATATGTTCTCTATAGGACATATATTCTTGGATATGCTTAGCATTTCTCCATCGTCTAACTAACTCAATATCCTCTTTTTGTAGTGGTACTAAACTAACCTTACCCAACTTCATATAAACACTCCTGAAAACATATGTTATATCGTACTTCCACTGTCCACCGTCAAAATGGTACCAGTAACTTTTTTAGATTTTTCTGACATCAAATAAGCAACCGCATTCGCTACGTCCTCTGGTTCACCGATTCCCAGAAGATGTTTTGACATCCAATAACTATAATGCTCATTAGGCGTATTTGATAAAAGTGAAGTATTGATTAAACCTGGAGCAATACCGTTTACTCGAATCCTTGGGCTAAGCTCAAACGCGGCTGATTTGATCATGGAGTTCATAGCTGCTTTGCTTGCCCCATAAATCGAGTTACCTGGGGCGGCTATTTGGCCTGCAATAGATGAGATAAACACAAACGAACTGTTGTCGTTGGTTAAAGATCTACTGGAGCAAGCCTTCATCAGCATAATGCTTGAGTATAAATTGGTAGTAAAAACCTCGTTAATCTGTTTTAAACTCGTAGACCTGATAGAGGACATCTTGTTAATTCCAGCTGAATGCACCAGTCCATCGAGTTTGAGATTTCTGTCGACGAGGAGGCTCTTTATCCAGTCAGGGATATCCTCCACACTTTGCAAATCAAATGGTGCTAAACGATGCTTTGTCGGGCTCTCTAATTTAGCATGAACATTTTCCAATCGTTCTTGGTTTCTTCCATTAAGAATCAGTCTTGCTCCCAACCGAGATAATAAAACAGCACAAGCCTCACCAATCCCTGATGAGGCTCCTGTGATAAGAATAAGTTTATCCTCAAGTCCAAACGGATGCTGCATGTGACCCCCCCCTAGACATACACCAGATCTGAACAAATGGTTTTGCTAATATTTATTGCAGCAGCAGCCCATGAAAGTCCTACACCAAAACCAGCTAGTACGAGATTCAAGTCCTTATCTTGCGGATTACGTTCCTTTAGTACATCAACAAGCATTAACGGTATTGATGCCGAGCTTGTATTGCCATAGTCCTGAATGTTAATGGGAACTTTTTCCTTACTCACTCCAAATTTACGGGTCAGCTGTTCAAGCAAAAATTTATTAGCTTGGTGTAAAATATAATAATCCACATCTTCTTCTGACCACCCGTGAACATCAAGAATGGATTGAATGAGAGGCTGAACTTCTTTCAGTGTAAAGTTAAATATCTCGATACCGTTCATATAGAGATCATCCTTAGATCGAATAACTCCATCATGGTCCTGTTTACGAATATGCGTTTGAGAATCTCTTGGGTTTCTCCCGCTTCCTCCTGGAACTATTAAACGATTATATCCAGATCCATCCGTTCCTAAAATGAAAGAGCTTTTAGTAGCATTCTCATTATACTCAAACGCTGTTGCTGCACCTGCATCCCCAAATAACAGGCTAACTGAGGCGTCCTCAGGAGATATTATTCTACTTGATGTATCGCCATTTAATAAGAGCACGCGCCTGCAAGTCGGGCTTAAAAGTTTACTAACAATCCATGTTCCATATACAAAACCAGAACACCCTAAGTTAATATCAAAAGCGAAAGAAGATGTAGATAGTCCTAATTTATCCTGAAGAATACAGGAAGTTGCCGGCAGGACATAGTCGGGCGTTTGACTGATAAAAACTAATCCATCAATTGAAGATCTATCCCATTTCAAATCAGCCAGAAGCTTTTCCGCAGCTGCAAGGCATAAGTCAGAGGTGGTTTGCCCCTTCTGGACTCGGTATACTGTTTGAACTCCAGTCATTTTAGTGAATTTCTTCAGTTCCTTTTCATTGTGTGATGAGTTTAAATCATTAATTGCAATTGCTTCCCCCGGCAATGCACAACATATTCCTGCAATGTTTGCTCGATCAATTTTTTGGGTTGTCATTATCAGCCCTCAAATTTACTATCCAATTTAGCGACAATGTCAGAAAAAGTTACAATACTCTTTAATTCTTCCGAATTTAAAGTACATCCAAAGTGAGTATCTAATACAGCATTTAGTGCTACCCTTGCCATGGAGTCCCATTCCTCGACATCTGCTAGTACTGTTTCTAATTGAATTGTGCCCTGCGGAACATCAAGTACACTTTCCTCAAACTCATTGATAAATTCATTAATTGTCATAATTTACTCCTCCTCATAAGTAAGCAGAAATTAGTCGGTGCTACAAACGAATCGAGCACGCAGCCCAGGAATAGCCGACACCAAAACCAACAAGCATGACCCTACTTCCCGGTTGAATACTATTTAAGTCTCTCTTTAATGCAATTGGGATAGAAGAAGATACCGTATTACCTATATCGGACAACTGAATAGAAAACTTTGCGACATCAATTTTTAGTTTCTTACGTAAGTGCTCTAACATAAACAGATTTGCCTGATGAAAAACAAAATAATCATATTCATCTAACGAAGCCTGGCTCTTTTCCAGCAGTTTTTCAACAACCGATGGGATTTCCCTCAAAGTGAAATTGAATATTTCGGGTCCATTCATATATAAGTTACATCTATTGCGTATGTTTCCATATTCATCAGCCTTTTCTACGAATGAATCTAATGTCACAGGTTCTCTGAATCCCCCTGCCGGAATAATAAGGTTCTGTGCCCCGCTTCCATCCGATCCAAAAACGAAAGGCCCTATGTTTATCTTATCATGTTCACGAGATGAGATTAGTGTAGCCGTTGCAGCATCACCAAAAATCGGATAAACACTTCTATCCTTAGGGTTTGAGTACTTACTGTAAGTGTCGGCAGTCAATAATAATACATGACTTGCCAGTCCACTTTCTATAAAGCTTTTCGCCATTGCTAACCCGTATACGTACCCTGAACAACCCAAATTATAGTCATATGCTCCACAATGAATTGGCAGTCTCAATCTGTCGTGGATATAACAGGCTGTACTCGGCAATATATAATCTGGAGATTGAGTACAATAGATTAATAAGTCAATATCCTCTCGTTTGACCACACCTCCATCGAACAATTTCTCAGCAGCTTTGATAGCCATATCTGAAGCATACTCAGTGTTATCCGCTACTCTACGTTCATATATCCCAATTTTTTTTGCAATCTTATTATCGTTCTTCAGGATATTAGTCGGTAAATAATATTCAATAGACTTAATAAAACCTGTTACCATATCTCTCCTCCCCCTTCAGGAACCTACCAATGTCGTTGGCTTTTATAAAAAGAAAAGAGGTGACCCGTTACTCTCGAAATTTCTTCTGCTTTGAGACCATAAAACATTGGTAGTCTTGTGAGGCGCTCACTTTCCCGGGTGGTGTGAACATCTTCACCCAAAAATCTGGAGAAAACCCGCCCTGCCTCGGAAGAGTGCAGAGGAACATAGTGAAACACTGCAAGAATTCCGTGGTCTTTTAGATACTCTAGAAGCTTTGATCTTTCGGACAAATCCCTTGTCTTGATGTAGAACATATGCGCATTATGCTCACAATTCCGTGGTATAACCGGAAGTTCAATGAGACCTTTTTCAGCTAACGGCTTTAACTCTTCATAATACTGGTTCCAACTCTTAAACCGATTAACATAAATATTCTGAGCTTGTTGAAACTGACCATATAAAAAGGCTGTATTTAATTCACTCGGTAAGTACGAAGAACCTAAGTCTACCCAGGAATATCTATCTATTTGCCCCCTAAAGAATCTAGATCTATTGGTTCCCTTCTCCCTAATTATTTCGGCCCTTTCTATAAACCTAGCATCATTTAATAAAATTGCTCCACCTTCACCACAATTATAGTTTTTTGTCTCATGGAAACTAAAACAACCAATATGACCAATTGTGCCTGCATAACGGCCTTTATATTGGCTCATCATAGCTTGGGCTGCATCTTCTATAACTACCAGATTGTATTGATTGGCTATCTCCATTATACTATCCATGTCACAAGTAACCCCTGCATAATGGACCGGAACGATTGCCTTCGTCCTTGAAGTTATGGCAGATTTAATCAATGTTTCGTCCAAGTTCATGGTATCTGGTCGAATATCTATAAATACTACCTTTGCCCCCCTAAGGACGAATGCATTTGCAGTTGACACAAAGGTATATGATGGCATAATGACTTCGTCACCCGGTTGTATATCTGCCAGGATTGCAGCCATTTCTAAGGCATGAGTACAAGAAGTTGTTAATAGTGCCTTTGGCGTATTAAAATAATCTTCAAGCCATTGACTGCATAGCTTAGTGTATTTTCCATCTCCCGATAACTTCGATTCTTTTATTGCATCAACAATATACTCCATTTCATTACCAGTCACTGCCGGGACATTAAAAGGTATCATTTTGTGCATCCCCTAGAGTCTACCCGAAATTTGAATTAAGCTTGATACTAGTTCTTTACCAAGATGTACGGCTTGTATTTCTGCCCAGATAAACTCATATTCATTGATTAGCTCTGTCTCACTACTTCGATCTTCGCTGAATCCAACTCGGTGTGAAGCAGGTAAACTATTAAGTAAATGTTCTAGCCCTTTATTCCAACCATCCCCCAAATGATAATAACTAACTGACCTTTGTTGCAAGTTTCCACTATACTCTCTGAGAGATGAATTTGTTATAAAACTAGAAACTATGGCACAATAGTCTTCAATATTTAATGGACATTCATTCATCCCTTCATATTGTTGTAATACCATCATATCCGAGATTGGACTATAAGGGCGAATCACCGGAATCCCCCTCAAAGCAGCATCTAACTCAGCAGTGAATGAACCGAAAGGGAAACTACTCAGATATATATCAGCCGCTCCATAATAATCAGAGATATCATTTTTCACGCCCACTACTCTCAATTTCCCCTGTACACTTTGGATTGCTCCATCCCAGATTGAATCACTCGGCGATGGACCTATCACGATCATAACCACTTTCTCATGGGCTAGTAAAACTTTAGTTATTGCGTTAGGAAAATCCAAATTTTCATAAGGTGTATATTTATAAGAAGCACCAATGCTAAGTAACACGATAGTATTTTCGTCTATTCCGAGTCGGGCTTTACAATCTCTTTTAGAAAGATTGAATTCGACGGGAAGTAATGGGACTCCTAAAATCCCGGATTTTCTAACATGCCTTCTATCATAAGAAATTTGCTGTGATGAGATTCTACCATCGGAAACAAGATCGGCTATACTGTACCCTAGACCAAACGAGTGATCAGAGTGATTCACCAAAATAACCGGCGGTCCTCCTTCAACACCAAAAGCCAAGTTAGCAATCGGGTCATCAGGGTGTATATGCAGGTAAACAGTATCAGCCCACCGGTAAGCGACATCTCGTAAATAAGTAGCTTTTTCAATAACTGAATACTCTTGAGGGATTACAATATGAGATCCATTCTTCTCGCTAGCTGCATCGATTAACCAGGAGGGAATCGCACCTTTTTGATCGAGAAAAATAATTGAATGTTGATCCCCATCAGGAGCTTTATGAATCAATCTCTCTACCAACCGAGTATGCCCCCCAGTCGGGTAGGCCTGTGTTATAACATGAAGGAACCTTTTCGAACATTTTGGATTTACCGGTAAACTCCAGTCATAAACTCTATTGGGAAGTGTTGCTGATATATCTTGGAGCATTTCCTCAAGCTCACGATGAACATAGAAACCTGGATGGGCATACCATGCACTTGATGCAGCAGCTTTAGCCCACAAAACAGCTGATTCATAATTGGAGATACTATAATGTCGGACAGCCTGCTCAAAAAGTCTGTCAAATCTTTCTTGATTCTTCATTAATTGCACTTTGAGTCCCCCGATTACGATCCGATTCGTACATATCAATTTTTATGCTAAGGATTTCGTAAAGCATAAGTAGTCTTCCATACTCATCAGAGATTTTCTCATTTTCTTCAAATTTAGATAAAAGTTGCTCCACACGTTCCAATTCTTCTTTATAATGCTGCCTTTGCTTTATTAAAGTCTCTGAATATTTCAATTTTAATTGCAAAATATACTGATTCAATTCGCTGTATATTGGATGATTAATATAAACCTCATCTAAACTATCAAATGTTTTAGATGAGTATTCAAAACAAAATTCCATAGCATATAACAAATCTTCTAGTTGACTTAAGTATCCTTTTGATGGGGCCGCTAAAATTTCATGTGCATAATCAGTTGCCCCCATCAATTTCATTAAATTGGATTGTAGTTGCTGATTAGAATGTTCTCGGAAATAACTTAAAGTTTCTGAAATATATATAGCTTTTCCCTCTGACAGCAAGGTCAGCCAAGTTGCCATATCTACGTTACACCCATATTCCCTCCCGCAAAAAGTTCCAAAGGGACTGTTTAATGCACTTTTTCGAAAAAGTACGGTGGTAGGCTCACCAATAAAGTTCCAATTATATTTAAGTGCGTAATCAGCAAATTCTATTCCATTTAGTAACGTGTCCTGTTCAAAAGCTCTCTTAGTCACTTTTCTATTGTGAAGTATATTACCTTCTGCATCAATCAGGTGTCGATGAGAGGTAATCAAATTCACTTCATCATTAATATCTTGCATATAATAAGCCATCATCTTCTCAATTTTCTGGGGATGGAATAGATCATCATCCATTAAGAAATTGATAAAATCACCACTAGAAAGCTCCATACATTGAAGATCATTGTTAAACTGTCCTAGATTTTTCGGATTTTTTTTATACACGATATTAGGGTATATTTGTGTATAGTAATCTATTAATTTTTGGGTTTCATCATTTGTGCTGTCGTCACAAACAATGATTTCAACGTGTTTATACGTTTGAGTAAGAACACTTTGTAAGGCTTGTTCAAAATAATAAGGACGGTTATAGGTCGGTATCAAAACGCTAACCTTCGGAAATAAAAGCGAATAATATTCGCTTAGAAATTTGCCTTGTACTGGTTCTGATAAATCTTGAAGCTCTATAAAATCAGGATCATAGAAAAAATAATCCTCATTTTGATTAAATACGGCAGCTTTAAACCCACTTTTCGTAAATTCTAAACTTTGTGATTCACCTAAATACTCTGACGAGGTGAGAATATCTTCCCTCCATGGCAAGTCATATTGGGTAATCAGTATTTTTCCATCTAGGAGCTTAATCGGTTTAGTGAATTCTCCATTAAACCTTTTTAGTTGAATCGTGCCCGCTTCTCTTTCGATTATGTTGCCAACCAATTGATAGGACTCAAAAACTTTCCCTGTTAGTGAAGGGTGATTGGTTCCTACCATCCCCATGATTCCGAGTTCGGGAGATGATTCAAACCGCTTTATTACCTCTTCGATAAAATTGGGGTTTACAATAAACAAATAATCCTGTAGATACACCTTGTATTTTGCATCTGAACGATGCATTGCATGATTAAGCGCAAGAGGCAAATTTTTTACAGCTCTTAATTCATGAACCTCCACCTCAACTCCATCTGGAATGCGTAACCGGTTAAGGTAACACCTTGACTCCTCATATACTTCTTCATCACTTATTACAAAAATAAAACTAAATTTTTTTTTACTCACCGGCCCATAGCCTCCTTAGCTGCAGCTATCATAACTTTCACCTCATCGTCTTTTGTCGCTAACTGAGATAAAACTTCATAAGCAAGATTAAACTCATTCATTTCAAATAAGACCTTACCCATGAAACGTAATGTTTCAATTTTTTTGGGATCTAGCTCTAATGACTTTTGAAGTAAAGGGATGACCAGTTCCATTTTATTAATCTCATGGCAGTGAATAGATATTTTATTAATAACACTTGGTTTATTCACACTATTATTTTCTATCAAAGTTACAATTTCTTCAGTTGAATACTCATGATCTATAAAATGACTTATTAATTGGTTTAAACTATCCGCATAATCTAATTCAAACTCAATTCTATGGACCAAAAATTGCAAACCACGATCATTTTTACTATGATTTGTTTCTTGTGTTATCCGCCGGATCCATTCATTAATGGTTGCATTCTTTTCTGTAATAAGGCCTAGCCATTCTAAGGCTAATTCATAGTTTTGATCCAAATACATTGCAATACCCAAGTTCAATAGAGTAGTTGAATTTACCGGATCCATCTCAAAAGCTTTATTTAAATAAGGAAGTGCCTCCCGGGTCGAAGAAACCTCTAAGATACACATTCCAACATAATTAAGCAACTGGATAACTTGTGATTCGTCTTGTTCAATTATTACTTGAATCACCTGCTCCGCTTGTTGGCTAAGTAGACGTTTCGAATAATATGGTATATCAATCTGAAGAAGCAACTGATTGATGCTTCTCTTTATGTCATCTGTCAACGAGTAGTTCTGGAGTTTCACTATAAACTGGGAAATCATATGGACTTCTTTGTCCTTAAAATCACTCAGTGCAATTATTTTCTCAACATATCCATTATCCACCGTTCCAACAGATGGAACTTTAATGATTTCATATTGAGGAAATGCTGATGAATTAATAATACCTAATAGCTCTTGAGGGGAGAAGGAACGGTAACGTTCAATGGATAATCTGTCGTTAATAATGTTTTGTAATACCGTGTAGGATAACAGATTAGGGGCTTTAATTATTATTTCGCCGTAATCACTCAGCATTCTTTTATACGTTTGAATCTCTTCTTCAGCCGTTAATGGACTGCATTCATTTAATAAGATATAGTCAAAGGTTCGTTCGAACACATCAGAGTTATTGATAATTGCATGAGTAGCAGCAACTTGGGCAGCGTTTGGATTATTCTCTAAACCAAATAATTTCGCGTTAGAAAACCTGTTCTTAATTTCAATGAAATTAGTTCCGCATCCGCACCCTACCTCAAGAATGCGAACTTCTTCCTCTTTCCGAGCGGTTAACAATTCGATAATATTATAGTCTAATGCAGCTAAAACCTCTGGCGCAAACCCCCATTTGCTTGCAAACTTAGCTTGGTTTCTGTTAAGTAACTCTCTATATGCATCAATATCTGTTTTAAAAGACATACTACCGAAATGATGAATGAATGTGTCTTTGCAAAGCAGCAAACGGTAACCTGCCAACCGTATACGGATACACAAATCATCGTCTTCATAGTTTCCAGGAGTAAAAAGCTCGTCAAGTAATCCTACCTCAAGTAATACCTTCTTTTTAATTAGCAAGTTATAGCCAATTAGCCTTGCTCTCTCTTCCCATTTAGAAGAATCTGAAACATTGTAATCCTCGGCGAATAACTGCATTTCCTCTAGAGTTTCATAATCAACGCGAATGGATTGGTGGTTCGAACAGTTGTTAGTGACCGTACTAACCGCGCCGATGTCCGGAGCACTGTACAATGCAGTAACCATATTCATCAACCAATCATTAGTTACAATGGTATCGTTATTAAGAAGAAGAACGTTATCACCAGTGGATGCCTCAATTCCTTGATTACAGGCTTTGGGAAAGCCCAAATTATCATGATTTATGATTAATAAAATATCCTCTTGTTGTTTTAACCATTCAACCGATCCGTCTGTCGAATGATTATCAACTACAATGATTTCATATGAACCAAATTCTGTGTAACTCCGAATACTTTTTATGCATTCCTGAGTGTATTCCAGTTTATTATAAGTCGCGATTACTATACTAGTTTTCATAATTAAGCCTCCTTGCCTTGGCTGTTATGGGCGATCCCTATATAGCGATTACCTTCACTCATTTGGCCATGATCTGTGTATATTTGGCTAATAATTTGGCACTTATCAGGAGTTACCTTAAATTTTTTTGTAAAAAAATCAAAAACGACTTCAGACTTTTCATATACACATAATATCTCAAAAAGTTGATAAAACGCTTCATTGTTTCTCTCGTTATAAATTAATGATCTACAAAAGCTATCAACTGCAGAACTCATAAAATTCATCATAATAAAGCAATTTCCCTTAAGTTGATAAATTCTACTGGCATAATCTTGATCAAATAAAATATTCACATTTTGTAAACATTCATCAATAATTTGTTGGGCAGTCTGAACATCCCCATACTCGAAATATGTCAGTGAAAGATAATAATTAATTTTAAGAGAATACTTATTATTGTTCCTAATGCTATTTAGGGCATTAATTCCATCAACCATCTGACCGTTCGAAATTATTTCTAATGCAACCCCCAAAGCTCTTCCCTCAATATCAATTTCATGGAGTTTATTAAAAATCGCACCAGCGATAATTTGTCCACCTTTTTGATTTGGATGGATACCGTCACTAATCAATATTTCGTTTGCATCTTGTGCAGCATACAAAGAATACATATCCAAAACAAAAACGTCTGATATTTTCTTAATCTCCTCTAACAATTGATTATATTTAATAGTACGTTCTAAACTTCCTAAATGCTTTTGGTATTGGTCTTCACTAACTCTGGGAATATTGCAAAGTATTATGTTTTTTACTTGACGATACGGAGACGATATGCACCATTCGATGAATGTAATAATATTCTTATAAAACTCATCTTCAGTAATCCAAGGATTCTTGCCGTTCAACTCTGGGTATATTGCTTGATGCTCGGGCTTTCTCTCCCAACAATCTACTAGACCAAGTTGAATAATAATGATATCTGGTTCATATAGTGATACTAGGCGTGGAGCTTCTCTTATTAGAAACATCGTATTGTTAGCATGCTGTGAAAAATTCAATAAAGTAGGCTTTGTATGAAAATCACTTTCCTCAATCAAAACTCTAAGAAATTCAGGATATGTATCCTGGTATCGCGTTTCTAAAATAGAAGTGTTTTCATAAAACCGAGGCAATGAAAAACTATCTCCAAAAATTAAGATCCTCTCCATATTCCTTAACTCGCCTCTTTATTCTAGGATAATTAATATATCGGCCAAAGTCGAAGGAATCTAAAGCAAGCATTCCATGTATGTTTTTTCCTTATTCCATATTCACTTTTTTCCGATATACTAAATAAGCAGCATGAGTTTGTGGAGGAGGTAAATTGTGCCTTTTTTGTCGTTATGTATGATTGTTAAAAATGAAGAGAACGTCATTGCACGCTGTCTTGAAAGTGTCAAAGGTCTAGCAGATGAAATTATTATTATAGACACCGGGTCAATAGATCGTACTAAAGAGATTGCTCGCTCGTTTACTGACCATATTTTCGATTTTCAATGGATCAATGATTTTTCGGCTGCTAGGAATGAGGCTTTGAAGAAAGCCACTGGTAAATGGATCCTCATCCTTGATGCAGATGAGTATATTGTGCCGGAGGAGCACCCCATTATTTTAGAAGAACTTCGCAACCATGAAAGCTCTGATCCTCTAGGGTTCATCATGCCTATCTACAACTTTACCGGTAAGGGAACTTCTACAGAGAATCTAATAGAGTCATTTGCTATTCGTTTGTTTTCGAATCACCCGCAAGTTGCATTTCACAATCCAATTCATGAACAAATCAAGTGGACTCAGGGTGAATTGTTTGTAGAGAGAATGGAATGCAAGATTTACCACACCGGCTATACAAATGAAACCGTCATAAGTAAGAATAAGCGTGAACGTAATTTAGCTATATTTGAGGAAATGAAGAAGAACAAGAAACTTGATGAATATGACTATTTTACTCTTGGTAATGAATATGACGCTTTGGGTGATAAAAAGAAGGCACTATATTATTACAGACGTGCAGACTCGAAACGAGCCCAATCAAGATCCTTTATTTTACATTGTAAGTACAAAATAATCACTTTACTGGCTCAAAGTGGAAACATAAAAGAGGCCTTAGACATACTAGAAGATAGTATTCATCGTTGGCCAAACTGTGTGGATTTCATTTATTTAAAGGGAAGTTACTATCATTATTTAGGTTATTATAATCATGCCGTAGCTTTGTACAAACAGGGATTAGATATCGCACAGAAGTTGTCCGAATTAAAGCAAAACTACTGGGTGATTTCACCAAACTGTAGTATTTTGTGTTATACAGGGCTAAAAGAAATATATCTTAGGACGCTGGATCATTCGAATGCGGTAAAAATTCTAATTAAACTAATTGAGTTGCGGAATAATGAACTAATCCATTTACAACAATTGATTAACATATTACTTATAACTGATGAACTCCCTTCTATATACGGTTTGATAAAAAAATTGTACGCAAACGAAAATCCCTCAAAAGGTTCCATCCGCTTACTACAAGCAAGTTTGCTAATTGGGAATCCACAATTGTCAAATTTATTTTATGAAGAATGCATTGCTAAAGGAGTCATTATTCCTTCAAATTACCATATGCACTATGCTTTGGTTTCAAATCAGAAAGAGGCCTTCGTTGAATACTTGTCCAAGGGCGATCAAATCTCTGACCCCGGGTATCATAATCGTCTTATTGGGGTTGCTTATTGTTTATGGGAGGATGAGTCATTTCTAAACCATTTGATTGAAACAGAAGATAATCAATACGATATCAAAGACTTGTATTTACTAATAAAAAACACAGGAGATAGTAGTTCAAATTCGATCAATATTGACTTCATCGTTCAAATCTTAATTGATCTATTTAAATCCGGGTATTATGAGGAATATGATAAATTAATCAAAAATTTCTCATCGCACTATAATACCTTGGCCAACCAGCTAGGTAACTACTTCTTCTACTGTCACCAATTTCAATTGGCATTTGATTACTATTCGGCATTGTTACAACAGAATCAACTTGAATTCCTGGGCTATATGAATATAGGATTTTACTATTTATCCATAAGTAATGATATCGAAGCTATGCAGTATTTCAGTGAGGCGATTGACAATTCACCCTATAACCATGAGTTGTACCCTCTGGTCATTTCCATGCAAAACCCGAAAGTCAAAGCCGAAATGATTGAACAGTACTACCGCCGTTTCCCTCAATTTAGAAACATAAAGATATAAAGAGAAGCAGCTCGTAGCTGCTTCTCTTTATTTTAGTTACGACTATCAAAAAAATAGCCTTCAGGCTGTCGGAAATAACCAGAGTACACATTTTTGGAAAGTGCCCCTGCACGGATTTTATCTATTTGTTCTTCCGCAAAAAGGCGTTTCTGTAGTATTTTTTGTTGGAGTTCCTTCTCATACTCGTAACACTCTATAAATAATTGTTGGATTTGATCAACGTTTCGATAATTAGAAATCAACCCATTGAGCATCTCTCTTAAGGATACTTGTTCTTCTTGCAATTTGATAATCACCTGAAAGCTCGCTTCATCATCAAGATCTATTTGACATAATTCAATCGAAATATCCCTCATACGATGCAGTTTCGATAACATATCTTCATCCATCATGAGTGTACCTTCGCAGAGGTTGTAGCCATTCCTTTCATTGCCTGAACCCATGTATCTCTTAATTCCACCATCAGATCAATACATTCCTCAATATAATCATTTGATAGTTTCGTATTAGCCAGGAACAATCGTTCCTTCATATAGTTATAAAGAGCCTGTAGTTGTTTGGAAATGTCATAACTATGATTTAAAGTGATCAACAATTCATCAAGAATATCTATAGTCTTCTTGATATTCGCATTTTTGGATTCGTAATCTTTATTTTCGATAGCAAGTTTGGCCTGCTTCATGAACTTGATACTTCCATTAAATAGCATAGTTGTCAATTCCCAAGGAGCGGCCGTTTGCACTTGCATTCGCAAATACGTTTCTTGTGCCTGTTGACCCATCAAGGCTATTACCTCTTTTCATCAATAAATATTCCGGATAATTCTTGTAGCTTTACAACCAGATCTAAAAACTTTTCAGGAGGAATTTCACGAAGAACCTCATTTGTTTCTTGATTGATCACTTTAACCATAATTTCGCCTGACTTTTCGTGTACACTATATTCTAATTTGGTATCGATTCCTTGAAGTGCCTTATTAACTTTCTCAAGAGCTCGTTGAAAAGCAGCATCAGGAATAGTTAACTCCCAGGCCTTTTTGTGCAACAAATCCGTACTAGAAATTGCCTCTTTTGTCCGTACATTATCCAAATTGCTGGTGTTACTCTCTAAGGTGGTAAATGCTCTACTATTGGATATTGACGGACTAACTCTATTATCCATCAAGTTCCCTTCTTTCAACCCATATTTTGCATCAACCAATTTAGTTGAGAGTTATTACTGGCAACAGCAGAATCCATCGCAGCAAACATCTTATAATAGTATTCTTCACGACTTGAAATTCTATCATTGAGGGTCTCGATTTTTTTATTCATATCATTAATTCGTAAGCCTAATGTTGTCGTTACACTATCTGAAGGGGTTCCAGCCCCCCCAGCTTTATCAACCAATTGAGTCATACTATCGTTTACTCTTTTACTTAATTTATTGGCGATGCCTTCCGGATAATTTGAGAATAGACCAACTACGCTCCCCGCATCCTCGGATATGGCTTTTTTCAAGGCCTCTTCATCAATCATTAATTTCCCGGAGTCATTAGGAGAGTTTGAGTTATAGGGCATAGTTGAGATACCAACTTTAAATAGCGCATTATACTCTGATGGAAGTGATGAAACCGTATCGTTAATAATATCTCGCATTCCTCTTAATGCCGTGTTTAATATATCGTCATTTCCTAACAGCCCGCTCTTAGCTTTACTCTCCCAATTGGTAATGTCGGCCTCTTTCATATCGGTCTTTTGGTCGTCTGTCAGCGGCTCAAAGTTGCGATACTTTTTCTCTTTGACCCTTTGATTCAGCAACTCAATGGTTGAATTGTATTGCTCCACAAAATCTTTGATCTGTTTTACCATTCCTTCATTATCGCCAGAAATTTGAATGGTTGAGGTCGTATTCTCTTGTTTGAATGTATAAGTGATCCCGTTAGCCGTAAAGGTGTTCTTAGATGGTTTAACTGTTGTTCCATCAATAATGACTTCAGCATCTTGCCCCGTTGCAGCGGTGGAAGTAATGCCTATCTTCGCAAACAAGTCACCGGGGACGGGTCCTGTATCCGTTGTTTTTGAATCAGAAATACTTAAGGTTACCGCTGAACCGGTTTCTTTAGTAACAACTGAAATTTGTTTCTTTAGCTCATCATAAGCCATCTTCACCCCGCTCGATGAAGAGTTGACCCGATTCATAATATCCGTCAATGTATCATTCGCACTATAAGCAATCGGGGTTTCCACACCTGCAATTGTTAAGGTTCCTTCCACTCCTAATGGAGTTTTAGGATCAAAAGAACTAGCCAGAGCATTACCTGTAATCGTTGCTCCCTTAGCTAACTGTTTTACTTCTACGGAATGACTCCCAACAGGCACACCAGCTGCCGAAGTAGCCGTCACTGCATACTCATTACTGGAAGTTGCCTTATAGTCCTTCCAATCCGCAGTTAATTTAATTTTATCGAGAGCGTTTTTTAATGTACTCATTTTTGTATTGATCTCCCGATATAGATCACTAGCCCAGGTTATCTTTGTCTTTTTCTGTTTAAGAGTATCAAGCGGCATTCTTTCAGCCTTCATCAAATCCGTTACCAACTTATCAATATCGAGTCCTGAGCCCATACCAGTTATTCTTATTGGCATCGTTTCGCCTCCCCAAATCAAACCTTATATCATATTTATCGATATTTTACTCGTTTATTTAAAGATCTACTGTAAAAAACCTAGTCTCTCTATTGCAGGTGCAAACGAATAATTAGCTCCTGTCGTGTAGCATGTCTTTGCCTCCACTACTCGACCCGTCAATTCATAGAACAATCCTAAATTGTAAGCCGCTTTATAAGAGCCTACACCACTTACCGAAGTAAATTTTGTTGTTTCCCCTATTTCCAATGCTTGAAGAAATGACTGTTCAATAGCTGGTAGATCACCCAAATCCATAGCTAGGAGACCTCTTAAGAAAGGGATATCCGGAAAATCAGGATAATCAAACTGATACTCCTTGAGAAGTTCGTTTGCTTCGATTGGCCGCCCCAACTCCTTCCATATATAACCCAGCATTACAATCATCACAGGAAAATAAAGTCGGTCGCGCTCCTGTTGTTCATAGCTTCTTATCAGAAATTCCTCGGCATCCTCATATCTCTTTACGGAATAATACAGTTTTCCTGCTTGGTAAAGCATATAACCATCATTTGGGGATTGTTCTAGATGTTTTCGATATAACTCAATATATCGCTCAAACTTGTTTTTTTCTTGGTACTCCTCTTCCCCATAGCCAAAATGTTGCAAGACTAATGGCATAGGTAAATATGGAGCCGGTTTATCCTCGACATACAGTAGCTCATGAACAATTCCTTTGAAATAAAACTTTCGGTTATTAGGAAAGAAACGAACCATACGATGTCGCATCACTTCATTACCGATTTGATTCTCGATAAGTACGGCTCCAGGAATATCAAAATGATCTGAGATAAATTGTTGAATGATCATATCAGCTCCAGGCACTAAGTGCTCGTCCGCATCAATCATTAAAATATAATCTCCACTAGCGTAAGAGCAAGCTTTATTTCGAGCAATTGCGAAATCGTCGCACCACATAAAATCAAAGATCTGGGCACCAAAACTCCGAGCTATTTCTTTAGTTCTATCGACAGATCCAGTATCCAGTATAACAATCTCATAACCGCTCGGAATACAACTTAAGGTGTCTGCAATTTTTGTTTCCTCATCTCTGACAATTATACAAACACTAATACGCATGGATAACTCCTTCTTCTTAAAAACAGAAGCCCATTACGATGTAATGGGCTTCTATAATGATTTCGGAAAAAATTAACGAAGCAATTGAAGAACACCTTGAGGTGCTTGGTTTGCTTGGGCAAGCATAGACGTAGAAGCTTGTTGAAGAATGTTCAACTTGGTGTAGTTCATCATTTCTTTAGCCATATCGGTGTCACGGATACGGGACTCAGCAGATTGCAGGTTCTCCGTAGTAGCGCCCAAGTTGTTGAACGTATGTTCCATTTGGTTTTGAACGGCACCAAATGCGGAACGGGCAGTGTTTACTTTACCGATAGCCGTATCAATCAAGCCCATGGCGCCAGCTGCGGCTGCATCAGTACCTACGGCAAGAGTAGCCAACTTAATATCGGCCAATGTTACAGTAATCGTGTCTCCGGAGTTGTCACCCATTTGAATATTTTTAGAAGCTACGGCGCCATTCAACAAAGTAATACCGTTAAAAGTTGTCTTATTAGCAACGTTGTCGATTGCAGTTCCCAATGCTTTGTACTCATCATTGATTGCTGCAGTATCCGAAGCATTGTATGTTCCGTTAGCTGCCTTAACAGCCAATTCTTTCATACGGGACAACATATCGGATACTTCATTCATTGCGCCTTCAGCCGTTTGTACCATCGAAATACCATCTTGTACGTTTGACTGAGCTTGGCTCAATGCACGGATTTGCGTGCGCATTTTCTCGGAAATCGAGAGGCCAGCAGCGTCGTCAGCTGCACGGTTTACTTTGTAACCGGAAGACAATTTCTCACTAGATTTGCCTTGAGCAATGTTGCTGGATTGCAGGTTGCGATGAGCGTTCATCGCGTTAAGATTGTGGTTGATAATCATTGATATTTTCCTCCCTGAAATATATAATTTTCCACTTCCGTGTGGAATTGTGGTGCACCCACATATATTATATCGGCAGTATTTTTAGTTTTTTAATACAAATCACAAAATAATCCTGTCGTTTTTTTACTTTTTCATCATTTTTTTTAGCATATCCAGGTTTGCCTGCGAGACAATAGCCGCCCTATTGCTATCTCGAATGGATTCGATCACTTCTTTACGATACACCAGAACGTCTGCAGGTGCATTTATTCCTATTTTTACTTGATCACCATCAATAGCAGTAATAATTATTTCTATATCATCATTGATAATAATTGACTGACCTTTTTTGCGAGTTAGTATCAACATAAACAAGGACCACCACCTTCCTTCAAGTGTTTATTAGCTAATAGGCGCTTTCGTAATATACTCGTATGTTGGTGGTAATACCAACTGAATTCCCTTCATATTTTTTATGTTAACTACGATAGGAGCTACTAAATTCATGGTAGACTCCTCAAACTTCTCACCAATCGTTAAGATTCCAAGCACTAAAGCATCTTCAGAGTTTTCCAAATTAATCCGTTCTTTATCAATATCCGATATTTCAAATTGATATGTTTCAAAAAGGCTGAAGGGTGTCGCTACAATAAAACCAATAAAATCATCTTCGTCAGATTGAAGGAGTGCAAACATTGGGTTTTCTTCAAAAGGAAATATTGTAAACTCATTCAGATATTCAAATCCTAGAAGCGAGCCGTTCATCGATATTTTTTGTCCATGAATCACACTTAAGTCCATATATGTTCCTCCTAATAATAAGCAAGGCTACGAACTTCGAGTCCATAGCCTGTTAACAAAGTATTTCAACGTATAAAATCAATTAGTGTAGGAGTAATAATCTTAGCACCTGCAGCTAATGAGGCTTGATATATATTAGATGACACACTTGCCTTTATTGTTAAATCAGCAATATCGGCATCTTCTGTCTTAGTTTGTAGCTCTGTAAGGCTATATTCCTCATTGTAAAGTCTACTTTCCATTAGTTCGACGCGATTCGTTCTAGCACCTGTTTCTGCATGAACCGCTAACATTTTATTTGTTCTTGAGTCGATATTGCTAAGTTCCTTTGCGATATCATCAAAATTGCTGCTGCTAGTACCGCTCATAGCCGTAGTTAATCGATCTATTATACTAAATACGTTATCTTGCTCTCCGTTATTTCCGAAAAACTCATTCCCCGTTGTGTTAATTTGGAATAAAATTCCTTGTCCAACAGCATACTCCACACTACCAGGATCAGTCACTACTGAAGCTGGATCAATAGAATTATATGGCTTTATGTCATAGGTTTGCCCATTAAAAATATATTTCCCGTTTATTTGAGAATTCCCAATATCGGATAATTGGACCTTAAGTTGTTGAATTTCGGCCGAGATACTATCCAATGCATTCTGGGGATTTGTACCACTACTTGCCTTTACTGTTAGTTCCTTCAACCTTTCCATAATGCTTTCCGCCTGTGACATCGAAGTATCTGTCATATCCAGCCAACTTAATGCTGTATCCACATTTTTTTGGTACTGGTCGTTCGCCGATAACTCGGAACGATAGCGGAGCGCGTAGGTTACGCCGACGGGATCGTCGGAAGGTTTATTGATTTTACGTCCGGTGGACAGCTGATTTTGCTGTTCGGACATTTTGTTTAGGTTGCGATTCAGGTTGCGAAGCACCTGGTTGCTCATCATATTGGATGTGACGCGTAAAGCCATTGATTCAACCTCCTTAGCTTGCGAAACATGTTAGGCTTGAATACTATCAAAAATCATTTATATCATTTAACGTCCTACCACACCGGTGCCGTTAATCAGCTTGTTCAACACTTCGTCGAAGGTTGTCATGAAGCGCGCGGCTGCGGAGTAGGCGTGCTGGAACATCATCATGTTCGACATTTCCTCGTCGAGGGAGACGCCGCTGACCGATTGGCGTTTGGCGTTCACCTGGTCGGTTAGGATCAGCGCGTTGTCGGCTTGTCGTTTGGCTTCATTCGCTTGTACACCGACTTGTCCAACGATGGCCTTGAAGTAGTCGTCAATCGTGGATGTTGCCGTTTGGCCACCGCCGAAGGTGAACTTCACGTCCTTGAGATCGGCCATGATCAACGCTAGACCGTTGTTCCCTTTGACCACCGTTTCCGTGGTGCCGGAACCAGTGGTTCTCAGCGAGGTTGCAATCAAGCTGGGATCGTCCAAAATCGCCTGACTCATGGTGATATTGCCGGCCGTGATCGCTGTTCCGCCGTCTTTGGCTGCAAAGAAATCGCCACCAGGGACAGGAGCTCCATCATTCGCGCTGTAACCGAGCTTGTGCAGTGCGTTAATGCCTTTAATGGTCACGGTCAGGTCATCAGCCAGTGTACGGGTAGGTCCCGAGAAGGTTTGCGTACCGATGACCGTACCTTCCGGTAAAATCGCCCCAGCCGGAATGGTTACGGTAATATCCCCGTTGACCAACGTATTCGCAAATTGATCAAGCTGGCTCTGATAATCCTGAACATAGGTGTCGCGGGAATAGATCATCCCATAAATCTCGCCGTTGTTTAGTGTTCCCGCAGCATAGGCATTCTGCAAAAAGTCAGCCGTGATTGGCGTCGGGTTCTCACCCGCAACCAATACTTGTCCGCCCATAGTAATCTGATAGCCTTCCGGAAGCTCAGTCACCTCGACATTGACCAAGTTGGACAGTTGATCCGTCAGCAAATCCCGTTGGTCCCGAAGGTCGTTAGCTTTATCGCCCAAGCTTTCGATCCGGGTGATCTGCCGGTTCAAGTCACCGATCGAAGAGAGGATCGAGTTCATATCAGACGCGTTCACTGCGACGTTGTTCGTCAAGTCGGAATTCAAATCGCTAAGCTGTTTGCTGGTATGGTTCAATGCATCCGTCAGAGCGAGGGTCGTTTCCTTGACGATTTTCCGGTTCGTGATGTTCTCAGGGTCCTTACTCAAGTCGGACCATGCTTTCCAGAAATTATTTACGAGTGCGCTGATTCCAGTATCGGAAGGCTCGTTAATAATCGTTTGCAGCTTATCGAGCGTGTCGTATTGGATATTCCAAGCGCCAAGCGATTTATTTTCATTGCGGAATTGCTCGTCCAAGAACTGTTCCCGGATCCGTTCAACCGAAACGACTTCCACCCCGGTACCCAATTGCCCCGGATTTACAGAACGGTTGATTCCGTAAGCTTCCAAAGGACGGGCCGCGCTCATTTTCACCGTTTGTCGGGAATAACCGTCCGTGTTGGCGTTCGCGATATTATGGCCGGTTGTATTTAGAGCCATCGTCTGTGTAAACAAGCTTCGCTTCGCGGTTTCGAGCGAATGGAATGTCGATGTCATAAGTTCCTCCTTGTCGGCTTACTGCTAAGCCCGAGCATCAAAAAAGCCCGGCCCCTTGGAGCCTGTCGGTTTATCTGTCGGCGGTTTGTAGGTTGCCTCCTGCATCGGCGAAGCCCCTAACAAATCCATCGAATAATTGACGAATGCGAGCGATTGCTCAATCAACTTCTGATTCAAATCGTTAATGAATTTTAACTCATTCAGCGTCTTGGATAACGCTTTTTGCGTATGCAATAGAGCTTTCTTCTCCTCGGGATCAAACACAAGCCGAGCCAGCTCTGTAATGGTCAAGTTAAGCGCCGACTTAATCCCCTTTTCCTGCAAAAAAACTTGGCAGGCAGCAACCCGTTCTTCCTCCAAAGCGGCAATCCGCTTCATCACCCGGGACTCCTGATTCATGATTTGAATCAAGGACTCGATGTCGTCCTTCATGATGGCTTCCTTCTTGGCCTGTCCCGACGCTAACATGGTTTGATGGACATCAACCAGTTGATTCAACGCATCAATCAGTCGTTTTATAGCCATAGCCGCCTCCTATTACTCGTTCAGAAAAGACTTGAAGTACGGAGCAAGCTTGTCAGCGATTTTGCCGGCTTCCACGTGATAAGTACCCGAGGAGACTTGCGTCTTCAAATCCTCGATCCGCTGAGCCCGCTCAGGATTAAATCCAACCTCCTGCGCCTTCAGCAGTTCCTTGGCTTCCGCCGAAATGGATACTTCATCCTTACGGCGAGCTTTGCTGCCTGTATCTTTATGTTGAGATTCAACCTGGCGTTGATAGTTATTGATGGCTCCAACCCGTCCGGTTTCATTAATTTTCATGGGTTCCACCTTCCTTCCAAATAGAAAAAGCCGATAATCTTTACTAAGTTTATCGGCGGCTTTGAAATCATTTTTAATAGCGAAGCATTGGATGTTTGAGAATATTATGCCAAAGAATCACGGTTTTAGTCATTTGGGACTACGGAATTTGTCGACGGCGCTATAAGCACCGCTACCGGTTCTATCGTCGGGACCCGACTTCTTCCCGGATTCATCCTTAGCAGCGGCCGCAAGATCACGGGTTAACCGGTTACGGCAGGAATCGCACATATTCCCGTCCCGAATCAGCACGCCGCACACCTCGCAGGGGTACATCATATTCGGGTTGTTGGCAACCGAAATACGCCCCTCCTTGATGAACTTGGTGATTTGTCGGATGGAAACTCCCGTACCGTCGGAGACGTCTTGAATCGTAGCCAGCTTCTCCTCACGCAAAAACTTCAAGCACTTCTCGTACTCATCTTCGATTTCTTTTATGCAAGAAGGACAAATGTCTCTGAAATTGTTGGCAAACAATCTTCCGCAACGTGGACAATTCGCAAGATTCAACCCCATGCTCTTACGTCCTTTCTCTAAATCATCATTTGATGCTAGATTACCTTATTTGAGGGGGATTCGTCTATATCTTTGTCAACAGAATTGCAGAAATTTGTAAGAAATTAGGTTAAGATCGGGCCCAAGTCAAACAATAAATTTCGGCGCGTCGCCCGATTCGCTCGCAGATCTCATGCAGTATCCGGGAGCAGGCCTCCAGCGTACTCCCTGTCGTATATACGTCATCTACCAGCAACAGACGTACCGGTTCGGGTGAAGAATCGGGCAAAATTCGGGCAAAAGGATCCGGCTTCACAGCTTGAGGAAGCCAGGTTACCGACCAAGCGGAGGGGTTACTCCGATTCCGTTTCACGGCATCTACTGCTGCTAACAACTTGTCCGCTGCCTGGGCTGTAGGCTGGAACACATCATGCAGATCGTGCAGGCGTTCCCAGCGGGTTTTGAAGCTTTGCTTTTCGGTATGCCGGGAACGTTCCAGCAGGTTCAACAGGGGAATTTGTCCTGCGGACGCAGCCCCATAGGCCAACCGGGCGGCTTGATTAAACCCCCGTTCCTGCATACGGTCGCTGCTGACCGGGACGGCGGTTACGGCATGGAAACGAAAGGGAGTTCCGTTGTTGCCATGCCCGTTGCCACTATAGCCGGCTTCATCTAGTTCTTTGATCATCCGCCGGTAAGCCATTCCTGTCATTCGTGCCAGGACAGCACCGTACGCCTCATTGCCGCGGTATTTGTATTGCGCAAGCCACTCGCGCATGGCCGGACTGTAGGCGACAGCGCTCCGATTCATCACAAAACTGCGGGGAGCTTGACCCGAACGGGTACAGTCCGGGCAGCCCACTTGTCGGCCGCAGATCCGGCAGCGAGGGCTTTTGATCCACGGAATCGAGATATAGCAGGACAAGCAAATTTCCGGGTAGCCCCGCACGCGGTCGGAAATCGTCTTGCCACAGGCCAAACAGGGAATTGCGGGTGGCGCCAGCAATTGATGTAGCGGGGATAGTAAGCGGGTCCAGGTAAAGCCTTTCCCCTCATAGAAGCTGTAAATACTCGAGGACAAGGAATTTGATAAGAAATCATCCGCAGAATGGACGCCATTCGCCGTTTGTCCCCTTTTTTTTGCTGAAACAGACCTCCCGCCCTGTAGCGCTCGATTCGGGATGTACCTATTCTCGGCAAACGCATCACCATCCACTTGACCCGGGAAAAACCTGCCGCTGGACAGTACATAGGGACTTTGCTGGGGAATCCGGGAAATCTTTGCCCGATCCCAATTACGGCCTCTCGTCCGTGGCCCGCGATTCGCAACACTCAGGGATGACTTCATCATATTATTGACCCTCCTTTACCTTTAAAAACCCGTTTTTATAAGCAGCGGCGTTCATCATCCGAATTTGCCGAATGGCGCCTCGCTGCGATTTGGTCCAAGCCGGGGCAGCAAATACGACTTTCCCATTCGGATCGTCCTTGGAACGACCGGCCCTTCCGGCCATTTGCACCAAAGAAGCTTCATCGAACAGGTCGCTGTCCGCGTCTACTATGTATACATCGCTTTTGGGCACGGTCACGCCGCGCTCCAGAATCGTCGTAGTAATCAACATTCGAATCCTTCCTTCTCGGAAAGCCAACACTTTCTCGTTCCGGTCCGGATCCGTGGAGGATGTTCCCTCAATACGGATACCGGGAAAATAGGAACGTAGGAGCTGGGAGAAACCCGGTATCTGGCGGATCCGTGTCACAAAGATAAAAATCTGTGCCCCGCGCTGTTCCGAATGCCGGAGAGGGCGCAACAGTGCGGGGGGTAGAGAATGACGCCGCAGGCAAAGCTCGATGTTTGCCGCTATGATCCGTTCCGGGACCGGAAGCGGACTGCCGTGATACCGCGCCGGAACTTTGGCGTGCGGCAGACGACCGGCTCGGATCTCCTTTTGCAAGCGTACGGGAGGCGTTGCAGAGAGGAAAATAAAACGGCCTTTCGGTTTGCAGGCGGCCTCTGCTGCGAAGCCAAGCATCGGATCATTATGGTACGGAAACGCATCCAACTCATCGATCACGACCAGATCAAACGCATGATAGAACCGCAACAACTGATGGGTTGTGGCTAGGATCAACCGGGCATCCTCCCAGCGCTGCGGGCTCCCGCCATACAGGACGACCAGGGGCTCATCGGGAAAAGCCTTTGCCACCCGCGGCGCCAGCTCCAACACAACGTCGCGCCGTGGCGTGGCGACCAAGACCCGCCCCCCTCGGTCCAGTGCATAGCGCAACAGGGGAAAGATCATCTCGGTTTTGCCGGCGCCGGTGACGGCCCAGAGTAGGAAGCGAGGCGGGTGGGAAACCATAGGGTGCGAGCGTCGCAGAACTGGGACAAGGGCGGGTCTATTGCGGGCCCCGCCAGGTAAAGGAGCTTCCTGCGCTTGCGCCAGGAAGCGCAGCGCCTGCCCCGCCGCGCTGCGCTGGGCGGGGCTCAGCCCCCACCGGTCCAGCAGGGACCCGGTGGGGGCCAGGCCCGCGGCCGTGCCGCCTCCCGCCCCCGGCGGCGGCACGGCCCCCGCGCTGCTGCCGCGCAGCAGCAGCGCGCAGGAGCGGCTGCGCCCGAGCGCGAGGCACGCCTCGCAGTAGGCGCAGCCGCGCGAGCCGCACGACCCGCATGGCGTGCGGCGATGCACTTCGCTGCCGCAGCGCCGGCAGCGTGGGGCCCGGGCCCGGCGCCAGCGCGGGCCCGCATCACGGCGGCGGGCGGAGGCCACGCCCGCCGTGAGCTGCACGCGCCCCTGCAGGTGCGCGTGCTGGACGGCGGAACGCCAGGCCGGTGCGAAGCCCGGCAGGCGTTCCGCCAGCAGCTGCTGGAGCTCCGCTTCCAGCAGCGAGCGGCCCTCCAGCGCAGCCGCAAGGCGCTGCGCGGCTTCCACTAGGGGCGTGGCTTCGCCCCACGCCCCCGCTCCGCCCCACATGCTAGTTTCGCCTGCTTCAACCTCGCTCGTTTTTCCAACCTTGTCTGCAGGAAGCTTCCCTACCAACATGGGTCCCGAAATGTTTCGCTCCATCTTAAACGCCCCCTTCTCCGTGAACTCCCATCCTAATTCCGTCACCCGGCCTTCCTTCCACAACCAACCCCGACGCTCGCCTAACAAGGAACTTCTCTTCAGCAACTCCCCCAGATCTCTTGATTTCTCTGAACTCATCAACCTCGCCTCGATCCGCAACTCCTCCTGCAGCTCTCTTACCAACATTTGATCCCATTGCCGATCGGACCAACGATCCATCTCGTCCAACAACTTGAAGTGATCCCTCACCTCAACAGCCCACCCCAGCGGCATTCCGTCGGATAACAAATACATAGATTCGGAATTCCTATCCATCCACCAAGACAAATCAACCTTCAGATCCAAGCTTACTCGTAGCTCCCATCCTGACTTGGATCTTACCGCATACAAACTCCCCCTCACATTACCACTCTCCTCCTAAAATCTAGCAGTATTATCCATATTTCAACAATTATCAGATAATTCCTCTTTTTCTGATATTTGTTTTTTGGAATTCTTATTTCGCCCCTTTTCTTCGACTTGATTCCCCAAAATCCTCACACTTGATGTCGCATCTTGTCTTTTAAAACGCCTCAATAACGACCTCCATCACGCCTGCTTCGGAGTTACCCAACGTAACGGAACTGAGAGACCTTATCCGCACATTTCCCGGCTATTTTCCAGGCTAACGGAACCTACAGACCCTATTCGGCCATAGAGCATGCAAATCTCCCAAGTTCTGCTCAAATAAGGTCTCCTCGTTCCGTTACAATTTGAATACTCGCAATCCTAGGCAAATAACGTCCCTGAGTTCCGTTAGAGCTGCCAACACACGCGAACTTGAAGAGAACAACAACTCCGATGGATACTGATCCCCCCTACTCCTCAGCTTCAATCCCATCAGCTCACTCCCACCTTTCTCCCCTACCACTTCTTTCACTCTCTCATTACTCACTTGCCCTCAACCGCAACGTAAGCTTCCTCTCGCTCACTCCCTCCTTCCCCTCATACACCGGCTTCTTCCACTCTCTAATTACTCTCTGCCCCTCAACCGCAATCATCAGTAACCTCTCGTTGACCCCCCTCAACCTTCCCCCTCACTCTCACTTTCCTCTCGCAAACCAACTTCTCGCACGATCCCATTACTCCACGCCATCACCTTCCATCCGCCCCCTCTCTACCACCTTGTTCTCGAAAAAGCACTCCCCCCTCTTAGCTCTCCGCTACTCCATCACTACGAACCCATTACTCCTCCTCCACTAGTCAGCCAGCTTTACCTTTCCCATGTCCTCTTTCCATCTCCTCCGTTTCCCCCCAGAATGCAAAAAAGCACACTCCCCGGCTTATCGCCATCAAGAGTGTGCTTCACACTTTACACTGCGCATTGCTATGCGCCAGCCTAGTCATATGCGGTTGTCCTTCCTGTATCCACTGCCGGTCATCAGCTCCGGAACCCTTCGCCCCGGAAAGGGTGTTACACATGGACATATGGTATTTTGTCCGCCTCCCGCGGGATGCGAAGATCGATGCAGACAGGCGTCTCTTCGTTCAACAAAGCCGCATGCGCTTCCACATCCTCTTGCCGCACCACCGCCAAGCCGATCACGGTCAGCTCCATCTCGCCTTGCGATTCGAGCTTCCGCATGATCGCCAGCGTGTCATCCTGCGAGCTCTCGTCGAGCACTGTTACCCTCAGAGGTAAACCGCGCAACCGTGCATACCAGGAGAGTGCCCGCAAGTACCATTCCATTTGATTCTCATGATTGCTCGTGACGAGAATATAATGAATTGCTTGATCCTTCCGTTTCCCTTGCAGATACAGACTGTGCAGCACATGCACCAGCGCTGCGGCCATCCCGTAACTGAGCAGGATCCAACCTACATAAGGAACCACCGTACCCACCTCCTATTAGAGGTAGTTCAAAAAGTCATCTTCGGATCACGATGCAGCTCCATGAAGGTCATTCGGCTTCGAATCTCGAATTCACCCGGGACTTCCGTTGCTCACGTACACAAAACGTACGCTCCGCTACTCATTCCCTAGCTTCATCCAACCTTCTCGGTGCTCCAAACCTGTCTTTTTGAACCCTCATCTCAAACGAGGTAGTTCAAAAAGTCATCTTCGGATCACGTAGTAGCTCCATGAAGGAGACTCGACTTCGAATCTTGAATTCATCCGGGACTTCCGTTGCTCACGTAGGTTTCCCTACGCTCCGCTACTCACTCCCTAGCTTCATCCAACCTTCTCGGTGCTCCAAACCTGTCTTTTTGAACCCTCATCTCAAACGAGGTAGTTCAAAAAGTCATCTTCGGATCACGATGCAGCTCCATGAAGGCGATTCAGCTTCGAATCTTGAATTCACCCGGGACTTCCGTTGCTCACGTAGGTCTCCCTACGCTCCGCTACTCACTCCCTAGCTTCATCCAACCTTCTCGATGCTCCAAACCTGTCTTTTTGAACCCTCATCTCAAACGAGGTAGTTCAAAAAGTCATCTTCGGATCACGATGCAGCTCCATGAAGGTCATTCGGCTTCGAATCTTGAATTCACCCGGGACTTCCGTTGCTCACGTAGGTTTCCCTACGCTCCGCTACTCACTCCCTAGCTTCATCCAACCTTCTCGATGCTCCAAACCTGTCTTTTTGAACCCTCCCTTATAGCGACAATATATGCCGCCGCACAAAGGTCGGTTACTGGGCTCCTACGGAAGGAACCGCATGGTAAGGCGCATCGGCGCGAGGGCCGGGGTTCCGCCAACTATGTATTTGGCTGGTGCCGAATTCCGGGTAGGGCGTTTCATGCGCCAACGAGGCACCCGCCTCACTTTTCAAGATCATGAATAATATGGTAACCTCGGGCAGCAAAAGCCCTCTGATCCTGATCCCGCGAAGCACTCCGGACACGGCCGCGGGACGGTAAGCACAATATAATGAAGCTACTTTCTTACAGGGTGACCCAGCCAAACTTAATCGCATTAATAACCGCTTGGGTGCGATCGTCCACGTCCATTTTTTGCAAAATGCTGCTGACATGGTTCTTAACCGTCTTCTCACTTATGAACAAATGCTCGCCGATCATCTTGTTGCTGCGGCCTTCCGCCATCAAACGAAGCACCTCAGCTTCCCGACGGGTCAGCGGATTGTCGTCGCCGGCTACGAATTTCACGCCCGCTTCACGGATCGCGGTATCTTCCGCAATCGCTCCGGTCTCGCTCAGGTATTCCATCCGGCGAAGTTGTTGAATCAATTTGCCCGTCACCTTCGGATGAATGAACGCATTGCCCTCCGCTACCGTCCGAATCGCATTAATCAGGGATTCCGCCTCCATGTCCTTCAGCAGGTAACCCGTAGCGCCTTTGCGCAGCGTTTCAAACACGTAACTCTCATCATCATGGATCGATAAAATAATGACCTTCACATCGGGCAGCGCCTCGCGCAGCTCGGCTGTAGCATCCACGCCGTTGAGCAGGGGCATGTTAATATCCATCAGAACGATTTCCGGATGAAGCTGCAAGCAGCTCTCCAGCACCTGGGTGCCGTCCCCGCATTCGCCAACGACCTCGATATCTTCCTCCATATTCAAAATCCGCTTCAGACCCTCACGAAATAACTGATGATCATCTGCCAAGAGAACTTTAATCACTTGTCTGGTTCCGCTAGTAAGACTATCCATCCTGGTACTCCTTTCTCTTATCTGAGTTGGTTGGGATATGAATGATGATCTTCGTGCCCAAGTTGGCGGCCGATTCAATTTCCATCCGACCTTCGAGCAGTTCCACTCTCTCCCGCATGCCGATTAATCCAAAGTGCGTATGCTCTTTCGTCTTCTGTTCCAATTGCTCCACCTTGAAGCCCAGCCCGTTGTCCGTCACCACGATGCGGATCATTTGCGCCTGGTACGTAATTTCGACGCCAACATAGGTCGGAAAAGCATGCTTCGCCGCATTCGTTAACGCTTCTTGGACCAGCCGAAAAACCGCCGCCTCCATTGGAGAGGACATCCGGTGCTCCTTGCCCCGGGTTTCGAAGGTTGCCCTAATTTTCGTCTTTTCTTCATAGTCATGCACATACTTGCGCAGCGTCGGTATCAATCCGAGATCATCCAAAGCCATTGGTCGCAGGTTAAAAATCACCTTACGCATCTCTTCCAGACTCGAGCGAACTTGCGCTTTCAAATCTACTATTTCGTCCTGCACTAGCTTAAATTCCTGCTTAGCAAGCATTCTTTCTACAATTTCCGTCCTAAGCACTAGATTCGCCAGAAGCTGGGCAGGACCGTCATGAATCTCCCGGGAAATGCGCTTTCGCTCTTCTTCCTGGGCCAAAATAATCTTCAATCCGATCAACTGACGATTCTTCGCCGATTCCAAAATCCGGGTCACTTGTCCTAGTTCGCCAGAAAAATACTCCAGCACGACGCTCATCTGCGAACTGATCGTTTCGGCACGCTCCACCGATTTCTCCACATTGCGCGCTCGCTTCTGCAGCTCGTCGCGGCGGGCCTTCAGATACATCTCCTTCTCGCGGTAGATGAGCAGGTCTAGCTGGAGTTGGGTTGCCTTTTCATAGGCTTGCTTGATGTCCTCTTCATTGTAACGCACGAAGTCCCGGCTGACTTCCGTCAGCCGGATGCGAGATTTCCGGTAGTTTACCTCGAGCTGGTCGACCTTCTCTACCGTTTCCGCTGTTTCCTTCATGACATTCTGCAGCTCGTTGCTCAGCGTTTTGAGCTCATTACGGGCCGAATCAAGTATCTCAAGGATCTGCAGCTTACTGCTTTCTAACACATTTACGGCATTATGAATAACGCGATCTATGGCATCCGCTTGAAAATCCACGCAATCCTTCTCCGTTCCTTAGTCCGAATAGTCCCAGACTAATCATATCATGATTCGAGGGTAATGGATTTGGTTTTCTTCTCCCAATTTACGCCAATTCCAAGCTGTTCAGAGACCAAACGTAATGGGACCAAAGTCCTTCCGTTAACGATAATCGGAGAAACCTCAGCTTTGGAAGACACCCCATTAAGCAAAAATGCCTTCTGTCCGACGGTCAACTCCAGAATCGTGGCTCCGCGAGTCACGGTGATTTTCTTGGCCGCGCCGTTCCAAGCCGCGCTCCCGCCAAACACATCCAGCACGTACTTGATCGGCACGTACGTCGTGTTGTCTTTGAGCAGCGGTGCAACCTCTAGATCTTGCTTCTTCCCGTTCACCGTCATCGACTTCTGACCAAGAACCATCACGGCTGTTGCGCTCGGGAAGTCGGAGTTGCCGCCGCCGACCGCAGGAGCCGTGAACCGTACGTTGTCAAAAGATACACTTCCCGTCAGCGCACGTTCATCCTGCCCTTCCTCCACGTTGACGACATACAGCCGCTTCAACTTGGCCGGGAACTTGATGTTGCTTGCCGTCAGATCGGCGGTGAGCGTCTTCCAACCGGTGAAGTCCATCGGACGAGCCAAGTCGATGTAAACCGGCTTGCCATCGGCATCGGACAACTCCGCCCGTACCCAGTTCAGGCTGGCATCTCCCAACACGTCGACCGTCAGAGTAGTCGCGTTGTCCGGTATCGCTTTGCCGCTTGTGCCGTTGATTTGTGCGTAAGCAAACTTACTGCCGCTGCCGCCCATCAGGTCGTAATCGAGCTTCAGCACTTTGGAATTCGCGCGCTCACCATCCCCTTGCACAATGGATACCGTTCCCGTTGCTTCAGCCGGCAGACCGGTGAAGGAGATTGGGTAAGCGATGTTTTCGAAGCTTTCCCAGATCGTTTCCGTCGAAGCCGACAGAACGACCGGAGTTCCGGTAAAGCCGTCATAGGATGGCGTCGCATACGCAAACTTCGCGCCATTGTTGACGGACTGCACGGTCAACACGCCGCCTTGCACGCTCGCTTTCATCCCGCTGAACGTCCACTTGACCGACTCCGCCGGAACATCCACGGTGCGTCCGTCTTTTAGCTTCGCGTTCACGGCCACCGTGACACTGGTTCCCGCTTGCAGCGGCGCGAACGTCGTTCCCGCCGTTAGGCTCTCCAGATCGGTTCCCCCCAGCACCTTCACGTCCATGCTCGTTTTCGCTTGACCGCTGGAGGCCGTGATTTTGGTAGTCCCTGCCTTCACGCCTTTAAAGCCGCCCTCGGTCCAAACCAAATTCCCGTTGCTGGCTTGCCAGGAGGCTTGAAGGCCGCTCGTATCGATCGGGTTGTAGTACGTATCGTATCCCTTCAAAGCGTAAGGTACGGTTTGGCCGATGAACAGCGTCGAAGCGCCGCTGACTTTGAGGCCGAGCAGCGTACCCTGCGGGGCGTTCGTAAATACGCCAAGTCCGTTGGCGACCGCGCGTTGCCCCGCCGATCCGTTCGACGTCGTAAACGTCAGCTGCGCCGACGTTTCCGCTAACGGACGCGTGACCATTGTCGTGGAGCCGCCGCCGTCCAGGTTCATCCCTTTCCAGACGCCGATCCCCGTCATGAAACCTTGCAACTCCTTTAGAGTGAGGCCGGTACTGTTGCTGTTTTTTTCGGCGGTAATGATATAAGCGGTCTTCCCGTCCTTGGAATAACCCACCGCCGTCCGTGCGACGGCGCTGCCGCCGCTAATCGACGTAATCGAACGGGTAAACGCCGATGCCTGACCTTGGTCGACCAGCAGGGTGTGTCCGCCGATCATCATTTTCAAGTCTGCCGGATTCACCGTTTGCCCGTCCGTTAAGGAGCGCAGCTCATAGGTCGCATCAACGCGCTGACCCACCTGCAGGTGCGTAGCCACATAATCGGCCGCCGTACCATGCGCACGCAAAATAAACCCATCCGCCGGCACCGGTCCCGGAATGGCCGCTTTGATGGAGATCTGCGTAACCACGCCGCCTTGCACCAGAACCTCGGTTGGCGTTGTCGCACTGGCAGCCGGACGTTCCTCCGCTTTCCACGCGCTGGTATAAATGAACATGTTATTGACGTGGCTGTAGGCTTTGTCCGGTTCTGTCATATAGGATTCCTGGTTGATCCCGGTGAGCGGGAACGTCGAGCCGTCCTCGGCGAACACCGTGCCGTTAAAGCCAAAACGATCAATCAGCGGGGTCCCGTCATTCCGCACGGCAAAAGCATACATCCCCTGCAGCTGCGCCGGGCTGGTGACCACGGTTCCTTTCGTGACGGCCGCCCCCATCGGGACGCCCTGGCCGGCGGTCGCAAAGAAATCGCCGTTGACACCCGCGACGGCGCCCGTCTCCTTGGCCATGCCTTCCACGCTTTGTCTTGTCGTTACTTGTCCCCCTTTGCCGGTCATCACGTCCAATTGAACGTAAGGGTTCGTCAAATCCACCTCAATCACGTCGGCGAGCACTTTCACTGGCTTGCCCGACCGAGTCACCGTGTACTCGTATTTCACGAGCTTGGCTCCGGACGTGATCATCTCTTCCCCAAGCTTAACGGTTTGGCTTGCCGCCGCTTCTGCGGTTAAAGCCGGACCTGCAATCGGCCCAACGCCAATCACAGGCTGAATCCATATCAAACCCGCCAGCGTGACGAGGGCGATTCTTTTGCCGCTCTTTGCCACCAGGTGGGCCAATTTCGAGTTTTGACGCACGACCACATTCACATCGGTATCGACTTGGTGTCTTCCGGTTTCCTCTCTTCTGACTACCATTTTGTTAGACAACTCTCCCATCTTTAAATGCCTCTTTAACGTGCTTCTATTATTAGTAACCTCTTATTAATAGACTACTTTTAGCCGGAAAAGTTACGAAAAATAGCAATTTTGTTGAAGGAATGTATCCATTCGTTGAATTTCGGAAGATCTTCGTTGTGGATAATGTGGAATCTGGGGATAAAGGCTGTGGAAAACAGGGATAACTTTTTTCGTTTCTCTCAATCGGAGACGTCATGCATTGTGGATAATGTGAATTTCGTGGATAACTTGTGTGCAAAAAGAATCCCGACACCAGGTTTCGCACCCCAGTGCCGGGAAAAATTGTGGATTAAATATAGTTCAGTTTATCCAATAC
This sequence comes from Paenibacillus sp. J53TS2, assembly GCF_018403305.1. Taxonomy (NCBI): domain Bacteria; kingdom Bacillati; phylum Bacillota; class Bacilli; order Caryophanales; family Paenibacillaceae; genus Paenibacillus; species Paenibacillus sp. J53TS2. The sequence continues at coordinate 108,754 of NZ_BOSK01000002.1, forward strand.
ACGCTTCAGCATGACCGCAGCCTGTGCGCGCGTCGCATTGCCTTGCGGCTGGAACGTATTCGTCGTCACGCCTTGAATGATGCCTTCCTTCACGGCTTTGGCCACCGTGTCCTTGGATTGGATCTTTGCCGCATCCTTGAACTTCGTTAACGTTGCCGTACTCGCGCCGTTCATCGACGTATCGTACCCGGCGTATTCCATCGCCCGCACCATCATCAGCGCCATCTGCTCCCGCGTGATGTTGCTATTCGGCTTAAACGTGCCGTCGGCGTTGCCGTTGATGATCCCGGCCTTCGCCGCCGCCCCGATGTATGCCGCCGTCGTTCCGGACGACACGTCCGGGAAGCGGCGGGCATTCGCCTCATCCCCGGCTAAGCCGAGCCCCTTCGCGATAAACACTGCGAACTCCGCGCGAGTGATGCTCTTGTCGGGTTCGAAGTTGGAGCCGGATGATCTTGGACTCGCAATCAGCTTGTTGGTTAACTCGGCGATATCGTTTTTCGCCCAATGCTTGGTCGTATCCGTGAAATAGCTATAACCGATGGCCGGACCAATCAAGGCATTGCCGGAGGTCGTTCCTTCAAACAAAAGCGTCCCGCCGCTGCCGGTCGTGCTGGAAGGCAAATGGGCCATCGTCCGATTGGTCACATCGTATTTAACTAAGGAGGCCTGGTCTGCCACCGATGCCTGTCCCGATAAACGATAGTGAATCTGACCTTTGTGGGAGACATCCACATCGTTTTGTGGAGACGAGGTGTTAAAGGCTGACACGCTAACCTGAACCGGGTCTGCCAATGGAGTTAAGGTCACGCTACCTGTAGCGCCTGCCGAAGGCAACTGATTCCGTGAAACGGTCTCCAACTCGATCAGCAGGTTAACGGAATTCAGCGTATCCGCCATTAGCGAGCGAGAAAGCTCAGCATACGGGATTTTCTCTACCGGCACTTCATAGAGCACGTTTCCATATTTTACGGCAAAAGAACCCGTTTTTCCGCTATTGTACAAATCCATGAATCCAGCCATCGGTGCCGCAACAAGCGCCGCTTTCTCGCTGGACGGCACTTCGAAAACCAACATCCGACTGTTGACGTTGTTATTAGCCAAATATTTGAACGACTCCTGCAGCTTCGCATTATCCAGGGTGTATTTATTCACGATTTGGCCGTGCTGCGTGCTGCCCCCAGAAACTTGAGCCGCACCGGATCCCAGGACGAACCCGGCTTTGCCGTAATCGGCAGCAGCCAGCGTCGTAAGATAGGAAGGCTGACCATTGGCTCCCCCGGTTCCTGGAGTGCCGGTTCCCGTTCCCGTCAAGTTTTGAACAGGCATATCGCTGTAGCTCTTCAGGATGTTCCCCAGATAGTCATATAAAGGCGCTGACCCTGTCATATAAGATAGCTTGACGGCTTGGGTTGGCGTAACCGCCGAAGTCAGCTTCAACGTCAAGGTATCTCCGCTGATCGAAGCACTTTGCAGACCACGTGCCGTCTGATCGACGGCTACGTAAAACTGATTGACGGGGATATAACTCAACGCCATGAGTGACGTATTATACGTTACCGTGAGAGTGTCCCCGCGTACAATGGCGGAACGGATGCCCTCCGTGACGGTACTGTAGGTAACTGGCTGCAGATTGATATATCCCGCTAAGTTTCCATTCAAATCGGCAATACCACCTACCCCGGACACATAAGAGAGAGTCACGGCTTGGGTTTGCGTAAACGAGGAGGCAAGTGTCAAGTAAACCTGACTCCCTACGATTTCTACATTCGTCACGTAAACAGGCGAGTTGTTTACAAGCACCGAAAATTGACTTTTCATCGGGATGCTTGTCGTACGCAATGCTTCGTTGTATGTCAGTACAAGCTTGTTCCCCGAACCCTCTACCCCCGTAAATTCGGGAGGACGGGTATCGTTGTAGTTCCTTACGAAGTAATCGGAAAAGCTTGGAATGTTCTGTCCCCGGTAGTCCTGCAGCGGATAAGATCCTGGAGAATAGGAGACTTTTACAATTTCTCCATTGGATACCGAACTGGAAAGATACAGGGTCAACGTCGTCCCGCTTTGCGAAATGCTGTTAATACCTTTGGAGTAACCATCTGCCGTTACTGAAAATTGTTGATAAGCATAGCTCGACACGCTCTTCAACGTATCACTGAAATTTAAGACCAGCGTACTTCCGGAGACATAACCATCCTTTGGTTTGGGCAGAACCGAATCAACGCCATTTGTCACTTCCCTACTGGAAAAGGAAGCGGCTGCATTCCCCCCCAAATCTCGGATCGGTCTGACGCTGTTTCCGGTGTAGGCGATGGTCACCTTCTGCCCGACGGCTACGCCGGTTTCCAGGGTTACATAGGCGCTGTCGCCGGAGACGTACGCGTTGCTTAACTGGCGCGTCTCGCCGTTTACAGTGACGGAGAAACTGGACGTCAGCAAGCTAATCGAAGAGTCCAGCGATTCATTGTAAAGGAGACGAATGACCGAGTTGCTGTACATCGTTGTGCTTTGCAAGGTCGGCGCGGTATTATCCGCACTAACCGTCTGGAAGGTCCAACTGCTCGTCCCGGTCAGTCCCCCAAAGGAGGTTCCTCCTGCCGCTAAATCCACGATGGCACCGGCAGCGATGTTCACATAATAGGTCGCCCCATCCTGCAAATTACCCGTCGGATCGATGATCAACTGACGGTTGTTCGAAGGGTTCACTTGTACGGTCGCCGGTACAGAAGTCGCAGTTCCTTGCTTGTACAAGCTAATCCCGGACGCATTATTCAGTGCGATACTCCGGTTAAATGTCGCAATCAAATTACCCGTTACTGGATGATTCGTGCTGCGATCGGCCGGAGACAATGAACTGACGGCCAACGTCGTCGACGTCGTGGTTCCCGTCGTAAATGACCAAGTGGCTGCCGGGGCCGGATTACCGTCGCTATCCGCAAATGCCCCCGTCGGAACTTCTACTGTGTATGTTGTATTCATGCTGAGAGCCGCCGCCGGCTGAATGACGATCGTTTTGGAGTCGCCTCCCGTCACTTCCGTAGAGGTGACGTTGATCGTACGCTGCACGACCGTCCCCGCTTTAATCGTGATGTTGCCGCCAACCGGATACACGTTACGGCTATAATTGAGCTGTAACGCGGCCGACGGGTTTATGCCGGTTCCAGTTGGCGCGTATTGCGAAACCGTGACAGGAGCTCCTTTAACGGAGAACATCCACAGGTTAGCGTTATTGATACCGGCATACGGCGTCCAATCGGCATCGCGAAAGGCCGTATTTTCGATCAGGACATAATATCGTTCGCCGGCCGATAGTTTCGTTGTCGTGAATTGGATTTTCGTTCGATCTGTCGGATCCGGATAACTAACCGAAGTAGCCGCAATCGTTTCGACTGTCTTATTATCGGAAACCCGATTGATCAGAATTCTCCCGCTGCCGGCCTCAATCGGTTCACTGAACGTGGCACTCAAGGTAAGCAGGTTTCCTGCAGCCAATGGCTCGCTCTTATTATTCGGCGTAAATGTATCAGCCGTTGGAGCGATATTACTTGAGGATACGGTCGTGAACGTCCATTCCATAATAGGAAGTGGATTATTCCCATCTACTTCGATAAACGTTCCTGCCGGAATTGAGATCTTATATTCCTTGCCATTTGCTAGAGTAGGTAGCGTCAAATTCAACTCTTGGTAATCCTGATTCACTCCCGAGGCCGGACGCAATTGAATTTCACCATATAGCGTATCGGAACTCGTGTCCGTAATTGCGATGTCTTGGGAAGTGAATGTCACCCTTTTTTCAAATTCTATTTTAATAGAAGTATTAATACCGACTCCCCGGTCGCCGTCCCCTGGGCTAACTTTAACTGTTCCACCCAGCATACTCGAAGCAGCCACCGCCGTCTTTGAAGATAGATTCGTAAAAGATGTTGTCACGCCGGAAGTCGCTCCTGCTAAAGCACCACCGAATAAATTTGCCGCCAGTAAGATAGCTATAACTGCGGATGCTCTCTTTTTCATGTCTAGTAACCTTCCCCTTCCCTGAAGCCAAGTTCTGTATATAAGTCAGCCTCATCGGCAACGAAGCGCATACCTATATCTATTAACGGCAGATTTTCCCTTCGAGTTTAGAAATCAGAGCAACAAAAAAAAGGATACTCCCTCACGAGTGAGTTCGAGTATCCTTTAAGATGATGATACAACAATTAAAGTCCCGCTTGCACCTTCAACGCCTCCGCCTTGTCCACTCTTTCCCAAGGAAGGTCGATGTCCGTACGTCCAAAATGTCCGTAAGCAGCGGTTTGCTGATAAATCGGACGGCGCAGATCCAACATACGAATGATTCCCGCCGGGCGAAGATCGAAGTTCTCGCGAACGAGCTCCACCAGCTTCTCTTCCGATACTTTACCGGTTCCATACGTATCCACGTTGATGGAAACTGGATTCGCTACCCCAATGGCGTACGCCAGTTGGATTTCTACCTTGTCGGCCAATCCGGCAGCAACCAGGTTCTTCGCTACGTAACGAGCGGCATAAGCTGCGGAACGGTCCACCTTTGTCGGGTCCTTACCCGAGAAGGCACCCCCGCCATGACGGGCATAACCGCCATAAGTATCGACGATGATTTTACGTCCGGTCAAACCGGCATCCCCTTGAGGTCCGCCAATCACGAACCGACCCGTTGGGTTAATAAAATATTTCGTATCCCCGTCCAACAACTCGGCCGGAACAACGGGAAGGATCACTTGTTCCTTAATATCTTTTTGGATTTGCTCCAAACTGATCTCTTCGGCATGCTGCGTGGATACGACGATCGTGTCCACTCGATTTGGCTTGCCGTCAACATATTCAATCGTCACCTGCGTTTTGCCATCGGGACGAAGATATTCCAACGTGCCGTCCTTGCGCACTTCAGACAAACGGCGTGCGATCCGGTGAGAAAGTGCAATTGGAAGCGGCATCAGTTCCGGCGTTTCATTTGTTGCAAACCCGAACATCAAGCCTTGGTCGCCGGCCCCGATATTTTCGGTTTCCTTATCCACTTGAGCCGGATCCCGGTGTTCCAGCGCGGCATTCACGCCTTGCGCGATGTCAGCCGATTGCTCGTTTAACGAAGTAAGTACCGCGCAAGTATTGAAATCAAAACCATATTTAGCACGCGTATAACCGATCTCCTTGACCGTCTTGCGCACGATGGCTGGAATATCGACATACTCGGATTTCGTACTGATCTCCCCGATCACGAGCACCAGGCCCGTGGCTACTGATACTTCACAAGCAACGCGAGCATAAGGGTCATTCGTCAAAAAAGCATCAAGCACCGCATCCGAAATTTGGTCGCAAATTTTATCCGGGTGCCCTTCGGTTACGGATTCGGAAGTAAACAGGTGTCGCCCTTGTACGGACATAATTTCAACCTCCCATGGATAGTATGGCTGCAGCCTGTCTATCCAATACAATATAAAGCCCAAGCAAAAAATGAACCTTTCCCAAATCGGAAAAGGTTGGATTAGCATCCTCAAAGGAAATAGTATCGCATTTGCCAAGTCGTGTCAAAATAATTCATGACTTTTGTGGAATAATTTATAATGGTTGTTCAAAAAGTCATCTTATCATGACGAAGCAGAGCACTTGAAGTAAATTCGACGTCGAATCTTGAATTCAGCCGGGCCTAAAGCGTAGGCTTCCGAAGTATGTTTCCTCCGGAAACATTTCAGTTGCTCACGTAGATCTGTCTACGCTCCGCTACTCAGTCCCTAACTTCATCCAACCTTCTCGGTCCTGATAACCTGTCTTTTTGAACTTTTCACTTATAGAATAAAGTTCCGTTCTGCATGAGCAACAAGGCGCTTCGTAATTTCTCCGCCAACGGAGCCGTTTTCACGGGATGTCAGATGTCCCCAGCCTCCGCCGCTGCTTTGCCCACCGCCTAAAGCGCCCAGTTCACCGGCAAATTCCGTATCCGCTGCTCCTGTTGCCCCATAACCTACAGGCAATCCGAACTCCGCGGCGATTTCGTATTTCCATTGTTGTAACACCTGACGACTCTCCGGTACGATCTTCCGATTGCTTTTTGCCATGATTCCAGACACCTCCTGATAAGTTGGTTTCAAGAAGTAGTATGGCATCATCTTCATTCCCTACGCTCAGGAATGTTTGTCTCTTCTGCCCAATCATGCCAATCCACAAGTTGACTATTTAATTTGGTATCCGCCCCGCACCATGACCGTTAGATTGTGGGTATCCCCATCCTGTACTTGAATCCCCCGGCCCTCTCTAGGAAAAGACAACAAATGGTTGTTCGCCACGGCGCCCCCGTTCGTGATATCTTTCCCATCCGTGAGATCCGCTACCCCGTTAGAATCAGTGCTATAAATAACCGCTTTCCCGGAACGAACAATAAACTCCGCCCCTGCAGCAGCAACAAGTATCTTCCCTGGTTTGACATCCACGATTTGAATTCCAGCATCGCTAGAGCTGCCCCCAGAGCTTCCTGTAGATGGCGTACTCGGTGTACTGGAACCTCCCCCTCCACCAATCGCTTGTTGGATCGCCTGATCCACATAGCTCTTGGTAACTACCGGATCATCCGCAGTACCCGGTGTCGTTCCCGCACCTTCCGCTTGCATACTCAGTAGCGAGCCTGCCCAAACACTACCGCCAACCAATACCACGGCCGTTACTATTTTCCAACCGGTCTTCATCATGTTCCTCCTCTATGACTCTGTTACAGTATATGATAGAGGTTTTGCTAGAAAGGAACAAGCCCAAATCCGGAGGGGATTTGGGCCTTGTTAGCTTATAAAGCTATTTAGGTGAAGAGTAATAGTAACCTTGACTTCCTAGTTTAACTTTTTGCCCTTGGAATACATCGTAAACATTAAGATAGAATGAACCATAAGTTTTATTCTCAAAAGTTAAATCGCTGATACTGAAACTACTTGTTCCACCCGCTGTTAGTTTCAAGTCTTTTTCAGGGGTAAACTCTTGTTCAAAACTCCGCCCAGTACTTGTGTCCACAATTTCGAACAAATACTTATGTTCAGACTCTCCAATTGCATAACCCATGTCTCGAGTTAAGTTGTAATCAAATGTTACATTAACAGAAGAAGATCCTGTAAGGCTAGCGCTAACAGTTTTTACAGTCAAATTGTATGGTGGTATATTTAAATTACTTAACGTACTATTTACTGTAGGCTGTGTTACAGCCAACGCTAATGACGCTGCATTTACATACCCTGTAGGTACCTCCTTTATTGGAGTAAGTTTACCGTTAGTAATACCTTCACCTACGATTAGTTTCATATCACTGGTTGAAGATGTTTTCGGTATCTTAGCCCACAAAGTAACAATGCTCTTTTCCTCAGGCCCAACTGAAGTGTCAATTTGGCTAACGGTTGCTTTATAGGTTTGACCATTAGAAGTTTCATATGATCCTGCCAGCTGCGAAAGGTCGATTTGATGATCTTCTAGGTTTCTGGCTTCTAACTCTGTATAAATGATGTCTGATGTAGTACCGCTATAAACAAAAGATCTTAATATTCTTAACTCCTGCTGGCGCCCAGAAGTCTCAATCTTATACGACTCTCCTTTACTTATGTCCGGAAGATTAGGAAGTTGACCGGCATTACTAAATTGAACCCATTCCGAAGTTGCAGTCTCACCGAGTTTCTCCAACAAAGATATTTGAAGTTGACTAAAGTCTAAGTAGTTTGGAACTTTGGATACGACATATACATCCGTTGACATATTGGCTCCAAGCAAACCAACGCCTTGCGTAGTAATTAACTGAGTATCCGAAGTTAATTTAGCTGAATCCACTTTGACCTGACCTACTAAATCAGGCAGCATTACAGTTTTGAAACCTGTGTTATCAATCGTAATTTTTGCGGAAACTAAATCACTATCGCTCCATGGCAATCTTTGTACGGAAGACAAAGTTACTCCAAGTATACCATTACTTGTCTGAATGAATTGCTTTTGGCCAATCATATTATGCACAGGTTGCATAGCAGGAAGCGCAAAAATACCGACTGGATAAGCAAATGCATCTTTTGAATCTGTAGCAGCAGGGAGATTCATAAATAATTGAGGATTGCTGGTACTCACATTTGCAGGAATAGTTACCGGCAAATTAATGACTTTCTCTTCTAAAGGTTGCAAATCCAGATTTTCAACACTTTGTGTTGTAATGGGTAAACGATATCCATCAGAAGTCTGAAGTTCAAATTGATATTTGGGAATTGTTACAGTTGTGCCCGCAGTATTTCTTAATGAAAACCGAATCGACAAATCATGCTCATCAAAGGTTTGTAGCAGTGTTGAACCTGTCACTTTTACGGCAATCTTACCGCTACCTAGGGAAATAAATTTCTCCACATTGTGTTGAACTGCAAGCGATTTATTTGACGCATTCGGTAATTGCATCGTTGCAATGGGAAGGCTAAGTTTAGTAGTTTCATCATCTTGTACCAGTTGCAATTCCATATTAGTCAGTTTGATACTTTTAGGAATAGCAGTCATCAAATTTAATGTTTTATTGTCTTGCGGTTGTATTTTATAGTCCGTACTCGAGGAATCGACGGACATAGGATAACTTGCTCCGCTTGATGTTTTGACTACGAACTTGACTTTTGGATCTTCAAAAATCTTATATCCAATATTCTGTAGATTCAACCCAATGCTTACGTAATTGTAATCCCCAGACGCGAACGCAGCTACTTGGCTGACCTTAGCCTTCACTGGAGTATCAAAAACTTTTAAAGTCTTCGATTGATCCGATGGAGTTGATGTCAAATATGTAGCAGGAACTTTGAACTGCCCCTTTAAATTTTCATAGTTTGCTTGACTGAAATCCCACTTAACTACCTGAAACACCAAATTACTGATTTTTGTGTTTTTTCCTACCCTAGCCACATACGTCAATGTCGTTGATGAACCTGCCGATAACTTCTTCTTTTCTTTGTCCTTAGTCATCATTGAAGTACTGTAAGTTGTTCCGCTGACCGTTTTAACTTTGGACCAATAATCCAATAGATCTAGCGTCTTATTATCTCCATTTGTAATTGTCAATGTATAAGTAAGCAAACTCTCCTCATCTAAAGTTAAAATATTCACGTCGGTTAATCTTACAGTACTTTTCGTTGAAATCTTTATCGGATTTAGGTTAGCTAATGTATGCACAACAGTTTTAGCGTGCTTCGTTGTAGTTGTTTTGGTATTTGTTGTACTTGCAGCCATTACACCAGTCGCGCTTGACAACAATAGGCTAAAACCTAGCGCGGCAGCAGTTACTTGAATCTTCTTCAATGTCTTGCCTCCCCGTAATTATTGTACTTATAAGGTATAACGTATTCCGTCGCAAAATGTTTCACATTAGCACATATGTATTTTAACACTCTATTCTGAAAATAGGCTTAAAAGTAGCAAGTTCGGTGATTTAAAAAATTATAGTTTCATATATCCAAAATAAAAGAAGACAGAGGCAGTAGCCTCTGTCTTCTTTCAAAAAACTTCTTATTACTTCGCTGCTTGAACCCAGATAGTGCCATCAAAAGTGAATTTTTGATTTACCAGGGAGTTACCATCAAGGTCAGTGAAGTTTGTAGTACTAATTACATCACCAGTAACAGGTGCATCACCAGCTGTTTTGAATGTAATAGTGATCGTCTTAGTAGCTACAGTGTATACTGCAGTGTTAATCTTACCAACTTGAGCACCGTCAAGTTTAGCAAGTACAGACGCTAGGTCAGCAACATCCAGATCTTCACTAGCAGTCAATACCAAAGTTGTTACACTATTTGTACCCGCACCAGCTGCACCAGCAAGAACTGTAGGAGCTGCATTATCAACGTCAACTTCGATAGCGTCATTAACAGCAACTACTGCAACATTGTTTGCAGTTGGAGTAGCAGCATCCTTAATGTATCTTACGGATGGCATCGATACTTTAACAACACCAGTTTTCGCTGTAGTAAAGGTTACAACAAGATCATTTGCAGTCGCAGGAGTAGCAGTACCAGTAGCTGCAACAGTGTAATCAGTTCCAGGAGTAAGAGTGTTTCCGTCCTTATCTTTGATTACAAGGTCACCAGCTTCATTCGTACCTGGAGTTACGATTGCAGTCAATGCTTCGTTGAATTTGATTGTCATAGTTGTGCCATCAGCAGAACCAACAATCTTATCAATGGAAGCTGCAATCTTGTCTACTACAGGCGCTGCTGCTGCAGCGGAAATCGGCAATCCGGAAGGAGTCGAAGTCGTTGCATTCGCATTAATAGCTACAGTAACACCATAAGTGCCACGCAATGCGTTGTCACCCAGTTTATCCCCATCAGCCAAAGTCAGAGTAACTTTTTTGGTATCTGTAAGTTCAGCTTTAAGAACACTCAAAGGAGTTCCATTTGCTCTTACATCAAAGTCACCAAGATTTACGCTGCTGGACAACAGAGCCGATTTAAAGTACACGTCGATTTTATTGGTAGCGGAAGCCTCAATTTTATCAACGCCAAGATCTGCTGCAGCAACAGTAATTACAGACTGGTCAGAAGTCAACCCGGAAATGTAGTTACCTGCAAGGTCTTTAACTAATTGAACACGAATATCAGTTACGTTAGCAACGTTAACACCGTTTACGCCAGTTGGGAAGTAGAGGATTACGGACTTTCCATCTGGAGAAATATTGATGCTAGCACCATCCGGCAAGGTCTTCCAGTCAGCAGATCCGGAAGCTTTGTAGAAATATTTAGCTTTATCAACTGCATTTCCATCACCAGAAACAGCAACTTGCTCACTAAAAGTGATAGCTACAGAGTTGTTAGCCGTATTTCTTACAACACCACTAGCCACGATAGTTGGGTTACCACTGTCTTTAATAGTGATGGATGTAGTGTAAGGAAGAATGGCATTTTTCAGTGTTGTGTTATCCGTTACACCCGAAATTTCCAGAGTGTATGTCTTGCCTTCAGTCAAAGCCTGAACCAAAGCAATATCAACAACTTTTTTGTCAGCTGGTTGAGAGATTGTTTTCAAGTTGCTAACAACTTTACCGTCAGCATCTTTGATCACATAATTAGCAGACTTAGTTGCAGCTGTCGGTTCGAGAACTTTGCTGAATTTAACAGTAATGGATTTAGAGTTATTTACTGTTACATTAACAACTTCTGGGCGAACTTGGTCAACCACTGGATTCACTTGAACTTTAGTATCAGTAGCAATTACGTTACCTGAGTAATCCTTAACGCCGTTGATGATCAAGTCAGTAGCATAACGGATAGGATAATTACTAAAGTCAAACTCATAAGTGTCATCAGAGATCATTTTAACTGCTGTGTTTGGATATCTCTTTGTCGTCCCTTCGTTCCAATAAACATTAGCAGCCAAGACAGTAGCGTCATCTACAGGCTCGCTAAATTTAACACGAACGGATTCAAACGTTGCACTTTCAACCGTAGCAGTAGGAGCAGTAGAATCTTCAACTACAGCAAAGTCAAAAGATTGACTTAGAGATTTGAAAGAAGCATAGTCCTCAACAGCATTTACAGTAAGCTTGTGGTCACCTGTAGCAAGTTTAGAATACAACTTAACAATTACCGTGTTACCGGAAATTTTTGTGTACCCAATAGCTGTGCTACCATCGACTGTAAAGCTGTTACTGTTTGCAGTCTTGATCGGCTCACTGAAAGTAATTTTAACCGTTTGGTTACCAAGTGCTTGAACACCTGTAGCTGTTGGAAGCGTAGCGTCTACTGGTGTAAATTTGTAATCAGTTACGCTAAGCACTTTATCCCCTGCTTTAACGTTGTTGAATGTCAATTTGTATTCAACTTGGTTAGAGAAAGGAAGATTAGCACCAGTTGTATCCAGGGTCAAAGTTACAGCTTTTTTGTCAGAAGACAAGGAAGCCGAGTTAATCACTTTACCATTGATAGAGTAGTTGTTTGCATCTTCTGCAGTCGCTTTTTCAACTTCGCCATCAAAAGTTACAACAACTTGTTTCAAGTTGTCAGCAGTAACTTTCTCAACTTTAGTAGCCGTAGTCAAAACCCAAGTTACAGAAGTTTTGATTTCTTCGCCAGCTGCAGTTTTGAAAGTAACTTCAGTTTCTTTGTTAGCTTCCAAAGCTTTTTCCAAAGTTACTTTCACTACTTCGTCGTTGGAGAGCGTGAACTCAACGTTCTTGCTGTCAACTACTTTGTAGGATTTAACTGTTGGAACTTGAGCTGCTTCGTAGATTGCATAAGCTGCTACAACTGCTTGGGAGCGAGTTGCTTGAGCTTGATAGTTGATGCCGTCAGCCAGGTAACCAGCGTTAACCGCTGCTGCTACATAACCTTTAGCCCATGCGGATGCAGTGTTGTTTGCGTCAGCTGGAACTTCCAGTTTCAGAGCAGTTACCAGAACTTTAGCCAGTTCTTGTACAGTTACTGCGCCGTTCGGATCGAACAATTTCTTAGCTGCATCTTTACCATTGAGGATGCCAGCTTGTGTAGCAGCTTCAATGTAAGTGCGGCCCCAGTGGTTCGCATAGTTCTTATCGTTGTAAGAAGTAGCATCAACTGGTTCCAAGCTCAGGGAGTTAACGATGATTTTCGCGAGTTCAGCGCGAGTCAACGTTTTTTCCAAGTGGGACAGGCCGTCTGGGAAGCCAGATACGATACCTGCTTCTTTCAATGTGTTGAATTGTTGCTCTGGAGTCAATTTGGCATCAGCACCGAATGCTACGGAAGCAAACATGGAGAATGCCATTGCTGTAGACAAAGCTACGGACAAAATTTTCTTCATAACCTTTTTTTCTCCTCCTTGATTAACTATCACATGAGAGTTTTCTTTAAATGAATAGCTCGTGTTACTCATTAGCCATTGCACCCCCTTTCCAGAGCTTGAGCAAGTTTCCTATAAATTAGGTCTGCAGCAAAACTGCAGAAACTTGTAACCTCATTCATTTGATAGAATGTAGAAATAGACTAGTTTCCTAATCCTACCTAAACATTATACAATGGGTCCCTAGAGCCGTAAAGCTAATTTTTCTAATAGATAGACAAGTTTCCCTATGAGGAACACCTTGCCATGTCTAATTTGGTCGCCATTGTCAATGCTCTACATCTTAAACGCAGCAGGTTTCAAAAAGTTGCGGGGGTTTTAAAAAAAATTGCGAGATTGTAACTTTTTCTAAGATTCCCCTTAGTTACGCCTTTTTGACTCCCTTGCCGCCTGACGGAAATTAGTATATCATGCCGGAATATGTCAGTCATTAAGCAACTTTTCCCATTTTCACGCTATCTCCATTGTATGTTCGGACACGACAAATAAGACGTCCTAAATGGGACGCCTTATAGGTAATCTCGTACCAAAAGGCTTCTGAACTATCTTACTCTCATGGCCAATTGGATAATACGAGCCCGCATTTGCGGATCGGTATTCAGTTTCTCATACATTTCATCGATCGCTTGCTTGTTGTCCTTGTATGTCTTCTCATGCGTCATGGTGATATGAGACCACTCGATCAATTCGTTCTCAGCTTCGCGCAGCTCGGTGAAAGCATCATGGAAGCCCGTTTCAATAACTAGTCCTTCCATGACTTCCTGGGTTACTTCTTGCAGCTTCGCAGTTTCTTCAATGCGCTTCTCTAAAACTTTGGATCTATCCTCAAATTTGCGCTTTGCTTTCGAATAACCCAACTGCGGTTTAGATAGGATCGGTTTCATCTGTTCAAGTTCACCCTTTTGCGTATTGTCTATTACTCTGCTTATTTTAACGTAAAGCTCGTGAAATTACAAAAAGATGTAATTGGAAAAAAAGAAGCGGTCCGGATCGACTCCGGCCGCTTCTTTGGCGAAGATCAATTAGCTAAAGGTCTTCGGGAAGATACTCGTACTCTTCTTCAACAGTTCAACCGCGATTTTCCCGGCTTCCGCCCGGGTCATTTCACTGGTCGGATTAAAGTTATAGGAAGCTTTCTTGGCACCCGGCAGAGTGACCGGGCTTCCGGACATGATTTTGGCCTTCGTTACGGCTTGGACAGCAGGCAGTGCGTAGTAATCAATTCTGCCTGCATCCAGAAACGATTTGGCCATGCTATCCTTCAGCTTCTGATCGTTCAGGGCCAGCTTCAACTTGAGCGCTCTGGCAATCATGACCGCAGCATCCTGACGCGTAATCGTCATGTTCGGGGAGAAGAAACCTTCCGTCCGGCCTGTAATAATACCAGCTCTCGCAGCGGTTTCCAAATGTCTGTAATCCCAGGTCGTTGTTTTCGCGCCATAAGGAACATCGAAGAACGTTTGCTTCTGATCATCCGGTACCAACGGCAAGCTCAACCCTTTGACAAGCAAGGTGGCGAACTCACCACGCGTGGTCAGGTCGTCGGCGCCGAATGCGTCCGAACGGAGGTATTCCATGATCCCTTTTGAATACAATCCGTTCAGAATGTTGCGCGCCCACGGATGGTTCGTAATATCGGTAAAGCTTCGGTTCAGCTTATAAACCGCGTAGTACCCAAATTCATCGAAAGGAACCGAAACCGTATGGGATTTCGTATCGACTTCACCAGGAACTCTCGTCCATCTTCCGACACCGTCAACCTCCGTATATTTGAATACCGTGACCAGTGTGCCTGCATCATCTACGACATTGCTGTCATAAGTCAGTTCCAGTGTCCCGCGCTGCGAAGGAACGACTTTTCGTTCCGGTTCGAATTTCGTGAAGAACCCTTCGACCGAATAGGGTGCTAAGCCGTTCGTAGCTGATTTATAACCCGTGGTGCCTTTATCGCCTAATTCGCCTACGCCGCCGCTGATCCAATAAATATTCGAGATCCGCGTGAAGTTAAAAGTATCGACGGTCGACGTGAAATTGCTCTTTAGCGAGTCCAACAAATTATTGTTGCCGTTGATTTCGGTATTGTTATTGAAATAAATCCCGTAGTCATTCCGGCGTTCAACGACCCCGTCTTTCGGATCCGCGATACCGAACAGCAGCTTCGTATCCGGATAGAACTTGGCGACAGTATTTCCGGCCGCCGTAGCCGATCTCATAATCGTTCCTTTAGGGAAGGACAACTCTAATTGTTTATTGAATACGGAATATTTCGTTGCCGTCTTTTCAGCCATGAATTGCGTATCTGTAGTAACCTGGCTGGTGTAGTAGACACTGATGCTGTCATCGATCGTATCATTACCCCGAACGATTTGGATTTTAATCGTATTCGCCTTATCCGGCTTCAAACCAACATAATCGTAAACAAAACGATTTTGTTTATCCGGTTCTGTGCGGCGCGTGGCCTCTTCCTTACCGATGATGACCTTCGTTGCTCCTTCGGCTTCGATGTCAAAGCGAACGAAGTTCTTGTTCACCACATACTGGTCGCCAACTGTAGGTTGAGGTGCCAGCAAACGATATGGTGCCGCTTCCCGAGTAACTTCTACCCGCTGGTTTGTGCGGGCGCCTGTTTCGTTAATCAACTCCAGGTTGTACACATGCGTGCCCGTCGTATCTTTTTCAAATTGGAAGTCGCCTAAATAAGTTACATTCCCGCTGGCATCCGTCTGAACGTTGTTCATGATCCGAAGCAAGAAATCGTTACTGTTCCCGACAACTTCATAGTAGTACTTCTTCGTATCGGCAGGATAATAACCGTTCGTCGCAGTAAACTTATCTGGGCTTTTCGGTACTACAAGCGAAAAGATCGATTGCGAACCCAGATACAAATTCACTTTGCTTGCGCCGCTGCCGCGAATCACCATATCGTAACTCAGTTCACTGGTAGTATACGTCCCATTATCCTTCGGCGTAAATTCAGTAGGAATCTGCGTAATTTTCCCCACCGCTTCTTCCACGGCATCCTTCACGGTCGTGCTCGTCGGAAGAAGGAAGTCGTCCTGCGCCGGGAACGGAGCCCGGATATCGCCGGTTACGGATGTTTGAGGAACTTTGCCCGGATGGAATTGCGTGATCGTCGCTACATTCTCGTCGACAATATAAATGCGCAACTTCTTGGACACCGGAACCCGGTTTCCAGCAGCGTCGATATACTGCCCTCTAAACTCGATGGTATTCTCACCAGCAACGAGCGGACCGCTCGCCGATATATACAATGACAAATCAAATTTAGGGAATTCCGCTTTCCCCAGTACGCCTTTTTGGACTAATGTCGTATCCTTACCGAAGTTGGCTTGTTCGGCCGTGGTTAGCTTACCCACATTAATCCCGTTCACGAAATACTCAGGGTTCAGAGTAGTGATTTCAGCGTCCGATGACGCCTTGAACCCGAAGTATTCCCCGGAAACCACAAAATCCGTTTTCCCGGTCCCAGAGTTTTTCGAATTGAAGTAATACGTTTGACCATCCACCAGATTGTCTACCAATATCCCGCTAACTGAGGAATAGGAGATCGTGGCGTCAAAAGGATTCGACTTACCCGTGTACTCGAAACGTACCGTTTGACTTCCTGTTGCGAAACCGGTGACTTGATAAATGAATGTATTCGCAACGTTAGTGCCGCCTAAGGTTGCTTGGACCCCAGGAGTCGAGATCGTCAAGTTTTTAGTCCCAAGCGGCAAGTATTTCCCTGTCAACGCATCCGTAGTGGCGATACCGCCATCCGTTTCAACCAAAATATAAAAGTCGCCTTTATCTACAGTCCCCAATGGAAGTTGGGTTCGATTGTCGAGCTTGCCTGCATCGCCAGCCACATAATCCGGCAGATACTTTATGCTCTTAATCGTTGTTTTGTCGGAAACCCGGTAGACCGGTGTATAAGACGTGCTAAACGCCCACTTCGTGACCGGAGGCGTATCCGTCGTAACCGACTTTCCGTATTTCACATCAATCTTCGGTGCCTGAGTAGCTTTCGTAGTAGTTCCGTCGGCTTCTTTCTGGGTCGGTACTCCAGTGATCTGGAACGTAACGAGCCGGTAGACCGGACCCGTAGAATCTTCGATAATTACTTCTTCGGCCGTTCCGGTCGGAATCACGAAGTTTCCTGCGGTATCGTATAAGTTTGGAGCCAGCATTTTAATGTTGGCCGCGGCAACAACCGTATCATCCACGGACACTTCGTAATCGTCCTTAAATTCTTTATCACCTGCGCTGAAAGGAACCATGACTTGTACGATGATATCATTGTCCTCCGTCCCATCACGCAAACTTGGAATGCTCTTTAAGAGATCATACGCCTTCGGACTATTGTTTTGGTCCACAATATGGAGATCAATGAATGGGTTCGTATCCGTAAAGTAATATACGTCACGGGCGATTTCAATCGAGTCGGAACCGTTCGTGAATTTGATTGTCAGTTTATTCAACCCGGGTGATAGTTTCAAGGCCGGAGTGGATAACTGATTGTTATAAATGTCCGTCGACAATTCCTTCCCGTCGATCGTTACAGTTGCTTTTGTTGTATTGAAGACTTGCCCCACCAAGGAAATCTGAGGGCTTTTTACGACAACGCGTGTCCCTTCATTCAAGCTGATATCCGAAAGGAAGCCGCTTCCCGAGATTGCCAAATTCGAGTAATAAGGAATTTTATCATACAAGACGAAGAAGGTCTCGGAGCCTTCCACGTTACCAAACGTTCCTTTGAAGGTAATCCGGTTCAACCCGGGGAACAGGGTCAGGTTGGAAGCGATAAACCGATTCTCGTTAGCCGGGTCCTTCGCGACGATCCCTGGAGCTGTATGGACCTTGTCAACGACCCAAGTGGCTTTCGCGTTGTCCCAGGCCAACAGATCTACCTGAGCGTTTAGGGTATCGCCAGAGACCTTGGAGTATGCGCCCGAAACCGTTATGGTTGGACTATTCGTCACCTTAACCTTCGTTCTCAAGTTAGCATCATTGCCAATGGCATTCAATTCGTAGTTTGCCGTTTTCAGGATATCCCGATCATCCGGCGCAAAATAAGTTGTTGCTGCATAAGCCGTGGAAGTCAGCCCCACTGGAATCAGCGTAACAATCAAAGACAGCAAAGCCAGCCATAGAAACGGCTTCCTAAAGCGTTGCATGGATTAATCTCTCCTTTGTCGTGTAATGTGTGTTAATGTCCCCGTCATGGTTCGGCAGGGACTGCCCAAAAGCGTCACTTACATATGTTATCGGTCGAAAAGTGGAAGAATTTTAGGAAAACATGAAGAAGAATCCAATGAAAATCGCGGGACGAGAAAAACCCCCGGCGTTTTCGCGGGGGTAAGCGGTTTGATATTCCTCTCCTGGGTGTATAACGGACCTCAATGACCTTAAACGCCGATTTCCCGGACATTTCCCGTTCTAACGGACTACAGAGACCTTATTGGGCTCTTTCTAACGCGCAATCACCGGACTTGTCCGGAATAAGGTCTCCTCGGTCCGTTAGAATCCAATGCTAATCTCATCCGTGCAATTAACGGCTCTGGTGTCCGTTACGTCAGATCCCCCACGGTAGGCGGCAGGCGTGCATGCAAAAAACAACCCCTGCGGCTTCACCAAGCCAATCAGGGGTTGTCCACTCATCAAGTCAAGAAATGCATAATCGTCCTGCATTTAGGTATGCTATAATTTCGTACTGTTGCTTACTTGTTGCTGTTACTTCGTGCCGCGTTCAGCTCCAGCCTTCATGCGCAAGCGGGCGAGGAAGTCGAGCACCGGGCGCTTGGTCTTGCCGATCAGGCCGATGACCTCGGCGCCGATTTGCAGGAAGAAGACCATGACGCAGATGACGACGAACGTCACCCAGTTGGCGTTGTACATCGCGGCCGACGATTGGATGACGGCCAGCACGCCAAAGAAGGCGGCGATGCCGTAAATGATCAGCACCGTCTGGCGGTGGCTGAATCCAAGCTCGCGCAGGCAATGGTGCAAGTGACCCTTGTCCGGCGAGAAGATCGGCTTCTTCTGCATCCAGCGGCGGACGATGGCGAACATCGTGTCCGAGAGCGGCACGCCGATCAGAATCAGCGGCGTCAGGAACGACACGATCGCGATCTGCTTAAAGCCGAGCAGCGACAACAGCGCTAAGCTGAAGCCCAGGAACAGGGCGCCCGAGTCGCCCATGAAGATTTTGGCCGGGTGGAAATTGAAGTACAAGAATCCGATAATGCTGCCCAGGAGCAACAAGCAGAGCAGCGCCACCATCACGTTACCCATCAGGAACGACATCACGGCGATCGTACCGATAGCAATAGCGGAAACCCCTGCAGCCAGTCCGTCCAAGCCGTCGATCAGGTTAATGGCGTTTGTTACGCCAACGATCCACAGGATGGTAAACGGAATCGCCACCCAGGTCTCCACTGCGGCATACGTGTGGAACGGAATATTGGCGAATTCAATACGTATATCGAACACGAACACGACCACGCAGGCCGTTGCGATTTGAATGACAAATTTAAGTTTGGCCGGTAAATCGAAGCGATCGTCGAAAGCTCCCAGCAGCACGGTGATGGTTCCGCCAACCAGGAAAGCTTTGATGAAGTTCACCTCGCGTACCGAAAATACGTCCGGAAGGAACGGGAGAAGCAGAAAAAACGTGATGACAAAAGATAAGAAAATCCCTAAACCACCGAGTCTCGGCATAATTCGTGTATGCACTTTGCGCGCATTGGGTACGTCCACAGCACCGACCTTAATTGCAAACTTCTTAACGAGCGGCGTTAGGCCCAAAGCCAAGCCAAGTGAAACGATGAACCCGATGATATAAATCATCAACATTACATTTCGACCTCCAATTGTTCTGCACCGGAATGATTATACTCCGAATGAGGAGAAACACCAACTCCGTATTTGTGCAAAAAACCGCAGTTATTCATGGAAATCGAGACATTTAGCCCATTTTCGTAAGGTTTTCTTTCTCCCGCAGCACGCGCACGGCGAATTTCGGCAGCGCAAGCATTCTGCGGAAGCGGGTAGGTTCCTTTAGTAACCGGTACAGCCACTCTAGTCGAAGCTTCCGGAACGCCATGGGAGCTCTTTTGGTGCGTCCGGAAATGACGTCAAAGCTGCCGCCGACCCCCATCATGATGGGGACGCGCAAGACGTCTTTGTATTTCGCGATCCAAGGCTCCTGCGTGTCCGCCCCACGGGCCACAAACAGCAGATCGGGAGCGGCTTTGACGATCTCATCGATGACTTCCGGGTCTTGATCGGGCCCAAAATAACCGTCGCGGTATCCCGCAATCGTCGTACCGGGATATTGCAGCGCCAACCGGCGGGCGGTTTCCTTCACAACGTCCGGCGCTGAGCCAAGCAAGTACACCTTCCAGCCCCGGCGTTCCCCTTGCTTCATTAATTCATGCAGCAGCTCGTACCCCGGCACGCGTTCCGCAACCGGATCGCCGCCTTTTTGCGCGGCCCAGACCAGGCCCGTTCCGTCCGCTACGATCAATTCAGCGGTTTGCATCATCGCTTTGTATTCCGGGTTCTCGATGGCCGCCATCATCATGATCGGGTTCGCCGTTATCACATGATGCAGCGCCTTATCCGCAACCGCATTCGTTAAATGAGCGACTGTGTCTTTCATTCCCCATTTGCAGACGGGTACGCCAAATACCGAAACCGTCGGGATACCTTCCTTGATCTTGGTCATCACCTGTTCACCCATCACTTTCGTAAAAATTCAACGATCCGCCGCGCGGGCACCCGTGCTTCCCGCTTCAAGTCCGCGATTTGCGCGGCGTGGCTCTTGCGCCACGTCCCGGCTTCCTGCAGGAGGCGCTCCCCTTCCGCGGCCAGAATCCGCGGATCCAGCTCCTCCGTGGTCCCGACCGGGACGCTTCCGATGCGACCCAGGAAATGGTCGATCTTCGGGTCATACGAGACGCCGAGCAGCGGAACGTTCTGCGAGGCGGCGTAGATCAAGCTGTGCAGCCGCATACCGACCAGCAGGCTGCACCGGCTCACTTCCCGCAGCATATCCTGCGGGTGCTCCGTCTCTGACGCGATGCTCACGGTGCAGCCGCGTCCCGCCACATTTCCCAGCCGATCCATCACGAAGCGCGAAGCTTCGTCGTCACCGGGGAAATGAAAGGGCAGGAACCGGATATGCACCGGTTTGCGGCGGCAGAGCAGCGAGAGCCCCTCGGCCAGCTGCGTCAGCTCGGTTCGCGCTTCGTTCCAGAAGCGAACCGACACGCCAACCACCGGCAGTTCCGAGTTGGAATCGCCTGAAACACCGCCGTCTCCCTCCGGCCCGGCGACATGCTCCCACAACGCCAATCCCATGACAGGGTCAGGCACGACCTGAACCGCATCCTTGCCGCGAAGCCCCATGTCCCGCAGCAAACTCGCCGATTCCGCATCCCGCACGGAAATATAGTCGCAGCGCCGGAACACTGAAGCGATCAGCGGCCGGAACAGCTTGCGGTTCACCGGTCCGATGCCCTGGGCGTAGACGAAGGTTGGCTTGCCGAGCCACTGCGCTAGCTTGATCACACCCAGATAATAAGGGATCGACTTGATCCCGGTGGAGTCCTGCAGCAAGCTGCCGCCTCCGCTGATCAAACCGTCGCTGCTCTTTATAGCCTTCCTTACCTCGCCAAGTTTCATCCGGTGCACGGATTCTACGCCGTACGTCCGACTCGTCCATTCCGGATCCATCGACAGCACGATGGGCTTAATATCCACGCCCGTGGTAAGCCCTTCCTCTTCGAGAGCCAGCAAGATGGATTGAAGTACCGCCTCGTCCCCGCTGTTGCGAAATCCGTAATACCCCGACAGGACTAAAGTTTTAGTAGTCGTGGCGACCATTTATCCCAGCACCTTTCAATGATTTGCCAAACCAGAACGGCGATCAGACCCATCACCAGTCCCAGTCCCATACCGAGAACATCGCGAATCAGCGAAAGCACTGCCGGAGTATGAATATGCGCAAACGTGTCGACCATCGACAGCTGGCCCATCACCGCAATAATCATCGCGAACATCGCCCAACGATAGCGGAAGGCCGCGAACAAACCTACAATAAACAAAGGATGCGCCAGCAAAAATTCCTTATTCCGCGGCCGCACGCCAAAGGCGTTCTCCAGGAAGGAGCGGAAGGCCGCTTCGCCCGGCAGCAGCGTTCCCGCATTGCCGGTCCGGGACAAATAATACAAAGCCGCAATCCCAAGCACCGCAGCAACGGCTACCCATAATACCGTAATCGGCATGCTCAGCCATTTCCGCAATTCCTCCCAGACCGAGTTCCCCCGATACAGGAACACATAGATCGCGATCAGCAAAATCGGTCCCAAATGCAGCAAACTTACGCCGCGGAACTGATTCAGCACCAAACTGTACGTAATGTTGTTCAGCAGGGCGATGACGAATGGTACGGCGGTCAGCGATAGTAATGACGTTTTAATAAACAACACGATCGTATGCGTCAACCGGCGTCCGCCAGGCAGCAGGGTGGAATGCTTCTCTTGCAGTTCCTGCACCTTGCGAATGGCCAGGATCATGGCGATCGTCGGAGCACTGATGGCGACGAACAGAGCCAGTGCCTGCTCCATTAATACCGGCTTCAGCACGTAAAGTCCGGCCGAGCCGATCAATCCGAGCACAAAAGCCGCTAGCGTGAGCGATGGCAAGAAGAAGGAAATCAGCAGCGCTACGAACGCTACGCCTCCGAGAACGACCAACGCTTTGAGGTATTTTTGCCAGCTGGCGTCATGAATCGTAAAGGCTTCTGCCTGTCCCAGCTCGAACCCATTGTTTTCGATCCGCTCAATGGCCTTACCAGGAGCTTGCAGCGAACCGATCAAATTGTCGATTGGATTCGTAATCGCAGCTTTTGCCAAGTCCTTAGAAGCGGATGCGTTGAGATACACCATCCGGATATTCCGGTCTTTGGTAGCGAGCACGAACCGGTCGGCCAGCGTCGCCTTTTCCTGGGTCGCTTCCGTATCGGCCAAAGAGTGCAGGCGCACCACATTATAGTCGATCAAATAGGCCAGCTTGTTGAAGCCTTTTTGCGGGGCCTTCAGGTTTTCGATGGCCGCGATACCAATGCCGTGTTTCTTCAGCGAATCGGCAAATCCCTGCAGGCTGTTTTTCGACTCGTTATCCGTATAGCCTTTAACGGCTTCCCCATCGAACAAAATGCGGGTGACCCCATTCTCGGCGAAAAAGGCCAGCTCCTGATCCATCTCTTCCTGATCATAAGGGATATTGTCAGATAGCCGCGGTAGAATCGTAAAGCCCTTCTCCCGCAGCATAGCGAACGCGATGGGATCCAGCGGCAACGGCTTTATGACCGCTTCCTCCATCCCCATGCCGATCACGAGACCTCCTTGATCCTGATACTGCCAGTTCGCCACCGGCACGTCCAGTTTGCGGAACGCCGCTTCGATCATCGGCTTCAACTGCGCTTCGTTCTCCGCATTGGTAAAAGCCAGGTACGTGTAATTCCCGTTCTCCGTAATGACGGCCCCGTTCAGCTTCGCAGCCTCCACGGAACTAAACACCATAATTCGACGCGTCTTCGACAATTCGTCGAGCGTGCTTTCAAACATCGCCATCGTGCCTACGCCGGCTTCCTTCAACCGGTCCAGCTGTTCGTCCAGATACGCCTGCGGATCCGCCTGATACGAAGCGATATCCACCAAACCTCGATAATTAAAGACGAACTCCACCTTATTCGCGGACGATTCCGTTTGAACCCGCTGTGCGATCACCGGCACGGATGCCAGGATTCCGACAATCACCAAAACCCACAACCATTTGCGGGAAGCGTTATTCCACCGCTGCCAACTTCGAATCACTAAGGTACCTCCTCAAAAATGCATCAATCCACATCTGTTATTTGTTTCCCCAAACTAAAAAAATCCGTTTACTTATCGACGCGAGCCAGCACATCGTCCTGAATCCGATTCAATCGAGACTTGGCGTCTTCCGTAGAAGTCCCGCACACGCCAAAGTAGAATTTGATCTTCGGCTCCGTACCCGATGGACGCAGACAGAACCAAGAACCATCCTCCAGCAAGAACTTCAGAACGTTTTCCTTCGGCAAACCGTCAAGTCCAAGCGAGTAGTCAAGCACTTCGGATACACGTACGCCTCCGACTTCTTGCGGCGAATTGCTGCGGAACGCTTCCATCAGCGCGCCGATTTGAGCCAAACCATCTTTCCCTTTTAATGTCCGGGATGCCAACGCTTCGCGGTAGTAGCCGAATTGCCCGTACAGCTCTTCCAATACGTCGATCAACGTCTTGCCTTGGCGTTTATAATAAGCAGCCGCTTCACAGATCAGCGTGGAAGCCACGACGGCATCCTTGTCTCGCGCATAGTTACCCGCCAGATATCCGTAGCTTTCCTCATAACCGAACAAATAAGTAAATTTGCCGGAGGCTTCAAACTCATTCATCTTCTCGCCGATATATTTGAAGCCGGTCAGCGTGTTAAACACTGTAGCTCCGTAATAGCGGGCAATGGCGGCGCCGAATTCACTGGTTACGATCGTCTTGACGACCGCGCCGTTGGTCGGTAGCGCTCCTCTCTCCTTCAATTGGCTTAATACATAATGGACGAGTAAGGAGCCCGATTGGTTACCCGTAAGGATTTCATATTCACCATCTCGCGTCCGCACGACCGCACCCATCCGGTCTGCATCGGGGTCCGTGCCGATTAGCAAATCAGCGCCCACTTGCTTGCCCAGCTCGATTGCCATCGTAAAGGCTTCCCGTTCTTCCGGGTTCGGAGACTTCACCGTTGGAAAATCGCCATCCGGCAATTCCTGCTCCTTCACGATGTGTACTTGCGTAAACCCGATCTTCGCCAATGCGCCGCGAACGGGAAAATTTCCTGTTCCGTGCAGCGGAGTGAAGACGACCACGAGGTCCTTAGCCGCACCGGATGCCATCAGTTCGCGGTTAACGCTGGTGTTCGCCACCGTCTCCGCAAACGCCTCATCTTCGGCGGCCCCCAGCCATACGAGCAGCCCCTTCGCTTCCGCTTCCTCGCGGCTTAACCGCTTGACCTGTGCAAAAGAGGCGATATCTTGAATCCGGGCAATGACCTGTTCCGCTTCATGCGGTACCAGCTGTCCACCCGTCGAGTTATATACTTTGTAGCCGTTGTACTCCGGCGGATTGTGACTCGCCGTAACGACGATACCCCCGGTAGCCTTCTGCGAACGTACGGAGTACGACAACTGTGGCGTTGGGCGAAGCGAAGGGAACAGCTTTGCGACAATCCCGTTGCCGGCCAGCACCAAAGCCGCCTCAAGCGCAAATTCCGGCGAGAAGTGACGGCAATCATGCGCAATTACAACCGAAGGCGCCCCCGATTGGCCGGCATGCGCTTCCAGAATATATTCGGCAAAGCCCTGCGAAGCACGGCCTACCGTATAAAGGTTCATGCGGTTGCTCCCGGCGCCGATCACGCCACGCAAACCGCCCGTACCGAACTCCAAATCCCGATAGAATCGGTCTTCGAGTTCAGCCGGGTTATTTTCCAAATCGCGTAACTCTTGTTTGGTCGCTTCATCAATCGATGGGTCTTGCAGCCAACCTTCCAGCTTCTCTCGTACAGCCATGCTGATTTCAGTCATTGGTTGTTTCTCCTCCTCAGTATTCTCTTTAGCCCATTTAGGACAAGGCGAACATGATATCTCCCTCAGCGACAATCTTATCGTCCACCTTGGCGATGGCATGGCCTTTGCCGATCGAACCCTTCATGCGGGTAATTTCGACCTCCAGACGCAGCGTATCCCCCGGAACCACTTGTCCGCGGAAGCGGAATTCATCCAAACCCGCCAAGAAGCCGATTTTGCCGCGATTCGCCTCCACATGTAACATCGCCACAGCCCCAACCTGCGCCAACGCTTCAGTAATCAGTACGCCAGGCATGACGGGATATCCGGGAAAATGTCCGGTAAAGAAAGGCTCATTGATCGTCACGTTCTTGATGCCGACAGCCCGTTTGCCTTCCTCGAGCTCGATAATGCGGTCCACCAGCAAGAACGGAGGACGGTGTGGAAGAATCTCCTGGATTTCATTCGTGTTTAACATATGTAATCTCCTTTCGATTTAGCGCATAGGTTCCGATCCTGCACGGTTCACTTCAAGCTGAATAAAAGCGCAGGCTTCCGGTCACACTGTAGTTATCCTTCGCCTCTGCAGAAGCGAAGGTTAAGATAAGGGGCTTATCCGCAAATGACCTCTCGGTCGCTTACGGATAAAGCCCTTTTGACTTGCTATTGCCGTAGAGTCCCCCATCATTATACATTTTTCGCATACAAAAAGAAAACTCCCGTCAGCCGAGAGTTTGTGGACATTTCTGTTAAATTCGTTCTGTTTCTTCTATTATATATGCGTCATTTACGAAGCAAACACCAAATCGAAAACATGCTGCCACGTCGACCAGCTCCAGATATCCGAAGCATCCTGCTTGCCGAAAACGACGTAACCTACGACGGTACCTGCCGCCAGAGCTACAACGAGAACGAGCAACACGAGCACAATACGCAGGATTACGATCCAGGCGGGCCGTTTGGCAACCGGTTGATTGTCTTCAGTCATGAAGCTTCCCACCTATCCGCGCAAGTTGTTGGCCAAGCCCATCATCGTTTCGCCGGAGGTCAGCGCACGAGCCGTCAATTGATAGGCCCGCTGCACCTGGAGCATTTCCGCCATTGCATCGGTCAAATCCACGTTGGAAGCCTCGAGCGCCCCTTGGCGAAGGCTTGCCCGCTGATCCTGCGGTAGGCTCATCGTATCGACCATAGCCTGAGCCGGATCAACACCCGCTGCCAGGACAAACAAGTTGCCATCTTTCTGGACCAACACATCCGGCCGTTCAGCCGTCAGCAAAGCGATTCGTCCCACTTCGGCCGTTCCTTCCCCGTTCGTGGCAAGGAGATTTCCCTCCGCATCCACACTAACCTTAGCATCGGACGGGAACGTGATCGGATCCCCATCGGCGTTCAAAACAACATAACCTTGATTATTCACCAAAAAAGCGGCGCCGGCATCGGCCGGATCCGGCTGAACGTGAAAATCCCCGCCCCGGGTATAAGCCACAACGCCATCCGGCGTCAATACGCTGAACATCGCGTTTCCTTCAATCGCCAAATCCGTCGGATTTCCGGTCTCTTTAATGGAGCCTTGAGTATAATTCACCGTCACCTGCGACATTCTCGAACCAAAGCCGAGAGTGAAGCCGGACGGCGTGGCGCGGCCGGGCAAATTCAGATCGGAAGTCTGCTGTTGTACCCGGGTCAACGTATCTTCGAAGTTAGCTTGCTTCTGTTTGTACCCTGCCGTATCCACATTCGCGATGTTGTCGGCAAGCAAGTCCAGACGTTGCTGAATCCCGCTCATCGAAACCATCGCGCTGATGATGGTATTATTCATGCCGCACCTCCTGTTATAGCCATTCGCTTACCTTACACGCGGCCGACTTCGTTCACCGCTTTATCTAAACTACGATCGTAATATTGGATCATTTTTTGATTGGATTCATAAGCCCGCTGGGCTGCCATCAAATCCACCATCGATTGAGCAGTATCCACATTGGATACCTCCAGGTAGCCTTGGCGTACCCCTGCCACATCCGTACCCTGAACCAGTTCGCGCACGCCCGCCGCCTCTTCGTCAGCGACGCGGTAGACTCCGTTGCCTTCCCGAACCAGTTGATAAGGTTGTTCGACCACCGTAAGTCCCAGAGCACCCAGATTCACCGGGGCACCGGTATTGTCGAGCGCCGTCAAATTCCCGGCTTCATCGCTGGTCAGCGTATCCACGGATAAACCGGGGTTGAGGATGATCGGATTGCCCGCATTATCCAGTACCCGATAACCGCTGGATGTTCGGAGTTCCCCCGCCGTATTCACGGAGAAGCTGCCGTCCCGGGTATAACGCACATTGCCTTCGTTATCCTCTACGGCAAAGAAAGCCTGAGGCTGATAAATCACCTCGCCGTCCTCCGTGACGAATTTACCTGAAGCATCAAAAGCATAAGGTTGGCCCGTTGCCGGGTCGGTTAGGCTCAGCTGCGAGATCAAGGCAAAATCGGTCCCATTCCCGGTTTCCTTCAAATCCCCTTGCGTAAACGCCGGCATACTCTCTTCTGCAAACACCCCGGTTACCAACTTCCCGATACGCGAAGTGGCTCCCGACTGCTTGTCCCCCATCAGGGAAATTAACATTTCAGGAAAAGAGTGCGCCACCGTATTCACCGATTTGTAGCCCGGTGTATTGAGATTGGCGATATTCTGCGTGACCGTATCATGCCGCCGCTGCTCGGCGATCATGCCGGACGCCGCGGTATAGAGACCTCTTAGCATGGCCTTACCTCCAAACGCTATATATTCAACGCCCTAACTCACCGGGCAACACATTCCTTCTTATTATATCGGACGATTAGAACTTTCTTCTTAGCACCTTGTCCAAATTGTCGAGCATGATGCCCGTTCCCTTCACCACGCAGTGCATTGGATCTTCCGCGATCAGCACCGGTACGCGAAGCTCTTCGGCGAGAAGCTCGTCCAGTCCGTTCAGCAGAGCGCCTCCCCCGGTCAAAATCACGCCGCGATCGATAATGTCGGCGGACAATTCCGGCGGAGTGCGCTCCAGCACCGATTTGGCGGTGGCGACGATGGAGGATACCGGATCGGCCAAGGCCTCTTGAATTTCGTTTGCCGTAATCGTCACGGTCAGTGGCAGCCCGGACACCATATCCCGGCCCCGGATATCCATCTCGGCTATCCGTCCGTTCGGGTACACCGTTCCGATCCCGATCTTGATATCTTCCGCGGTCCGTTCGCCAATCAATAGCTTGTACTTCGTTTTAATGTATTTAATAATGGCAGCATCAAACTTGTCCCCCGCGACTTTAAGCGACGAAGCCGTGACGATGTCCCCCATGGAGAGCACCGCCACATCCGTCGTTCCGCCGCCGATGTCGACAACCATGTTGCCGCTCGGTTCGAAAATATCCATGCCGGCTCCGATTGCAGCCGCTTTCGGTTCTTCTTCCAAATACACTTCTTTGGCGCCGCTGTGTTCGGCGGCTTCGCGAATCGATTTCTGCTCCACCGAGGTAATGTTCGTCGGCGCGCAGATCAGAATTCTCGGGTGGCTGTACCAGCTTCTGCCGCCCACCCGATCAATGAAGTATTTCAACATCGTTTCCGTAATTTCAAAATCGGCAATGACTCCGTCCTTCAGGGGACGAATTGCAGTGATATTTCCGGGCGTCCGGCCCACCATCCGTCTTGCTTCTTCACCGACGGCCAGCACCCGTCTTCCGTCGCTGTCAATCGCGACAACGGAAGGTTCGTCAAGAACGACTCCCTTTCCTTTTACATGAATCAGCACATTGGCCGTGCCTAAATCAATCCCAATATCCTTGCCCATCATTCGATCCCCCAAAGCGTATTTTTTAATCACGGAAAGGACGTAGCGACCTTCCCCCATGCGTAATGGCAGAAGTGTCCCGCTAACTAAGATGTTGTGAATCGACAAATGTCGATGAATATCGAAAAATTTCGGGATAAATGGATGAAAATCCACATCATCTTATACCATATTTAAAAATACCATACTTTAGGGGAATGATTCAATGATATTCGTTCGATGGGTGAACTAAATAATTACCCATTAATTGACCGAGCTAATCACCTCGCGTTTGGATTGACCTTTTTTCTTATACTTGATCTTTGTCGCTTCCCCGCCGCGCAGGTGTCTGATCGATTTGTGATATTCGAGAATGTGCTTAACCTGATCCGCCAAATCCGGATTGATCTCCGGCAGACGTTCCGTTAAATCCTTGTGCACCGTGCTTTTGGAAACGCCGAATTCCTTGGCGATGGTTCGAACGGTGTGCCGTGTCTCCACGATGCACCGCCCAATCTTTATCGTCCGTTCCTTGATGTAATCGTGCACGCTCCCGCCTCCCTCAACTCGAGATAGTTTGGTACATTATATGAGGGGCGGGCCTAGATATTCTTTGTTTTCAAGCCTGACAAGCCTGAGCGAGGCCATTTATTTTACCTTTGGTCACCTCGAGGGAAGGTGCAGCAGGGCGGGACAAGCTCATGCTTTGGAGGTGAAACGGCTGAGGTGCCTCTATTCGTGAGCGAACAAAAAAACGGAGAGCTCTTCGCTCTCCGCTTGTCTGCTGCAGCTATCCGGATGTCCGGATCGGCTTGCAGTCCCATAAGTTGGATGGATGGGTTACCGTTAGTTTTTCGGAAGTACGGTTGCCGGGTTGACCAGCTCGCCGTTTTCGTAAATCGTGAAATGGACATGGTTGTCGAGGTCCTTCTCCATTTCGTTACGGCCGGCGCTGCCGATCGTGTCGCCTTGCTTCACTTCGGCATCCTTCTTCACTTTCACTTCGCCCAAGCTTTCGTACACGGTCTTCAGGTTGTTGGCGTGGGTAATTTCCACGACATACCCGAGCAGCGGCACTTCTTCAACCCGCGTCACTTTCCCGCTCATGGCGGCCGTTACCTCGAATGGCTTGCGGTCCTCACGAGCCAAGTCGATTCCGGTGTTCGGCGTAAACGTGTCGTTGTACTGTACCAGGGCGGCCTGATGTTCCTCGGCTGAACCCTCTTTCTCATAGAACGGCTTCACGACGGCCACATCGGCGACATTCGCCACCGGCCAAGTGAGATCTTCGGATGAGGCGATGACTTCGGTCGCTTCTTCCCCTTTCGTTCCCTCCTCGGTTGCGGCTTCCTCTTCGCCGGACAAGTTTACAGTGTCGGTCACGCTGGCGGGGGTCGAGTCCAAAGGCTTGTTGCTCGCATCCTGGTAGACCCACACTAAGGTTAGTATAATTGCCGCTGCCGCCACATACGCTGCCGGGTAAACCCATCTCTTCGACAATAGTCTCTTCCACGCGGATACCGGTTTGACCGGCTCTCCCAATCCAATTTTAGGAGATTCCTCGTGTCCTGTTTTTTTCTGGTTTTCATTCATTTGCTCATCACCTCAGTAACCAGTGTTACCGGGGCGAACTCTTTTATACTTCGGCTCTATACTTTTTTTTCAGAAAAAGAGAATGGCCGTTTTACATGCGTTTACTTGATAAAATGAGAGGCCTGCTGAAACGAGATCCCCGTATAGTAGTGTTTGAGAATTTGGGTCGCCGTATATCCTTCCTTCGCCATGCCGTTGGCTCCCCACTGACTCATCCCAACTCCGTGTCCATAGCCATAGGTCGTGATCTTCACGGAATCTCCGTTTACCGCCAGTGTAAATTGACTGGAACGAAGGTCCAACTTCTCCCGGACTTCGCGGCCGGTGTAGACCTGTTCGCCGATGCGAATCTCTTTGACCCGGCGTCCTGAGGTCCAAGAAAGTGTCTTGAATAACTTGGCTGCGTTTAGCTCCGCTGCCGCCTTCGCTTTCACCGCCCCGGCTGTCTTCTTTGCATGATTATCCCCTTCGTTCAGGGCAGCCAATGCCGTCTGCACCGGTTCTGGCACCTTCTGCCCCAGCTTGCCGTATAGCTGGGCTAGCGACATCTCGACGGTCTCGCGGTTTTTGGGATTGATCGCCGCGTCCCATGGGCTAGGCACGCTCCGCAGGTATGGGATTTTCAGCGACCAATACTCTTCGGAGTTCTCTGTATAGCCGCCGCTGGAAGAGAAGAAGGAAGCGGTGATCGGCTGTCCGCGAAAGGTCATGACGATCCCTTCCGTTTGCCGGACGGCCTGCCGCAGCTTCTCAAGCTGTGCGGCTTTGCCTCGGCTAGGCCACTCTTCCAGATCTGCGCGGGAGAGGTAGACTTGATGCTCCACCGTGTCATTCACGTCGGCTTTGCCGCCCGCGGTGCCTGCGGTATCTCCGGCCGCCAGCCGCCGGACGATAAACGTGCGCGCCGCGATGGCCTGCGCTTTCAGTGCCGCGAGCTCGAAGTCAGCCGGCATCTCGGCGGCAAGGACGCCGGTGACGTACTGCTCGAGCGGCACGGTCTCGACCGCGCCGGTCCGCGTGAGGTAGACGCGCACCGGCGTCCCGCCCGCGGCCTCCGGCAGCGCGGGCGGCGCCTCGGCGCGAGCCGCGTCCTGCGGGCGCGGCTCCGTCGCCGGCGGCAAGGCGGCAGACGCTGGCGTCTGCGCCGTGGCCGCCGGCACGTGGCGCGCGGCTGGCGCCTGCGCCGCGCGCCACGCGATGAGCGCTGGCAGCAGCAGCGCCAGCGCGATCAGCGCCGCCACCACGGGGGCGGCGCCTGCGCCGCCGCCCCATCTCCCGCTGCTCTTGCGGGAGATGGGGCGGCCTGGCCGCGTGCGGACGCTTACGCGCACGCGGCCCTCCGGCGGCACCGACCCAGGTGCCGCCAGTGGGGCCGGGCCCGGTGGGACCACCCGGGCCCGCACCTCACCCAAGCCTCCCGCTGCCGTTCCCCCGAGACCCGTATTTACGGATCTCTCCGTTCTGCCCGCAACGTTTTTCCCGCCTCCTGTATTGACAGCCCCTTCAGTCTTCTCCGTTACGGGTCTCCCGTCTCCTACGTTTGCAGGTCTCTCGGTCCTGCCCGCCACGGTTCCCCCAAGTCCTGGATTTACGGGTCTCTCCGTCCTCTCCGTTACGGATCTCACGCCTCCTACGTTTATGGACTTCTTGCTCTCTTCCTTACCGTTCTTTTCCTCTCGGCGAGGCGCCACATTTATTTTTACTACCTGGGACCGTTCCTGCATCGATTCGTTTACCTCCACCTCTATTCGTGCTGCTGTACGCTAATCACGCCTGCGAGCTAGCAACCTAGCTTTTCTCTCCTTATATCGTTTACCCGCTATACTTATAGATATGAGTTTTGGCAAAATGCTAGAACCCGTTTTCTCCCCTATTACGTTGAAACTAAAAAAACGCCTGACGGCGCTCTCGGGTAGCTCTTACTTTTACTTCCTTCGCATTCGATTGTTGGATTACTATCAACATCTCGAGGATTAATTAGCCTCTGCCTTTCAATATTGTTGTATGACATTTAGCTAGACTTGGCCCGACCAAGATCGTTTAGACCCGTTCCTCCCCAACAAAAAAAGACCCGGTTTCCCAGGTCCTTCGCTAATCGCTTATCCTTGCACTTCCGTTTTATTCAGAAACGGCGCCGTCTTCTTGTAGGTCTCGCCCCATTCCTTCATCTTTTGAATAATCGGAATCAAGGTCTGCCCAAACTCCGTTAAGGAGTACTCTACCTTCGGCGGCACCTGATGGTACACTTCGCGATGCACGATGCCGTCCTCCTCCAGTTCGCGCAACTGTAGCGTCAGCATTCGTTGAGTGATCGTCGGGCAGATCCGGCGGAACTCGTTGAATCGGATCGGTCCATTAATCAAATGATACAATAGGACGCCTTTCCATTTACCGCCGATCACGTCCAGCGTGAACTCGACGGGACATCCTTCGTCATTGGGGCATACGCCATAGCCGCTTTTACGATCGCGCATTTCCGCATCCCTCCACAGTTAGTATACAAATGATATCTACATTACATTATTGCGTATACAAACAATTATAGTTCGACTAGAGGGAGTGCACAAGTCAGCTATAGAAATGAAAAAAACCACGCCCCCGGCATGGTTTTCTCCGTACTCCTATTCCTTTATCCATCAGGCCCAAGAAGGCTGGATTTTCAATACCGGAATTTCTTCTTTCACACTGGCCGAAACCTTCTCGGTTTCCGGAGCCGGCTCCTCGACAGAAATGCGCCAAATGTCAGCGCCTAAGCCGGACAATTTCTCAGCCAGATCCACGTATCCGCGGTCGATGTGATGCGTCCCGCTGACTTCCGTCGTGCCTTCCGCCGTCAATCCTGCCAGGATCAGAGCTGCTCCGGCACGAAGGTCGGTGGCGCAAACCTTGGCCCCGCTGAGCTTGCTGCCCCCGGAGACGATCGCGCTGCGTCCTTCCACCTTAATGTCGGCACTCATTAAACGGAACTGATCCACGTGCATGAAGCGGTTTTCGAAGACCGTCTCGGTAATGACGCTTGCGCCTTCGGACACCAACAGCAAGGCCATCATTTGCGACTGCATATCGGTTGGGAAGCCAGGATACGGTAACGTCTTGACGTCAACGGCTTTCAGCGGCTTGTCGGCGATAACTCGCACTCCGTTCTCTTGCGCTTCTACCGTTACGCCCATCTCCTCGAGCTTGGAAATGACCGGTCCAAGGTGATCCGCAATAGCCCCTTCAACAAAAATATTCCCGCCGGTAATCGCCGCAGCGACCATAAAAGTTCCGGCTTCGATCCGATCCGGAATCACCGTATGTTCGCATCCGTGCAACCGTTCGACGCCTTCAATCCGGATCATGCCGGTTCCCGCTCCACGGACAACGGCGCCCATGCTGTTCAGGTAATTGGCCAAATCGACGATTTCCGGTTCCTTCGCCGCATTTTCAATGATGGTCGTGCCTTCTGCCAAGGTTGCTGCCATCATGATATTCTCCGTCGCACCTACGCTGGCAACGTCCAAATAAATTTTAGCGCCGCGGAGGCGGCCGTTCGCTTTGGCTTCGATAAATCCGTGACCGAGGGTGATCTCTGCGCCCATCGCTTCGAAGCCTTTCAAATGCTGGTCAATCGGTCTAGTCCCGATCGCGCAGCCTCCCGGCAGGGAAATCCGGGTGAAACCCATCCGTGTCAACAACGGACCCATGACAAGAAAAGACGCCCGCATCTTTCGCACCCACTCATAAGGCGCTTCGCATGAAGCGATTTGCCGCGCATCGACCGTAATGACTTCCCGATCATAGGTAACGGCCGCTCCCAGCGACTCTAACACTTTATTAATGGTCATCACATCGTCTAGAGGTGGTGCATCTCGAATAACGCTAACCCCTTCTTCACCCAATAAAGACGCTGCAATGATCGGTAGCACTGAATTTTTAGCACCGCTGACTTTTACGTTCCCGGCCAAAACATTGCCACCGCGGACGATAAATTTGCTCATCATGGTTCCCTCCGCGCGTTCATTTTCACTTTTTTCCCGATTTGGAAAAAGATTAACCTGTTCATTCCCTAAATTTCATCATATCACCGGTCATTTAAGGCACACAAGGCTCTAATCCTGTCGAAAAAGCGTGTTTTGGCGCAGAAATCGCCTCTTGCCCCGTTTATGGACATGCTCTCGAGTCGTAGTCCTTACTCACCATTGTTGACACAATGAAATGATGTTATTCGACAAATTGCTTTGATCAAAACATGTACTTCAACATTTGGGTATATCCCCAATACTCCATCACAAAAGCGGCTACAAAACGCCCCAATACCACCGCGAGCAACAGCTGCAGCAGCTTTCCTTGCGGTCCCTTAGGGTGACGAATGAATAGATCCAGCTTCAAGTTTTGCAGCGCCCACCATGACAACGCAATGCATGCCAAGGAGACGAGGATGGCTGTCAAGCCGCCCACACCGACCGAAGCCGTTACCTGGTCGATTGGATTCATGACTAAATCCCCCATCACATTTATATTTATGCTGCAAGTACCTAAACGGTTAATCCTGATCTGTAACGCATTGCTCCAAGATTCACAACCTTGTAATATATATCGGTTATGAACTTGTAAAAATATAGACCTTATATATCATACTTGCCATCGCAGCAATAATCCAGCTTTTCTTCACCTTGCAAAGGTTTCCAAATTCATCTATCACCTAAATGTCATCGTCATGTCATTCTGCAAGAAAAAACAGGCACCCAAAGGTGCCCGTTATTCCGCAGATTTATTGCTTATGACGGTTGTCGCTGGATACGTTGATCCGCGTAACCGCCCGTTGCAGCGCCAGCTCTGCGCGGCGATGATCGACTCGGTCCTGGTTGCTGCGAGCCGCCAATCGGCGTTCCGCACGCTCCCGGGCCGCAATGGCCCGCTCCAGGTCGATTTCTTCCGGCAGCTCCGCACTCTCGGCAAGCACGATGACTTTATCGCTTTGCACTTCGATGAAACCACCGTGTACCGCGATCGTTGTCGTTTCCTTGCCGGTTTTCGCAACCACTGGAGCAACTTGCAGCGGTGTGACGAGTGGAATATGGCCTCGCAAGATGCCAAGCTCCCCTTCGAGTCCGCGGACCGTCAGGCTGTCCACCTCTTTCGAGTACACCACATGCTCCGGCGTAACGATTTCCAATAAAAAGCTGCTCAAGTTTATCCCTCCTGTTCGTGGGACAGTTCATTTCTGAAGCATCCGGATTCGGCTTGGATTTACAGCGTTTTCGCCTTTTCGACGGCTTCTTCGATCGTTCCTACGAACAGGAACGCCGCTTCCGGAAGGTCGTCGTGCTTGCCGTCCAGAATCTCCTTGAAGCTGCGTACGGTTTCCGCGATCGGCACGTACTTACCGGCGATCCCCGTAAACTGCTCAGCCACGTTAAATGGCTGCGACAGGAAACGTTCGATCTTCCGGGCACGTGCCACCAATGTTTTATCGTCGTCGGACAATTCATCCATACCCAGGATCGCGATGATATCCTGCAATTCTTTATAACGAGCCAAAAGTTGTTTCACGCCTTGGGCTACGGCATAGTGCTCTTCGCCCACGATTTCCGGCGTCAAAATCCGCGAACTGGAAGCCAGCGGGTCCACGGCCGGGAAAATCCCTTTTTCGGAAATTTTCCGTTCCAAGTTCGTCGTTGCGTCCAAGTGAGCAAACGTCGTAGCCGGAGCCGGGTCAGTATAGTCATCCGCAGGGACGTAAATCGCTTGGATCGAAGTAACGGAACCTTTCTTGGTGGAAGTGATCCGTTCTTGCAGTTGGCCCATTTCGGTTGCCAGCGTCGGTTGGTAACCTACCGCGGAAGGCATCCGTCCAAGCAAGGCCGATACCTCGGAACCCGCTTGCGTAAACCGGAAGATGTTGTCGATGAAGAGCAATACGTCGCGGCCTTCTTGGTCGCGGAAATATTCAGCCATCGTGAGGCCCGTCAAGGCTACGCGCAAACGCGCACCCGGCGGCTCGTTCATTTGTCCGAATACCATCGCGGTTTTCTCGATAACGCCGGATTCCGTCATTTCCATGTAAAGGTCGTTCCCCTCACGGGTACGTTCCCCTACGCCGGCAAATACGGAAATCCCGCCGTGTTCGTGGGCGATGTTACGGATCAATTCCTGGATCGTTACGGTCTTACCTACGCCGGCGCCGCCGAACAGGCCGATTTTACCGCCCTTCGCATAAGGAGCCAGCAGGTCGATGACCTTGATCCCGGTTTCCAGCATTTCCGCTTGCGTC
This sequence comes from Paenibacillus sp. J53TS2, assembly GCF_018403305.1. Lineage (NCBI taxonomy): Bacteria > Bacillati > Bacillota > Bacilli > Caryophanales > Paenibacillaceae > Paenibacillus > Paenibacillus sp. J53TS2. The sequence goes on from NZ_BOSK01000002.1 coordinate 145,876, forward strand.
GACAGTTCATCGAACTTCGGCGGTTCGCGGTGAATCGGATATTTCAGTTCGGTAGCGGCTGCGCCTTTCTTGTCGATCGGTTCGCCGAGCACGTTAAACACGCGGCTGAGCGTTGCTTCTCCGACCGGAACCGAAATCGGCGCTCCCAAGTCGATCGCTTCCGTACCGCGCACAAGGCCGTCCGTCGAGGCCATGGCGATACAACGAACGAGGTTGTCGCCCAGATGATTGGAAGCTTCCAGAACCAGCGCAGACTGGCTGTCCTGCTTCTCAATTTTTATAGCGTTGAAGATTTCCGGCAGTTGACCGCGCTGAAATTCGATGTCAACAACCGGACCCATTACGCTGACAACGCGTCCTTTGTTCATCTTCGTTTCCCTCCTAAAATTGCTTCCGGATCGATTAGCCTTGGGCTGCGTTTGCTCCGGCAACGATCTCCGTGATTTCTTGCGTAATCGCCGCTTGGCGAGCGCGGTTGTACGTCAGGGTTAGTTCATTGATCATCTTCGACGCGTTTTTGGTCGCACTGCCCATGGCAGTCATCTTCGCGCCAAGCTCACTCGCCTTACCGTCAAGAAGCGCACCAAAGATCAATGTTTCGGCATATTTCGGAAGCAGCACTTCCAATACCCCTTCAGGCGAAGGTTCATACTCATAGCTGCTGGCCAGACCCTCATGCTCAACAGAGTCAAACGGAAGCAAACGCTCCACGGTCGGCAGTTGGGTAATCGCATTAACAAATCGGTTATAGCAAACGTAGATTTCGTCGAATTGCTCGGTTTCGAAGCCCTGCACCGCCGCATAAGTCAAAGACTTGATGTCGGCGAATCTCGGCGTATCCGAGAGTTCGGTTACTTCGTGGGACACCGGATAGTTACGGCGCTTCAAATAATCTCTGCCTTTACGGCCGATCACGAAAAGTTCGTATTCCGAAGATGAAGCGTGGCGGGTACGAACCATATCCGTCACTTTCCGCAAAATATTCGCGTTATATCCGCCGACCAAACCGCCGTCGGACGTAATCACGATGTAAGCAGTCCGCTTCACCGGACGCGTCACGAGCATCGGATGGCTGACGCCTTGGGAGGCGGCAGCAATGCTGGAAACGACCTCTTTCAGCTTCTCCGCATAAGGACGGGAGGCTTGTGCTCTCTCCTGCGCTTTGCGCAGCTTCGCCGAAGCTACCATTTCCATCGCTTTGGTGATTTGCCGGGTGTTCTGAACGCTTTTGATCTGACGCTTGATTTCGCGCATCCCTTTTGCCATGATTTCACCACCTTAAACTTTGGCGTGGCCAAAATTCAATTGCATGAATCTATGAAGCTGCAATATTGAAATGTTCTTACGATCGCTGTTGCTCGCGGATTTCTTGAATTGACGAATTCAGAAATAGGTGAAATCCGCTCACAAAGGCGAACGCTTCGCTTCTTCAGAATCATTTCAACCTTTTGCTTAAGGATTCATTCAACCGTTTCAATTGGCATCCCCAAAGTATTTTTTACACACAGGCGTAAACCGGCGTTGCGCTTAGCCAAGGCCGGTTTGTGCCGCAAGAACATTTATGCCGTAGTCGCGAAACCGCGTTTGAATTGCTCGATAACTTCTTTCAGCTTCGTTTCGTTGTCTGCCGTCAGATCCTTCGTATCGCGGATCGATTGCAACACGTCGCCATGCTGATTTTGGACAAAGGACAGGAATTCCGATTCGAACCGGCGAACGTCGGCCAATGGAATATCGTCCAGGAAACCTTTAACCGCTGTGTACAAGCTGACAACTTGGAATTCGACAGCCAGCGGTTGGTTTACGCCTTGCTTCAGGATTTCCATCATCCGCGAACCACGGGTCAACCGGGCTTGCGTCGATTTGTCCAGATCGGAACCGAACTGGGAGAATGCTTGAAGCTCGCGATATTGGGCAAGGTCCAGACGCAGGGTACCGGCAACCTTCTTCATTGCCTTAATTTGCGCGGAGCCGCCTACCCGGGATACGGAGATACCAACGTTAACCGCCGGACGTTGACCGGAGTAGAACAGGTCGGACTCCAGGAAGATTTGGCCGTCGGTAATCGAAATGACGTTCGTCGGAATGTACGCCGATACGTCGGAAGCTTGCGTTTCGATAAACGGAAGCGCCGTGATCGACCCGCCGCCAAGCTCGTCGCTCAGTTTAGCTGCACGTTCCAGCAAACGGGAGTGCAAGTAGAAGACGTCACCCGGGAACGCCTCGCGGCCCGGTGGACGGCGAAGCAGCAAGGACAATTCGCGGTAAGCCGCAGCTTGCTTCGACAAGTCGTCATAGATGATCAGGACATGCTCGCCTTTGTACATGAAGTACTCGGCCATGGCTACACCGGCATAAGGAGCGATGTAGAGGAGTGGTGACGGTTCCGAAGCGGAAGCCGACACGACGATCGTGTAATCCAACGCGCCGTGGCGACGAAGGGTTTCCACTACGTTAACGACGGTGGATTGCTTCTGGCCGATGGCGACATAAATACATTTCACGCCGTTCCCTTTTTGGTTGATGATCGTATCGATGGCGATCGCCGTTTTACCGGTTTGACGGTCACCGATGATCAGTTCCCGTTGTCCGCGACCGATTGGAACCATTGAGTCAATCGCTTTGATCCCGGTTTGCATCGGTTCATGAACCGATTTCCGGTCGATAACGCCTGGAGCGTTATTCTCAACAGGACGGAATTCTGTTGTTTCGATCGGTCCTTTGCCGTCAATCGGCTGACCGAGCGGGTTCACGACGCGGCCTAACATCGCCTCGCCTACCGGAACCTGCATGATTTGTCCGGTCCGTTTCACTTGGTCGCCTTCACGGATTTCGCTGTAAGGGCCGAGGATAACGACACCGACATTGCTTTCTTCCAGGTTAAGGGCAAGACCAAAAACGCCGTTCTCAAACTCGAGCAGCTCGTTCGCCATGGCGTTCTCTAGTCCGTGGACACGGGCGATACCGTCACCAACTTGAATAACGGTGCCGACTTCGGCCACTTCGATTTCCGATTTATATTGTTCGATCTGACTTTTAATCAGAGTACTGATCTCTTCAGGTCTGATACTCAAGTGTTTCACCCCTATCTACAGTGCTTGTCTTCGAAAAGACTTTTCGAGCCGTTCCAGTTTCCCGGCCAAGCTTCCATCGTACAACGTATCGCCGATTCGCACTTTCATCCCGCCAAGCAGCGATGGATCGATCACATTCTCGACCCGAATCTTCTTCTTCACGAGTGCGCCGAACTCCGCAGCAACTTGCTGCTTCTCGTCCTCGTTTAACGGGTACGTGGTCGTAACCACTGCGTTAGCAAGCCCCAGCGCTTCGCCGGAAATGCTCACGTAAGCGTCCACCAGCTCTGGCAGGAGTCCGATTCTTCCGCGTTCCACCAGAAGCTTCACCGTAGAAACTACGGGTTTGGACAGTTTGCCTTCAATCGCGCGGGAAATGGCTTCCCATTTGGCGGTTTCCGTAATTTTCGGCGAGGCGATGAAATGCTCGATGTCATCCCCAGCCTGAAAAGCAGCCGCCAGCGCCTTCAATTCTTCTTCGACCTCTAGCGTCCGGCCTTCCGCCGCGGCAATTTCATATAACGCTTTGGCATACCGTTTTGCGGCTACGGTCTCGCGGCTCATGAGCGGCCACCGACCTCTTTAAGGTACTTGTCGACCAATTCGCCTTGAACGCCTTCTTCGCTGACCTCTTTCTCGATCAACTTGGATGCGATCTTCACCGACACGGCGCCGACTTCGCTGCGAAGCTGTTCCACAGCACGGTTCTTCTCGTTCTGAATGTCGCGTACCGCTTCCTCTTTCAAGCGGGTTGCTTCGTCCTTAGCTTGATCCAGCATTTGAGCGGCTTGCTTGCTGCTCGTTTGCTTGGATTGCTCGATAATGTCATACGCCTCTTTGCGCGCTTGCTGAAGGGCCGCTTTTTGCTCCTCTACAAAGGCAGTTGCCTGCTCGCGAGTTTGCGCCGCTTCGCTTAGCTGTTGTTGCACGAGTTCGCGACGTTTCTCCATCACGGACAACAACGGACCGAAAGCGTATTTGTTCAATAAGAAGTATAAAATCCCGATCGCGATCAACGCGATGACGGTGTTTTCCCATACGATTTCCAAACTTAAGTCACTCCTTTCCGAAGCCTATCCGCATTCGCGTATCGCCCTGCCCGGGCTAAAAAGAAGGCGTGGACGGCTGTGGCCTTCCCCGCCATTTCTTTTTGAAAATTCGATTAAGCCTGACCAAAGAACATGAACGCCAGGACCACGCCGATGATCGGAAGTACCTCGATCAAACCAACGCCGATAAACATCGTCGTTTGCAGAGTGGATTTCGCTTCAGGTTGACGCGCGATCCCTTCCACCGTTTTGCTGATAACCATACCGTTACCCAGCGCTGCGCCAAACGCGCCCAAACCTGCTACGATAGCTGCTGCCAATAATGCCATTGCTCCCATTTTGTATATCCTCCTTAAAAGTAAAATCAAATTTTTATAGTTCAGTCAGGTTGAAGTCGTTCTCCAATCCGTAACTTGAAACTTAGCTTATCTTTGAAGCGCGGGAATCCAAACTCCCCGATTAATGCTCTTCCTCGTGGCTTTCGAGGTTTTGCGAGATGTACACCATCATCAAGATGACAAAGACAAAAGCTTGAATCGCACCGACGAAAATACTGAATCCATCCCAAACCATCAGCAACGGAACGGAGAAGATTGCGCCGATCACGCTTGCTTTGGCCAAAGTCATGATCGTGGAGATCAGCACCTCGCCCGCAAAGATGTTCGCGTATAGACGAACGCCATGCGTCAGCAGCTTCGACAACTGCTCAATGATGTTAATCGGTAGGAAAAACGGATACGGCTGTACATAATGCTTGAAATAATTTTTGGTATTCTTGATCATCCCAAGACCGTGAGATATGACGAATACCAGTAACGCAAGCGCCATCGTCACGCTGAGATCGGCCGTAGGAGATTTCCACCAGGCTACCTCGGCATGTGCTTCCTCACCCGGATGCTTCGCGTGTTCTTCCGCAAGCACTGTGGTCACCGAGGTAATTTCTTGACCGAAGATGGTTGCTTTTGCCGGATTATCATACTCCGTGACGACACCAAACGGTAGTCCGAGCATATTTGCGACAAAAATAAACATAATCATCGTCATGGCCAAGGAGAGGAATGGTTTCCCTTTCTTTAGATCCATGGTGCTGGAAATCATGTTCTGAACGAATTCGACCGCCCATTCCAAGAAATTTTGCAACTTTCCAGGATTCTCTACGGATAAGTTCCGCGTCGCCAGGCGGGCAACAACAAACACGATCGTGCAAGTCACTACCAGCATCAAAATAACGGACAGGTCTATATGTAGGCCGCCCAATTCTATGACCGGAGCTTCATGCATGTTTTCTCACCCCCATTCCAAGTTGAATGTTTCAAGCCTCAGGCTTACGAGAAAAACGAATGCCTATAAAAAGAAGCAAAAATTGCGCAAAAACCAGACTGCCGGCAACCGCATACACATTGAGATGCTGCGGAAATTTCATAGCGGCAAATACCGCCAGAACCGCCAGTGCCGTACGGGTCAGAAACCCCATGTTCAACCGCTTCGAACCGCCGTTTACCGCGGCATCCAGTACCTGCCGGACCTTACGGCTGAGGTAAACCGCATTAATCCAGCTTACTGCTGAGCCGAGCGCAATGCCAAGCATAATGCTCTGAACTTTCGGCAATAAAGCGCCTCCGAGAAAACACAGGGCCAAGAAACCTAGGGTTCCGGCTGTCAAAGCACGGCTGTATTTCGACAGCTCATCCATTATTTCCCCCCACAACCGACTTAATCAGAGCGACGATGCCAAGGATGCCCGCTGCAATACCGATCAAAACGCCCAAACCAATGCCCAGGCCGTTCTTGAACCACAGCTTATCCATCCAGGTGCCAAGGAAGTAACCTCCTACAGCGCATACGGCAAAGTTCATTCCTAAAGCGGTTACCACAGCGACAGCCTTTCCAACGCTGTTGTTGTTTTTACCAGGTTTTGTCGGGTCTTCCATTTCAATCACCCTAATAATCCCAATTTATTTTACTAATTGTGAAGAGATCTTGTCAATTGAGGTTTTTTAGTGATTTAAAGCCTTGAAATGCTAAATTTGCCCTTGCCATCCTGAATAAAACGCATACAGCGTACAGTAATACTGTATACTTTTTTAGGCTCGCGATCAAAACAAATTTTCGTTAGTTTGTGAACTTTCTGTGAAATTCCTCCGGACGCTGATCCGAAAATCCGAAATGGTGACATATCGCATTGACAATTCTTTGCGATGCCTTTCCATCGCCGTACGGATTTGCTGCCCGGCTCATCGATTCATACAAGTTCTGATCGCTGAGCAACGCCTTTGTCCGCTCATAAACCATCTCCTCATTTGTGCCGACCAATTCCAGCGTTCCCGCTTCGATCCCTTCGGGACGTTCCGTCGTATCGCGAAGCACAAGCACCGGAACGCCAAAAGAAGGCGCTTCTTCCTGCAAACCGCCCGAATCCGTAAGTATCAAATGCGTATGAGGATAGAAGTTGTGCAAATCCACTACATCCAAAGGATCGATAAGTTTAATACGAGGGTGATTCCCCAAAGTTTCGTAAGCCGGCTCCCTCACCGCAGGGCTTGGGTGGACCGGATACACGATGGCTACATCCTCGAACTCATCGGCAATTCGCTTCACGGCACGGAAAATGTTCAGGTGCGGTTCGCCTTGCGATTCGCGACGGTGCGCCGTCATCAAAATAAGCCGCTTTCCGGCGGCCCAGTCCAGCACAGAGTTCGTGTAATTCGGCTGTACTGTATATTGAAACACATCCGTAACCGTGTTGCCTGTGACATATATAGCTGACTCCGGCTTATTTTCCTTGCGCAAATTACTTGCCGACCAATCCGTCGGAGCAAAGTGCAGATCGGCCAAAACGCCGGTCAACTGACGGTTCATTTCTTCCGGATAAGGCGACAACTTGTTCCAAGTACGCAGGCCGGCTTCGACATGCCCCACCTTAATTTGCTGCAGGAAGGCGGCATAACTCGCCAGGAATGTGGTCAATGTATCCCCGTGCACCAGCACGATATCCGGCTTGGCCTCTTTGAGGACGCCTTCCAACCCTTGAAGCACGCGAATCGTAATTTCGTTCAGCGTCTGATTCGGCTTCATGACATCCAGATCATAATCCGGGACGATCTTAAAAACGTCCAATACCTGGTCGAGCATTTCCCGATGCTGGGCCGTCACGCAAACGATCGATTCGATCTGCTCAGGATGCTTCTGGAGCTCGAGAATCAACGGTGCCATCTTAATCGCTTCGGGTCTGACGCCGAAGATGGTCATTACCTTAATCTTACCCACCCTACTCAATTCCTTCCTTATAGAGGATGTTTTAAAATCGTCTTCCCATCGCGATGCAAGTTCAAAGAAGCGACTTCGACATCGAATCTTGAATTCAGCCGGTCGTTCCGTTGCTCACGTAGCCTCAAGCTACGCTCCGCTACTCCCTCCCTAGCTTTATCCAACCTTCTCGACGCTGGAAACCCGATTTTAAAACTTTGATTGAAACGATAACCTATAAAATCGTCTTCCCATCGCGATGCAAGTTCAAAGAAGCGACTTTGACATCGAATCTTGAATTCAACTGGTTAACGGAACCAGATGACCTTATTTGACCTAAAACACTAGGTTTTCGATTCTAACGGAACTAGGAGACCTTATTTACCTGAAAACGACCCGAAATTGTTGCCCAAAGGACAAATAAGGGCCCTGGGTTCCGTTAGCATCATAAAACACGAGAAATGGTCGAAATAAGGGCTTTGGGTTCCGTTAGAGCGGTCTCCAACCCAAACTAGTTTACTTCGTGCCGTACAACCGGTCGCCAGCATCGCCTAAGCCCGGAATGATATAGCCATGTTCGTTGAGGTGGCTGTCCAAAGCCGCCACGTAGATATCTACGTCAGGGTGCACATCATGGACCGCCTTAACACCTTCCGGCGCAGCGATCAGGTTCATCATCTTGATTTGGGTACAGCCGCGATTCTTCAAAGCGGTAATTGCCGCAATGGCGGATCCCCCGGTAGCCAGCATCGGATCGATCACGATCAGTTCACGCTCCTGTACGTCCGTAGGCAGCTTGATGTAGTATTCCACCGGTTGCAGCGTTTCCGGATCCCGGAACAACCCGACATGACCGACTTTTGCCGCAGGGAGCAATTTCAAGACCCCGTCCAGCATACCCAGTCCAGCCCGGAGAATCGGAATGAGCCCCAGCATCCGTCCGGAAATGACCTTCGACTCCGCCTCGGCCACCGGCGTTTGCACTTTAATCGACTCCAGCGGGATCTCCCGCGTAATTTCGTACGCCATCAAGGTAGCTACTTCATCCACCAGTTCACGAAAGTCCTTCGTGTTAGTCCGCATGTCACGGATAAAAGTCAGTTTGTGTTGAATCAAGGGGTGATCGCATACCACCAATTTTCGCATATTTCGTTCGTCCCTCCGCTTTTATAGCTAAGTCTTTACTTGCCATCTCGTTCCCATTCTTCGAACGCTCCACAAATCTTGTCTATTATATCACTCCAAGTTGGCATTTTCACCCTCGCTACAACATGTTGCAAAGCCGTCAAAAAGAAACCGCTTATATATGAAGCAACCCACTTGCAATCAGCCCCAGTCATCCGTGAGCCCTTGACAGTCAGGATACCAATCCGATATTATGGATACACCAAGTCCATAATCATTCAAAGGAAGGGACCGTCCATGCAATATTCCAAAAGCACCGATTATGCGCTGCACGCCCTCATTCACTTAGCGAATGCGGAACGGCGCCAGAACGTCGGTATCAAGTCATTGTCTGAAATGCTTGGCGTGTCGGAAAGTTATCTCTCCAAAATCATGTCCAAACTGCGGCAGGACGGCATCGTCCGCGCGGTACCAGGGGTGAACGGCGGTTACGAGTTAGCCCGGCCTGCAGATCAGATCACCTTTCTTGAGGTAATCCAAGTCATCGAAGGTCGGCAGCATTTATTCGAATGTTCGAATATGGAATCGAATCAGCATCGTTTGCTGGCTGACGAAGAACGCGACGACCGTTGCCAAGCCGATCATGATCCAGCACGATGCGTATGCCTGGTAAAGCAGGTCATGGATGGCGCTGAGCAACAACTGAATCGGTATTTGCAAGAGCATTCGATCCAATCGGTGGTTGATGCAGCCGTTACGGCTCGGAGATCCCTTGCGGACAAGAAGTGATCCGACACTTCTTGTCGTTTAATTATAGATATTAAAGATCTATGGAGGTGCAGTAAAGATGGATAAAACTCTGTATGATGCCGTCATTATTGGAGGTGGGCCCGCCGGTTTAAACGCCGCCCTCATGTTGGGCAGAGCCCGTAAGAAAGCGGTAGTGATCGATGAAGGAAAACCCCGCAACCGCGTGACGCGAGAGGCTCACGGATTTCTTACTCGCGACGGAATTCCCCCGGGTGAGTTGCGACGGCTTGCAAAGGAGCAAATCGTCCGCTATCCCGGCATCACATTTATTGAAGAAGCTGTTCAATCCGCCGCCGGGGCGGACGGTCATTTCCAGATCACAACCGCCAAGGGAATCACCCTCCGCAGCAAAAAGCTGCTGTTCACCGTTGGCATGAAGGATCAACCGCTGAATATCCCGGGTCTCACTGAGGTTTATGGTCGGAGCGCCTTCGTTTGCCCCTACTGTGACGGTTGGGAATTACGCGATGAGCCACTGGTTATCATTTCGAGAGGGGCAGACGCCATGCACTTCATCCCGTTGATCTCCGGTTGGACGGACCGCTTCACGTTATGCACGAACGGCCCTGACGGGCTGACGGACGCGGATCGCGAGGATTTACGGCAGCACGGCGTCCCTCTCCACGACGCAAAGATTCGTTCCATCGAGTCAGAAGACGGGATTGTGCGGCAAGTTGTACTTGAGGATGGCACAGCGATATCGTGCAGGGGAATCTTCTTCCGTCCCGACCTGGCGATCGGCTCTAACCTCCCCCAATCCTTGGGTTGCCAGGTCACCGAAACGGGAACGATCCTCGTTGACGAATTGGGGAGAACGACCGTACCGGGAGTATTTAGCGCCGGAGACGCCGTAACGATGCGACACCAGGCCATCGCGGCAGCCTCCTCTGGAGCAATGGCCGCCGCGGCACTGAATAATGAACTGAATCTGGAGGCATGGAGGAGGAACGGATGAACGACCCCCCTAACCGCTCAACAAGCAAACCCAATTCTCACGATCATCGGCATGCAACCTCCAGACCGGGCGTCGAGCTGTTAACCTGGCTGCATCCGCTGCCGGGCGAACGTATTCTCGACCTTGGCTGCGGGAATGGGGATCTCACGGCAGCTATTGCTGCCGCCGGAGCCATCCCTACCGGAATTGATGCATCCGAAGAAATGATCCATCGCGCGAAACAGAGGTATCCCGAGCTGGACCTTCAAGTCGGAGATGCTCGGCATTACCGGAGCGACAGACATTATGACGACGTATTTTCCCATGCCGCTTTGCATTGGATCCAGGATGCGCCTGCCGTTACCGAAACGATCCGCCTCGCCCTGCGGAAAGGCGGCCGGTTGGCAGTCGAATTCGCGGGAAAAGGCAATGTCGCCGCATTGACCCGAGCTATCGAGCAGGTGATGAAAACACATGGATATCCTTGGGAGGGGCGAAATCCTTGGTATCACCCCAGCATCGGGGAGTACGCTAGCCTGCTGGAACGAGTCGGCTTCCGCGTTACGTTCGCCCGGCATCTCGACCTTCCCACACCACTGAAAGGGGAAGCGGCCGTAAGAAAGTGGCTCGACAGCTTTGCTGACTATTTTTTCACCGGAATCCCTTCTTCTGAGAGAGCTCCCCTGTACGATGCCATAGTCTCCCTCGCAAAACCCGCTTTATATAAGGAAGGTCAGTGGATGCTGGATACCAGTCGACTTCGCGTCATGGCGATCAAAGAGAGGGAATAACCTCCATCTTAAACACAAAAAAGCCGGGAGCAGTTAGCCCCCGGCTTTGTTACGTCAAGTTCTTAATATTTTAGGTTCGGGTACAGCGGGTAACGGTCGGTCAACTCGGATACTTGCTTGCTAGTTTTGTCCAGGAGCGCTTCGTCCTTCGGCGATTTCAGCACGACCGCGATAATCCGGCCGATCTCCTTCATCGCTTCCTCATCCATGCCACGCGATGTAGCAGCCGGCGTACCGATCCGGATCCCACTAGTGACGAAAGGACTGGTTGGGTCGAATGGAATCGCGTTTTTATTCACGGTGATCCCGATCGAGTCGAGCACATGCTCGGCGTCTTTGCCCGTGATGTTCAGGTTGCGTGTATCCACCAGCATCAGGTGGTTATCCGTGCCGCCGGAGACAATGTTCAAGCCTTCGGCCATCAGCGTTTCCGCCAGAACCTTGGCGTTCTTCACAACGTTTTCCGCATAGGTTTTAAAAGAAGGCTGAAGTGCTTCGCCCAACGCAACCGCTTTGGAAGCGATCACGTGCATCAGAGGCCCGCCTTGCGTCCCCGGGAATACCGCTTTATCAACCGCAGCAGCCCATGGCTGTTTGCACAGAATCATCCCGCCGCGCGGACCGCGCAACGTCTTATGTGTTGTTGTCGTCACAAAATGAGCATGCGGCACCGGGTTCGGATGCAGTCCTGCAGCTACGAGTCCGGCGATATGCGCCATATCGACCATGAAAAGAGCGCCCACGTCGTTTGCGATGGAAGCTAGTTTTTCGAAATCGATAATCCGCGGATACGCACTCGCTCCAGCCACGATGAGGCGCGGGCGATGCTTAAACGCCGCTTTGCGCACTTCGTCGTAATCGATCAGGAACGAATCTTCCTGTACGCCGTACGCCACGAAATTATAGAACAAGCCGGACGCATTAACCGGGCTGCCGTGGGTCAAGTGACCGCCGTGCGCGAGGTTCATCCCCAACACGGTGTCGCCGGTGTTGATCGCGGCAAGGTAAACCGCCAGGTTCGCTTGCGCACCGGAATGCGGCTGCACGTTCGCATGCTCGGCGCCAAACAATTCTTTGGCCCGGTCGCGAGCGATATTTTCCACGATATCGACACGTTCGCAACCGCCGTAATAGCGTTTGCCCGGATATCCCTCGGCGTATTTGTTCGTGAGCACGGAACCCATGGCTTCCATCACCGCCTCGCTGACGATGTTCTCGGAAGCGATCAGCTCAATATTGTTGCGCTGACGCTTCAGCTCCAAATTCATGGCCTCCAGCACCGCTGGATCTTGATTTCTCAAATTTTCCATCTTCCGTTATCCCCCTTATAATGAATATCCCATCTTACTCGCAAAGTGTGGAATCCGAATCCAGCGGAAGCGCGTAAACGGCCCGTTCCCCGCCGATCAGCTTCGGACGAGTTGTGGCTGCCGTAACGCGCGCCTGCCCAATCTTGCGCAACGAAGGACGAAACGGCACCGCCACTCGTCGCAAATGCATGCCGATTAACGTCTCGCCGATATCGATCCCGGCATGGGCTTCGAGCATCTCCGCCAGGCACGGAGCCGACAAACGCCGATAGGCCGCCGCGGCCATCGATCCGCCCGCCATCGGTACAGGCACCGCAGCTACCTCCGTCAACGAAAGCCGCTCCAGCACCGTGCGTTCAACCACCAGCGCACGGTTCAAATGCTCGCAGCATTGAAACGCAACGTCGAAGCCATATTTAGCCCGGACCTGCTCGATCCCGGCCCATAACTCGGACGCGATATCTTCAGCTCCGCCCGTGCCGATTCGTTTACCCGCCACTTCGCTGGTGCTGGCTCCAACGACCAGCAGTTTTCCCGGACCCAGGTTAGCTGCGGCGGCAACTTCCTCCGCGACCGCTGCCACTTGCGTCCGAATCGTTCCGAGCTCTTCCTGCTCCATTTGATGCCCGCTCCTTTCTCCACCAACCAAGAACATGTAAACATAGTCTGTCCTTATTATAACAGAGAAAGGCTTGCCGCAAACGGAGGATGTTCCCCCACAACACATGACCACCCAACAAAAAAAGAGCATAACGCAGCTCACGCGCGTCGTGCTCTTTGCCCAGGCGACCGGCCGTATAATCCGATGCTCCATCGTGGTTTGATCCACTCTTGTCGCCAGTTACATCGGAACTAAAATCTTCTGCTCTTAGAATAAAGCATCGACGGGGCAAATGCAACAGGTTTAATGCCCCTCGCCGCGCTCCAGTTTGGCGATCAGCTTCTCCAGTGCGGCCCCAATCTCGGCTGCCGCCCGGTCGTAATCCACCCGCGAACCGCCAAACGGATCGGAAATGTCGTAGGCCGGCAACCGTTGCTGCAGCTCATCGAGCCGTCGTTGCTGCGCCGCAGACCACTCGCTGCCCAGCGCCCGGGCCAACTCCCGGTCCGCCGCCAACCGCCGGAACTCCTCCAGATTGGCTATAATGGAGACGTCGTCCTCGACGTACTCTTTTAACGTGAATATTTTATCAGCTGTCTCCGGAAAAGAATGAACAACCTGTCGTTTATGCCCTTGCGTCAGCGTCAGGATCAGATCGGCCCAATCCGCCAATTCGGCATATAAAGGGGTGGATTCAAAGGCATCCGTGATCCCCCGATCCCGCAAAACGGCTCCCGCATGATGGGAAATGGTGTTGCCTTTCATGGCGGCCACGCCGGCCGAACGAACCTGCACATCCAGCCCCCGGTCTCGCGCCAGCTTACGCAGCATGCCTTCGGCCATCGGGCTGCGGCAGGTATTCCCGGTACAAACAAATAAGATGCGCATGCCCTTTCACCTCCAGGTTAAGCGGGAGCAATCCCGCGTTTGGACCTTTATTTTAACACGAAAAGCCGTAGTTTCAAAAGATGAACAGCAATCCAAAAGCTAGCAAAATCGCCCCGCCTGCCGCCTCGCCGTAATCGCCAAGCGAACGCCCCACGCCTCGCCCCATCGCAAGCCCCACCAAAGACATGACGCCGCCAAAAAAACCGAAGGCCAGGACGGTCAGCAGCCAATCTCCATGGAACATCCCAAGTGACACGCCCACGGAAAAGGAATCGATGCTGACGCTAAGCGAAAACAGCAGCACGCCAAACCAGGTTCGGTGGTTAATCGACTGCATCCCGCTGCCTTTAATCGAACTGAGGATCATATGGGCTCCGAGCAGGAACAGCAGCCCTCCCGCGGCATACCGCGCCAGGCTTCCCAGCAGCGCGCCGACATATTGCCCCGCCGCAATACCAAGAAGAGGCATAAGTACGTGAAAGAGAGCGACCATCGTTCCGATGCGGAGCGCGTCCTTGCGCCGGACCCCCTTCATGCCGATACCGACGCCCAGCGATAACGCATCCATCCCTAACGCAGCCGCCATCAGCAGGATCGTCAACAGCTCTCCCAGCCGCTCATAAGCCTCCGTCATAACAGAATCCCCTTTTGTCCAGTCTTTTGTACAACCATATGCGGACAGGTCCCGGTTCATGACTTGGCGAAAGAGCGGGATTGGGAGATTATGGCGGAAAACGGTTAGCGGCCTTGCTGGAGTTCTATCAAAACTTGTGAGGAGGAGATGGGCGGATCGAGTGAGCGGACCGGGAGTGTAAGGCGTGGGGGCTTGAGTGGCAGGATAGGGGGATGGGGCGGCGGGGAGGGCGGAACCACGAGGCTGTCCGCGCGAGTATGAGCGAAGCCGTGAGGCTATCCGCGCGAGTATGAGCGAGCCGTGAGGCTGTCCGCTCGAGGGCAAGCCGTGAGGGTAACCCCTTGGCGTTACAATCCCCCCCGCTCGCCCCGCCTGTCTGTGAAATAGCGGTAATTCGTGGCGTTATTTTCTCGAAATCCGAGGTTTTCATAGAAATAGCGGTAATTCGTGGCGCTATTCCCCTCCTTAGGAGGCTGGCACCCCGATATCCGTAGAAATAACGTCCTAAAATACCGCTATTTCCCCAATACGAGGCTCCCTCTCTATAAATAACGCCACTTTATACCGCTATTTTCGCAATCCAGCGCCAAACGAGCTGCAAACGAACGATGTGGACTAATATCCCTTTCAACGATTCATCTGGTTAAGGAATCCGCTCATCCATCCTCCCAGCCGCCAAACAGATCCATCTGACGCGGCGGAAGCTCGCGTGGCGATTGACCCAGCAAATCCATCATCCCCAGGGCGTTAACAGCCGCATCCCCGCCGGAGTTGTTGTTGAAGAGCATGCAGATCTCGTTCGTCCCTTTCCCGAGTAACTGGATTAGCATCTCGGTCCACTCTAGAAGCTCCTCTCGAGAGTAGCGGTATAACGTGCGGATCTCCCGCCAATTGGATGCGCCCGCTTGGCTCCAGCCCACGGCATTTCGGCCGTGCATACGGACGATCGTCAATTCGGCATCCGTCGGTTCCAGCACTGTAGGGACTGAACCTTGCCCCGCCTGGGGTTCATCGCAAACGATATGAATCCAACCCTCTTGCCGCATGAAATCCAGCGTGCGCTCCTGGTTGTCCCCCGCGAACCAGCTTTGATGGCGAAATTCCAGTGCCACCGGCAAGTTCCCCATCCATTTGCGGATAGCCCGTAACTGCCGGACATGCTCCGGCGTACAGTCGAACCAGGGCGGGAATTGGAACATCACGGCCTTAAGCCGACCGGCTTCCACCACCGGGCGGATCGAGTTCAGATAAGCCTGGAACATATCGCCCGGCCCGCCAAACGGCGATTTGCCCCGACTATGGCCGGTCATCCCCTGATAAGCCTTGATAATAAACGTGAAATCTGGCGGTGTCTCCGCCAACCAACGGCGATACACTTCTTCTCCCAGCACAGCGTAAAAAGAGCTGTCGACCTCCACCACATCAAAATACTTCGCGTACCAAGCGAGCTTGTCTTTGGCCGGCGTCCGGGCAGGATATAAATCGTCATGATCCCCCCAGCCGGCCAGGCCGATACGGATCATGTCCGTCTCACCCCCTGCCCTAATCCAAATCTCCGCCGGCCTCGATCACCCGGTGACCGGCGGCTTTCAGCAGCCGGTTCATCACCGCCGAGCCAAGCCCCTCCTCGGGGCAGGCTTCGGCGAGGATGTAAGTGACGCCGCATTCGTCGAAGCGGCGGAGCGCAGCGTAGAGACGGTGCGCTGCCGTCTCCAGCTCGGCCTCGCGGCCGAGCGATAGCGCGCAGTCGGCGCGGTAAGACGGGAGGCGCTCGTCGAAGGCGAGCACGCCCGTCTTCTCTCCGCGCGCCGCGGCCGCCGCGAGCTCGGCCCGTATGCGGTCCGCCACCCGGTCGGCGGACCCGCGCACAATGCGCAGCACGCCCTGCGGCGCGTAGTGCGTGTACTTCATGCCCGGCGCGCGAGGCGCAGCCGCCGGGCCCGGGGCCGCTCCGCCGCCCGCTTCCGCCTCCGGCTGCAGGGCGGCGTCCAGCCGCACGCCCGCGCCTGCGACGCGGGCGAGCTGCTCTACCGTGATCCCGCCTGGGCGGAGCACGGTGACAACTCCGTCCCGGCCGGCTTCCACGACCGTCGACTCCAGGCCCACCCCGGTGGGCCCGCCGTCGACGATGCCGTCAATGCGGCCGGACAGGTCCTCGCCCACGTGGCTCGCCAGCGTGGGGCTCGGTCGCCCCGACCGGTTGGCGCTGGGCGCCGCCACCGGGCACCCCGCTGCGGCGATCAGCCGCAGCGCCACGTCGTGGGCGGGCATGCGCACGCCCACGGTGGACAACCCCGCCGTCACGCGCGGCGAGACGGCGCCTTCGGCCACGGGCAGCACCAGCGTCAGCGGCCCGGGCCAGAACGCCTCCATGAGCCGCCGTGCCGTCTCGTTCACTTCCGTGACGAGTCCGTTCAGCTGGCTCATGTCGGCGATGTGCACGATCAGCGGATTATCGGAGGGGCGGCCCTTGGCGGCAAAAATCGCCTCCACCGCCGCCGTATTCCGCGCATCCGCGCCAAGCCCGTACACCGTCTCCGTCGGAAACGCCACCGTCCCGCCAGAGGCTAACACCGCGGCGGCTTCCTTCAGGGCCGCCGCCTCCCCCCCCGCCGCCGGAACTTCCGACACGCCGGCATCAGCAACTTGTTCCCCAGAGGTCGCGAACCCCGTCCCAGGCTCTACCCTCCACGAACGTGTCGACTTTGCAGCCACCTCTCCCAGAGCGGGCAAATCCACTGCGCCGCGGGCTTTATTTTCAATAGATTCATTTCGGTTCATTCTCGCTCATCCCAAACTGTTCAATATCGATATTCTACTATTATACCCGAACCCGTCCATGCGCATAGCCCGTCCCGGCGAAGCCCACAAAAAAACCGCCCGGATTCCTCCGAACGGTATCTCATCCTATGAACCATTAAACAAATAAACTTGTAATCCAGTTCCAGAAATTCACCAGCATGTCCCACAGAAAGAACCGCACCTCTGTTTGTTCTGGCTCGACCTGAACAGCATCCCTCGAGATCCCTTCAGCCGAAGTCTTCGCGATCGTGGCCGTCCCTGCATCCTTCGCCAGTGCATCTCCGCTACCGGCGTCGATGAAGCATAGCGGCGGAAACAGCACGCACCACCAGTTCTTCCCTTTCCCTTCGCCGAGCGTCACGCGCAGCGCTTCATAATTGCCGGCCGGGTACACCGCGCCGCCGTACATTTTCGTCGGAAAGGGGACCGTGCCGAGCTCGACTTGATAATCGTAGCTTTTCCCATATTGCTTGAGCGTCTGACCGACTTGCTCCTCGATGGCAGGCAGATGATCGCGGATCACCCGGCGGGCCTCCTCCAAGCTTTGCGGATTTTCCAACTCGGCAACCCAGCCATTCATCTGCTCAACCACAGCATCGCGGACGCGGCGTTTGACGAGCTGATCGCCGGTTCCATCCGAATTCGCCAGAATGCGCAGCCGAATGGATTCCTGCGGAATGACCCCTTGCGTGCCTGCCGCAGCGGCGGTATCAACCATCTGTCCCTCCCAGGACATCAACAACATCACAATAGAAAAGAAGAAAAGGGCGATTTTCTTACGGGAAGGTGTACGTTGGCTCATGATTTCTTGCTCCTAACCAAAACCGGTATTTCAGCAGCTGATGTCTATCAGTATGTCCGGTTAAGAGACTTCTAAACCTAGGAATCTAGTAAATTTTTGCCCGCGAAAAATAGAGTGAAGAAATCACCCTATTTCCGCTGATCTCCCCTTTTCGAGCCAAATAAGATGAAACTTTCACCTTATCCCCCTTCAAATCCGCTATTATAGCCACCGCATCCGGAAATAAGCATAAAAAATCACCTTATTTCGGCGATATCCTTGCACCGCGCAAAAATAAGGTGATCAAGTAACTCTATTCGAAGTCGCACATCCCGTCCCGGTCAAAAACGACCTCACACCAACTCAAAATGACCTCACGCGCCCCTCGCTCATCCCTGCTTCTCCGGCCGTCGCTTGGTTCTCAGCAAGGCGTAACGCGAAGACGATGACGCCGCCGGCACCGGGTTGTCCTCTTCCTTCTCTTGGCCGTAAATCCGGATGCTCATCGCTACGCCGATGCTCGCCATATTAATCAGCAGCGAGGTCCCGCCGTAGCTGATGAAGGGCAACGTGATGCCCGTCAGCGGCATGAGGCCGATGAACATGCCGATATTTTCGAAGATCTGATACAGCAGCATCGCGACGATCCCCACGATGAGGAACGGCCCGCTCGCCTCGCGACTCTCGAGGGATATCAAGATAAGCCTATGGATCAGCACGAAATACAGCAGTAATAGTGCCGAGCTTCCGATAAAGCCAAATTCCTCGGCAATCACCACAAAGATCGAGTCCGAATACGTAAGCGGCACGCGCTCCGATTGAACCGTTTCCCCTTTCATGTACCCTTCCCCGGTCATCCCCCCAGAGGCGATCGCCAGCTTGGCGTTCCGGGTGTGATAGGAAGCGTCCTCCGACGCTTTCTCGGGGATCAGCCAGGGATCGATTCTGCTGATCCAATGCTCCCGACCGATCTCGACGAAGAAATTGTACACTTGGTCGTGATACGTCTTATAGGCGGTAATTCCGCCGATCACCGAACCCGCGAAAATCACGAGGGCGATCAGGGCGTGCCAGTATTTAATGTTCCCGATCCACAGCATGCCCGCCAAAATGATGACATAGCTAAGCGCATTTCCCAAATCGTTCTGCGCCATCACGGCGACAAACGGGACAAAGGTCAACAGGCAGATCGGCACGACGTCGCGCCAGAACGAAAGCCGGGGTTTGCGTTTGCGAAGCAACATAAACCCGAGGAAGATGACCAGCAACAGCTTAAAGAATTCCGCCGGTTGAAAGCTTTGGTTAATGACCGGGATCGTCAGCCATCCCTTGGCGTTGTAATACGTATTCCCGATGAACATAACGACGACCAGCAGCCCGAAGCCGAACAGATAGAAATAAGGCGCATATTTGACGAGCAGCCGATAGTCGAGAATGGAGACGCCAAAAAATACGACAAACCCCAGCGCATAATACGCCAGCATGCGAAGGTGGTAGCCGTGATACTGGGTATGCGACGTGGCGCTGTACAGCACCGCGATACTGATGACCATGAGCAACAGCAAGATCAAGACGATGGAGTAATCGATTTTTTTCAGTTTGCTCAGCATGAACATCCTCTTTTCTTTATCTAGAAACCCCGTATCTTTACTTTAAAAGAAACCCCGCTCAACTACAAATGAGCCCTTCGACCCAAATAACGGGTGAAACCAGCAAAAGGTTTCCCCTTTTAAGGTTATTTTTACCCGGAGACGGGTTTTCTCTCTTCAACGGCGCAAAAAAAGAACGCCGACGCAAGCGTCGGCGCCCGAAATGGGGGTCGGGATAAGAAGGGGAAAATGGGGGAACGCAGGTTAAACGGGAGTGATCAAAGTGACGAGGCCCGTGGCAAACGTCAGTGCAAAAATACCGATGGTTTGAATATTGCCGAGCTCAACGGTAAACGTATTACCTTCCATCACGGTCTGGATAAAATCCGGCGCGTTATACCGGGTAATGCGAAGCTCGACGTTACCCAGCGAAGCCGCAACTGTAACGATCCCGGTCGGGCCCAGCGGGTCGGCGGCCACGAAATAACCTTGGCCGACGCCAGCTGCTTGCGCATACGGAAACGTCAATGTGAACGCCATGTGGAATCTCCTCCTTTCGGCTTGAGATACCACATTCTATGAAACTACCCTCTCAAAGTGAGCGGCTTTTGGTTGAGGAGCTTCACCTATTTTCATAGAGTCGCGTAAAAACGAGGGCTAACGCCCCCGCGCGATGCCCAGCACGTGGCGGTCGATGCCGGCGAGATCGGGAACCGTCACGATCTTGTCCCAATGGCCGGCGGCGCGGAGCATCTCCGCAACGTCGGCGGCCTGGCCCTGGCCGAGCTCGAAGCCGATCAGGCGAGGCGGCCGCGGCAGCAGCGCGAGCTGCGCCATCAGGGTCCGGTAGGGCATGAGCCCGTCCGGACCGCCGTCCAGCGCGCCGCGCGGCTCGAAGTCCCGCACCTCCGGCTGCAGGTGCGGGATGTCCTCCGCCGGGATATACGGCGGATTCGACACCACGATGTCCAGCGGCTCGCCGGCGAACGGTTCAAGCAGGTCCCCCTGCTTGAACGCCACGGCAAGGCCGAGCCGCCGGACATTGTCCTGCGCCACCGCTAAAGCATCCGGCGAGATATCGCTCGCCGCGACGCGCCAGGCTGGGCGCAGATGAGCCAGGGCCGCGGCAATCGCGCCGCTGCCGGTGCCGATGTCGGCGGCGTACGGCGCGCCGCCGGGCCACAGCGCATCGCCTTCCAACGCGATGCGCTCCACGAGCAGCTCCGTTTCCGGTCGGGGGATCAGCACTGCCGGGTTGACCTGGAAGGTCAACCCGTAGAACTCCTGCTCCCCGATAATGTACTGCGCTGGCTCGCCCGCCGCTTTGCGGCGGACCACCGTTTCCCAGGTGTCCTGCTTGTCCGCCGGGAACGGGTCACGAAGCGCGGCCAAATACGCCGCGCCCGCAAGGCCCAGCACATGGCGGAGCAGCAGCTCCGCGTTCGACTCCGGCTCCCGCACGCCCGCCGCCGCTAAAAAAGAAGAAGCCTCTTTACGGGCTTCCCAAATCGTCATTGCACCGGACATCCGGTATCCTTCGCTGTGCAAAACGTTATTCTCCTTTATCCATCAGTTCGGCTTGTTCGGCAATCGTCAACGCCGATACGATCTCACCGATCTCGCCGTTCATCACCTGATCCAGCTTATGCAAGGTCAGGCCGATGCGGTGGTCGGTTACCCGGCTTTGCGGGAAGTTGTAGGTCCGGATCCGCTCACTGCGATCCCCGGTGCCGACTTTACTCTTCCGCTCGCCGGCGTATTTCGCTTCCTCTTCCTGTCGCTTCATATCGAAGATCCGGGCACGCAACACCTGCAGCGCCTTTTCTTTGTTCGAGTTCTGCGATTTACCATCTTGACAAGTCGCCACGATGCCGGTCGGGATATGCGTAACCCGCACGGCGGATTTCGTCGTGTTGACCGATTGGCCGCCCGCCCCGCTGGAGCAGAACGTATCGACGCGGATATCCTTATCGAGAATTTCAATATCCACGTCTTCAACTTCCGGCAGAACGGCTACCGTCGAAGTTGACGTGTGAATCCGCCCGCCGGATTCCGTCGAAGGAATCCGCTGCACGCGATGCGCACCACTTTCGTACTTCAGCTTACTATATGCGCCTCGGCCGTTAATCATAAAGATAACCTCTTTAAAACCGCCCAGGTCGCTTTCATTCATGTCCATAATATCGATGCGCCAGCCTTGAGAATCGGCATACCGCGTATACATCCGGTACAAATCGGCGGCAAACAAAGCCGCTTCGTCCCCTCCGGCTGCACCGCGAATTTCCACGATGACGTTCTTATCGTCGTTCGGATCCTTCGGCAGCAGCAATACGCGAATCTTCTCTTCCAGCTCCTGCTGACGTGTGCTGAGTTCCTCGATCTCCATCTTCACCATTTCGCGCATTTCATCATCCAGCTTCTCGGCCTGCATGACTTTAGCGGCTTCCAGCTCTTCGACGACATTCTTATATTCGGTGTACGCCTCATAAGCCGGCTGTAAATCCGATTGTTCTTTGGAGTAATCCCGCAGTCGTTTGGCGTCGTTCGCCACGTCCGGATCGCAAAGCAGCTCACTCAGCTTCTCGTAACGGTCGGCTAGGGATTGTAGTCGGTCCAACAAGGGATGTCACCTCTCTTCATTCAATCACTTTATCTTATAAAAAGCCGCTCATCCGCAGCCATTACCTTACAGGGATAAACGACTTTTTATTATATCACAAAATGCGCAAACCGACTAGCCTGCCCGCCCCCTTCCAGGAGCACGATTTTTCATGTAAAATAATCTCACTTATACGCCAGATTCCTTACAAAGGAGGCCTCGCCCATGGACATGCTCGATCTCAAAGTGTTTATTGCCGTAGCCGAAAGCGAAAGCATGAGCAAAGCCGCCCAGAAGGTTGCCTTAACCCAACCCGCCGTTAGTTTCCGGATCGCCGGCCTGGAGGCGGAGCTCGGTGCCCCTTTGTTTCATCGGACACGATCAGGCGCGTTCCTGACGGAGGCAGGCCGCAAATTCTACTTCTACGCTCAATATGCCCTTAGCGCTTTGGAAGCTGGACAAGACTCGATCCGCATGCTGTCCGAACCTCCCTTGGAGGAGAAGCTCCGAATCGGTATCGTAGATTCGTTAACCCATGTCATGCTGCCGGCCATTATTCAGTCGATGAAAGAGCAGACGTCGGTGATCCAATGGAAAATCAACACCGGGCAGTCGCTGGATCTGGCTTTACGAACGGCTTCCGGAGAGCTTGATATCTCCTTTATCAACCAAACCTATTCCCCGCTCCCCCAACTGGGTACCGTGAAATTATTCGAAGAGCCGCTCGTCTTTATCGGCCCGAAGCAGGCTGGTTTCCCTCGCTATCAAAGCCTCGTAACTTATCTGGAGGAAGTGCCCTTCATCTTGCTCAAGCGCCACATGCCGCTGAGGGAATTGCTGGAACACGAGCTCTTTCGTCCGCTGCGGATGTCCCCCCGGCAACTCATCGAGGTGGATACGTCCCATTTGATCCGTCAAATGGTCGAGCAAGGCACAGGCTGCTCCTTTTTGCCCGTTTCTTCCCTATGGGCGGCCGGCAGCGATGCCGAAATCGAGCGAATCCTTCTTCCTGAAATTCGTTTGCGGCAAAGCTTCTATTGCGTTTATCATCAATCCGCGCCCGACAATATTCTTGATTTGCTTCCAAATTTGCATGCCGGCATCAACGCGCAAGTCATCCGCTTCCGCAATGGCGGGACCCCCTAATCTCCTGCCTATTCCTCGCGCGATCCTCTCTAATGTTATTTACGTGTTATATATTCTTACATAAGCACTTCTTATTACCTCCATCGTGTAATGTATATTACTATAAATATAACACGAAGGAGGTGGCAAACCATGAACTCGTACAAAATGGAGCTTGAGAACGTCAGCAAGACCTATCAAGCGGCCGACGGTTCCCCCGTTAAGGCACTTGGCCCGGTCAACATGCAGATCCCCAATCACCGTTTCGTTAGCATCGTGGGTCCCAGCGGCTGCGGAAAATCAACCTTGTTTAACATCATTTCCGGGCTGCTTCAGAACTCGGAGGGGGCCATCTTTGTGAACGGCAACCGCGTGGACGGACTGACCGGCATTACCGGCTACATGCTTCAAAAGGATTTGCTGCTTCCCTGGCGCACCATATTGGACAATGTCATCCTGGGTCTTGAAATTCAGGGGACTCCCAAGCGGGAAGCCAAGGCCAAGGCACTGCCGTTGCTCCACAAGTACGGTTTGAAGGGCTTCGAGCATCATTACCCCGCCCAGCTCTCCGGAGGGATGCGGCAACGGGCAGCGCTCCTGAGAACGATCATGTATGACCGTGACATCATCCTCTTGGATGAACCGTTTGGTGCACTGGACGCCCAGACCCGCGCCATGATGCAGGAATGGCTGCTCGATCTTTGGGACGATTTTCAGAAGACGATCCTGTTTGTCACCCATGACATGGAAGAGGCGATTTATCTATCCGACGAGGTATACATTATGACCTCCCGCCCGGGCACTATCAAGCGCCATATGACGATTAACCTGCCGCGGCCCCGTAAACCGCAAATTATCACGACCCCGGAATTTACCCAATTAAAAGAAGAAGCGCTGCGAACGTTATCCGAAGAAACGTTAAAAGCCTACCAACAGGAAGCAGCCGTTTAAGACCCACCCTCAAAGAAAGGAGAGATGCGAGATGTCAAGCGAAGCGGATGTCGTAAAAAGCAGTGGTCCCCTGGCTAGCCTCAGGTCTGGCACACCCCGGACCCGAGCCAACGCCCTGAAGTACGAGATGGCCACGCCAAAGACGTGGCTGGTGAACACCGGACGATTCGCCGTCTTCCTCGTAGTTTTATTGCTATGGGAAGTCGGTGCCCGTACAGGGTTGATCAACGCCTTCTTCTGGAGCCAGCCGTCGGATATCGCCCAGACCTGGTGGATCGGCGTGCAGACCGGCTCCGTCTGGCAGGATACGATCTATACGTTCCGCTCCACCGTACTGGGCTTCTTGCTTGGAACTGCCGGTGGCACGCTGTTAGGTCTATCCTTCTGGTGGTCCAAATATTATGCTCGCATTTTCGAGCCGTTCATCATCATGTTCGAGGCCATGCCCAAGCTGGCTCTTGCCCCCATCATCGTTCTAGTATTTGGCATCGGCATCGGATCGAAGATCGCCATGGGTTTTGCCATCACCGTCGTCATCACCACATTAACCACGTACAACGGCGTGCGCAGCGTCGACCGCGATCTCGTCCGAATGGTCTATTCGCTGGGTGCCTCCAGGCGGCAGGTCTTTGGAAAAGTCATCGTCCCCACGGCGATTCCGGCGATGATTTCCGCGCTGCGAATTAATATCGGCCTGGCCCTTACAGGGGCAATCGTCGGCGAATATATCGGTTCGGAACAAGGACTGGGACGTATGATCTTCTACGCCGGGCAAACGTATGAAATCAGTCTGATTTGGGCCAACATCTTTAATTTGTCGATCCTATCCATGCTGCTATACCTCTTGGTCGGTAAATTGGAGAAGGTTTTGCTCAAGGGCTTCACCCACAAATAAGAGAACTGCAAGAAAACAAAGAGAACCAGGGATATCGGAGGGGGATCTAAGATGACCAAGGCTACGTTTGCCTCACGCCACATGTTGTACATGGTTGCCGTATTACTTATCACCGCGCTGGTCGCTGGATGCGGCGGCAATGCTGCACAGAAATCCGGAGTTGAAACGCCCGCCAGCTCCAGCGAAGCAAATGCCTCAGACAACTCGAAGACGGGTTCAACCAAAGAGCTCACGATCGCGGAACCGGTCCACGGCACCGGCTACCTGCCGCTGTATATCGCCATCCGCAAAGGTTTCTTCGACGGGCTGACCGTCAAAACCGTGACCCTTTCGGGCGGAAGCGCCCACACCAATGCCGTACTAACCGATCAGGCTTTCGGCTTTATCGGGGGTCCCGAGCACAACGCCTTCGCCAAGGCAAAAGGAGCGGAGCTTCGCGCTATCGTCAACATCGTGAATCGGGGTAATGTTTATCTGGTTGCCCGTTCCGACCTCGACCCCGGCACGGATATCGCTGCCTTTATGAAGGGCAAGACGGTCGCGGTATCCCAGTACGGCGGTACGCCGAACTCGATCATCCGTTATTTGGCCGGCGAGTGGGGATTACAGCTCGACAAGGACCTGAAGCTGAAAGAAGTCGATACCGGAGCGATCCCCGCGGTCCTGCAGCAAAATCAAGGAGATATCGCCGTCGTGACCGAACCGATGCTGACGCAAGGCATCGAGGAAGGCATTTGGGGAGAGCCGTTCTACAATGTCCCCCAGGAGCTTGGACCCTACGCTTATTCGACGATCAATATTAAGCTCGACAACATTACTGAGGACCCCGACACCGTTCGCAAATTCGTAGAAGGCATCCATAAGGGCCTGGAGTTTATTCGCGACAACAAAGAAGAGAGCATGGAGATCGCCAAGTTGGAATTCCCAACCATGGCCCAAGAACTGCTCAAAGCAACCATCGACCGTTCTTACGAAGACGCCATGTGGGAGTTTTCAGGTCAGATCAGCGAGGAAGCCGTAAACACCGGATTAGCCGTCGTTCGTTCCGCCGGACTGCTTAAAGACGAAACCATCGGCTACGATGATATCGTTGATACGCAGTTCGTAAAATAATCCATGATCTTAAGGAGGTAGTATTAAGATGAGAATTTGGGACCGTTTTTTAACCGATCGTGACAAACAGGTATTCGGCAGCGCCGGGTACGACGCCAAGGCCGGATTCGGAGCACGCCCGGCAATTCTGGTCATCGACGTCAGCTACGGCTTTAGCGGCCACCGGAAAGAACCCATCCTTGACTCCGTCAAGCAATGGCGCAACAGCTGCGGCGAATCCGCCTGGGATGCCATCCCCTATATCCAGCAGTTGCTGCATGCCGGCAGGGAGCAACGGGTTCCCATCTTCTACACGACGGGTGTCGATCGACGGCCCGATGGCTTTGACGCCGGCGGCTGGCGCAGAAAAAATACGCGTTCCGGAGAGATCGAAGGGGTATCCGGTTACGGCAGCAACGAGATCGTGCGGGAGATTGGGCCTCAACCGAGCGATATCGTGATCGAGAAGCTGAAGCCTTCGCCTTTCCACGGCACGCCTCTACTCGGCTATTTGACCGATCTAGGCATCGACACCCTGCTGATTTGCGGAACAACGACCGGCGGCTGCGTCCGTGCCGGAGTCATCGACGCCTTCTCCTATAATTTCTACGTCGGAGTCGTAGAAGAATGTACGTTTGATCGCGGCGAAGCCTCCCACGCCATCAACCTCTTCGACATGAATGCGAAATATGCGGACGTCGTCAGCACAGAAGAAGCGGTGAGCTACCTGTATCAAACCGAAAAAGGCTTGCACGACGGCAAGATTGCATTCCCTGCCGTAAGCTCCTGATGTCATAGCATTACCAGCGGCCAAGGAATCGAAGGGAACCGGCAGTCCCGCTCCCCTGGGACTGTCGGTTCCTTTTGTCCGGGCAGCTATTTCGCCAAGGGGGAACCGCTATGCCGGAATCGACATTATCCGTCTCACCCGCCATGCGCCGCAACTTCATCTGGATATCCCTATCTTGCGGGTTGTATTGGTTCGCCTTTTCCTTAACTCGGCCGATCATCGCCCTGTATGCCTCCTCGTTAGGGCTGCAGAGCGCTGCGATCGGCATGGTGCTGGCTGTCTATGCTTTGTTGCCCATGTTGGCCGCGATCCCCGGCGGTTTCATCGCCGACCGATTCGGCCGGACCACCGTTCTGCGCGTCGGTTCCGTCATGATGTTATTGAGCGGTTTATTGTATGGGATCTCTGCCGGTCCTTGGACGCTGGCGATAGCCCAGTTAATCGCAGGCCTGGGTCAAATGGCGGTTTGGCTGGCAGTCCAGGTACTGGTTACCGAAGGACCTGCCCAAGGGAACGAGTCCCGATTCGCTACCTTTTCCTTATATATGGCGATCGGCCAAATGACTGCTCCCATCGTCTCGGGATTCTTAGCCGATCGTTTTAGTTACAAGATGGTGTTTGCCGGATACATCCTGAGCAGCCTGCTGCTGATCTTCACCTCTTGGCGTTGCCGTGAAGATCAAGGCGCTCAACCAAGTCCTGCGGAAGATCCTGCCGAGACGGCAGCATTCGAGGCTGCCTCCGCGTACGTCGCCAACCCGACCACCGGCAACGAGAAAAGATGGTTTGAGCAATGCCTCAAGCTACTAAAAAACCGCAAATTCGCGGTCATTCTGCTGGCAACCTTTATCTCATTGTTTATTGTAGACGTGCGAACAGCCTATCTACCCTTGCATCTGGAGTCGCTAGGGATCTCCAATACCCGCGTCGGACTGCTCGTCTCCATCGGTGCGCTCTCGGCCCTGTTCGTCCGCCCGATCTATCCGCGGCTTATGGCGAAGCTTGGCTTCGGCAAGACCTTATTCCTGACCTTCGCCGTCTCCCTCCTGCTGCTCTTCGCCGCACCGTTCCTGACGAATTTTTATGCGATAGCAGCGTTGGTCTTCGTGACCGGTCTGGCGCTCGGCATTAACCAACCCATGACGCTGTCCATGATTGCCGTCTCCACAGTGCCGGAGGAACGAGGACTCGGAGTCGGGCTGCGCCTGATGTCCAACCGGGCTGCCCAGTTCATGGACCCGCTTTTGTTTGGCTGCTTCACCACTTTCGCCAGCTTGCAAACGTCATTCGTCCTCATAGGACTCCTGCTCCTTGCTTGCTGCGCCTTTGCTCTTCAACTCTATCTATCGGCAGAGAAGGATCGGCCGCTGCGAGGGCCAAATCTAAACAAAAGCCGCGAATTTCAACAACATCGTTGAAATTCGCGGCTTTGTGATGAGACGAAACGGTTGCCCGTCCCAGCATCATTGATGATCTTGGGCTGCAGCGCTTGCAGGCTGGCGTATGGCAGCGATTTGTTCGATTAGCGACTGTTCCAGCTTGGCATTCCAGTCGCGGACCAA
Organism: Paenibacillus sp. J53TS2; assembly: GCF_018403305.1. Taxonomy (NCBI): domain Bacteria; kingdom Bacillati; phylum Bacillota; class Bacilli; order Caryophanales; family Paenibacillaceae; genus Paenibacillus; species Paenibacillus sp. J53TS2. The sequence goes on from NZ_BOSK01000002.1 coordinate 174,524, forward strand.
GCCCGGCAGCAAGCAAGCATCGACAATAACCCAGATAGTCAGTGCCAATCCAAATAGGATGACCGGTATGAGCAATAGCAGCGAATAGGCCGTTTCGGGTGAATCCACGCTTTCGATCCCGGCTGCAATGGCAAACACAAAATAAAGGACGAACGCCAGGATAAATAAGCATAGCTGCACGACCCCGCTGGCAATCCGCTTCAGATAGAAGCGATGCACACCCAAGTGACCGGCCAGCAGCATCAGGTAGGCCAGGCCCAACGATTTTTCGCGCTTATTCATTTCCGAGTTAAGGAGCAACAGTTCGCTCGTGGTCAGATCGCTTTTGGTCAACATGATTAGATAGGATACTCCGGAGATCTGCCGCGATCATAGAAGATCCGGTCAATGACCCGGTTCTCTACTTCAGCGTTATGCTGTTTCACCCATGTGTGCACCAGAAAAGCGTCCACGATCCACCAGATCCCGGTGACGATCAGCCCAACGACCGTCAATGACAAGATCAGCTGAGTCACAGCCGTTCCAATTTTCCCCATGTAGAAGCGATGGCCCCCAACAACGCCGAGGAAATACCATAGAATGTAAGCTACAATCATGTTTTTCCCCTGGCTCTTCACCTCGGATTCCAGCAACAGCAGTTCCCGGGTATCCAATTGGGACTTGCGGTGCAAGGCGTAATCCATACTCATAAAAAAAACTCCCCCTAGATGTAAGAATGAATCAAACTTGAATTAAGTATACAAACTCGATACTATGAAAACAATGCAAATTTTTCCCAAGTGTATATCTTTCTTTATCAAAGTTATGCCCGACTCGCCTGCATTATTCAACCCATTTCGAATGAGAAAATAGTGCAAATTACCAAAAAACTGCCCCAAGCTTCGCATGCACTTGCGATTCTTGGGGCAGCGGTTCATCGCCGTATGAAGTTGAATTATACGTTAAAGCGGAAATGCATGACATCGCCATCTTGAACGACGTAATCTTTGCCTTCCAGACGCAGTTGGCCGCGTTCGCGCGCTGCGTTCATCGAACCGGCTGCGACAAGGTCATTGTAAGAGACCACTTCGGCGCGGATAAAGCCGCGTTCAAAGTCGGAGTGGATGACGCCAGCCGCTTGGGGCGCCTTCATCCCTTTGCGAATGGTCCAGGCGCGAACTTCCTGCACCCCGGCCGTGAAGTACGTATACAAGCCAAGCAGCCGGTAAGCCGCTTGAATCAAACGGTCTAACCCGGAAGCGCTCAGACCGAGTTCCTCCAGGAACATCGCCTTGTCCTCGCCTTCCAGCTCCGCAATCTCCGCCTCTACCTTGGCGCTGATCGGTACAACTTCAGCCCCTTCGGCTGCCGCAAATTCTTTGACCTGCTGCACAAAAGGATTGCTGTCAGCCTCGGTCACGCCGTCCTCACTGACATTGGCCGCATACAGGACCGGCTTCAGGGTCAGCAGGTGCAGATCGCGGACGATCAGCTTCTCCTCTTCGCTCAGCTCGACGCTGCGTGCCGGCTGATCGTTATAGAGCGCCTCCTTGATCCGTTCCAGGACCTCGACTTCCTGCGCGTATTGCTTATTGCCGCCCTTCATATTTTTCTTGGAGCGTTCGATCCGTTTCTCCACGCTCTCCACGTCAGCCAAGATCAACTCCAGGTTAATCGTTTGGATGTCGCTGATCGGATTGATTTTGCCGTCCACGTGCGTAATATTCTCGTCCTCGAAGCAGCGGACCACATGAACGATGGCATCCACCTCGCGGATGTGCGCCAGGAACTTGTTGCCAAGACCCTCGCCCTTGCTCGCACCGCGCACCAATCCGGCGATATCGACAAATTCAAATGCCGTCGGAACCGTGCGGTTCGGAACGACCAGTTCGGTCAGCTTGTCGAGTCGCTCGTCCGGCACCTCAACCACGCCGACGTTTGGATCGATCGTACAAAACGGATAGTTGGCGGATTCGGCCCCCGCCTGGGTTATCGCGTTAAACAGTGTGGATTTCCCCACGTTCGGCAAACCCACAATGCCTGCTTTTAAAGCCATATCATTGACAACTCCTCATTCATGTAATTGCTCATCTTCCTTCAACCATAGTAACGATACGAAGGAAATATTTCAAGGATAACGATGTCCCGGCGCTCCCGGGTCTCGCTTTAGCCGCGATCCTCCAAGGTTTTGCTCATCTGGATGTCGGTGACGATGTAGCCCATCTTTTGATACAGCTGATAAGCCCGCTGGTTATGTCCAAACACATGAAGACCGATCGTATTCAATCCCAATTCACGCACCTTCTCTTCCAGCGCGGTCATTGTCGCTTGGCCATAGCCCTTGCCCTGGAATTCTTCATAGATCAGGATATCCAGGATAAACGCAACTGGGCCTTTCTCCTGCTCCATCACATTAAACCAAAGATGGCCGACAGAAGTGAGCTGATCGTTCTCCTTAACGTTGAACAGATAAGCGCCTTCCGTCTCCTGATCGTCCGGAAGAAACCGCCGGAACGCCGCTTCGGAAAGCGCCGGAGCATCGTCGGCCTTCCAGGCACCGGCAGCGACCTTCTCTTCCGCAAATTCGCGGACCGAGCGGCTGCGAAATGCCTGGTACTCCGACTTCGACATTGGAACCAATTGCACCATAAATGTACCCCTCTCTTTGCCGATCCATAAAGGACCTTAGTGAGATTTCAATTAACTAAACGGATACCAAAATCCCTGAAACAAGCTGCGTTTCAGCCAGATTCCGGAAACCAGCAGAACAACGCACAACAACGCAATCAGCTTGTCGAACCCCGTCATGACCGTGCCCATATACCAGCTCCTCTGCTGCTTCGTACCGAACCCTCGCAAATCCATGGCATCGGAGACCGATTCGATATGCTGCAACGAGGACTGCAGCAACGGAACGACGGCCTGCGTCAGATTCCGCGCCCGCTGAACCAGCGTACCGTCGCCGCGGGAGATCCCCAGACCGCGCATCTGCAGCGCGTTGAGGATCGTACGGAACTCCTTGGTCAGATCGGGAATGTAGCGAAAGGCGATACTGACAGCATAAGCCAGCTTGTAAGGTACGCCCAGCTTATGTAGGCTGGCGGCAAAACGACTGGGATGCGTCGTGAATATGAACAGCAACGTAATCGGCAGCAGTGTCAGGTATTTAAGTGACAAAGTCAGTACGTAAAACAACGTTTCCGTATTGACGGTATCGTATCCGAGCGGAATCAGCGGCGTATTGCTTCTGGTCAACGTCGTGCCGAAACGAGGCGTGATCAGAAGAATAAAGACGCTGTTGACAAAGGTAAAGACCGTGAGCGCCCAGAACAGCAGCGCCATTTTTCGGAACGGAACCCGGGATAGAAGCAGCATCGAGACTCCGCCTGCCAGCATCACAGCGAATACGCGCAAATCCATGAACAGGAAGGTGACGACCGTCCAGGTCAGCAGCAAAATCAGCTTGACCGCGCCGTCCATCCGATGAAAATAAGAGTCTCCCGCAACGTACAACCCACTCGTTTGACTCATGCTCGTTTCACCTTCTTCTCTGCGGCGATAAAAGCTTCGACGAATCGCGAAGGCGAGACCAGCCCCTGAGCCCGGGCGAATCGCGCCAGACTCGTCTCCCGGAGGTTAGCCCGGGAGGTGATCTCCGTCGGCTAGAATCCGGGCTACCGCATCCTCTGCAATCACCCGTCCTTCCGACATCACCGCCGCCCGATCCGCATACTCCAGCGCCAAATGCATGTCGTGCGTGATAAACAAGAAGGCCATGCCTTCCCCGGAAAGCCGGTTAATGAATTCCATGAATTCGGTATAATGCCGGTAATCCTGTCCTGCCGTCGGCTCATCCAAGATCATCAGCTTCGGCTGCAGCGCCAGGATAGCCGCGATGCTGAGTCGCTTCTTCTGCCCGAAGCTGAGCGCGGAGACCGGCCAGTTCCGATACGGATACAGGCCGCAAATCTGCAGTGCTTCTTCCGTACGCTGCTCTCGTTCGGGTTCAGGTACGCCGCGCGCGACCAAGCCGATGCGAATCTCGTCCCGCACCATATGCTGCGTCAGCATGTGATGGGGATGCTGCATCACATAGCCGATCTCTTCACCGCGGCGGCGGATCGACCAGCCATTGATCACCTCGCCGCGGAGGCAAATCTCGCCCGAACCGGGCTTATGCAAGCCGGTGATCAAACCCGACAGCGTCGATTTGCCGGCCCCGTTACTGCCGAGCAAGGCAACCGTTTCACCTGAACGGACAGTCAGGGTGACGTCCGCTACCGCGTTCATGCCCGGCTCGTAGGCGAAAGAAACGCCCCGGAGCTCAAGTAACGGCTCGCCGAGGCTGCCCCGCGCAGCCGGAAGGACGGAGGTCGACCAAGCCTCCAGCCGATCCCGCAGTTGCGATTCGCTGAGTCTTGGTGGTCCCTGCGGCTCGGAGCCATCCTCGGTCGGCTTGAGGCTCTCCGGATGGGACAAATCGGTAAAACCGGACAGCGGCAGTCCCGCATGACTCAGCGCCTCCAGGTACAGCGGCTGGCGCAAACCATAACGGGGGAGGATGCCCGCGGCCAGCAGTTCGTCCGGCGTACCAATCGCCGCGATTTCCCCCTCGTTCATAACCACGACGCGGTCGATATGCTCCAACAGGACGTCTTCGACCCGATGCTCGATCAAGATCACCGTTTTCCCTTGGTTACGGTGAATTTCGTCAATCAGCCGCATCGCTTTAGCACCGCTGGCCGGGTCCAAATTTGCGAGCGGTTCGTCAAACAGCAAAATATCCGCTTGCGTGGACAATACACCGGCCAGCGCCACCTGCTGCTTTTGCCCGCCGGACAGCTCATGCGGTCCTTGCGCCTCATAGGCTTGCATCCCAACGAGTTCCAGTGCAGAAGAGACGGCCGTCTTCATCACGTCATGCGGGGCTGCTTCATTTTCCAATTGGAAAGCCACGTCCTCACCGACCGTCTGACCGACAAATTGGGCATCCGGATTTTGCAGGATCGTCCCGATCCGGCGGCTGCGTTCGAAGATCGTCATTCCCAAGGCGTCTTGACCGTCCAGCAGCAGCTGCCCGGACATCTCGCCGCCGTACGAAAAGGGAATTAGCCCATTGATACAATGGGCTAATGTCGATTTGCCGGAACCACTTGGGCCGGCGATCCATATTTTCTCCCCGCGTGCGATCTCCAAATGAATATTCTTTAGCGTAGGTTCGCTTTGGTTTTTATAGCGGAAACTGAACTGTCGGAAAGTTATGACTGCTTGCATCTTTTCAGTAAGCTCCTATCTGTCCACGCTTAAGTTCGAGTTGTTACGGTTACGCTTCACGTAAGCCAGCACCGCCGGCAGTCCCAGAATGAGGAACACGGCAAGATTCGCCAGACCCGCAGAGATGACCTGTACCGCAATTTTGTCATTAGGCTCGCCCATCACGAGGATGTCGAAGTACCCGGAAAACGCCAGCGAAACGAAGATCCCCACGATCCCGTACACGACGAACCAGGCAACGTGATTTTTCTTCATCTGTCCTTCCTGAGCGTTGAAATCCTTCGCTAAATAAATCAGTCCCATAAACGCCGCGGTGATCCCCGAGCCCAATGCCCAGCCCCACCAGACAGTGCCGCTTGTAATTAAATCGTTAATGACATGCCCGATAAATCCGGCGATAAAGCCAACGATCGGCCCAAACAGCGCGCCGAAAATTGCCAGCAAGGCAATAGCCGGGCGCAGCTGCGTATCCGGTGCAATCGGGATGCCAATCCAGCTCGTCGCTCCGTACAGTGCAGCCCCAATCCCGATGGTCACCACTGTCCTCGTGTTCCATTTCCACAATGAAGGTTTCATTTCCACATCCCCCTCTGCATCAATACCCAACCTCAGTATGGGCTCTGCCGTCGAATAAGTATGAACCGGCTGCTGTCCTAGCGAACCGGTATTTACCTTCAATATAAGGGCTAATCTATTGAATTGCAACGAAATTCTTACTGGTTTAGTTGGATTTAAACGGAGGCCCTATTCTCTTGTCCAGCCCTTTTGACCATTATCCCTATTAATCAGGTCATGGAAAAGCCCACGGACAAGTCATTGTCCCTATTAATCAGATCAGGAGTCCACCTGGTCCGATCCTATCCGGTTTATCCGGTTATCCGATCTTATCCACTTCCATTAGATTCAATTGGCTCCTATCGACTTTCCCCTGACTCCATCCCATCCGCTTCCTGAATAAAGGGGATAATCGTGCAAAGAGCCGGCCAAGCTCCCCCGAGCGGACCCACACCCTGCTCTATCTGGCCACGGCCGGTCTCCCTGCGCTACTCGCGGCGCACGAGCCGCGGCGTCCCCCGCAGCGCCGGAATGCTGCCGGCGCCAATGCCGAACATGGCGGTGCGGAGCTCCAGCTCAACGCGCTCCAGAAGCGCGTCCAGCCGCTCCTCCGAATGCACCGCCGGTTCGAGCAGCGCCCGGCCGAACCCGGCCAGGTCCGCGCCAAGCGCCAGCGCTTTGGCGGCATCCACACCGGTGTTCAGGCCCCCGCTGCCAATTAGGGCGGCATCCGGCAGCGCCGCCCGCACTTCGCGGATGCATTCGGCGGTGGGGATGCCCCAATCCGCGAATGCTTCCGCTGCCGCGCGGCGCACAGGGTCGCTGCCGCGGAACTTCTCGACCTGGCTCCACGAGGTTCCGCCGGCGCCTGCGACATCGATGAAGGCAACGCCTGCCTCGCGCAGCCGTTTCGCCGTAGCGCCGTCGATGCCCCAGCCGACTTCCTTTACGCCAACCGGGATCGGCAGCTCGCGACAGACCTCCTCGATCCGCTCCAGCAACCCGCCGAAGTTCGTATCCCCTTCCGGCTGGAACACCTCCTGTAAGCTGTTCAGATGCAACACGAGCATGTCCGCTCCGGCGATCTCCACCGCCCGCTTGCAATTCTCCGGCCCATAGCCGTAATTGAGCTGCACTGCGCCTAGGTTGGCGATGATCGGGATGGTCGGCGCAAACCGCCGAATGGCGAACGTAGGCGCAAGCTCGTCCCGTTCCACGGCGGCCCGGACCGAGCCGACGCCCATGGACCAGCCCCGCCGTTCCGCCGCTTCGGCGAGGCGTGTGTTGATCTCGCCGGCCAGTCGGCTCCCGCCGGTCATCGAGCTGATCAGCAGCGGTGTACGCAACGAAGCGCCAAGAAACATTGTTTTCAGGTTGATTTCCGTGAAATCCAGCTCAGGCAGCGCGTTATGGCGAAAGCGAAATTTCTCGAATCCGTTGCGAATCCCCTCTGCGTTCACTTGCTCCTCTAGACAAAGGCGGATATGCTCCGTTTTACGTTCCGATGTTGGTTCCATGCCGAAGACCCTCCTTCTTTACCTCACCCTAAAAATACGCCGGTCGACTATCGCCAACCCTTGCCCGCCCGTGTTACAGCAGCGGAGACAACAGACGGGCCGCGGATTCCGCAAGGCGCACCAGAATTCTCTTATTCATGAAATCATGCTTGTCGATCAGTTTTGCCGACAGCAGGTCACGCTCGAAATTGTTCACGACCTTGGCGACGCTGTCGCTTTGCACCAAGAGCGCATTGACCTCGAAATTCAAATGAAAGCTGCGCATATCCATATTGGCCGTGCCGACCGTAGCCACTTCCCCGTCCACGATCAGCAGTTTGGAATGCAGAAAACCCTTTTCGTATTCGAAAATTTTCACTCCAACCTCCAGCAACGAAGGGAAATAGGAATGAGACGCCAGAAACGGCAGCCATTTATCCGGTTTAGCCGGGAACAGGATGCGCACATCGATCCCCGATAAGCCGGCCACACGCAGCGCGGTCAAGATATCTTCATCCGGGATAAAATACGGCGTCGCCAGCCACACCGACTTTTTCGCCGACGAGATCATCGCGAAGAAGATGTTCTTGAGCGTCCGGCTTTCGTTGTCCGGGCCGCTTGGCACGATTTGTACCGCGCCGCTGCACCCCTGCTCAAGCTCCGGGGACAGGTAGGCTAGATCCATAATTTTCTCCCCGGTGACGTACTGCCAGTCCTGCAGGAAAATGATCTGCAGCGACCGAACCGCCTCCCCTTTGACCAGCATGTGCGTGTCGCGCCAGAAGCCATAGGTTTTGCTGCGGCTCAAATATTCGTCGCCAACGTTAAGTCCGCCGATAAATCCAGTATTACCGTCGATAACGACGATCTTGCGGTGGTTACGGTAATTGACCCGGCTCGACAGGGCCAGAAAACGCATTTGTCCGTAAATGCCCACCTTAACTCCGGCCTCCCGCAGCTCCGCGATAAATGATTTAGGCAAGCCGATACTGCCGACGGCGTCAAACATAAAACGCACCTCGACACCGGCTCGTGCCTTCTCCATCAACGTCTTCTGGATTTCCCGCCCGATGTCGTCGGCACGATATATGTAATATTCCATGTGGATATGATGCTCGGCTTTCTTGAGCTCGCGCAGCAGATTGGTGAACGTCTCTTCCCCGTTTGTCAGCACCTGCGTGCGGGTCGCCATCGAATAAGGCGTGCGAGCCAAACGCTGAGATAGATGCAATAAACGCTGCTGGCCGGGGCTGAACTGCGATAAGTCGCGGGGCAACGGGTGACCGCTGCGGTCGATCCGCTCGTAGCTGAGGCGGTCCTGTTCCGCTTTTTTATCGAATTTGCGCCGTTTGAAATAGTTTTGTCCCAGCAAAAAATAGAGCAAGAGCCCAACAACCGGCAGCAGAGCAAGCACGATAATCCAAGCCACGGTGCTGGACGGATTGCGGTTCTCCATAAATATGGCGAGACCAATCGTGATGACGGTCAAGGTTTGAAAAATACTAACGAGCGTACCGCCGAATTTACCGAAGACGCCAAATCCGAAATAATAGAAAGCAAATAAAATCGCGGCGATGAAAATGATTTGAAGTCCCCGTCTCATCGTTGTACTCCTTCTTTTTCTAATGATGCTTGATTATATTCTACATGAACGTTCGAATTCTTCCTACTGGTGAAAGGGAAAAATCTACTCGTGCGCCGATTTGTATCCGCTTGGGCTTTGTACTATAATCAAAATTGACCAATAAGTCAAAACGAGAACCCACGAGTCAGAGAAAGGGGGTTCGGCACTTTTTGTCTCAACCATCCATCGACAAGAAGAAGCTGATATTACGAGCTGCCATGCAGCTGTTTGCGGCCAAGGGCTCGTCCGCCACATCGATGCAGGAGATCGCCGAAGCCTGCGGGATGTCCAAGGGTAGCCTGTACCTTCACTTCAAATCGAAGGAGGAACTGGAGCAGAGCTTGTTCGACTACTGCTACCAGCTGCTGCTCGACCATCTGACACAGGTAGAGATGCAGCAAGGGTTGACGCCAAGAGAGAAACTCCGGCGCCAACTGGTCGTGATGCTCGAACTGGTGCTTGAGTTGCGTGAATTCCTGATCATGCAATTCCAGGACTGGCATAAGAACGGCACACCGTACAAGGAGCCGGCGGCAGTCCAAGCCCACAACGCCAAGCTGTTACGGCACGGCAAGAACAAGCTGGAAGCGGTCTACGGGCCGAAGATCGAGCCGTACACGGGCGATCTGTTAACGATCGCTTATGGCATGGTCGGCATTTATGTCCGTTTGCTGTTCGAGCCCCATGTTTCCGCTTCACCGGAACGGATGGCCGAGCACCTCATGGAGTTGCTCGACCTCTCGGCGCAGCATCAGTTGAACAATCGCCCGGTCCCGCTAATCTCCGAAGAGACGCTGCGGCTCATGTCCGAAGGCGCTCCGGGCAGTTTGGATTTGCAGCAGCATCCTTTGGTTACGATCAAGGCAATCCGCGATGCGATTGGCGACGCCATCGCCGACCCGGACAGGCAGCAGGAAGCGCTGGAAGCCCTGCAAATTCTCGAGCATGAAGTCTTGGAGCTTCGCCCGCGCCGCGCCATCATCAAAGGAATGCTGGCCAATTTGGCTGCGATCCCGGAGCTAGCCCCTCGTTCGGCAGAACTGGAGCAGCTGCATCAGGTTTATATCCAGTACTCGTAAATCATTGTTCACCCATAGAAAGAGAGGAGCAGAAACCCGCTTATGAAGAGTATCATTCAATTTTCCTTGCGCAATAAGTTCGCGATCTGGCTGCTCACGGTGATCGTTACCGCCGTGGGTTTGTACAGCGGTCTGACCATGAAGCAGGAAACCATTCCGAACATCGACGTGCCTTACCTTAGTGTAACAGCCGTATATCCTGGGGCCGCACCGGAGGGCGTGGTTGAGGAGATCACCAAGCCGCTGGAGACGCGGCTGCATAATGTCGACGGCGTAAAGACAGTCACCTCCACTTCGATGGAGAACGCCGCCTCGCTGATCATTGAATTCGAATATGGCATGAACCTAGACAATGCCACCGCGGCCGTTCGCGAAGCGCTGAACGATGTGCAGCTTCCCGAAGGCGCGCAGAAGCCGCAAATTACCCGGTTCAGTTTGAGTTCCATGCCGGTCGTTTCCCTCAGTTTATCGGATAAAGAATCCGGCAGTCTCGAGGATTTGACCCGGATTACGGAGAACGACATCAAACCTGCACTTGAGGATCTGGACGGCGTCGCTTCAGTACAAATCGCCGGCCAATTCGTTCGTGAAGTCAGCCTGAAGTTCGACCAGGCCAAGCTGAAAGAGCTGGGCCTGACGGAAGATACCGTGAAGGGGATCGTACAGGGCTCCGCGCTCCGCGTTCCGCTTGGATTGTTCAGCCTGGAGCAATCCCAGAAAGCCGTTGTCGTTGACGGCAACATCACGACCGTAGAAGACTTGGAAAACTTGGCCATTCCGGTCATCCCAAGTTCAGCAGGTACAGCTGGGGCCGCTGGAGGAGCTGCAGCTGGGGCAGGTATGCCTGCAGGCAGCACAGGTGCTGCAGCGGGTGCTGCTGGCGCTTCTACTGGCGCTGCTGCCGGTGCTGACGCTAGCGGAACCATGGGCGCTGTTCCGGCCGGCATCCCGACCGTCAAACTTGGCGATATCGCCGACATCGAAACGATCGGCAAAGCCGAATCGATCTCCCGGACCAATGGGGAGGAATCGATTGGCATTCAGATCGTCAAGTCCAACGATGCCAATACCGTTGACGTTGTCAACCAGGTCAAGGATGCAGCTAAAGTTCTAGGCAAACAATACGAGCATATCAACTTTACGGTCCTGCTCGACCAAGGTCAGCCGATCACCGACTCGGTGAACACGATGTTGTCCAAAGCGCTGTTCGGCGCCTTGTTTGCCGTGTTGATCATCCTGATCTTCCTGCGTAACATCCGTTCCACCATTATTTCTATTATCTCGATTCCATTGTCCCTGCTTATTGCCATTCTGGCCCTGAAGCAGATGGATATTACGCTGAACATGATGACGTTAGGCGCTATGACCGTTGCCATCGGCCGCGTCGTCGACGACTCGATCGTCGTGATCGAGAACATTTACCGCCGTTTGTCCTTGACCGGCGAGAAGCTGAAGGGCAGCAAGCTGGTCATTGAAGCAACGCGGGAGATGTTCGTCCCGATTATGTCTTCGACAATCGTCACGATTGCCGTGTTCCTGCCGCTCGCTTTTGTCAGCGGGATGGTCGGGGAATTGTTCAAGCCGTTTGCCTATACGATGGTCTTCTCGCTGCTGGCCTCGTTGCTGGTTGCTATCACCCTCGTGCCTGCGCTGGCGCATACGCTGTTCCGCAAGGGTCTCGGTAAGTCACACCACCATGACGAGAAGCCAAGAGGCATTGCCCGCGGTTATCGGCGTATTCTGGAATGGTCGCTGTCGCATAAGCTGATTACCTTCGGGCTTGCGGTCGTCTTACTGGTTGGCAGCTTGTTCCTGTATCCGCTGGTTGGCGTCAGCTTCCTGCCTGAGCAAGAGGATAAATATGTAATGGCGACCTACTCCCCAGAACCGGGAACCCAACTGGAAGATGTGGAGAAGGATATGCTGATTGTTGAGAAATACATTTTGGATCAACCTGGCGTCGACAAGATGCAGTATTCCGTTGGCGGCGACAATCCACTGGGAATGGGCTCCTCCAATTCAGCCTTGTTCTACATCGCCTATGATCCGGATACCGATCATTTCAGCGATGTGAAGGAACAGTTGATCGAAGGTCTGCGAACCGAGCTTCCGAAAGGTGAGTGGAGCGATATGTCCGAACTCATGACCGGTGGTTTGGGCGGCGGTTCGCTTAGTGTCAACGTATTTGGAGATGAGCTGGAGCAAATCAAGCCGGTATCGGACCAAATCCTTGCTTTGATCAAAGAAGATACGAAGAACTTCGAAAAAGGCGATACCAGCCTCTCGAAAACCTATGAGCAGTACACCTTGGTTGCGGACCAAGAGAAGCTGAGCTCCCTGGGCTTGACGCCGGGCCAATTGGCCATGAAGCTGAGCCCGGTTCGCGAGCGTCCGGTCCTGACAGAGGTTGCGATCGACGGCAAGAAATACAACGTGTATATCGAAACGGACAGCCAAACTTATAACAGCATCACCGATATTGAGAACGAAACCTTGGCTTCGCCGCTGGGCATTCAAGTCCCAATCAAGGACGTTGCAAAGGTTGAAAAGGGCACTTCCCCGGATTCCATCATGCGGATCGACGGGAAGATGGTCGTTGAAGTCAGTGCAAAAATCACGTCCACCGACGTACAAAAAGCCTCGTCCAGCCTGCAGGAGAAAATCGATAAGCTGGATCTGCCGGACGGCGTCACCGTGAAATTCGGCGGCGTAACCGAACAGATTAACGATACGTTTGGCCAACTGGGCATCGCCATGCTGGCAGCCATCGCCATCGTTTACTTTGTCCTCGTCGTCACGTTCGGCGGCGGTCTGGCTCCGTTTACGATTCTGTTCTCCCTGCCGTTCATTGTCATCGGAGCCATGGTAGGTCTCCTGATCGGCGGAGAGACGCTAAACGTCTCGGCCTTAATGGGCGTGCTCATGTTGATCGGTATCGTCGTCACCAACGCGATCGTGCTGATCGACCGCGTTATCCATAAGGAGCGCGAAGGTTTATCGACCCGAGAAGCATTGCTGGAAGCGGGAACGACGCGGCTTCGTCCGATTCTGATGACCGCCTTGGCAACGATCGGCGCACTGCTGCCGCTGGTCTTCGGCTGGGAGCACAGCGCAGGGATCATCTCGCGCGGGCTCGGCATCACCGTCATCGGCGGCCTGATCAGCTCGACGCTGCTTACGCTGGTCATCGTGCCGATCGTGTACGAATTCTTGATGAAGTTCCGCCGTCGCGATTTGTCGGCCAAAGAAGCGGAGTAATAACAGCAAAAAGACGGCGCAGGGTAGTATATCCTGCGCCGTCTTTTCAAACCGCCCCGATTGTAGCGACGCAACTCTATTCTGGTCAAAACAGCCGATTTGGGCCGCTTAATTGGATAATAAGCTCTGTCCCAAGCGTTAGAATCGCAACACGGGGAGATTGGCTCATATAAGCCCCGTGGTCCGCGTTAGAGATCATACCGGCTATCAAAAAAAGGACCTCAACCCCGCATTGCTGCGGAAGTTGAGGTCCTTTTGCGTTGCCTTATTCCTTCTATCCCATCGCCGGCGACTGGCTTTCCCGCCAAGCGCGAAGCTGCTGAAGATCGTTAACCAGGAATTCATCCATCATTTCGGCCAGTCCGGTAAAGAGCAGGCTATTCGTGGCTTTCAGCACTTCTTTGGCAAACGGCTGTGCCCACTTCAGCAAATGCGTTTCCAGGAAGTGGATTTGTGCGTCCGCCAGCGCCAGGCAGCTTTGCTGCAGATTGGCTTTGCCCAGCATTCCTTCGGCCAGCACCGCCATAAATTCCAGCTCCAGCGCGATATGATCGTCGCGTTCCCCGTTCAATTTATTGAACACAACCGCGTTCTCCATGTACACCTTGCGGACTTCGGCGCTGCAAGCCAAAGCACTTGACCCTTCTAGGCGACTTCGAAACAAGCTCTCGCATGATGGGATCACCGCCTCACGGCCCGTAAACAAGCGCTCGAATTCCCTCGCTTCTTGATGGCAAACGCTGCGAAAATCCTCTTCGGGGATGCTCTCCAGATAGGCCTTGAGCCTCTGTCCGCCCTGGCTAACTGCCGCCTTCGGGTTCTGTTCCACCTTGCGACGCCACTGAGCAATCAAAGACATCCGCGGCGGACGACTCAGAAAGTCCATCAACAACTGATAAACCATCCCCCGAGTTTCAAGCCACTGAACCTGCTCCTGTGTGTAGACCAAAGGTTTGAACAGCATAGCCATCTGAATTCATCTCCCTGTATAGGTTGTTCAAAAGTCAGCTTCCGATCACGAGGTTATTACGAAGAAGTAGAATCGACGTCGAATCTTGAATTCAGCCGGTCCTTCCGTTGCTCACGTAGCCTCCAGCTACGCTCCGCTACTCACTCCCTAGCTTCATCCAACCTTCTCGGTGCTCATAACCTGACTTTTCGAACCTTAATTAAAGCGGTTGTTCAAAAGTAAGCTTCCGATCCTATAGACCAAAAAAAAAAGATGACTTCCTTAAAAGTTGTCGGAAATCATCTCGAATGCATATACCGACACATGATTAAGGGGGATCACGTATCGCTTACATGAATTATACCTTACAATGTAAGCGCTTTTATGTGATCTTTTTTACACTTTACTCTACTTTCATTGTATCATCGTCCGCCACAGAATATACTTGAACAGTGTGTGTCAACGCATTGACTACCTGGTTGAATATATATAAAATTTGAAGCACTTAGGAAAGAAAGGAGGCGTACACATGGAGCAACTGCTTGACCCTTTTGGGCGAAAGCACGATTACCTGCGCATTTCGGTCACCGACCGTTGTAATTTGCGCTGCGTCTACTGCATGCCTGCCGAGGGAATGGTTTTTCAACCGCATGAAGAAATCATGAGCTACGAAGAAATTGCCGAGACGGTATCGGCTCTTGCTCCGATGGGCCTCCGTAAGATTCGGCTAACCGGCGGAGAACCGCTGGTGCGTAAGGATTTGGAACAACTTGTCGCTATGCTCTCGGCCATTCCGGGCATTGAAGATATTGCATTGACTACGAACGGGATGTTCCTGGCCAAAAAAGCGGAGCTGCTGAAGCAAGCGGGATTGAAGCGGGTGAACATCAGCTTGGATTCGCTGCGACAGGACCGTTTTGCCATGATTACTCGCGGCGGTGAGGTGGAAAAGGTGCTGGAAGGAATCCAGGCCGCCGTCGAGGTTGGCTTCGAGCCAATCAAGCTGAACGTGGTCCTAATGAAAGGAGTCAATGAGGACGAGATCCGTGATTTTCTCGCGCTAACCATTGACCGACCGCTGCATGTGCGCTTTATTGAATACATGCCGATCGGCAGTGCCAGCGAGACCTGGCGCCAAACCTACTTGCCCCTGACGGCCGTGGAAGACGTGTGCCGGGAATCGGGCTGGGAGGTGGAGGCGGTCGAAGGCCCTCGCGGCAACGGGCCGGCGGAAAGCCGCCGGATCGCTGGCGCGGCCGGTACGTTCGGGTTAATTCATCCGGTCAGCGAGCATTTCTGCGACAACTGTAACCGGCTACGCTTGACTGCCGACGGACATATCAAAGCCTGCTTGTATTGGTCGGATGAGCTCCACGTTCGCCCATTTGCGACGGCTGGCGACCGCGATGGCATCCGCTCCTTGTTCCTGAAGGCGTTGGGCGCTAAGCCGAAAAACCATGAAATGGCGTTGGCGCTGGAGCATAAACAGCAGAGCCACACCCCGACGACCCGCCGGATGTCACAGATCGGCGGTTAGTCCGGCAGCAGGCCCGTTTCCAGCCGGATACGGGCCTGCTCGTAATCTTCCGGCTTGTTCATATTAAACGCGCACCACTCCAGGGGGAGGCCCGTCGCTGACGCGAGGGCCTCCCCTTCGATGTATTCGGTGTGCAGCGTTTCCGTCCAAGCCGTCATTTTGAGGCGGCCTGCGCGAAGCTGTGCTTCCAGACCCGGAAGCACGCTACGCCGGTAGGCCGCCAGCAGCGGATGCGCCCGCCCCTCCGTGCGGGCGAGGATCGCCTCCGTCACAGCAAGGCTTGCCGAGGCGGCCTCCGATGAACCTGCCCGGCCACTAGCCAGGGCCTCCGCCGCCTCCGCGCGTTCCAGCAAGGCGCGGAACAAGCCGCGGTTCGCAAACGGCGTATCACAAGCCACCACGAGGTTCCAGAGTGAGGCTGAGCTCTCCAGCCCCGCATGCAGCCCGGCCAGTGGCCCGGCCCCCGGATAATCGTCGGTCACGACTTCTTTGCCGAACCGACCATAGGCCGCCTCGTTGCCTGCCGCAATCACGATTCGCGAAGCTACCGGCTCCAGCTCTCGGATCAGACGTTCCAGCACCGTCAACCCGCCAAGTTCAATAAGCGCCTTATCGCTGCCCATGCGGCTTGATCGTCCTCCGGCTAAAATGATCGCAGTCGTGTTCATCCATTTTCCCCCGATGCATAAATTATGGTAAATCCAAAAAAACTTGGTTTGTATCCCCTTTCACCTGTGTGTTACATTGGGAGCATAGTCACAAGCTTCCTGTTGTGACCACTTGGACCCGGACAGAAAGGAATGGCGCGTTTGCAGGACAAAAGACGACATTCGTCCTTTTCGTTGTTGCCGCTAGGGCTGCTTAACTTTTTCATTTACGGAACCATGGTCATTTTTGCTGCCTTTTTTCAATTATATTTGCAGGACATCGGCATGGACAAGCTCGAAATCGGAAGCCTCATGGCAATCGGACCGTTAATCTCGCTGCTGGCTCACCCGTTCTGGAGGTATCTGGGCGATCAGAGGCAGAATCCTCGCGCTGTTCTGTTGACCATGATGCTGGGCTTGCTCATCATGGGCCACCTGATGTTTAAGGTCAACACTTTTACGATGCTGTATTTAACGATGATTCTATTATATTTCTTCCTAAGCCCGCTGCTCTCTCAAAGCAATACCCTGATCCTCGGATATACCGCGGGGACCGAAAACCAATTCGGAATCTATCGCATTTGGGGCTCGCTCGGGTGGACCTTTATCGCGCTGGCCGCCGGACCGATCATCGACTCTATTGGCCATCACGGGATCTCCCTGCTGTTTAGTGTCACCTTGATGCTGGCGATCGGCGCTACGCTGCTGCTTCCCTCCATTCGGCAAACGTCTCAGACACCTTGGCTTAGTGGCCAAGAAATTCGGCGGGCGCTGCAGAACAAGTACCTGCTCGCTTTTGTCGTGTTCAGCATGCTGGTGGCGATTCCGAACGCGATGAACAGTATTTTCATGCCGCTATTCATGACGGATCTCGGCGGGTCGAAGCTTGCGGTCGGCGGCGCCGTGTTCTTGTCGACGGTTTTTGAATTGTTGGCGTTTATCCTGCTGGATCGTTTCTTGAAGCGCAAATTGTCTTATTTGCTCGCTTGTATCACCATCGTCAGCTTGCTGTTCGCCGTCCGCTGGGATCTGATGTCCGAGGCGACGCATCCGATCCAAATCCTGTTGATTCAACTGCTGCACTCCGTGACGTTTGGCGGATTCTTCTACGTCGGCACCAAGTTGATCACCCTTTTGCTGCCACGCCCGCTGCGATCGGCAGGACAAGCAGTGTATGCATTTGCCGCCAGCGGCCTTGCCGGCGTGATTGCGGGGTTCTGGGGCGGCTGGCTGTTTCAGAATTTCGGTTCGGTCGTCATGTACCGCTCTGGCGTCGCATTAACGCTGATCGGAGCGCTTGGATTCGCCGCGATCTGGTACCAAGTCCGACATCACGGATATTCGCCGAAGATCGGACGCGATGAGCATTAAGGAGGGACGGCTTCTCCGCTCCGTAAAACGAAAGAAAACAATGCCTGATACCGTAACGCCCTCGTTCGCTTACGAGGTAACGCCGGTTGAGGGCATTGTTTTCTTTGCTGCATCTCCAGTGTAAAATATGAAATGCATTCCATAGCAAGATATTTATTTACCTCTCTCGGGGAAGGAGCGGTTTGCCTTGCCGAACATCAAACAGATCGCTGAAGCCGCCGGTGTATCGGTCACCACCGTATCCCGCGTTCTGAACGGACATCCCTACGTCAGCGCGGACAAACGGGCGGCGGTCGAGGATGCCGTTCGCCGGCTTAACTATTCACGGAATATGAACGCTGTACATTTGATCAAAGGCATTACGCAAACCATCGGCGTGATCCTGCCGAACATCAACCATTACTACTTTGCCCGGATCATGGAGGGGATGGCCCAACAAGCCCTGAAATGCAACTATCAGCTGATGCTTTGCCAGACCGACTACCGTCCGAATGAGGAACGGAAGGTACTGGAGATGCTACGCAACAAGCAGATGGACGGGTTGATCATCTGTTCACGGGCGCTTTCGCTCAGCGAGATCGAGACGTATGCCAACTACGGTCCGATCGCGTTATGCGAGCGTGTGAGCGGCCGCAACCTCTCCTCGGTGTATATCGATCATTACGCTAGCTTTCAAACCGCGATCCGCTATTTGTGGGAGCAGGGGCGGCGCCGCATCGCGTTTACGATCAGCCGCCGCAACAGCCCTAGCAGCCGCAGCCGCCTGCAGGCCTATACCGACACGCTCACGGCCTTGGGCGGTCAGGCCCGGGAGGACTGGGTGCTGGACGGCTGCATCGATTGGGAAGACGGCGCCGCCTTGGTGGACCGGCTGCTCGCGATGGAGGAGCGTCCGGACGCCCTGCTCATTACCGGCGACCAGGTTGCCGCCGGCTTCATCCTCACCGCACGCTTGCGCGGGCTGGAAGTGCCAGACGATTTCGCCGTCATCGGTTTTGATAACCAACCGATCTCCGGCTTGCTCGAGATTACGACGATCGATAATCGGTTGTCGGAGATCGGGGAGCGCGCTTTTTCCATCGTTCATACGCAAATCACCTCCGGCGGGGGCAAGCCCGTCTCCGAAGAGCTTGGCTTCCGGTTTATTGAGCGCAGCTCGGTATAAATCAAAGAAAGGAGCCTGCAGATAGCTGCAAGGCTCCTTTTAGGTTACACAGGCACGCACGCGGGCACTGCCGTTAGGGCTGTCAATGCCGACTTACGCTTTCGGCAGCTGGAACGAGCTTTTCAACGAAACGATCAAGTTAAACACCGGGTGTCCGGGCTTAGCGTATTTCGTATCAACGTTAAAATACCCATGCCGGAAAAATTGGAATTTATCCTGCGGCTTCGCATCCTTCATGTTCGGCTCCACGAAGCCGTGAGCAATCGTCAGCGAGTTCGGATTGATGAGATCGAGGAACGTTTTCTCCTCAGCGGTCTCAACAACTGCATCCCCTGCTTCCGTAGGGGCATCGTCTACCAGACCCTCAACCGTTTCTTCCAGCGCCACGTTTGCCGTTTCCTCTGCTTCCTCTTCCAGAATCAGCGGCTCGTACAACCGGAATTCGGCAGGCACCGCCTGAGTCGCTTCCACCCAATGGATCGTGCCCTTGACCTTACGGCCGGTAAAGCCGGTGCCGCTCTTCGTTTCCGGATCATACGTGCAGTGGATCTCCACAACGTTGCCGTCCGAATCCTTGATCACCTCATTGCATTTCACGAAGTAGGCATTTTTAAGACGGACTTCGTTCCCCGGGAACAAGCGGAAATACTTACTTGGCGGATTTTCCATAAAATCATCACGCTCGATGTAAATTTCACGCGAGAACGGAATTTGGCGGCTGCCCATGTCCGGGTTTTCGCTGTTATTTTCCGCCTCAAGCCATTCGACTCGCCCTTCCGGATAATTGGTGATGACCACCTTCAGCGGGTCCAGCACGGCCATCGTGCGTGGAGCTTTCATCTTCAAGTCCTCGCGAATGAAATGCTCCAGCATTTTCGGATCGATGTTACCGAAGTTCTTGGAAATCCCCGTTTCAAAAATGAACGCCTTGATCGCTTCCGGCGTATACCCGCGGCGGCGCAGCCCGGAAATCGTCGGCATACGAGGGTCGTCCCAACCGTCAACGATGCCTTCGTCAACGAGCTTTTTCAGCTTCCGCTTACTGGTCACCGTCTGCGTTAAATTCAGCCGTCCGAATTCGTATTGATGGGAAACGTTCGGCATTTCGGTTTCCGCAATCGTCCAGTCGTAGAACGGGCGTTGATCCTCGAACTCAGTGGAGCACAAGGAGTGGGTCACGCCCTCGATGGCGTCTTCCAGTGGATGGGCAAATGTGTACATCGGATAAATGCACCATTTATCGCCGGTGTTATGATGAGACGCATGTACGATGCGGTAGATGACCGGGTCTCGCAGATTGATGTTCGGCGATGCCATGTCGATTTTGGCGCGCAGCACCTTTTCCCCGTCCTTGAATTCGCCGGCGCGCATCCGTTCGAACAGGTCGAGGTTCTCCTCGATAGAGCGGTCGCGGTATGGGCTGTTTTTACCCGGCTCGGTCAGCGTCCCGCGCAGCTCGCGGATTTGGTCGGCGCTGAGATCATCCACGTAGGCTTTGCCCTTTTTGATCAGCAGCACCGCGCGTTTGTACATCTCCTCAAAATAATCCGACGCAAAATGCAGTTCTTCCCAATCGAAGCCCAGCCATTTGACGTCTTCCTTGATCGAATTGACATACTCTACGTCTTCTTTCACCGGGTTAGTGTCGTCGAATCGCAGGTTGGTGCGTCCGCCAAACTCGTCCGCCAGCGCGAAGTTGATCCAGATCGCTTTGGCATGCCCGATATGTAGATAGCCGTTCGGTTCCGGAGGAAACCGCGTGATGACGGTATCTACCTTGCCGGATTTTAAATCTTCCGAAATGATGTTTTTAATGAAATTGGGAGGGGTAAAGTTGTTCTCCACGGGTAATCAACCTTTCCATTCGAGTTCTTCCCCGATTTTTCTTCTTCTAAATATACCGATATCTTTCGAATAGTTCAATGCCTTAGAACTTCATCCGCTAAACCTTTCGCCACATGAAAATATCGTCGACATATTGGCCATCCAGCCAAAATTCTTCGACCAACCGTCCCTGCTCCACGAATCCGCAGCTTTCATAGAAGGCGACGGCGCCGGGGTTGCTCGCCAGTACGCGCAACGACAGCTTGCGAACGCCCCGTTCTGCCGCCAGTTGCACCAGGGCGTCCATCAACACGCGTCCGATGCCCTGCCGCTGGTACGCCGGGTGAATGGCGATGTTCAGCTCGAGTACATGGGCGTTGCTCGGCAGCGGAGTCGGCGGTTTGAAGCCGATGTAGCCGCCAATCTCTTCGCCGATAACGGCCACGATCTGGTTACCCGGCGGGCTGCTTTGCAGGTATTTCTCCCGCGACTCCCACTCCATTTTTTCCGCGGGGGTATTTTGACGGTCCCAAACCAAGTTGTCGATTTCCATCAAAGCAGCCGCGTCGCGCATTTCGGAGAGACGCGTCTGGATGTCACGAGGATTCATGGTATCCATCCCTTCATCTAATTTAAGATCGTAAGCTCTAGCTAGTTGTCAGGTCGTCAGTCCGGATGGCTCCGGACGGTCATCCCGGTTCATGGCGGCATGTACCAGGAACGAGACGACCGACAGCACCGCAATGCCTACCGCCAACCAAGCAACTGGAACCAATCCGTTCCAGTCGAACAGCAAGCCCATCGCATAAGGGCCGACAACCCGGCCCGCCGCACCCATCCCGCCGACCAAACCGAGGTAGAAGGGGGCTGCTTTCCCTGTCCGATCGGAGATAAACGACGGAATGGCCGGCGAGATCAGCATCTCCCCGAAGGTGGTCAGCACCATCGCAGCCACCATGCTCGGATACGTATGGAAGCCCAATATCGTTGCGTAGCCGAGCATGTAGAATAACGCGCTGGCCGTCATTTGTGCTTGCGGAGAGCCGGCGAACGTGCGTTTCACCCACAAAATAAACGGTTGCCCCACAAAAATCAACAATCCATTCAAAGTCCAAAGAATGCTATAATTCCATTCCGGCATCCCTTGAGAGATCGTAAACGGCGATACGCCGTTATTCCAGATACAATTCCCGAGCCAGAGAAAGAACGATCCGACGCCCATAAACAGGTAGACGGGGTAGATACGCAGCAGCGACCAGACGCTTTGCCCATCCACCGATTTCTTGCGTTTCTGCACGTGCAGCTCGCCTTGGCTTTTTTGAACCTTGTTCAAATAAAACCAGAAAAACAACGCAAATGCAGCCGAAGTCACTCCATTCAAAATAAAGCTGAGGTCATACGAAATCTGCGCCAAAAACCCGCTGATCGCCGTCCCCAACGCCACGCCAATATTATTTGCCACATAGATGACATTAAACAGCTCTCCACGTCGCTCCGCGAAACGAAAGCCAATAAACGCCTGGATTGCCGGCATCGATGTCGCGTTGAAGAAACCAACGAGCAGCATCAGCAGCATGAACAAATGCCAGTTACCGCTCCCGTAAGGCAGCAGCAGCAGGAACAAGGCGTTCATAGCTAGTCCACCCACGATGAGTCGCTTCACGCCTAGTCGGTGATACAGGGCCCCGCCTAGCAACTGACCGGCGATCCCGCCAACCGACATAACCAGAATGACCAGACCGGCATCCGTCACGGTCCGACCTAGCACCTTGAACACAAACATCGTGACCAAAGGCCACATCAACGAACCGCCGGCCGAGCTAATCAAGCTAGCGACCAGAAACACCTTTACTTCCCGCGGATAGGACTGCAGCCATCTCATTGTTTTCTCCCCCTTTGCTGCAAGACATCAGCGTATGTACAAAAAAGGAGAGCCGACAGGGCTCTCCTGCTACCAGATTACAATAGTATCGCCTAAAAGTGTAGGCCAGGCAAGTACATCTATCGCCGCTTTACATCAACAACGGTGGAAAAAAATACCGCCCCGCCGCCCATATCGGCCAAACGGCCCGGAGTTAAGGCATTAGCGCGTGTGCGCGCACCCCCCTCCCGCTGCCACCATAGCCCTTGGCTGACGACCGTACCCGGCAGCATTTTGTCGGTCACGGACGCCTTGACGTCGTAGCTGCCACGGTCGTTCCACACCGTGACTTCATCGCCGTCCGTAATTCCGCGCGCCGCCGCATCTTCGGGGTGAATCTGCAGCAGCGGGCTTTTCTCCAGCGCCGTCAGCTTCTCTACATTGCCGAACGTCGAGTTAAGGAAGCTGTGGTTTGGCGGCGAAACGAACATCAGTGGATACGGCGTATCCTTGCCGGGACGGCGCTCGCCGTCATAACCTTCCACCAGCGGTACATAGGTCGGCAATGGCGGCAGCCCGGCCCGCTCCAGTGTGGCAGAGTATAGCTCAATCTTCCGCGACGACGTCGGCAGATGATCAAGCCAGGTTTGCTGCGGCTCCATGTTCAACTTCACCGCCCGTTGCTCCTTTAACTTCTCCAACTTGACGCCTTCGAGATATGGATTATGCCGGAACTCCAGCGCCTGCCGGATCATATCTTCTTCTGTGTCGCGGAATGCCTCTTCTTTGAAGCCCATCGCCTCCGCAAGCAGCTTGAACGTTTCAACGTTGCTTTTGCTTTCCCCCCTGGGCGCGATGACCGGCTCCTGGAGTTGAATATAATGATGCCAGTAAGAGCTGTATAAGTCCGTATTTTCAAAAGAGGATGTCGCCGGCAGCACGATATCGGCGTATTTCGTCGTGTCCGTCAGAAACAGATCGTGCACGACGGTGAACAAATCTTCCCGCAGAAGGCCCTGCTCTACCTTGCCTGTATCCGGAGCCACCACCGCCGGGTTAGAGCAATAGACGTACAACGCATGGATTGGCGGATCCAACGTCAGCAGCACATCCCCCAACTGGTTCATGCTCACCGTGCGAGCGCCCGGATTCGGTCGCAAGTCGGGACGTTCCAGCGCAGTCGCATTCATCTTGCCGTAAGCGCCGTTAGACTTGAAGGCGCCGCCGCCCGGCACGAGCCATTGCCCAGTAAGCGCCGGCAGGCAGCTGATCGTGCGAACCGTCATGCCGCCGTTGTCGTGATGCTGCAGGCCATTGCCGATATGGATGTAAGCAGGCGAAGTTTCGCCGTACAGGACGGCCAGCTTCACAATGCTCTCCGCCGGTACGCCGGTGATCGCCGCCACACGCTCCGGCGTGTACTGCTTCACATGCTCGCGCAGCTCGGCATGGCCATGCGTGTAGCGTTCTAGGAACGCGTCATCTACCAGGTCACGCTCGAACAGCACATGCATCATCCCAAGCGCCAATGCCCCGTCCGTGCCGGGATGGAGCGGAATAAACCAGTCCGCCCGCTGTCCCGTCCGGTTCCGATGCACGTCGATCACCACAAGCTGCGCGCCTTGCTTGCGGGCTTTTTCGATCAGGGTGATTTGGTGCATGTTCGTGCTGACGAGGTTGCCGCCCCACACGATAATCAACTTCGCCTTGACCGTCTCTTCCGGGCTCGTCCCGCCGCCAAACCCCATCGTATATCTCCACCCCGCGTTGCCTGCGGAGTTGCATATGCCTTGCTGTAGCTGAGTAGCGCCTAAACGGTTGAAGAACCGCCGGTCCATGCCGTCGACACTCAGGATCCCCATGTTACCGTAAAAACTGTACGGCAGGATCGACTCCGGTCCGTGCTCAAGGATCAGCCCCTTGTAGCGTTTAGCGATCTCCTGGACCGCTTCCTCCCAGGTGATGCGTTCAAATTTCCCTTCACCTTTAGCTCCGACACGTTTCAAGGGGTACAGCACCCGCTCGGGATGGTAGACCCGTTCCGCCATATTGCGAACCTTGTTGCAGATCGCGCCTTGCGTTATCGGGTGATCGGGGTTGCCGGTCACCTTAACGATTTTTCCGTTCTCTTTATGGAGCAGCAAGCTGCACGTATCGGGACAATCCAGCGGGCACACCGCGGGAAACACCCCGTTTGGTTCATGGATCATGTTCCACCCCTCCTGTCTGTAGCCTATTGTAAGGAAAAACGGCCCCCGGCGTAAACCCCCGGTGGGAAATTCCATTCGTATGATGGGCGGGTAGGCTCTATAGAAGATGCTGAAGTCCCTGAACGCCTCTTTTCATGATTATCCCTTTCGTTCAGATAGAGCCTGGGGTTAGCTGGTTGAAAGTCAATAATTCTGTGTTATCGCAAAAATTAAGCTTGCACCGAACATGCGTTTGGCATATAATGGAATTAGGGGAACATATATTCTCATTCACTGGGGTGGTTGCTTGAATATGGAGGTTAATATGGATATGATTCATCACCTATTCAATAAACACTATACGAGTGAGCAAGATTGCATGGATGCGCTGGTTGCTGCGAAGTGGCCAACTGGCTTTGTCTGCCCTCGATGCGCTCATACCGGGTGCAGCCACCTAACCTCCCGTCGTATTCCTTTATTTGAATGTGACATCTGTGGGCATCAAACGTCGCCTTTGGTTGGGACCCTTTTTGAGGGAACGCATCTGCCCTTGTTGAAGTGGTTCCAGGCGATAGAGTTGTTTCTGCTTCCTGATGGTATCTCCGCAATGCGGCTGCACCAGGAGATCCGGGTCACCTACAAAACCGCTTGGTTGATGCTGCACAAAATACGCCATGCCGTTAGCGAATTTGATGCCCGTGAACGGTTGAGCGGAGACGTAAAGGTCAACTCCGATCAATATGGGACCAATCCGTCCCGTTGTCAGCATCCCAATCCGTTTGCTACGGCAGTCGTAACTGGTTGTACGGTGACGGAGTCAGGAGATCTGGACCAGATCAAAATTCACCTTTTACTACATAAACGGGGCACTGGGAATAGGGCAACCCGTCATGAACTCGCCGCTTTCATCAACGAGCATGTAGATGTCGAAACATCCACAATTCATGCGTTCCCTCTAGCCTATAAACTGTATTCTCCCTTGCGAAAAGTAGTGAGAGACGCTTGGAGGTCGCTGACGAGTACATATTTAGCTTTGGGACCAAAGTATCTGCAGGCTTATCTAAATGAGTACACCGTACGCCGCAGGTTGCAATTGCCTGGTTCAACGAAGGCAATGCGTCAGCAATTATTAGCTATGTGTGTGGCGACTCCTGCAATTTCTTATTGCCAACTGATCGCACGTCAACCAAAACACCCTTTTGCGATTGCGGCCTGATTGAGACGCTTGAACCTTGAGAGTTGTTTAGACGCGGAACTTCTTTACCCATAAGTTTCATTATCCGTCCGCTGTTCTATCTACTTGTTTCTTTACTATTGCTGCTCTACCTATTCGTTTCTATACCTATTGCTGCTCTATGGATCTGCTTCCTTACGATCTATTTACTCCACCAAGATTATCAGATCCAATTTCTTTGCCTACTGATCCAACGGGATAATCGTGCAAAGGGCCGAAACAACATGTACTGGCCCGGATACCACCCTCCGTGATCTAATACTCTCCCCTTTAGCAAAAAAACTGCTCCTCCAAATGGAGAAGCAGTTAATAAAGCCTGTTGATTGCTTATTCTCGTTATATGGTTTTGCCTACCGTCGCGGACGGAGTTGTTGTTGCATGCTCGGCAGCCGGAGCAGCCGTTTGCCCTTTTTCCTTCAAATAGGCAGCCCAATATGCCGCTCCCACGAAGATGGCGCCGCCGGTCAAGTTGCCCAGCCATACCGGCACAAAGTTCTTCAAATATTCGCCCCAGGAGAAATAGCCCTCAAAAATAGCCGCCGGAATCAGGAACATGTTGGCGACCACGTGCTGGAAGCCGATGGCCACGAAGGCCATTGTCGGAAACCAGATGCCGAGTATTTTGCCGCTCATGTTGTCTGCGCCGTAAGAGAGCCATACCGCCAACGCAACCAGCCAGTTGCAGCCTATGCCAGACACAAATGCTTGCAGGAAGCTATCATCCAGCTTGTGGCCGGCCATATCAACCAGTTTATCGAGATAAGGTCCGCTGGCCGTCAAGCCAACCACATGTCCAAAAAAGTATGCGACGAATAAAGCACCCACAAAATTGCTTAAGGTAATGAGGACGAGGTTCTTGAACATTTCCCCTGTGGAAATTCGCCCCGCCATCCGTGCTAGCGGCACAGCCATCATGTTGCCGGTCAAAAGCTCCCCACCGGCCAAAAGTACGAGAATTAATCCGATAGGGAATACCGCCGCGCCGATGAAGGTTGCGAAACTACCCCACTCTGCCGGAGCGCTGCTGATGACGCGAATATCGAGCAAAAAACCGAGCGCTATAAACGCCCCGCCCAAAAATCCGAGAATAAGTACGGTCAACAAAGGATTATGCGCTTTTTTGATGCCATTTTCTACGGTTACGTCAGCAATTTGCGCAGGTTTATAGTAAGCCATGTTCTAGTCTCCTTTATTAAGTAGATCCGTGTCTATTGTAGCGTGCCGATTAATCTTGGATAAGTAACAAAGATCACGATAACGTTTTCATATGGTGAAATATTTCACACATCTTAAGGAACAGCTGTGATCATGCAATAATAAGAAAGACCCTTCCGATCAAATCGGAAAGGGTCCCTTAAATCTGCGCTGATTACTAGTGCGATGGTACGCTGGTGATGCCGCCCAAGAGCAGCCGCCATACGGCATCGAAATCCGCATCGATCCGCTCATTCGTCCATTGGCGAAAATGTGCGGGATGGTGAAAATGCAGGAACGCCAAGAAGATCGCCCTAGCTGTTTCCCGCGGCTCCAGCGCTTTGAATTCTCCCGCACGGATGCCTCCTTCGATAATCGTGGTAATTTGCCCGATCAAATGGTCCAGGTGGGCTTCGATGATTTCAGCGGCTGCCTCGGTAACGGCCGCATACATGGCAAACATCTCGGGATCGTCGCTGGCATAGGTCCGCTTGCAGCCGATCAGCGTTTGCAGCCATAAACGTAATCGTACGGAGTAGCTCCCGTCCGTACCGTTCGCAATGTCTGCAAGGGGTTCGGCGATGCTTCGCGTCAGCCAACGATCTGTCACAGCTTCGCGAAGCGAGGCTTTGCTGGAGAAATGCCGATACAACGTACCGTGGCTGACCTGCAGCGCACGCGCGACATCCAGCACGGAGGTTTTATCCGGTCCGAAGCGCCTTAGCACCTGCTCTGCGGTGTCCAAAATCTGTTCTTTGCTTAAAGGCAGCTCGTTGCTCATTTCATTCCTCCTCCCCGTTTTTTCCTACTATATCAAAATGGTTCTAAAGTGACAATGATACGATTCTGTCAATTGTGATTCGCCAAAATCAGATGAAGCCGCCATTGACGCGAATCGTTTGTCCTGTAACCCACCCGGATTCCGAACTTGCCAAGAACATGACCACGTTCGTTATGTCCTCCGGTTCAGCCAATCTCCCGAAAGCGTTCATGCTTCCGACGTTTTTGATTTGCTCCGGTGTTTTCCCGGCCGTAAACAGCTCCGTATTCACGGGTCCCGGACCAACCGCGTTAATCGTAATGCCCTTCGGTCCAAGCTCCTTAGCCAATTGGCGCGTCAATTGCTCCACTGCGCCCTTGGTTGCCGTATAAGAGCTGTAAGCCGGAAACATTTGCCCCGTTACGGATGTGGAGAAGTTAATGATGCGTCCCCCCTCGCTCATATGCTTCATAGCTTGCTGGGTGGCGAAAAAGGTACCCTTCACGTTGATGGCGTACTGACGATCAAAGTCCTCTTCCGTGATGTCTTGGAGCGGTTTCGTAATCATAATTCCAGCGTTATTGACCAAAATATCCAATCGACCAAAGATATCCGACGTCTCCTGAAACAGCTTCTCCAAGTCCGGCAACTTGCTGACATCGGCTTGTATGGCGACGGCCTCCCCTCCCTCAGCTTGAATGCCTTTAACGACTTCCTCCGCTTGATCGAGGCGGGTGGCATAGTTGACGACCACCTTCGCCCCGCTGCGGGCCAATTGCTCCGCAATATTCCGGCCCATGCCTCTTGATGCTCCCGTAACCAATGCGACTTTCCCATTCAATAATTGATCCATCATTTAAAATTCCTCCTATATCGTATTGTTATCAATTAATTCTGAGCGCTCTGCGCAGTTTTGATGTGCAGCAGCTCGCCAAAGCCCAGACGGTTCATGAAATTCTCCTGCGCCCGACGAGCCGCTTCATTGACTTCCTCGACGCCCGCATTGGTGAAATCGACCACGCTTCGGAACGGACGAGTGCCTTCCGGCAAAGCAAGAATGCGGGCGATTTCTTCGCCTACCGCTTTAGGATGCGCATCCACTCCCGGCGTGAACAGCCCTGAAGTCGCTTCCTCGTTGCGCTTTACCAGCGGATCCAACGCGGCATAACCCGAGCTCCGCTCAACATCGCTCGCGCGGCTGGCATTCGGGAAGTGGTCGGTCCCCTGGGTAAACGGACCCGGCATGACGATCGTGGTCTCGATACCGAACTGCCCTACCTCGTAAGCAGTCACCTGGGCAATGGCGTCCGCGGCGAACTTGGAAGCTACATAAGGTCCCATGAAGGGTGGAACGACCACCGAAGTGGTGCTGCCGACATAAACCAAGGTTCCCGACCGACGCTCGCGCATATGCGGAAGTACAGCACGATTTACCCGTTGGATGCCGATCGCGTTCACGTCAAAGAGATGTTCGATATCCTTTGGGGTAAACGCTTCTACGTAACCGACGACTAAATGACCCGCGTTATGCACGACGACATCAAGCTTGCCCGCCTCCCTGAGAATCGTAGCGACCGCAGCTTCAGCGGAAGCTTCGGATTGCACATCGAGTTCCACGCCTCGAAGATCTAGCCCGTTGCTTCGCCCATACTCCAGCAACTCCTCGGCATGACCGGCATTTCTTCCCCCGATATTCCGCATGCTGGCATAAACCGTGTGGCCCGCATCGGCCAAGGAACGGGCAGTCAAATTTCCGATTCCCGTGGAAGCACCCGTGACGAGAACAACTTGCTTCATCGATTCCTTCTTCATTTTTATCATCTCCTCTTTTTGATGACTTGATTATATAACAAACATATTTCAGATATCAAGTATCAATTTTTAATTTTTGTCATTCATCTCAGTCGGCTTGTTATCCACCATATAAAAAAGCCGGTCCTAGAAGGCGTATGCCCTCTTTGGATCGGCTTAGTTGATCATCAAATGGAGAAACTAGGTTACTAGCTTAAACGTGAACGGTTTCCCGCTGCGGCACTTCCGGCAGCGCCCCTAAGCCTGCGCTGTTCAGGAAATTCCAAGGTTTGTTGTAATGCGGCTGGAAGAAGAAGTCGACGAAGGCGAGTTCTTCCATTTTCATGCCGTTTTGGATGCACACCGAGATCGTATTCATCGACTGGGTCAGGTCCACTTTCGACATGATTTGCGCCCCGAGGATCCGGCGGGTGTTCTTCTCGTAAACCACCTTCAGCATAACCGGTTCGTGGGTCGGCATGAATTCCGGCCGGTAGTTATCGGTAATCATTACCGCTTCGGCCTCCAGACCGGCATCCTTCGCCGCTGTTACCGTCAACCCGGTCCCCGCGATATTATCTTCGTAGATTTTAATCCCCGAGGTGCCCTGAGTGCCCATATACTTCACGGTTGGCGTTACCAGGTTTCGAGCCACCAGCGTACCCATGCGAACGGCGTTCGTGGCCAACGGGATATACGCATGCTTGCCGGTCGGATTATAAAATACCGCACAGCTGTCTCCCGCCGCATATACGTCCGGCTTGCTGGTGCGCATGTATTCGTCTACGATGATTGCACCATTGCCCAGCATGTCGACTTGCCCCTTTAACAGCTCCGTGTTTGGACGGAATCCGATGCACATAATCACGAGATCGGCGGCGTACGCGCCTTTGTCGGTGATCACCTTAGCTACTTTGCCGTTCTCCCCTTCAAAGCGCGTAACCTTTTGGCCTAAGGCCAACTCAATCCCATGCTCGCTAAGCGATTGTTCGATCTTATCCGTGTATTCCGGATCCAGGTATTTGCTCAAAATGCGATCCTCCGCATCAATCAGCGTCACTTGCTTGCCGTTCAACTGGAACGCTTCAACAAGTTCAACGCCGATGTATCCGGCCCCGACCACCACAATATGGTTGGCTTGCTGCGCTTTTTCAATGATCGTGTTGGAATGGTTGAAATTTTTCGAAAGCACGATATTCTCTAAGTCGCTTCCTTCGAACTTCGGAACAATCGGCCACGACCCGGTCGTTACGATCAGCTTGTCGAACGTATCTTCGAACACCTCACCGGTCTCCAGGTTGCGAGCTTGAAGTGTTTTAGCGTCCGTATCGACCGACACTACCTCGTGAAGCATTTTCGTATTTACACCAAGTTCGGCCAATTGCTGTGGCGACGAGTAGAACAATCCCTGCGGATCCTGAACCATCCCTCCGACATATAACGCAATGCCGCACGACAGAAAAGAAATGTTGTCGTTCCGTTCATATACGGTAATTTCCGCGTCCGGGTAAAGTTTGGCTGTATTGACGATCGCTGCCGTGCCTGCATGGGTACATCCGATAACTGCTACTTTCATGACTTCTTCCCCCTCCAAATTCACTGCTCGTTTTGTATTTTGTCATAATCAACTCAATATTTGTGAAATTCATCACTTAAAATCCATTTACTTGTGAAATATTTCACCTCATGTCCCTTATTATAGTGTGACATTTTTCACATTGCAAGAGGTAAAAGATACTTTTTAAAAATTTCACAATTTAAATTATAGGTTTCCCTATTTGGGGGTTGATAAGCTGGAAGGTTGAGGAGATCGATTTTTGGATAAAACAAAGCACCTGGTCGGAACCTCCTGAATGGTCTTCAGGTCTGCCAGGTGCTTGCTTGCTAATCATATCCGCGATGATCATATGTAAATGTAATGTCATTACGGGTGAGTTACTGTGCTTGGACTGAGGTAAGTTGTTTTCGTATTTCGGCGTATTTAGCCTCCCGCTCCGACTTGGAGAGTTTAGGACATCCGTAGCAGTAGCCATGGTCCGTCTCCGTCCGGTAAGCCAGACAGCAGGTTGGCTTCATCGGCGATTTCTCACCCGGCCGATAGGGGTCATCAAGCAACACTTCTTTGACGAGATAGGGATTGCGCTTCAGACCAAACTCCTCTGCTGACAGTTGCTTCACAAGCTCGTAATCTTCCAGGAGCCGAGAACGCAATATGTCATCCTCAAGACGATCCGCCAGGGAGCGAACGTAGAATTGAACGCCAAGCGGCAACTGCCCCCATAATTGAGCTACCGGCAACCCTGAGACCGCAGCGATTCTCTCCATTACAGGACGCAGCACCTCCCCGTAAAAACGGCAGAGTTCGCCTCTCTGCCAGGACGTACGATCCCCCGCTGGCCACGGTTGCTCCGCCTGATCGTTCAGCACAAAATAAACCCAAGGGAACCCGTTAACCATCACGAGTTGAATCGTTAGATTTTCCAGCGAAATTTGGATCCTGCTCGCCGTTACGGATACCATGTACTGCAGCGCCGCACACACGACCCGCCAGCTCGTAGCGAAATAAGTAGCCGATACCTGAAGGTCAAGTCCCTTGATCTTCTCCTGATACAGTTCCAAAAAAGAAACTAGCTGTCCACGATCCAACAGCTTTGCTGCAGGCATCGTGAACAGCGCGTCCGTTCGGTTCTGCGTGACGATTCCCAATTGCTGCTCCAGCAGCTGATAATCTAAGCGCATTTTAGCTTCCTCCGCTATAGGAACGAGACCACTTTAGGTGAAGCCTCTTCCGGTCCATCGTTTTTGCCTTTGCGGACTTTGCCTTCAGATGCAGCCTTATACAGCTCATAAGGGAGACAAAGCGGCACACCGCTCCGCGGATCGGTGACGATATCCGCCTCGATACCGAATACATCGCGCAGCACTGGTGAGGTCACAACCTCTTCCGGTGTACCGGTAGCAACTGCCTGGCCTTGTTTAATTGCGATCATGTAATGGGCATATCGGGCGGCATGGTTCAAATCATGCACGACCATCACGATCGTCCGATTCGAAGTATCGTTCAGCTCTTCTAGCAGCTGCAGCACTTCCAATTGGTGAGCCATATCCAGGAATGTTGTCGGCTCGTCAAGGAACAGGATATCCGTCTCCTGCGCCAGCGCCATTGCAATCCAGGCCCGCTGACGTTGACCGCCGGACAACTGCTCCAGGGCGCGGTCGCTGAATTCGCCCATACGGGTTGCTTCGATCGCCCAATCCACGATCTTCCGGTCCTCGGACTTCAGACCGCCGAACCCTTTTTGATGCGGAAAACGCCCGTAAGAAACGAGCTCATAGACCGTCAGCCCTTCCGGGGCGGTTGGATTTTGCGGAAGTATGGCCATTTGTTTGGCCACTTCCCGCGTCGACTGCTTATGGATTGACTTACCGTTCAGCAGCACACTGCCGGACTTCGGCTGAAGGATCCGAGCCATCGTTTTCAAGACCGTCGATTTACCGGAGCCGTTCGCTCCGACCAACGCCGTGATTTTCCCCTCGGGAATCGAAATATTTAAGTCTTCGACAATCAGACGATCCTCATAAGCAATGTCCAGATGCGAAGTTTTTAAGGAGACCATGGCACTCTTCCTTTCCGTGTCCAACTGAATAACGGCTTCATCGTAAGTTCATTTAAATTTCATCATCTTAAAGATACTGATAATCATTATCATCTGTCAACTGTTAATTTGCGTCGGGTGAATTCGGCTGACCGTAAAATCAAAAAAGACGCCTCCAGGCGTCTTTTCCTTCATAGCTCACGGCCCGGGTGGTGTAAGAAGAAGTTACTGACCCGAAACCGGTACGGCATCATAGTACTCTTCCAACGTGATGTCCCGTTCCCCGATGTCAGCTGCGATCTCTTTCCCTACATAGCGTAGGTGCCATGGCTCATATTTATAGCCGGTAATGTCTTCCTTACCTTCCGGATAACGAATGATAAAGCCGTATTCGGTTGCATGGTCCGCCAGCCAAGCCGCTTCCTTCGTATCGCCGAAGCAACTTTCCGCCGCGCATTTGCCGTCGCTACCCGAAACGTCGATTGCCAGTCCTGTCTCATGTTCGCTATGGCCCGGCACCGCGCTGTAAGTCTTAGCCAGTTCCTCGCCGTCCTTCTCCACATAACGGTTAAACAACGCCGTTTGTGTACGATGCGAGCGGTACGCCGACACACCTGCCAAATAGACGCCGTCTTTCTCGGCTCCTTCGAACAACTCCTCAAGCGCTGCCGCAGCCTCTTTGCGCATCATACGTTTCTCAATTTTGTCTTTAAACGTGAATCGAACGTCTGGATAAATCAGATCCTTTGGTTCGTAGTCGTCTGGCAGAGCAAACTGTTTGTTAATTAACACAGCCACGCTCTCAGAGTCGGTCATCGCAGCTTTGTCCCCTCCGCTGCCCTTATCCGAATCGGCAGGATCCGGAGCTTGATTGGCGGAATTCCCGGTTTCGGCATTGCCGCCGTTGGCCGCATTGTTCCCTTCCGGCGCCTGATCATCCTTAGCGCCTCCATCGTTCACGGTGCCATTCTCCGAACCGGTATTTGAGCCGGCTGCGTTTGTACCGTTCTGAACTGGCGTCTGCGGTGCGTTTGCCGCTTGATTCCCGCAGCCTGCAAATACGACTGCCGCTAGCAATAGAGCAATCGTTGCGGTTACCGCGCCTTTCTTGCTGTACATCCTGGTTCCTCCCCTATGGCCAGTGCCCTGTCATGACGTATCAAGAGGCACCTCTGTATTTGTTCCTTGATCCTATCCTTTTAAACGCATTAGGCGAGCAAGAAGTTACATGGAAAATAGCGGGGGCGCCGGCTACCGCCCCCGGCGCCCGCGCCCTCCGTCGCCGCGTGCATTTTGACCGCGGCGTTCCGGCCCTTGCGCGCGCGAGGCGCCTCCGGCGGAGCCGCGCTGAGCGCGCGCGTCATCGCCGCGGCGGCTTCCCGCGCCGCGGCCTCCTTTGGCCGGCGCCCCTGCGCCGCCGGCCGAGCGGCCCCGCCCGCCGCCTGCATCGCTGCGGCGGCCTGCGGGCCGCTGTGCGCCGCCGCGCTCGTCGCGGCTGCGGCGGCCCTGGCCCCCCGCCTTGTCCGCACCCGTACCGGTGCGGCCTACGGCGACGATCTTCTCGGCGCCCGGACCGGCGCCGCTCTTCTCGTAGCGCTGCCGCTCCAGCTTGCGGCCGATGCCCCGCTCGATCTGACGCAGCGCCTCCAGGTCCTTCGGCGCCGCGAACGTGATGGCCACGCCTTTTTCCCCGGCGCGGCCCGTCCGCCCGATGCGATGGATGTAGCTATCCACATCGTGCGGAATATCGTAATTGAAGACGTGGGTAACGCCTTCCACGTCAATTCCGCGCGCCGCTACGTCCGTCGCGACGAGGAGTTCCAGCTTCGCGTCACGGAACGCGCGCATCACCTGCTCGCGCTTCGCCTGCGACAGGTCGCCGTGCAGCTCGTCCGACTGGAAGCCCGCGGCCTGCAACGCCTCGTTCAACGTGCTCGCCCGGCGCTTCGTGCGGCAGAAGATCACCGCTAAATATGGCCGCTGGCTGCGGATCGTCTCGATCAACGCGTTCTGCTTGGTCCGGTCCGTGCATTCCACGAGGATTTGCCGGATACTGTCCAGCGTAACGCGCGAGGTTTCGGCGATTCGGATGTCCCGCGGCTTGTCCATATAAGCCTTGGCCAAACGCTTCACATTATCGGGCATCGTCGCCGAAAACAGCATCGTCTGGCGGCTGCGCGGAACGAGCGAAATAATCTCCTCCACCTCGGTCAAGAAGCCCATATGCAGCATTTGGTCGGCCTCATCCAGCACCAGCATGCGGACCGCGCCTAGCGTCAGAGAACCCCGACGCAAGTGATCGAGCAGCCGGCCCGGCGTGCCGATGACCAACTGAGTGCCATTCTTCAGCTTGCGCAGCTGCCGCTCCACATCCTGGCCGCCGTAGGCGGCCAATACGGATAATCCCTCGCGAGCCTCCGCCAGCTTTCGGGCTTCCGCGGTAATTTGAATCGCCAGTTCCCGCGTTGGGGTAATGATCAACGCCTGCGCCTCTGGGCGATCAGGCCGGATTTTCTCCAGGATCGGAAGCAGGAACGCCAACGTCTTGCCCGTGCCGGTCTGCGCCTGTACGATAGCGTCTTCGCCTGACTGGAGGACGGGAATCGCCGCAGCCTGTACCGGTGTCGGGTTCACGATCCCTTGTCCCTGCAGCTTGCGGAGCAGGATGGGCGATACATTTAAATTTTCAAAAGTTGTCAACAGGTTTCACCTCATATTCTTCAGCTTCCTTATTGTAACACATCGTTAGAACCTTCCCGAACGGAAGATGGAAAAGAGCAGCCACAAGAACATCAGCGTTGCAACGATAAAGCCGATCTCGATCGCCGGAATGTCCCAGAGCAGGGTTGGCATTCGCGCAAGGGAGGAGCCAATGATGAGCCCGACCATAATAATGCTGAAGGCCAGCAGCACAATGCTGAACGACAAACGATTGCTGATCTGGTCCAGCTTGCGGAGAAACTGCTCCATCTCCGGCAAGTTCATGTCCATCTTTAGCTTGCCGCGGGCCAGCGTGCTAGATAGCTTGCGCACCTGATGCGGAAGATCAATCAGGGAGTCCGTCAGCTCGGCGGCCTCGTCAAACAGCTTCTTACCGAGCCGGCGTGCGGCGTATTTCTCGCGAAGCAGCTTGCGCCCAAAGGGCTCCGCCAAATCGAGAATGCGAAGGTGAGGATCGAGCGTCAGCGCTACTCCTTCGACCGTTAAGAGCGCCTTGCCAAGCAGCAGAAGGTCAGCAGGCAGCACGACCTGGTGCTTCTGCGCCGTGGCGAACAGATCCTGTAACGCCTGCCCGATCTGAATCTCCGCAAACGGAATGTCATAATATCGTTCACGAAGCCGTTCCAAATCCTGGCGAAGTCCGTCGGTATCGGCATCTTCTCCGACGAGGCCCATGCGCAGAATCGCCCGTACCATTCCCTCAGTGCTTCGCCGCATCAAGGCGATCACCAACGACGACAAATGATCCTTCATCTCGCTGCTGAGCCGCCCGACCATCCCGAAATCGATGAAGGCCAGCTCGCCTGTGCGGGTCACCAGCAGGTTGCCGGGGTGAGGGTCGGCATGGAAAAAGCCGCCCTCGAAGATTTGCCGAAGCAAAGCGTTCACTAGCCGCTCCGCCAGCTCCTTGCGGTCGTACCCCATCTCATCGATCTCCAGCAGCCGGTTCAGATGCTCTCCCTCCACGAAGTCCATCGTCAACACGCGAGAGGTTGTCAGGGACCAATGCACCCCGGGAATATAAATGCCTTCATCCGCTTTAAATTGGCGGCGAATCTTCTCCATATTCCGGCCCTCGAAGCTATAATCCAGTTCCGCGCGGATCGAACGGGCGAATTCCTGGGCCATCTGCGGAATCTGAAATCGGGATACCCAGGCCCAGCGTTTGTTTGCCAGCGCCGTCAAGTGCTGCAGAATATCGAGGTCCAGCTCGATGACCGGCACGATGTCGGGCCGTTGGACCTTGATCGCGACCGGCTCGCCTGTCGTCAACCGGGCTCGATGCACCTGGCCTATAGAGGCGGCGGCGAGCGGCGTTTCATCAAAGCTCTCTAGCAGCTCACCCAGCGGCTGGTGGAATTCCGCCTCTAAAATTCGGCGGGCTTCCTCGGCCGGAAACGGAGGTACCTGGTCCTGCAGCTTGACGAGCTCTTGAATGATCGCTTCCGGCAGTAAATCCGAGCGCGTACTAGCCAATTGGCCGACCTTGACGAAGGTCGGACCCAACTCCTCCAGCACCAAACGGATCCTTTCGGCCAAGGTTGGGGAGCCCGGCTCGGACTTGCGTAATCGGCGCAGCGGCAGCCGAATCAGCCGGGCTAGACCGATTTCTTCGGCTAAATAGCCAAAGCCATGGCGCCCAAGCGCCATGGCAATTTCACGATAACGGCCGGTATGTCGGACAAAGCTGCTCATCGCTTACGGCTGCTGCATCTCGGCGAGCTTAATCTCCAGCTCTGCTACTCGCCGCGTTAATTCCTCCACCTCTTTAGCCGAGGCCAGACCCATCCCTTGCAGTGCAGACCGAACTTGCTCATTCACCAGTTCTTTGAACTTGCCCTGCTCCTCGGCACCGCGATCAATCAGCTTCTCCACGAGTTGCTTCGACTCGGAAGGGGCCAGTTCACCGCGTTTAACCAAGTCCTCCACGATACTCTCGACTTTCTCCTTACTCGTGATCGTCAAACCCCATCCCAGGGAAATCGCTTTTTTCAGTAAATCGCTCATTGCCCATCATCCTTTCCATCCGAGGTTTGGATATTGCCTACACTTATCATTACCCAATATCAGGCTTGGTGTGCATCCTCTCCGTGCTTGGCCTTGAAGAGCGGCTCGGCTTCGCCCGCATAATATCGGGCCAACTCAACGATCATGCTGCCCATCCGCTCCTCCTTGGGCGCCAGTACCCGGGGCACCCCCGCTTCGTACAAACCAGCAGCCGTCACCTTGCCGACGGCCACCGCCAGCACCGGCCCCTCCAGCGCCGCCATCAAGGCTTCGAGCTGTCCCTGACGTTCCGCATGCTCCATCAGAAAACGCACCTGCGGTCCGCTTGTAAACGTCACGGCATCCACCTCGCCGGCTAGGATATCGCTCAAGAGCTGCTCCAGCTCTGGGGTAGGCGGAGCGATATGCCGGTACGGCAGAAGCTGACGGCACTGCGCCCCCTGTTCCTCCAGCCAGGCGACCAAACGCGGGGCCGGATCCCCATGCAGTTGCAACAACACGCTGGCTCCGCGCAGTTGATATTCCGACAGTCCACGAATGAGTCCCTCTGTACTCCCGTCGTCGTCGCGGACGATCGGGGTTAACTCTCGCTTTTTCAGGGCATTCACGGTCTTGTACCCTCGCGCTGCAATCTTTCCCGCCCGAAGATGATCTCGTAGACGTTCGGCAACGCCCATGTCCCCGGCCATATCAAACAATGCGTCCAAGCCCATCCCTGTCGTAAAAATGGACCATTCCGGCGGATGCTCCACCCAGTCGACAATGCCGTTTCGCAAGGCTACATCGTCCAACAACACGGTTCCCTGTGCCGGACGGTATAGCGGCGTACCGCCCATGTTTTCCACCAGCTTACCTAATTCCTCCGCACGACGGGGCCCTGTCAGCGCGACTCTTTTCCCTTCCAGTCTCCGTGCCATCGTCTACCTCCCAAGTTTATCCTATTTCTACTACCTTCAGCTTATACGAGGGAGAGGGCGAAGTAAATTGCGGATTATCCCGCCTTCGGTTCGGGTTTACTCCGGCGCGGTCGAAGCAACGCAAAGAACAGAATCGGAAAAGCTAAGTCAAAGACGATGGCAATGACCGGCCAAACAAAATTGAAATCAAAGAGCTGCAGGGCGTTTTTGAAGAACCAGATGGAGCAGGCGAAGGCAAACGCCCCGACAGGGGCCGTCATCAAACGGCCGGACAACTTGGGAACGACCATTTGCAGCGTGTAACATAATGCGTAAAGATCAAAAGCGATTTTCCCCAGCGCCATCGGATACCATAGGGCCATCAGCAGTAGGTCGAAGCGGTCGATGAAGTCGGTAATCTGAATGTGGCGAATCATCTCGTAGCCCGGATGAATCAGCTTCCCTGACAACGGCACACCGAGAACAAGCTGCGTCAGGAGCAGCAAGACGATCATCATTCCCGTGCCCACAGCCAGACTGATGTAGCCTGCGGATGCCTTAAAATATTTGCCGGAGATGACGAGCGGGAGCACTAGAATCTCGGCCTGATAAGGGAAGGTGCACCAGGCTCCCTTCAGGATGCCTGTCCAATCCGGCGAGAAATAAGGAATGAGATACTGAGGGTGAAAATCCCTCGCCAACACCAGAATCACGAAACCCAGCACCAAGATGAAAATGGGAACATAGACCTCGCTAAGCCCTAAAAAGGCTCGGATCCCCCCTTGACAGATATAAACCGCCGTCGCGGTAACCAATAAACCGAGGATCGGAATCGGCGTGCGATTGAGCAGCACCGTATTCGTGAAATCGGCGATACTTCGAATATCCCTCGCACTGATAAACAACAGGAACAGCAGGTACAGCGCCAGCAGTACCCGGCCCATAATCGGAAAACGTTCTGTTAAAGCCTGCAATAAATTACGATTGGAGAACCGCTTTAGCGTGAACGAAATGAGCCACAACGCGAAGAGACAAACCAATCCGCTGGCGATATAGGAGATAAACGCATGTTGATGCGCCGTTTGACTGACCATCGAGAAGGTTTGCATATACGTAATCGACCCGATGCACAAGAGTCCAAGCAGAAAAATTTGCCGTTTGGTTATTTTCATTACAAGGCTTCACTCCTCGAGGTTTCATACGCGAGCTCTAGGGTTTGGCGAAGGCAAGAGGCGCTAACGCCCTGCCCAGCCAATCCACGGGATTGAAGGGGCCGGTTACCCATGAGGTATAGATCAAAATCAAGAAGGAAACCGCCATAACGGTATAGAACACAGAACGGCTCAGCGCCCCTCCTTCCCTTAGTGCCTCTTTGTCCCGCCAGAAGCTGAAGGCGATCAACAGCAGCAACGAAATATGGGTACTAGTCATTCTCGAGACGATCCTCCCTCACTCCAAACGAATTGATGATTTCACCGCTGCTTTCCAGTCGGATATCGGAACTGACATTGACCTCAACTTCCGGCAGCAGGTCATGCCAACGATGATGAATCTTCTTCCACTCGTTAGGGTACTTATTATTCAAGGCAACGCCGAAGCCGAAAATATCGGACCGGTTCTTGCGTATCGCCTCACTGATCGCGGCGTGAATATCCTCATTAATCATCTCATTGCAGCGTTTCTCGACGATCCCCATCATCGTCGACTGAATATTCTGGCGGGTCGTATTCTCCAGGATCAATCCTTTAGCCTTCACCTTAACATCAAACGAAATGGCGGAACCCTTTAGGTGAGGTCGGATTTTCGCTCCGGTTTGGGTTAGCACGATCGTAACCGCCTCATTCGGCCGCTTCTCATCGACCGTGACCGTCACTTTGGGGTTTATCGCTTGGCCCATTGCCATCAAAGCCATTTGGGTTTGATCCGAGTTCAAGTAACCCACCAGCTTGCTATCACGAAACATCCCTAGCCCGTCCAACTTGACCAAGCTTTGCCCATCCCCGACCTTCTTCGGAATACTCTCCTTGGTTTCCATGACGGGGATGGCTAAATCGATGCCTTCCGTCAGCAAGGTGTTGGCCATGGTTTGAATGCAAACCGGGTCCTTCATTGCCGATTTGGTCAGTTCCCGGATCATTTCCGAGGGCGATTGCTCAATGGGAGCATCGACTCCCAACAATTTATAACCCGGGCCGCGGGTCAGTACGATGTAAGTCGTTAGTCGGTTTTGCGGAAACCGGGCGTAAGCATCAACCATCTCACCGATCCCCGATTTGGCGAACTCTTCTCCAAAAATCGTTACGCGACGATGAGAAAAGTTAAGGATCCGGGATAAATTGCTCTGCATGGATTTATTGGCCTGATACGGTGTCGGAGCCGTTTGGGACACCATCAGGTAAGTCTTGCTGCCTGAGGTCCCACCTCCTCCGCCTTGGCTGCCCGCGCCGCCAAAGGAGCTGGGCAAGGCGATTTGGGCGGTGGAGCGGATCTGGCCCTGATCTAAATCCGTTGAGGTGGCCAGTACAAAGGCCACATCGTTCACCTCGATGCGATCCCAACAGCCTGTCAGTACGAGCGCAGGAAGTAAGATCGCCAGAAAGAGTTTACCAACCCTCATTGGAATCACTCCCCAATGGTCTGGATTTGCCGATTCGTCGCATATTGTTCCCGCTAGCGTCGGAAGGCCGATTCTTCATCTTCCACATTGGTACCCGGCTGAAGATGTCCTTCGTATCCCCGCGATCATAAGGGGCGATCCCGTTCATATACGGAACGCCAAACGATTTGAGTTGCGTCAGATGAACAACGATCCAGACCGCTCCAATCACAATACCGAACAGACCGAATGCACTAGCCAGCAGCATGAGCGGAAAACGCAGCATACGAACCGTCACCGCGAGGCCAAACCGAGGGACCGTAAAAGAAGCGATTCCGGTCAATGAGACGACGATGACCATCGGGGCGGATACGATCCCGGCC
The DNA here is from genome assembly GCF_018403305.1 of Paenibacillus sp. J53TS2. Classification (NCBI taxonomy): domain Bacteria; kingdom Bacillati; phylum Bacillota; class Bacilli; order Caryophanales; family Paenibacillaceae; genus Paenibacillus; species Paenibacillus sp. J53TS2. Next base: position 216,510 of record NZ_BOSK01000002.1, read on the forward strand.
TGTACGGCGGCTTGCCCGATCACCAGCGCGCCCAAGATGCTGACCGCTTGGCCCACGGTCTTCGGCAGCCGGATACCGGCTTCACGCAGCGCTTCAAACGAGATTTCCATGATAAAAGCCTCTACCAAGGCGGGGAAAGGAATCGCTTCCCGGGAGGCCGCGATGCTCAAGATCAAGGTCGATGGAAGCATATCCTGATGAAACGTAGTTACCGCAATGTACAGACTCGGCAGGAACAAGGCCAGGAACAGGAAGAAGAACCGAATCCAACGGATCATGTTGCTGATGAAAAACCGTTCGTAGTAATCTTCGCTGGCCTGCAGAAGCTGCCATAACGTTACTGGCGCGATCAGCACAAACGGCGTACCGTCCACAAAGATGGCCACTCTACCCTCCAACAATTGGGCAGCTACCGAGTCAGGACGTTCGGAATACTGCATCTGCGGAAACGGGGAGGATGGATTATCCTCGATCCATTCCTCGATGTATCCGGATTCCAAGATCCCGTCGATATCGATGTTCTCCAATCGCTCCTTCACATCGGCAACCAGTTTTTCCTCGGCCAAGCCTTCAATGTAGGCTAACGCGACGTCTGTCTTGGTCACCTTACCGATCACCATATCAAGCAGCTTCAGCTTTTCCGTTTTGATTTTGAACCGAACTAAGGCGGTATTGATCCGGAGCGACTCCGTAAATCCTTCGCGCGGGCCGCGGATCACCGCTTCGGTCTGCGGTTCCGTAACGCTCCGCCGCGAACCGCCTTTTACACTGAACAGCAGCACCTCTTCCATTCGCTCGACAAAAATGGCGACATTCGCCGTCAGCACTCCGTTAATCACCGCCGGCCAGTCGGTGGCGGACTGTGCTTGGCTCAAGGAGACTCGCGTGAACGACAACGGATAGATGTCCCCCTCCGCTTGCGGATGTTGGGCCAAACCCTCGATCAACGGACGCAGAATGTGCTGCTGAACATCCTCGACCTTGATAATCCCCTCGATGTAAACCAGTAACCCCCGAATCTGCTCGGTCAATTGAAGCTCGCGGTAGATCACGTCGGAGCAGTCCTGAAATACCTTTTTCACTTGCTTGATGTTTTCCGCCAAATCTCGGCTGATTTTATCTTCTTGTTTACGTTCCTTGGTTTTCATGGGCACACTCCTTGCCACTCTGCCGATTCGTCGTTGTCATGATGTAGAATGTACCATTTGGGGAAAACTATGTAGATAAAAAAAGCCCCCCGGCGATCCGCCGAAGAGCGATGTAAGAAAAAACGATCGATTACTTCATATCGACATGGAACTTGTCCACGATACCCTTTAATTGTTCGGCCATTCGGGATAAATCGGCAGCGGAGGACGCGATCTCCTCGACGGAAGCGAGCTGCTCCTCAGCAGCGGCGGAGATAGATTGAGTATTGCCCACATGCTCCTCGGATACCTGCCGGCTTCCTTTAATGGATTCCCTTGCAATTTCAGTCCCGGCGGCCATTCCCTTGGCATCTGCGACGATTCCTTCCATCTTGTCGGCAGCGCTGCGAACCGCCTTGCGAATCCGAGAGAAGGATCGTCCGGAAGTATCAACGGCGAGAATCCCCTCTTGAACGCCTTGCTTAGCGTCCTCCATGGAACCAACCGCCCGTTCAACCTCAGCTTGAACGCTGCCGATCAGCTCAGCAATCTGCTTCGCGGATTGCTCGGAGCCCTCTGCCAGCTTGCGTACCTCCGAAGCAACCACGGCAAATCCCCGGCCTTCTTCACCGGCCCGGGCGGCTTCAATGGAGGCATTTAACGCCAATAGATTGGTTTGCTGGGCAATGCCTGTAATCACTTCGATGATCCCGCCGATGTTAGCCGTATGCAGACCTAACGCCTGAATGACCTCTCCCAGCTCATCAACCGTTTGCTGGATGCGCTCCATCTTCTCCACCACGCTCAGCACGGAAGAGTTCCCTTCCCCTGCAGCTGCGGTCGTCTTCTCCATCGTTTCGCTAACGGCATGAATTTGCTCCGACATCATGCTGGCCTGGTGGGACATCTCTCCCATGCCAAGGGCCCCGGCTTCAAGCTCCGACAGCTGCCGTTCGCTGCTGGCCGCCATCTCCTGAATCGACACCGTCACGTGCTCGATCGCCTTGGTTGTCTGCTCTGCCCCGGCCGACAGCTGCTCAGATGATAACACAACCTGATTCGTCGTATCTCGGACGTTAACGATCATCCCCCGAAGATGGTCCACCATCCGTTGAAATTGGTTCGCCAGAGCGCCGATTTCATCAGGCCGATTCAAATAATCTACGCGTTTGGTCAAATCCCCTTCGCTGATTTGGCGGGTGGTTTCCGTCAAACGATCAAGCGGAACGGCAATCATACGAATCGTAAACCAAGCCGCGAAAGCCGCTAGTACAACGGATATGCCCGCAATCAGATACCAGGTCGGCTCGATTTCACCGTTCAGCACCACATCTAGAATACATGGGATGATAGCCACAAAAATGGTTGTCAGTAACAGAGATAGCCTTACGCGTTTTTTCATAGCAGATCCTTCTTTCAACATATTAATAGGTTTATAACCAAAATTATACTCGCTCCTCTGACTCTTGAATATCAAAAAAACCGTTTGTCATTTGACAAACGGTTTCGTTTAAAACCTAATAGTGCCTTAATCAGCCAGTCGATAACCGACCCCACGGACCGTGGTGATGTAGGTCGGGTTCGTCGCATTATCCCCTAGCTTCTTGCGCAGACTCTTGATATGAACGTCGACGACATTGCTGCCTCCTAGGAAAGAAGTCCCCCAAACCTCAGATAGCAGCTCTTCACGGGACAACACCGTCCCCTCCTGCTCAAGCAGCTTGATCAACAGCTCGTATTCCGTTTTGGTCAGTTCAATTTTAGTGCCGCTCCGATAAACGGCCATTTTCTTACGGTCGATCCACAAATCCTTGAAGATCGCGGGTGACGTGCCGGCGAGCAGACGGGATGACAACGGCCGCGGTCCGCTGCTGCGAATAATTCGCTGCGTATGGTAAACGATCTCCATCGGCCGAGTTGGCCATACCAGGAGCTCCTGGTTCATCAAGCCTTGGTCCAGTAGCCCCAGCATCGATTCTCTAACAAGTAAGAGCGATGGAGTCCCGCCGGTTTCCTGCCCCACAAGCGCGCGGATTGCCGCCATTTCTTCATCCTCCCGGTAGGAGGTCAGATCGAAGATCAACAAGTCAGCCGCCAAGGCGTTGCGAATCCCTTGCTCCCAGTGATGGAATACGAGGACGTCAAAACAATTTTCGGATAAATCTCGAACCAGTTCATGAACATCGCTCGGGAACGGGCTGATCAGAATGACACGCTGCGTGACCGGACACGCCACGCGTTCGGATGTTGTCTCCTCTTGCTCAGCAACCTCGACTCCCGCTGGCCTGCGAATGGGCACGGTTTTACCGGAAATGCTTTCCTTAATCACTTCTTCTGCTGACAATTCGGACACACCCCCCCGAATACGACATGGGCGTGGTGTACATCATATCCCGTTTCCTTAGCCACAGTATGGTTCCATTCCTCCGGCACATGAGACATCACTTCATCCACGCGGCCGCATACCTCGCACAGGATATGCTGATGATCGTCGAGCTTCGCATCATACCGGCTGGCCGCCTCACCTAGCTTCAACTCGCGAATCAGTTCCTTGTCGGTCAAATACCGCAGCGAGTTGTAGACCGTACCATAAGCGAAATTATATCCTCGTTCAACCAAACGGTTCATGACTTCCGCTGCCGTCGGATGGTCGCTGGCGTTGCGGACGACATCGTATACCGCTTGACGCTGAGTCGTCAAATTTAAAGCCTTCATATCTCATCAATCCCTGTAGTTATTTTTAGAATTAGTATAAGTCTTATTTTAGGATCCGTCAATTCCTCGATATTCCCCATTCCCTGCATGTTCCATAGTGCTTTCCCCCATACTAAAACCACACCATATCACCTATTGACGAGGGAGCGTTCCTCCATGCTGATTCGAAAATATCTGATTACCCTCCTGATTGCCGCGTTTACGATAGGATACACCGTTTACGTTGATGTACTAATCGGGCTTCCATGGAATAATTTCCTCATTAACTGGAACTATTCATTGACGGATCCGGCCGAACGCATCTTTGCCTATATCCTGATCCTCTTCCTGATTGTGCCGGATATTCTACATCTCGTAAGCCGTAAACGGAAAGGAAGCCAAAACCCTAGCAAAGAGTTAGGCTTACACGGAGAATCGTTGTCCGCCTCGGCAGGCAATGACTCCTCTACGGCGCTTAAAGATTCAGGCTCCGGCCTGCCTACGGGAGCGGAATCGATAAATCAAGGCAGCAATAATCAGAGCAGCGGGCAGAATAACGTAAAATAACGGATCCATTTTATATAAGACATCCCCGCCCTTTTTAACGTGCTCACTATAGGTTCGAGCGATGGTTAACGAAGAAAACAACACGATTAAGGCCAGTGGATACAGAACTTTGCGGTAGGGAATCTGCATGAGGTCCGAAATCCCGATCACCGCGGCATAAAAGTACACCGAGATTTTAAAAAAGTCGCCGATGATCAGCACCATCACCACTAAGATGTCCATCCGTTGAACAAAGTCACCTATGGAGGCCTTACCGACCATCGTCAGCAGCGGAAAAATCGAACGTCCCGCGATTTCCACGCCAAGCACCGAAATCGTTATCACCACCGTTGCCGACAAAATAAGGCCGGACAACAGGATGGATAGGAGTCCCGCTCGTAGCCCCGCTTTTTGATTGCTCAAAAAAGGCATGATCATGGTAAAGCATATAATCTCCCCAAACGGAAATTGATAGTTTTGGCGATAGACGGATTTCAGCACAGGCTGAAATCCGTTGCTGAGCACCGGAAGAATCCGTGTGAAATCCAGGATTCCGGAAAACAACACCAGCAGCAAGATGATCATCCCGATGAGAAAAACGACCCATAGAAGGATAAACGCGGTTCGGGCCAGCACTTCGACCCCTTTATGCAGGACGTAGACGACGGTCAGCATCATCATCGTATTGATGATGAAGAGCGGGGTTTCCTTCAGGGTCGAGGCAAATACCAGCAATCCGCCGTCCATCAAATCGCGCGAGGCCTTATTCATGTAAAAAACTGTGTAAGCAAAACCAATCGCCCCGCCCACATATTTACCGTATAGAATTCGGCTATATTGGGTGAGCAACTTATCCGGAAACGAAGTGTACAGGAAGGCGTACCCTAGATAGAGCAGCATTCCGATCATCATACCGGTCAATACGGCGATCCAGGCGTCCTTTTGGGCTTCCAGGCCCAGATTAACAACCAGAGCGGTCCCCAGTTGGAACAAAACGAGCAGGGAGAAAAATTGCAACGGGCTGAACTTCGTAGTTTCCATCGTATCCCGCCTCCTATTCTTGGTTCATATCGTACTTGAAGGAGCGGTCCCTCATTTGGGAATTGCGGACAATCGAATCGACGTGGTATTCAACCGTCAGCTCGGGGAAGAGATCGGACCATTGCCCTTTCAATTGCTTCCATGCCTTTGGATGCTGACGTTCGAGCGTCTGTCCGAAGCAAAAGATGTCGCTATTCAGGGATTGGGCCTTGTCGACGGCCGCTTTCATTTTCTTTTTAATTTCCTGATTAACATAGGTCTCCAAATCATTCAAGGCCGCCGGGTCGCGCAAATCGATGGTGCTGTCCATTTCTCGAACCGACAACTGGGCCGTGACCTTCACCAAGACGACGGGATGTTCCGGATCCTTGAGAGACACATGCATCGAGGTCTTGCTTCTACGTACGTCCAGCGTGATTTCTCCCAGGTCATCCGGTGTGATCACGATCGATGTCTTGTTAAGCTTCCCTTTGATCCAGACTAGCCCCACGCTTTCTTCCTCATTCAACCAACCTTTTAACCGATCCCCTTTAAACACCGCCAAATTGGACATCCGAAGAAGGCCAAGGGCGTCCGTTTTCTCCAAGTTACTTTTTTTTCGAGCATCTTCGACATTTCCCAAAATATCAACGCCGTTAATGATCGGACCCGAGTTGGGGACCAGAATATCCCGAATCACGTCATCGATTTCAATTGGATAATGGGAGCTGTATTCCTGAGAGGAGATGTCGGTTTTTTGAGCAAGGGTATACGCGGAGATCTTTCCCATAGCCGAAAGCCCGGAGAGGATATCACGCGCTCGTGCTTCCTTTTTCGCCACATAAATTTTGGCCGTGAGACGGATGTCCGAATCCCGGTCCAGAAAGTCGACAATATCGGAAATCCCCTGGCGAGCCAGCTCTTCCGATATAACGATAATCCGGGTGTGGGCGGTCGATACTTGGCGCGGCACTAGCATAGACACCTTGCGGGTTGCTTCCATAATTGAACGTCCTTGGGCACTATACACCATGGTCGGGGTTCCGCCTCTCCCGGTTTTTCCGGATATTTCATCGGCAATAATGACTTGAAAGGAGACGAAATAATCCTTCTTCCCGGGAGCCAGATCGACTCCGATTCCGGCCACAACCGCCCGACGGTTCAGTTCTTTCGCATCCCAGCAACCGGATAGGGGCAGCATGGCGCAAAGAATGACAATTAACCATAAACCTTTAATTCTCATTCGGCTCCTCCTGCTTTCCTTGTCTCGATTCAGGGCTGCCGCTGCCGCCTTGCTTCCGATCCTTCTGCTCCTCATTGGAATCTGTCTGATCCTCGCTAGACTTGGATTTGCCCGAACCCTGCGGTTTAATTTCCCGAGTTTTCTCTATATCCTGCTGGCTTGAAGTCATCAGCGGTTTCCATCCATGCATCCAAATCGGCAACCGCAGAATCACATCCTTTTGGGCTTGCGGTACAAACGGGCTAAACGGCGACAGATACGGTACGCCAAATGAACGGATGCTGTTCATATGTGCAACCATCAAGATGAGCCCCAGCGTAATCCCGTAAAACCCAAACAGACCAGCCAAAAGGAGAAAATAGAAGCGGAACAGCCTGCCTGCGATAGACAAGTTGTAGGAGGGTAAAGCAAAGCTCGCGATCCCTGTCAACGCTACGACAATCACCATGATCGGCGTGATGATCCCTGCTTCGACGACCGCCTGACCCAAGATTAACGCACCAACGATGGACACGGTTTGACCGATCGCTCGCGGCATCCTTACTCCCGCCTCCCGTAAGATCTCAAACACGACCTCCATAATGATCGCCTCCACGAAGGCAGGAAACGGCACCCCCTCGCGCTGCGCCATTAAGCTAACCAGCAGCAGCGTAGGGATCATTTCATAATGGAAGGTGGTCAGAGCAACATATACCGCAGGACCGAGCAGCAAGATCACGAAGCAGATGTAACGAATGATGCGCATCAGGATGCTGATGTCGAACCGTTGGGCATAATCCTCCGGCGATTGCATGAACTGGGCAAATACGGTCGGCAGGATCAGCGTGTAGGGTGTACCGTCAACGAGGATAACAACCCGGCCCTCGAGTAGATTCCCGGCGGCGACATCCGGCCGTTCCGTATTGAATATTGTCGGAAAGGGAGTGAAGGTCTTATCCTGAATAAACTCTTCGATATAAGCCGACTCCAGGACGCCATCGATTCGAATTCCTTTTAATCGGCTCCGAACTTCCTCCACCAAATTGGGATCGGCGCAGCCTTTCATGTACATCATCGCCACATGGGTATGGGTGACGGACCCAATCTTCATCGACTCCAGCCATAGGTCCGGCGATTTGATGCGGCGCCGGATCAGGGAGATGTTCGTCGCGATCGATTCGACGAAGCTGTCTTTGGGGCCACGCACGACCAGTTGCGACGTCGGTTCGTTAACCGCTCTCCATTCCCCGCCCGCCGTACCCGTGACGATCCCTTGATCGCTCCCCTCCACCAGCAGCACGGTGTCCCCCGATAAGACAGCCATCATAATGTCGTTCCATTCCTTCACGACCGAGGTTTCTCCCAGGCTGAGGGCATTCTCGAGGATATATTTCATGAGCCGATCGGCCTTGTACGCGTGAACTTTCTCGGGTTCCAGCCCCATTAGCGGTTTGATCACAAAGTTATTGATCATTTGCTGGTTACTGAGGGCATTCAGATAAACGATCGCAGCCTCCACAGGAACCGGAACGGGCCCCCCTAGCTTGAGATGGCGAATGACGATATCGGGGCTATGACCGGACTCCGCTAAGACGCGATCCAGCATTTGCTGCAAGTCACCGGTGATTTGGGATTGTGCGTTGCTTTTGTTCTGCCGGCCGGAACGGCCTCGGGAAAGGTGGCGCAGCATATTAGCAACTCCTGTTCTGCATATCTTATCTCCATTATTTGCTTCTCCTGCCTTTTTCATGCGACAGGAACCGAAGTCAACAACCTTCGTCGATTCGGCGGTTTTTCTGAACTAGAGCGGGAAATAATGTATCCGAAACGGCTCCCTATTATCAGGAGAACAAGTTGACAGGAGGAAGCTTAAAATGGAGGAAATCCCCTTCATGTCCGGTGGACTTCCGCGGTTCCCGGATTCGATGTGGCGAAAAACGACACCCTTGCCGGACTTCGGTAAGCTAAATGAGGACATTGAGACAGAAGTGGCCGTGGTCGGGGCCGGGATCACCGGGATCACCACCGCATATTTACTAGTACAAGCCGGCGTAAAAGTCGCCATCCTGGAGGCCGGCAAAATCCTGGATGGCACGACCGGGTATACGACGGCAAAAATCACGGCTCAGCACGGTCTTATCTACGACAAGCTGATCAACCACTTCGGTGAGGAAGGCGCAAAATTGTATTTCGAAGCCAATGAGGAAGCATTGCGTTGGATGACAGAGACAATCGAGGAACGGAAGATCGAGTGTCAGTTTCGCCAAGAGGACGCTTATCTGTATGCGGATTCGGAAGAGCAGCTCCAAAAGCTAGAAGCCGAATGGCAAGCTTACGAACGTTTGGGTCTGCCCGGTAAATGGCGGGACTCTCTCGATTTGCCGCTGCAAGCCAAAGGTGCTATCGTGATGAAAAATCAAGCACAGTTTCACCCGCTGCACTACTTGAAAGAGTTGCTTGCGTATATCACGTCCCATGGCGGCTCCGTTTATGAGAGTACAACGCTGCAGGATGCCGCCGAACCGGAGGCGGACGGACGTCTTCGATTAACCACGGAAGACGGGCGGCACATCGTTTGCCGCCATGCGGTATCCGCTTCCCATTATCCGTTCTTTGATGGAATGGGGTTCTACTTCACCCGGCTGCACGCGGAACGTTCTTATGTCGTCGCGATCGAACCGGAGAAGGCTTACCCTGGCGGAATGTACATCAACTGCGGCTCCCCCAAGCGCTCGCTCCGTTCCGCCGAGCTGAACGGGAAAGAGGTTGTCCTCGTCGGCGGCGAGTCCCACAAGACCGGCAAAAACGACTGTACGTTCCAGTCCTACGAAGCCCTGGAGAGATTCGGACGCGAGACATTGGGAATCCGGTCCATTCCATTTCGCTGGTCAGCGCAGGATTTAGTCACGCTGGATGGAGTACCTTATATCGGACGGATTACATCTAGACATCCGAATATTTACGTTGCCACGGGCTTCTATAAATGGGGAATGAGCACCAGCGCGTTGTCCGCGATGATGATCCGAGACCTCATTCTGGAGAAGGAGAACCGTTATGCCGAGTTGTTTACCCCATCCCGGTTTAAAGCGGACCCCTCGATCAAGCATTTCGTGACGCAGAACGCAGATGTAGCCAAAGAACTCGTAACCGGCAAAATCGAAATCGTTCACTTGAAACCTGAGGACCTCGTTCCAGGTCAAGGCGGCGTCGTGAAGCACCAAGGCAAACGAGCCGGGGCGTACCGTGACGAGAACGGGCTGCTCTATCTGCTTGATACGACCTGCACCCATATGGGCTGCGAGGTCAAATGGAACGAGGCGGAACGTTCGTGGGACTGCCCTTGCCACGGATCCAGATTTGATTACAAAGGCGAAGTGATCGAAGGGCCGGCTACCGAAGCGCTCCCTCGTCTCCATCGACAGCCTGAGCAAGCACCAAGTTAACGAACGGCAAGCCCTTTAGGTACATCCACCAACCAGCGAGAACACCGATCCTAGGCTTTTCTGAACATGCTATGAAGCGCATCTGTCCAACCGGTTTCCTGGAACGTAAAGGGAACAAGCGGAACAGATGCCTTTTTTTATTCACTACCTTGCTTTAATCAGTACCGTATGGTACTATGCTTTCAGAGATACTAATCAATGATCAGTACTAGTGAATCACAAAAACGAACATTCAATTTCAGAGGAAACGAGGCGAAGCATGGTTGGATATCAGCATCCAGTTTAAGAAAGGCGCCTTGGAGCTATGCGTGCTGGTGTTGATCCAAGGCCGCGACCGGTATGGTTACGAGCTGGCCCAATCGGTATCGAAGCATATCGAAGTAGCCGAAGGAGCCCTGTATCCTCTGCTCCGCAGACTGGTCAGTGAAGGCTATTGCACAACGTACTTGCAAGAATCCACAGGCGGACCTCCGCGTAAATATTACAAGCTGACTCCCGAAGGCGAAGCGTACACCCAGAAACTTGTCGTAGAGTGGAAACAGTTCGTGCACAATGTTTCGACATTAATCGAGAAAGGAAGCCGTTTATGAATAAAAGCGAGTTTTTGGCGAATCTCCGGGCCCATTTGTCGGTTCTCCCACCGGAGGAGCAAAACGAATTGCTAGAGGATTATGAGGCCCACTTCGCATTTGGCTTGGAAAGCGGCCGGACCGAGGAAGAAATCGTTCTGGAGTTAGGCGACCCGGCGGAGCTGGCGAAGGAGGCCATTGGCAACCGTTACGTGCCTCGGGAGCATGTGTACTGGTTTGGAGGTGCGGAGCCCGCTGCGGTGCCGGATGCTCCAGTTGCCTCTACAAATGCAGGAGTTTATGGGAACGGGGGCGGCGTCCGGCAACGCAGCGGATTTGCCAGCGTGATGGTTTACATCGGCCTGTTCTTTATGAATATCATCGTTGTTCCGCTGTTGATCTCCTTCTGGGCCGTAGCCGTCAGCCTAGCGGCCAGTGCAGCGGCTGGAATAATCAGTCCCCTGCTTCTCGGACTTGAGTATATATGGCATGGGGATATTTTCACAGCAAAAATCTTTGCCTCGGTCGCAGCCGTCGGATTAGGCATTTTGCTTGCTGTCGTCACGCGATACGTTTATAAAGGATTGCTCCGGCTGAGCGCCGCTTACCTGCGCTGGAATGTCCGGGTGGCGAAAGGGGATCACTAGGCATGAATACGAAGAGATGGTCGTTCATTGGAATTTTGCTGATTTTGGCCGGATTTGCCGGCATGGCTTACCAGCACTTTGATTTTGGGGGACAACTGCCAACTCACCAGCAGAAATGGGCTTTTGAATCAGGTGCGTTAAAGACGCTGCTTGTCGGTAGCGACTATGACGTTAAGTTGGAGTTTATCGACAGCCCCGACGGGACGAATTACGTGGAAATCAGCGGGAATATGGAACAGAAGACGATCGACACGTTGAAAGCAACTCAAATCTCCGGAGACACGCTGAAGTTAGATCTGCAGGATGATTTCGACTGGAGCTTCTTCTCGGTCAATTTCCAGTCCACCAAGCAGCGGATCACTGTAGCGCTAAGCGACAGGAGCGAATTGAATCGGATCGACTACAAGTCCAATTCCAGCAACGGTACGTTCCGCGGTCTTCGCGCCGGCAACGTCGACTTGTCCATCAGCTCTGGAAATCTCCGCGCAGAGAATGTCACGGCGGGTCAGCTGAAATTAGCCAGTACGTCGGGCAATATTACAGCGGAGAACATTCAAGGAAATACAGAGATAAAGTTGACTTCTGGAAACATCCGTATCGATAAACTAGAAGGAGTATTGACCGCAAAATCGACCTCTGGCAATATCACCGCCAACCAGGTGCAAGGGAACGTCCAAGCTACAGTCAGTTCGGGAAATATCCGATTCGAGCGGTTTACGGGGGACGGTAGCTTCAAAGCAACTTCTGGAAATATTACTCTGTCGGAACAACGTTCGGATAACCTGGACATTTACGTAGGTTCCGGTAATGCGACGTTATCAACCGATGCGCAGTTCAAGGGGTTCTATGACCTGCATACCGCATCCGGGGATACCACGGCTCCGGATTCCTTGCGCCAGACGCAGGACCTGATCAAGGTTCGGGCGACTTCCGGTAACATTCGCATTCGCTAAGAACATCAAGAGGGGGCGGAGTTCATGTGAACTCCGCCCCCTCTTTGTTATTCGATTTCCCTCTGCGCAATTCGGTTCAGGAAGGATCGTGCCCGATCGCTGGATGGGTGATTCAGTACCTGGTCCGGCGTCCCCGATTCGATGATGATGCCCTCATCCATGAGCACAACCCGGTCGGCAACCTCGGCGGCGAACTTCATCTCATGGGTGACCACAACCATGGTCCGGCCCTCTCGCGCCAGCTCCTTCATCACCTTCAACACCTCGCCGACTAGCTCCGGATCCAGCGCCGATGTGGGCTCGTCAAATAACAACACGTCCGGGCTTACGGCCATGGCTCGCGCAATCCCAACCCGCTGTTGTTGTCCGCCTGATAGCTGATGCGGATAGAAATCGGCCCGATCGCCCAGCCCCACCTTATTCAGTAGCTCCAAGGCGACCCGGCGCGCTTCTTCCTTACTCTTCTTCAGCACCTGAACCTGGGCTTCCATCACGTTCTGGAGCGCCGTCATATGCGGAAATAAGTAATAGGCCTGGAACACCATCCCGGTCTTCTTGCGCAGGGCCAGCACTTCGCTTGGCTTCGGCTTACGGCCTTCGCCAAATTCCAGTTGGACGTCGCTGATCCGGAGAACCCCCTTTGTCGGAGTTTCCAGCAGGTTCAGACAGCGCAGTAGGGTTGTTTTCCCTGAGCCGGAAGGCCCGATGATCACCAGCACTTTACCTTGCTGTACCTCAAGATCTACCCCTTTTAGTACCTCTTGCGTACCAAACGATTTGTGCAAATTTTGGATTTGTATCATGATTGTCAGGCCTCCTTATCGGGCAGTGAAGCGATCCAGCCGCTTCTCTAACCGATTTTGCAGCGCCGAAAGGATGGTGCTGAAGAATAAATAGACCAAGCCCGCTTCGGTGTAAACAATCAGCGGTTCATAGGTCGTCGCCGTGATTTGCTGAGCCGTACGGAACATCTCCGTATACGTGACAGTGGCGGCCAGCGAGGTATCCTTGACCAGGCTGATGAAGGAGTTGGCCAGCGGCGGCACGGAAACTCGCGAAGCCTGGGGCAATATAATCCGCCGCAGCGCCTGCAACCGGGTCATCCCCAGGGAATAAGCCGCTTCCCATTGACCTTCATGAATGGACAGGATCGCCGCACGCACGATTTCTGAGCCATAAGCGCCGACGCTGAGCGTAAAACCGATCACTGCCGCCGGAAACGGGTCCAGTATAATGCCGATCGACGGAAGACCGTAGAAAATGATAAATAGCTGCACAAGCAGCGGCGTCCCCCGAATAATCCAAACGTAGAATCTGGCGAGCTGCCGCAGCGGCCCGATGCTCGACAACCGCGCAAGCGCGGTCAGGACAGCCACCACCAGCCCTAGCGCAAACGTGATCAACGTTAGCGGTACCGTAAAAGCTACCCCTGCTTTGAGCAGAGGCAGAAAAGAGTCCACGATAATATTCCAAATGCGTTCATCCATCGCTCAAGCATCCTTTTCCGAAAGAAGCGGCCCTTGCGGGCCGCATCCGTAGTTTAAGCACTTATTTCGAAACGTCTGCTCCGAAGTATTTCTCCGAGATTTTCAAGTAAGCCCCGTCGGATTTCATGGCCGTCAGCGCCTCGTTTACCGCTTGCACCAGTTCTTCGTTGCCTTTGTTAAATAAGGCCGCGCTCTCCGCCGCATCCGGCATTTCGTCTACCACTTTCAGCTTCACGTCCGGTCTTTGCTTCTTCAGGTCCAAGAAGGACAAGCCGTCATTCACCGTCGCGTCGATCCGTTTGGACAACAGCAGGTCAATGGCCTGGTTAAAGCCTTCCGTCGCAACGATTTCCGCCCCGTTCTCCTTCGCGATATCCGTCAAGTTACTGGTTAGGGACTGTCCGGCTTTCTTCCCTTTCAAATCGGCGAAAACCTTAATATCCTCGTTGTCCTCCGGGACGATCAATACAGCACGGGATACGATATAAGGATCCGAGAAATCATATTTCTCCTTACGATCATCCCGAATCGTCACTTCGTTGAACACGGCGTCAAACCGTTTGGCATCTAGTCCGGCAAAAATACCATCCCACGGCGTCTCGATAAATTCAGGTTCCACTCCCAACCGTTTAGCGACCTCTTCGGCGATTTCTACGTCAAAGCCTGTCAGCTTGCCATCCTTGTCATGGAACGTAAATGGCGCATAGGTTCCTTCTGTACCGATCCGCAGCTTGCCGCTGGCTTTCACGGATTCCAGCGAGTTGGTTTCCGCCGGCTGTTCATTGGCCGCATTCCCTGCGCTGCCTTGGCTCGCCCCTTCATTCCCTGCCGCCTGATTATTTGTATTATTGTTGCCGCAGGCTGCAACCACCACGGTCAACACCAGCGTCAATAATAGTAAACTCCATTTTTTCATCGAGCTCATCCCCCATCTATCTATTTCGTATTTTAATTCCCTACAAAACAACTAGGTTTAATTGAATATTACACATTTCGCTACAAATCGTCAAATGTTTTTTCTGCCTTAGTATGCTCAATAGATGAAGACTTGATTTCCCAAAAGTTTACGAATATAATTGTCGTAATTATTTCGTGAAGGAGGTGGGTAGAGTGGATCGCAAATTTGCGTGGAGTCGAGTGAGCCAACTGCCGATGGCAATGTTTGGCAATGTTCATGCAGCAGCCGACAATGGGAGAAGTCTGTCCTTTTTCGGAAACTCGATATCCAAACCAAATTGCGAAATGCCGCTCCTACCTTAACCTCACTTACGCGTGAGCTTTGAAGGCAGCAGGATTTCCTGCTGCCTTCTTTTTTTGTATGGACGGCATGGGACTGAAGGAGATTACGGTTCATGATGATCCAGGGTCAAAATATACAGAAGTATTACGGTGCCGAGCTGGTGCTGAGCGATGTCACGTTCGAAATTAAGATTGGCGACACGGTCGGGCTGATTGGCCGCAACGGTGCGGGGAAGACCACCCTGATGAAGCTGCTGTCCGGCAGCGAGCGGCCGGATCAAGGGCTATTATCGGTTCGAAAGAATGCCCGAATCGGAAGTTTGGCGCAAATCCCTGATTATTCTCGGGAAGAAACGGTGTACGACGTCCTGCTTGGAGCCTTTTCGGATCTTCGTAGCCTGGGAGCAGAGATGCGGCGGCTGGAAGCCGACATGGCGGGAGCCGGTGAATCCGGAGCGTTAGATTCGCTTCTCAAGCAATACGGCCAGATGCAGGAGGCGTTCGAACGCGGCGGCGGTTACGACATCGAAACATCGATCTTCCGGGTCGCCGGTGGTCTCGGCATCCCGGAGGAGCAATTCACCCGTCCGTTCGCCTCGCTGTCCGGCGGCGAGAAGACGAAGGTTGGTTTAGCGGTGATTTTGCTGCGGGAGCCGGATCTATTGCTGCTCGACGAGCCAACGAATCATTTAGACATGGCGGCGACAGAGTGGTTGGAGGGATACCTCCGTGCGTTTCCGGGAACCTGCGTTGTCATTTCCCACGACCGCTATTTCCTCGATGCCGTTGTCGGCAAAATCATTGAGCTGGAGGACGGAGAAGCTTTCACGTTCCACGGCAACTACAGCTACTACAAAGAGGAGAAGGAACGCCGGCTGCTTCAGCAGTTTGCCGATTACGAGGAGCAACAGAAGAAGATCAAGAAGATGCAGGAAACGATCAAACAGTTAATTGAGTGGGGCAACCGCTCAAACCCGCCGAATCCGGGCTTTCATCGGCGGGCGGCTTCGATGCAGAAAGCCTTAGACCGTATGGTCAAACTCAAAAGGCCGATACTGGAACGTAAACGTATCGGCTTGGAGCTGGATCATGCGGATCGCTCCGGCAAGGACGCGATCGTCCTCAAGGAGGTAGGCGACGCCCGCGGCGGGCGCGTATTGTACCGCGCCCTGACCCACACGCTGCGCTATGGCGAGGCGGCCGTGCTGATCGGCGACAACGGGGCAGGCAAAAGCACCTTGCTCAAGAACATCTTGGGCCAGGAACCGCCGCAGGAGGGCGAAGTCCGACTCGGCTCGCGCATCGAACCGGGTTACCTGGCCCAGCAGGCCGCCCCCGCCGATCATGACGAGACGGTGCTGCAATATTTCCGCGACGAGATCGGTCTCGAAGCGGGCGAAGCCCGCGGGCAGCTGGCCCGCTTCCTGTTCTACGGCGCCGATGTGTTCAAGAAGGTGAGCAGCCTCTCGGGCGGCGAGTGGACACGGCTTCGGCTGGCGGTACTGATGTACCGGAAGCCTAACCTGCTGGTGCTCGACGAGCCGACCAACCACCTTGACATCGATTCGCGCGAAGCGCTGGAAGAGGCGCTGGAGGAGTACCCGGGCACGCTGCTGGCGGTGTCCCATGACCGCTACTTCATCAATAAAGTAGCGGGGCAGGTGTGGGCGCTGGCGGGCGGCCGCCTGACCGTCTCCCTCGGCGGATACGAGGATTACCGGGCGGAGCTCGCCCGGAAGACCGCTGCCGCCGGGGACGCGGGGCCTGCGGGCCGCGCGGCCGATCGGCCCGGCGCAGCGGGCCCGGCCGCCACGGGCGGCAGCGCCGGCGGCACGGACGCGCCGCGCGCGAGTGCGGGCGCCGCGGCAAGCGCCGCCGGCGCGGGGGGCGATGCGGCCGCGGGAGCGGCGCGCAAGCCCGGGGCGGGCCCGGCCTCCGTGCGCAAGCTGGAGGCCGACTACGCCGCCGCCGAAGCGGAGCTGGCGGCGGTGGACGCGGCAATGCAGGCGCCGGAGGCTGCCTGCGACGCCGCGCGGCTCGCGGAGCTGCAGGAGCGGCGAGACGCCCTGCAGCTCCGCGCCGACGAACTCCTCCAGCAGTACGTGACGCTGCTGGAGGAGAATCCAAACTGAAGGAGGTTATCCCATGAACCACGGGAAACCCGTATTCGAGCTGCACCCGAACGAACGCCGGGTCCAGGCGCTAGCCAGCGCCGATCCCCGGATGGGCCGGCTGATCGCCCTGATCGGAAGCCTTGCAACCAAACCGCAAGGCCCCTTGTTCACGGAGCTGGCTCGATCCATCATCAGCCAGCAGATCTCGGTCAAGGCCGCTTCCACCATTCGCGGCCGCGTCATCGAGCTGGCCGGGGAGCTATCCCCGGCCGCCCTGTTGGCCCAAAGCGACACCGACCTGCGGGCGGCCGGGTTGTCCGCTTCAAAGGTCGCCTACCTGAAGGATTTAAGCGATAAAGTACGATCCGGGCAAATTGACCTCGACAGGTTGCAGGAGCATAACGATGAGGAGGTCATTGAGAAGCTTGTCTCCATCAAAGGCATCGGTCGCTGGTCGGCAGAAATGTTCCTCATCTTCGCCCTGGGCCGGGAGCATGTTGTGTCCTACGGGGATGCCGGTCTACAGAGGGCTGCCAAATGGGTGTACGACATGGAAGAGCGCGCTGACCGTAAATACTTGCAGCAAGCCGCCACGCGGTGGCCGTCTTACGGTTCCATTGCCTCGCTCTATTTGTGGGAATCCATTAATCGGGGCCACGTCGATTCGGGGGAGACCTTCAACGAGCGGCTAAATGGCGTCCAAATAGATTGAGCTTGTCACAGGAAGATATTGGATATATTATAAATTAGAAGGGGATCATGCCTGTTTTTAGAGATAAAATAAAAATTAAAGTGGGGTTGAATCGCTGTGTTCTCGTTATCCGAAGTCCATCGCCCGGTCAAGTGGTATCTGTTCGGTCTGATGGCATTTGTGGGAATTGTATCGTGTCTTGTCGTCCTGGTGTACAACGATTACTTCCTATTAGGCGACCCGGTTCGCCCGAACAACGATGACGTGAAGTACATTCAGACCTCCCGCCTTCTGCTGAACGAAGGTGTACTTGCTTACAATACCAAAGAGGCGCCTTCCGCCTTCATCATGCCCGGGCTGCCGCTCATGCTGTCCGGGTTCATGGCCGTTTTCGGCCAGGATCAGGGCGGCATTATTGCCTTTCGCCTGTTCCAATGTCTTCAGCAAACACTGTGTATTTACCTCATCTTCTGGATAGGCCGGCGGATCTTCAACATCCGTGCGGCTTTGATCGCCTGCACGGTGTCTGCTTTGTATCCACCGGATTACTTCTCTTCCGGGGTCATTCTCTCGGAAACAACTTTCCGCACCTTACTGCTGCTCCTCGTCTGTTGCACGATCCTGGCCAAGGACCGAGGCGGATCTGCCCTATACATCCTCATCGGCGGCCTTACTGCCACGGCGGCCTATTTGAAGCCTCACGCTTCTCTGTACCCTGCCGTTCTTCTGGTCTTATGGCTACGAGTGAAGCTTCCTTGGCGGACGATGTTGAAATACACTCTGCTAATGGGAAGTACCTATGCATTACTGCTGACGCCTTGGTGGATTCGCAACTGGGTGACGTTTCATGAATTCATCCTGTTTACAAATTCCGGCGGAAGCCCGTTCCTGTTGGGCACGCGAATCCGTTGGCAGTTGCCTCCGGCTGGCTTCTTCGAGGCCTACCCCCAGTATGATCCCAAAACGATATTCGAAGGCGCCGATTCCGCGGCGATCCGCAAAGGTTTGGGCATCCTCCGTTACGGTTTTGCGCATGAGCCGATGAAATACTTGTATTGGTATACCCTGGGGCGATGGGTGGAGCTCTATGTCCATCCGTTTTATTCCCGGCCGTTTTGGCCGGTGAGCCGTCCCGTGATGAACGATGTCCAAGAAGTGCTGATGTACGTGAACACGGCTGGCATCCTGTGGGCCGTAACAACGCATCGCTTGAAGCTGGACCGCTTGCTGCCGCTCTTGTTGGCTTTAGCTTACTTCACGTTAATTTACATACCGTTCGTTGCGTTTAACCGCTACGGTTATCCTAATATGACCATGCTGATTCTATTCGGATCTTTTCTTCTCGGCGACCTAGCCTCCCGATTCAAGCGCCGCTCTCATCATCGGCCGGAACGAAAGGAGGCCGTCGCCTCATGAACTTGGACTCACAGCACATTCTCGTTATCATCCCCGCATACAACGAGGAAGCCAGTATCGGCTCAGTAATCCGGGATGTCCGGGAGCACGTACCGGAAGCCGATATCCTCGTGGTTAACGATGGTTCCTCCGACCGCACGGAAAGCTGCGCCCGAGAAGCCGGAGCCAAGGTGCTGACGCTTCCTTACAACGTGGGAATCGGCGGGGGGATGCAAACCGGTTATCTTTACGCCAAACAAAGGGGCTATGACATCGCCGTGCAAATGGACGCCGATGGCCAGCATCCAGCCGGAGAATTGCGAAGATTGATTGCCGGAGTTAAGGAGCAGGACCTCGTCATTGGCTCCCGATTCCTGGGGGCCGCGTCCTTCCGGTCATCTGCGGCAAGACGGGTGGGCATCGTCTTCTTCTCCCGGCTTGTCTCCTGGGTTACCGGCGAACGCTTCACCGATACGACCAGCGGATTCCGCGCCGCCGGACGCAAGGTCATCGAGTTGTATGCCGGGTATTATCCAACCGATTATCCCGAAGTGGAGTCGATCGTGTATTTGAAACGCCAAGGCTGCAGGATAGCGGAAATCCCAGTCGAAATGCGTCCCCGAACAACCGGGAGATCGTCCATTACACCATTGCGTTCCGCATATTACATGGTGAAGGTGACCTTATCCGTACTCATGAGCGCACTGCGTCGCCCGCTCCAGCGAACGGCGGTGACCGAATAAATGGCGATTTATATCCTCTCGGTTTTTGTTGCCGCGTTGTTTCTCCTATTCGTCCTGGAACTGGTCCGTCGGCAAAAGCTGCGGGAGCAATATTCCCTGCTCTGGATCCTGTTCAGCGTGATCCTGCTGATCTGCTCGATGAACGTCCCTCTCATCGAATGGATCGCTAAACAGTTGGGTGTTAAGTATGCTCCAGCCGTGCTGTTTCTGTTCGGCTTGCTCTTCTGCTTTGCGTTTATCTTGCACCTAACGATCGTCATAACCCGGCTGACGACCCAAGTACTGCGCTTAACTCAAGAAATCGTCATCCTTAAAGAACGTGAGGCGGTCCACGAACATGGACAAAACCATTAGTTACATCCTGCTATTAGGCAATATTCTGCTCCTCGTGACCGGGCAAATCCTGTTCAAAATCGGTTTAGGGCGTTCTGGCGGCCTTCACTGGGGGAAGCTTGCGACCTCCCCGGCGGTCATCGGAGGCATTGCGTTGTACGGCATAGCTACGTTGTTATGGTTCGCGGTGTTGTCCCGCCTTCCGCTAAGCGTCGCCTACCCGCTTCAAGCACTCGCTTACGTCCTAGCGTTGATTCCGGCCTATTTCCTGTTCCACGAATCGATCACCCTAACCAAACTGGCCGGTGTGGCTGTCATATTACTTGGCGTGTATTTGCTGGCAAAGTAACAAACACAAACGGCCTGATCCCTAGGATCAAGCCGTTTATTTCTAAGCATATCCTTTTATGATTACGCCTGCGATTTCATTGCGACCAACTGTTTGACAGCCTGGTCGGTTTCCTCGATCCGGCGAACCATCGGCAGGTTTTGCGAAGTCAACGTATCGACGGTGGCTAATAGTTCTTGCAGGGTAGCTGAGGACTGTTCCACCACGGCCACAAAGTCGTTGACCGCCTGCTCGATCTCGTCAGTTTTCTCATGCACCGAACTGGCAACGCTGCTGATGTCGGCCGCTCCCTTCGCGAGATCCTCCACATTAGCGTTGATCGACATAAACGCGCCTTCCGTTTTTCTGACCAATGCCAAGCTTTGTTCCATGTCGTTGACGTTTTCCTCCAGCCGCACCTGGGACAAATCGGCCTGACGAGTAGCTTGCCCCACGTTGTCCGTAATCTGTTTCGCGGATTCGTTCGTTAAATCGGCCAGCTTGCGAATTTCATTCGCCACCACTTCAAACCCGCGACCCTGCTCACCCGCTCGAGCCGCCTCGATGCTCGCATTTAAAGACAGCAGCCCCGTCTGTTCTGCAATTTCACGGATGGAGGCAGTGAGCTCGGCAATCAGGTGGATATTTCCGATCAGCGCTCCGATATCTTCCTTCATGCCATTCATGTTTGTGTGGAAACGATCGATGGTGCCTGTCAATTGCCCGATCACTGCCGCCCCTTCGTCGGAAGCCGTTTTCGTTTCCGACACCGTTTCGACCAGTTCGCCCAGGGCAGTCGTCATCCGGTTGATATACCCGTTAGAGGTGACGATATTCTCTGAAATCCCCCCGATAGTCTCCGTTTGTACCGCCGCACCCGAAGCCATCTCTTGAAATGCCGTAGCCATCTCTTGAAACGCCTGGTAGTTATCCTGACTGTTCCCCCGAATCTCTCCGATGCTGGCCGCGATCGTCTGGGTAGCCTCGGAAGTCACTTTCTCCCGTTCCAATTCACGTGCTAAGAGTTCCGAAGTTTCCTTGAACATACTTGCCGAATGTGCGTGCATTTTGCGTCCCAGCGAGGATTGGGCCAACAATACCCAAGCGGTCACGATGAAGAAATACATCAGTACCGCAATATTGGAACCTTCCCCTGCCGGTTCATGGAACACTGTATATTTGACCAGGATGACCAACAATGCCGCGACTAAACCCGTCATGGTTACCTTAAAATCATGGTACATGATGCCAACGCTTAGGACGAAGAATGCGGATACTGCTCCAAGCGGGCCTCCGCCTCCTTGAAAAACGGTGATCATCGCAGTAATGAATATGCCCACGATAGAGATATACGGGATCCAATGTTCCTTCTTCCGGGTCACGTGCCCCCCCCAAACCAGCAACAATATCAACAAGTTCGGGATAACGATCAATGTGATAATCTTTGCGCTCGTATGTAGTCCCAAAAGGATGGCGAGGCTGAGAATTACCGTCGTCGTTAAAGTCGAACAGATCAACAGGTTCCTCTTTCGTAAATCTTTGTACAGAAAATCGTTGACATCTTGACCTGTCATTTCCATAACCTCCTGCGCTTCTCTTTAGAAGTATTGACGTATGAAATCAATATCGGCAGGAGATGTCGGATTATGTAGAATAATTTACTTTATTTAGCGCTTTATTCGACATAATTCGATTTTATTCATAGATCCGGATTTCGTACTCGCAGTGTTCGTCCCCGCAAACATTACATTTCGTTTCCCGTACGCTAACCTTCCGGTTTAACATTTTGCCGAGCGCCCCTTCCAGAATCGCACCCTCCAGATCGCATACCTTCTTCTCCTCAATCAAAGGCAATCCCTTGCAAAAGCAATCGTCTATGGCGATCCGAATCAATCGTTCACCCTGTTCCAAAACCCGCGGCAATCCGATACGCAGTTCTGCGAATAAGCCAAGCAGCTCATCCAACGATTCCACGGGCAGGCTTTCGCCGATTTTGCGTCCGATCGAAGCGGTTGTCCCTTTCCCTTCCAAAGGTAGCCCTTGTTGCATACCGATCAGGCGGATCGCCCGAAACAACTCCAGCGGCACCTCACCTCCCAGCCGAGAACGGTCGATTTGTTTCAATTCATTAAACGTAAATCCTCTCATTGTACTTCCCCCTATCCTTGGATAACCGGCGCATGCCGTTGATAGGTTTAATTTGCCATATCTGCCCTCAATACACCTTGATTTGGATCAAGAATTCGACAGAAATATTGTGATAATGATCACTATACCTTGACCGATAGACTGTTAAGTTATAGGTAAAATACGCTGTCATTCTAAGAAAGGAAGGGGTCACGAATGAGTTCCTGCGCTTGCCACGCCCAAAATGCAGCCAACGCTCCATCCTGTCTAACACACGTTCCCGTCTTTGCGCAGCTGCGCGAAGCGGAGGTCGAGTTGCTCCATTCCGTGATGCGTACCTCGCAGTACCACAAGGGCGAGACCATCTTTCGAGAAGGCGACCTCTCGGATGCGCTGTTCGTGGTCAATCGCGGAATCATTAAGCTGACCAAGCTGGAGGATAACGGCAAAGAGCATATCATTCGACTGCTGTTCCCCGGAGATTTCTTCGGCCAGTTTGCCTTACTGCAGGAGAAGCCCCATTACGCCAGCGCCATCGCAGCCGATTCAACTGGCGTCTGCCGGATTCACCGCAGCGATTTCCTCGATATCTTACGACGCGATCCAGATACGGCGGCCCGATTCATGACCGCACTCAGCACGCAGCTGGAGGAAGCCGATGCTTGGGCGGCCGTATTGACCTTGCTTGAGGCCGATCGGCGTTTAGCCAAAATGCTGTTATATTTCCGTCGCAAAGCCGCTCCGGATTCTCAGGAATTCGCGCTCCCTGTGTCCAAAAAAGAACTCGCCGGCCTGATTGGCGCCACGCCGGAAACGCTAAGCCGCAAGCTGCGTCAATTGAGCGATGACGGTGTGCTTACCGTCTCGGGACGGCAGTTGCTCCTCCGTGATGAGGCGGCGCTACGCCACCTGGCCGGGGAAGCCTGAACACAGTTGTAACTAGGACGGTTCGCGAGCAGATGATATCCTCTGTCCGGGCCTTTGCACGATTATCCCGATGGATCAGCTCGCTGCGAACTGAACCGGATAGGGTAAAGACGACACCCCACACTCCATGTTCCCTTAACAAAAGGGATAATGATGCAAAGGGGCCATAAAGGCACACCCGGCCCCGGCCCACGGCCCCTGCGCGAAGAGTGCACGTCCAATAGCAAACGCCCCCGCATATGCGGGGGCGTTTTTTTGTGAATCGACAGCTTTATACCGCTTCTGGCTCGAAGTCGCCTTTGGTGAATTGGCTGTTGTACAAATCGGCATAGAAGCCGCCAAGTGCCAGCAGTTCTTCGTGCGAGCCCTTCTCGATCACGGTGCCATGGTTCATCACGAGAATGAGATCGGCGTCCCGAATCGTCGACAACCGGTGGGCGATGACAAAGCTTGTTCTACCTTTCATCAGCTCGTTCATCGCTTTCTGGATATGCACCTCGGTCCGGGTATCGACACTGCTTGTTGCTTCGTCGAGAATTAAGATCGCCGGATCGGCAAGGATGGCGCGAGCAATCGTCAGTAATTGCTTCTGCCCTTGCGAGATGTTCGACGCTTCCTCATTCAGGACCGTGTTATACCCGCCCGGCAACGTACGGATAAAGTGGTCGGCGTACGCCGTTTTGGCGGCACGCACGACTTCCTCCTCCGTTGCACCTTCGCGGCCGTAGGCGATGTTATCGCGGATCGTGCCGTTAAACAGCCACGTATCCTGCAGGACCATCCCGAACAGGCTGCGCAAGTCGCCGCGTTTCATCTCGGCAATGTTGACCCCATCCACCGTGATCGATCCGCCGTTCACCTCATAGAAGCGCATCAGCAGGTTGATCAGCGTCGTTTTGCCGGCGCCGGTTGGCCCGACGATGGCGATCGTTTGGCCCTGTTTCACGTCGATGTTCATATCTTCGATCAACAGATGTTCCGGATCGTAACCGAACTGGACATGATTGAACGCCACATCGCCGCGAGGCTGTTCCAATACAGCGGGATTCGCTGTTTCCGGTACCTGTTCTTCCTCATCCAGGATTTCAAACACCCGCTCCGCCGAAGCAACGGTCGACTGGATGATGTTGGCGATGTTCGCCGTTTGCGTGATCGGCATCGTAAATTGGCGGGAGTACTGGATAAACGCCTGTACATCACCGATTTCGATCGTTCTCTTGGTCACAAGAATCCCGCCGACCACAGAAACGAGTACATATCCGATGTTCCCGATAAAACTCATAATCGGCATGATGACGCCGGAGATGAACTGAGCCTTCCAGCCCGCCTCATACAGGCGTTCATTAATGTTGTCGAACTGCTCCAATGACTTGGTCTCGCGGCCAAACGCTTTGATGATCTTGTGGCCGGTATACATTTCCTCCACATGACCGTTCAGCTGTCCGAGTTCTTTTTGCTGGCGGACGAACTGTTTCTGCGACCGCTTGGCAATCGAGGTGATCGCCACGATGCTCAGCGGCAACGTTAGAACCGCAATCAAGGTCATCAGCGGACTGATGGACAGCATCATCGCGATAACGCCAATGATCGTCAGGATCGACGTGATCAACTGCGTCAAGCTTTGCTGCAAAGTACCGGCGATGTTGTCGACGTCATTGGTGACCCGGCTCAAAATTTCCCCGTGCGTCCGGGCGTCGAAGTATTTCAGCGGTAGCTTGTTCAGCTTAGCATTGACGTCCTTCCGTAGGTCGTAAACCGTCTTCTGGGCGACGCCGGCCATCAAATACTGTTGGACATAGCCAAATAGCGCGCTCAGTACATATAAACCAATTAGGATCATAATAATTTGCCAGACATACTGGAAGTCGATCTCCGCACCGGGAACGCGTTGATACTTGGCCACGATCCCTTCGAACAGTTTGGTGGTCGCTTTCCCCATCACCTTCGGGCTGAAGATGCTGAAAACGGTACTCAAAATGGCCATGACCAGTACCGCGGCTAATTGAACCTTATGCGGTCTTAAGTATCGGATCAACCGTTTTAAGGTTCCTTTGAAATCCTTCGCTTTCTCCACTGGCATTCCCATACCAGGACCCCCGTGTCCGCCGGGTCCGCCGGGTCCACCGTGCCCGCGGCGAGGGCCGCCGAATCCGCGTTTTTTCTCAGTTTGCTCTTGACTCATGCGATCTCCTCCTCCGAAAGCTGTGAATAGACGATTTCTTTATAGACGTCGCAAGTTTCCATCAATTCTTGATGCGTACCGACTCCGGCGATTTGGCTATCGTTCATCACGATAATTTGATCGGCATCAAGCACGGTACTGACGCGTTGTGCGACGATGATGACGGTAGATTCCTTCGTTTCCTGTTTCAAGGCGGCCCGCAGCTTCGCATCGGTCTTGAAGTCGAGCGCCGAGAAGCTGTCGTCAAAGATATAAATTTCCGCAGGCCGCACCAAAGCGCGGGCAATCGATAGCCGTTGCTTCTGTCCGCCCGACACGTTGGTGCCGCCTTGGGCGATGGGCGACTCGAAGCCTTGTTCCATTTTGCCGATGAAATCTCTCGCCTGAGCAATTTCCGCAGCGCGCCACACTTCCTCGTCGGTCGCATCTTCCTTGCCATAGCGGATGTTCTCGCTGATCGTTCCCGAGAAGAGCACCGCCATTTGCGGGACAAAGCCGATTTTGCTGCGCAGTTCCTCCTGCGTCATATCGCGGACGTCTACACCGTCAACCCTTACGCTGCCAGCCTGCACGTCGTAGAACCGCGGAATCAAGCTGATCATCGTGGATTTCCCGGAACCCGTCCCGCCGATGATGGCCGTCACTTGGCCCGGCTTAGCGGTAAACGTAATGTCCTGAACCGCCGGTTGTTCCGCCCCGGGATAGCTGAAGGAGACGTTTTGGAACTCGACAAGTCCCTTCGCTTCCGTCGGCCGGCTGCTAGCTGCCGAATCCTTGATCACCGGCACCATGTCCAGCACCTCGTTGATCCGGATGGCCGAAGCCGAAGCCCGCGGAATCATCACGAACATCATCGACACCATGACAAGGGAGAACATGATTTGCATGGCGTATTGCAGGAACGCCATCAGATCGCCGACCTGCATATCTCCAGCATCAATCCGCAGCCCTCCATACCAAATGATCGCCACGGAAGACAAGTTCATGACCAACATCATAATCGGCATCATAAAGGCCATGATTTTGTTGACCTTGATCGATGTATCCGTCAAATCGAGGTTCGCCGCGTCGAAACGCTTGCTTTCGTAGTCGGTCCGGTTAAAAGAACGAATCACGCGAATCCCGGTCAGGCTTTCGCGCATAACGAGATTCAATTTGTCGATTTTCTTCTGGATCGCCTTAAATAAAGGCAACCCTTTGCGGGCGATCAGGAAAATCGCCCCGGCCAGCACCGGCAAGATAACCACCAGCACCAGCGACAGCGTCGCGTCTTTGGAAACGGCCATAATGATCCCGCCCAAACACATCATCGGCGCCATAACCATCATGCGCAGGATCATGATCAATACCTGCTGCACTTGAGTAATGTCGTTGGTCGTGCGTGTAATCAGCGAGGCGGTGCCAATCGTGTCAAACTCCTCCAGCGAGAAGTTCGAGACATGCTTGAATACCTTGCCCCGAAGCAGCTTCCCGAAGCCGGTTGCGGCTTTAGACGAGAAATAGCTGGCTGCGATCGAACAGGCCATCCCTCCGAGCGCAACCACCAGCATGAGCCCGCCGATTCGCCAGATATACGGCGTATCTCCGTTCACTACCCCTTTATCTACGATGTCCGCCATCAGCGTTGGTAAGTACAGCTCTGATAACGTCTGGAAGAAGACGAAGATAAGCACCGCGGCCACAAGCCAGCGGTATGGTTTCAAATTGCGGAATAGTTTAATCAATTCCCATCAACTCCACTTGTTCTATTCATTTCATTCCTCTTGACTTTTGTCTGTATGCAGCTTCATATCTACGTAATCGTACACCTGCTCCAACAGCTCAATAAGCTGCCGGCTCTTCTCTTCGCCTAGAAACTCTACCAACCCTTGGATTTGGGCCGAACGTTTCTTGGCCGTCTCCTTGACATGGTCCAGCCCTTGCTCCGTCAGCTTAACTCGAACCGCCCGGCGATCCTCCTTGTCGTTGTAACGCAGGACCAGTCCTCGCTCCTCTAAACTGCGAACGAGCGGCGTGACGGTCGGAGAAGCAACCTCCATCATCGCGCTGAGCTCTGACACGGTTACCCCACGTTCATCCTTCTCCATGCCATGTAAGATGTAAAACATCAATCTGACTTCGCTAGGTTTAAACTCCGACGGCGTCAGTTTGCTGAGATCGAGCCTCCGAAAGCGGTGAAAAGCCTTCAGTAGCCTATGCGCCTGCGGGTTATCACCGGTGAACAAACCAATCCCCCCTTATTTATTTTCATTGTTTAATAATTAGTGCGACTATTAATTTGCATGCCTAATTATAAAAGCCTGTAAATGTGAAGTCAAGCGTCGTCAAAATTCAGACATATTAAGCAAAAAAAGACCGTACCACGTGGCTGATCGCCCGCCTGTAACGGTCTGGAATTTAGGATTATGGACGTGCTTGTTCCGGCTTCATCTCGTCCAGGCTTTTGAACTCATACCCTTGCCGGCGAGCTTCATCGATGATCGCACCCAAGGCTGCCGCATTGTCCTTGGAGACGGAGTGCAGAAGGATCACCGCGCCGGGATGCAACTGCGATACGACCTTCTGGTAGGCATAATCCGCCCCGTGCTGGTCGTTCACATCCCAATCCTTATAAGCGACGGACCAAAAAACGTTCGTATACCCGAGCGTCCTCGTCACGCGCAGCGTCCGATCGCTGAAAATGCCGCGTGGCGGGCGCAGGTACTCCATCTTGGACTGCCCCGTCACCTGGGCGGTTGCACTTTTTACCTTCTCTAGCTCCTCCCGGATTTGCGCGTCGGAAATCGTCGTCATGTCCGGGTGGCTCCAAGAGTGATTGCCGATCAAATGGCCCTCTGCAGCCATGCGCTTCAGCAGCTCTGGCTGGTCCTTAATGTAGTGGCCGGTCACAAAGAAGATCGCCGGGACCTTCTTCGCCTTCAGCGTGTCGAGGATTGGGGCGGTATAACCGTTCTCATAACCGTTGTCGAACGTTAAGAACAATTCTTTGCGCGAAGGATCTGCGAGGAAAATCGCGCCGTTCTTATCGATAATATCTTTGAACCCTTCCTCGTTAATCGAGGGAAGCTGGCCGCCAACGCTTTTTTTGAATCCGAAATGGTGGGTAACGTCCGCTTGGGCTGATGCAACGGGTAATCCCGTTCCGAACAGCAGGCTGACCAGCAATGAACAGATTAAGGCATACTTCACGGCTGTCTCTCCTTCGTAGCTTTAGGGCTATGCAAATTTCGACATGCCCCTTTACTATCTGCTAAATTCCCGGGAAATATGCAGCCGCGATGCCGCTGTGTTTACTTCGAGAGCTCGCTATGTTTGTAGCCGTAGGCAAAGTAGACAATGAGTCCGATAACCATCCAAATCAGGAAAGCGATCCAAGTCACCGCCGGCAGGCTGATCAGCAGATAACCGCAGGTCAGCACGGCCAGCACCGGAATCCATGGTACCAATGGAACTTTAAACGACCGTTCTAGATCCGGACGAGACTTGCGCAAAATAATGATGCCCAGCGACACCGAAATAAACGCGAACAAGGTCCCGATGCTGACGAGATCAGCCAGCTTGCGCAACGGAATCAAACCCGCAAAAATCGCAACGATAACTCCCGTCGCCCAGGTGCTGTTCGCCGGGACGCCGGTCTTCGGATTCAATCGAGCCAGCGGCTTCGGCAGCAGGCCGTCGCGTCCGATGGCGTAGAGCAGTCGCGTCTGTCCAAACAGGAGCACGAACAAAACGGTTGTGATCCCGACGATCGCCCCCAGGGAAATAAAGCCGGCAACCCAATTCTGGTTGATATATTGCAACGCAAAGGCCACCGGGTTTTTCACATTTAATTCGGCATAAGGAACAATCCCTGTCAGCACACCCGTCACGAGAACGTACAGGAGGGAGCACACGACCAAGGACCACATAATGCCGCGTGGCAGATCTTTTTGCGGATTCTTCACTTCTTCCGCGGCGGTGGCCACCGCATCGAACCCGATGTAGGATAGGAACGCCGTCGCCGCCCCAGTCACAACTCCGCTGAAGCCAAAAGGCATGAAGGGCGTCCAATTGCCCGGTTTGACGTAGAACGCACCCACCACGATAAAGAGGAGGATCACAGCGATTTTCACGATAACCATGATCGAATTCAACCGCGAAGACTCCTTGGAGCCACGGGAGACGATAAATGTCAACACCAGCACGATCAAGATCGCCGGGACGTCAACATAGGTGCCGTTCGCCGGATCAAAGGCGCTGCTGAGCGCCGTCGGCAACGTGATTCCCATGCCGGAGATCAAGCCTTGGAAATATCCCGACCATCCGCTCGCCACCATCGAAGCGGCAAAGCCGTATTCCAGGATCAGGTCCCACCCGAGGATCCAGGCGATCAGCTCGCCAAAGGTGGCGTAACTGTAAGTGTAGGCACTCCCTGACACGGGGACCATGGAGGCAAATTCGGCATAACACAACGCGCAGAACGCGCAGACGATACCGGCCAGAATAAAGGATAAGATTAGGCCTGGACCGGCGTGTTGGGCGGCAGCCACTCCGGTAAGCACGAAGATTCCCGTACCGACGATACAGCCGATCCCCAGCATAGCCAGGTCAAAAACGCCCAACTCCTTTTTCATCCCCCCCGGACTGGAGCCGGCCATCTGTTTCTCTTGCAACATGAAAGAAATCGATTTTTTTCGCAGCAAACTCATTTATGCTTTATCCCCTAATCAACAATTTGTGAATCATTTCGCTATTATAGGCAGGCTCTACAGGTTGCACAAGTAGTCTAGTGTCCCATTGTTTGTCAGAACTCAGACAATTCGGGTATTTTTACCCAATATGAGGCGCCAACACTTCCTGAGCAAACCGAATCCATTCCCGAGTGGCAAAAGACTGATATCGATCGTCACGCCATACGATGCCGAGCTTCCAAGGTATCACCGGCTTCACGAGTGGGATGATCCGTACACCCTCGTCGTCGATCTCGCGGCAGATCGTTTCCGGCAGCAGCGTGATGCCGAGGCCAACGGCCACCATCTCGCTGATCAGGTCCCACTGCGAGCTCTCGTAGATGACATGCGGCTGAAACCCGGCTTTCGCGCATTCCCCGATGATGCGGTCATGCAGCGTAAAGTCCTCGCGGAACAACACGAAGCCGTCCTGGGACAGCTCGGACAATTCCGCCGATTCCTGCTCCGCCAGCGGATGCGAGGGATGTACGACCAGATTCAGCTTCTCCTCGACAAAAGGAAAACAGCTAAGCTCCGCTTCCACCGTCGGCAACACGACAACCCCCACATCCAGCAATCCGCCGGCGACGTCCTGTTCTACTTTTTTGGCCCCGTCCTCAAAAAGCTGGATCGTTATATCGGGATAGCGTTGATGAAACTCCCCAATCACCTTTGGAAAAAAGCTCGCCCCCACCATCGGCGGAAGCCCGATGCGGAGATGTCCTTTCTTCAAATTACGCAAATCGTCGAGCTCGGCCATCAGGTTCTGGAAGGAGGTCACGATTTGTTGGGCCTGCGTAGCGATAATCCGTCCGGCGTCGGTCAGCTCGATTTTTTTGCCGACCCGATCGAACAGCACGACCCCGAGTTCCTCTTCCATGGCTTTGATGGTTTTACTGATGGTCGGTTGGGTAATGTACATCGCTTCGGCTGCCTTGGTAAAGCTTCGTTGCCGTGCGACTTCAATTAAAACCTGCATTTGTCGGATATCCAACAGCCTGCGCTCCTTTAATTCATTTTATCTATAACCAAATGGAATGCTTCTCATTCAGTATATTCATTTTACTCATGAAAACAATCGGTGTAAGATTTCATTACCAACCAAAAACAGAAGGGAGCTGCTCATATGAACAAGATGAAAGAGATCGGCATGGGGATCCTTCAGATCGCCATCCTGTTCTTCGTCTCATTGGCCCTGAACAAGGTCGCGGAGCTGCTCCATTTACCGATTCCAGGATCAATTCTGGGTATTGCCGTCTTGTTTACCCTATTGAAAACAGGCGTCGTTAAACTGCAATGGATAGAACGAGGCGCGAACTGGCTGCTAGCCGAGCTGCTCCTGTTCTTTGTTCCTTCCGCTGTCGGCGTCATGCAATATATTCCCTTGCTCGAAAGCGAAGGCGTTCGGATCTTGATCGTCGTGATCCTCAGTACCGTTATCGTTATGGCTTGTTCCGGGCTGATCGCCTCGCGTATCGAAAAACGAAAGGAGGGCCGAATCTCATGATTGTAGGCATATTTTGTTTAGCTTCTACCCTGATCATCTACGGTTTATCGAAACGGTTGTATCGGATTCGGCCGAAGGTCTATTTGTCCCCTCTGCTGATCACTCCGTTGGTTCTCGTCATTGGCTTGCTGTGGGCACAAATTCCCTATGAAACCTATCATTCCGGCGGTAAGTGGCTGAGCAGCATGCTGCAGCCGGCCACGATCGCGTTTGCGATTCCCTTGTACAAATACTACAATGTGCTGAAAAAACATGCTGTGGAAATTCTCATTAGCGTGCTAAGCGGCTCCGTGGTTGCCATGTTCTCCTCGGCGTTCTTGGCCGAATGGCTGCATCTGGACGACCAGCTGATTACCAGCTTGATTCCCCGTTCCGTCACGACGCCGATTGCCATGAACGTATCGCAGGTGATCGGCGGCGTACCGAATATAACCGCCGTATTCGTTATTCTGACCGGCTTGCTAGGCGCCATGCTGGGGCCATTGGTCATGAAGTTGTTCCGCATCGAAGGCGAAGTTGCCCGTGGCGTACTGTTCGGCACCAGTGCTCACGGCACGGGGACATCCAAAGCGTTCGAGCTAAGCTCCTTGACTGGAACCATTTCCAGCATCTCCATGATCTTAGCCGCCCTGTTTACGTTAGGGGTTGCTCCAATGCTTATCGCCGTTCTGCACTTTTAAGCTTTATTCCTATGTGGTTCCTCCTAATTTTTCATATCTTGTTTCTTTGGGCTCCGCCTTGGCGGGGCCGTTTTTTTTGTCGACTTCTGGGCGGAAATGTCATTGCCGCCCCTCATGATCTATTATATGATTAATTAGTTATGATTCTCGCATTGAGAGAGGTGCCAGTAGTCTTGCTTTTTAATTCCTACGAATTTATTTTTGCGTTTTGGCCGATCTCGTTTATCGTTTACTTTCTGTTGAACCGGCTATGCCCGCCCGTATTCGGCAAGCTATGGCTCGCCGCGGCTTCCCTGTTCTTCTACAGCTATTGGAGCATCAAGTCGCTGCCGCTCATTCTGGCGTCGATCGCCTTCAACTACGTGATGGGGCGCTCGATTAACCATTCCGCCGACAAGCCGATCCGGCTGCGGAAACTGCTGCTTACGCTGGGTATCACCGGCAACGTACTGTTGCTGGGCTATTACAAGTATGCCGATTTTTTCATTACAAATATCAATTCGCTGTTTGCCTCGCATATCAAGCTGCTGGAGCTGGCATTGCCGCTTGGGATCAGCTTCTTCACCTTTACGCAAATCGCTTACCTTGTCGATGCCTACCGAGGGAAGGCGAAAGAATACAGTATTGTCAGCTACGTGTTGTTCGTTACGTTTTATCCGCACCTGATCGCCGGCCCTATCTTGCACCACAAGGAAATGATGCCCCAATTCGATCGGCCTCGGAGCAAACGGATCATTCCGGGCAATGTGGCTCGCGGGTTCTTTATTTTCTGTGTCGGGCTATTCAAGAAGGTCGTCATCGCCGATACGTTGGCACCTATTGCCACCCAGGGCTTTGATGTTTCGAACCATTTGGGATTTGTTGAAGCCTGGATCACTTCGTTGTCCTATACCTTCCAGCTCTATTTTGATTTCAGCGGCTATTCGGATATGGCCATCGGGATCGCGTTGCTGTTCAACATTAAGCTACCAATCAACTTCAATTCGCCTTATAAAGCCTTGAGCATTAAGGATTTCTGGAGCCGTTGGCATATGACCTTAAGTCGTTTCCTGAAGGATTACATCTATATCCCGCTTGGCGGAAACCGCAAAGGGACGTTCCGCACTTATTTTAACCTGGTGGCGACCTTCCTGATCGGCGGTTTCTGGCACGGCGCAGGTTGGACATTTATCGTCTGGGGCTTGATGCACGGCATCGCTCAGGTCATTCAGCGGTTATGGCAAAAGACAGGCGTCGTCCTGCCGCGCTGGTGCGCCTGGCTGATCACCTTCTTATTCATCAACTTCACCTGGGTATTCTTCCGAGCTACCTCTTGGGATGATGCGCTTAAGGTATTGCGCGGCATGTTTCGTGTCGGAGACATTAACGTGTCCCTCACTTTGGCCAGCCAAGCGCTGTTGGTCCTCGCGGCTTTTGCCCTGGCGTTGTTCGCGCGGAATTCGATGGAGCTCAAGCTGAAGTTCAAGCCGAACTTGCGTTATGCCGCCTTTATCGCCGGACTGTTTGTGTTTTCAATTCTGTATTTCAACCAGGTCAGCGAATTCTTGTATTTTACGTTCTAATTTTTGACGTTGGTTAAAGGAGAATTTCCCTTGAAAAATATTCGTTTCGTCGTCTGGTTCATGGCTTTTGTCCTGTTGTTCGCAGTGCTGGTCGGCTCATTCGTCTATGCCGTCGATCCGTTGCAGCTCTACCGAAAGGCTTCCTATTCACCACTGTTCACCAAGCAGCAACGATATCAAAACCCGGGTCTGGCCAAAAATTACGCCTATGACACCATCATCCTCGGCAGCTCCATGACCGAGAACTTTGTCCCTTCGGAAGTCGGCGCACGGCTTGGCGGCCAGGTCATGAAGTTGTCGATGGAGGGCTCTACCGCCAAGGAACAGCGGATGATCGCCGATGTCGCGGTTGGAACCGGTCAGGTGAAGAAGGTGTTATGGGGGATCGACTATTTCTCGTTCCGGGACAATGCGGTGCGGGACGAGGCCAATTTCCCGTTTTATTTATACGACGATAAGATCTGGAACGATTATAAATATCTGCTCAACGTGTCCGACGTTAAGCACGCCCTCGGTGCACTGTTTCTGCCAAAAAGTCAAATGCCCCAATTACGCAATCTCGACCTGCTGAACAATTGGGACATGTCTGCCAGCTACGGTCCAACCCAGGTGTTTGCCAAATGGCAGGAAGCTAAGCTGTCAGAGCAGTTGACGGCAGATTACGAGCCCGCTTTGGAGGTCGTAAAGCAAAATTTCGAGGACAATACGATGAGCTTCATTGAGGCGCATCCGGATATCGAGTTCATCATCTACTATCCGCCTTATTCCGTATTACGCCAGCAAATGTGGTACAGTCTGAACCCGGATCGTTTCGAAAACCAGCTCGAAATGAAGAAATACATGTATGAGCGATTTAGCGCCTTTGCCAATGTCCGTGTGTATGATTTCCAAAGTGACAGTACCCTAACTTATGATCTGGACGAATACAAAGACTTGTCGCATCACTCCGCCGCTATCAATCGCCGGATCATCGAGGAAATCGCTGCCGGCACCCATCAGGTCACCGCAGCAAACGTGGAGTTGAACAACAAGTTGCTGCAGGAGCAGGTGCAAAGCCTCGTAATCAACGAGGATGGCCCGGTGTATTCTGTCGTCGTCAATGTGAACGGCCAGGAGATCACCTTCGATGAGCTGCCGCCAGCCGATGACGATCAGGTTCGCGTTCCGCTCAAGGACTTCGCTTTGGCCGCCGGCATCGAATTCAACTACAACGCCGCCGACAAGACGGCCAGTTTGACCCGAGGCGAACGTGAGGTCAAGGTTGCTGTCGGTGCCGATACGGCCACCGTGAACGGCACGGAGACGCCTATAGAGGCGCCTACGAAGATTTACAACGGCCGCCTGACCGGTCCGCTGCTCCAAATCATTCACCTGCTGCAAGGGGATGTAGAGGTGGACCAATCAGAACAGGAGTCCTACATCGTAACGTATAACATCACGTTGGAATAAATAAATGAAACCCCTCGCCAGTTAGCGAGGGGTTTTATTTTGTGCGTAAAGTTGGACACAGGGGCCTGCTTCCTACGCCGGCTGTAACGCTTATGAGCATCGTTATTTGCCGCAAAACCCCATCTAAAAAGATGTAACGCTTGTCACAACGCTTATTCAACCATTTTTATGCTAAAACGGCTGGTTTCGCACCCATTAAGACTCCCGATCAGCGTTAGAA
Source organism: Paenibacillus sp. J53TS2 (assembly GCF_018403305.1). Lineage (NCBI taxonomy): Bacteria > Bacillati > Bacillota > Bacilli > Caryophanales > Paenibacillaceae > Paenibacillus > Paenibacillus sp. J53TS2. The sequence continues at coordinate 252,424 of NZ_BOSK01000002.1, forward strand.
ATAGATCCACCCTGATTTCGCCCAAATAAGGCTTCTGGCAGGCGTTAGCGCTCACCCAACTTGCGAAGCAAGTGCATAACGACTCGATACCTCACCCTTGCTCGAGACGCTTCAGTTCCCGGCAATGGGGGCAATTCTCCTTGACGCACACCTTTTCCTTCAAAGCCTGCAAATCTCGAACGACGAACCCTTTGCGGCTGACCTGAACGATGCCTTCCCTGCGCAGGCTAGTCAACAGACGGCTCACCGTCTCCCGGGCAAATCCAATCGTACTGGCCAACTCCTGGTGCGTTACAGGGATCGGTACGACGACTTCTCCTCCCCGCTCTATGCCAAAATGCTCCGCGAGGTAAATCAGAAACGAGATCCCACGATCTTCTACGCTCCGCTGATTAAAATTCAGCAGTTTGCCTTGCAGCTCGCGGATTTTACCGCTCATCAGCCCCATCATTTTAAATGCCAGCTCGGGCGAGCCCGCCAGAAGCTGCTCGAAGGAGCGGAGCGGGATCGCGAGCAGGCTGGTCTCAACGACGGTCGAGGCCGTCACCGGCGAGGCTTCCGCATCGAATCGGCCGGTGAGAGGGAACATATCGCCGTGCTTCAGAAACGAGAAGATTTGCTCATTGCCCTTCTCGTCCGTCCGGCTCGTCTTAATGAGCCCGTTCACCACAAAATAAACCGCCTCTACCTCGTCTCCTTCCCGGAATACGGCCACACGCCGTCCTAGCAGCCTAGGAACAGTAAGCGCTCCGATCCGAGCCACCTCGTCCAGGGACAGCCCCTGAAATAAGGGGAAGGAGCGCAACATATGGGTTGAATGCTCCATACTCCCCGCCCCCTACTCAAATACTTCTTCTTCAGCGACGTTCGGTTTGCGCAGGTGGAACATGGAACGTACAACCACATAAACCAGCGGCAGAATTCCCACTACAATAAAGATCGTATCCGGAATCATCCGCAGCCACAGCAGCAGGCTTACCGTATCCTGCTGATAGAACGAGAAGTCTCGCGCCGACCAGAAGCCAAAATCAAACGAATGCTTCAGCTGTATGAAACCCACTGGCAACAGGGTAATCACGATCATCCCCGTTAGACCGATATTCAGCCCCCAGCAGGAGATACGCAGCAACTTGTCGTTCCACTGCTCAGGTTTCACGATATTCCGCATTGTATACAGCAGTACAGCGATCGCAAACATCCCGTATACGCCCATCATCGAACCGTGGGCATGAGCCGTCGTCAACGTAGAGCCGTGCATGAAGTAGTTCACCGCCGGCAGGTTGATTAAGTAACCGAGTACCCCTGCGCCAACCAAGTTCCAAATGGCCGTCGATACCAGGAACCGGAAAGCAGAAGTGTACGGGAACGTCTGACCACCGTCTTTCATCATTTTGTATTGGTCGTAAGCCTCCAGAATTAACAGCGTCAGCGGAATCACTTCCAGCGCCGAGAATACGGCACCCAAGGCAATCCAGATTTCGGCCGAGCCATTGTAGTAATAGTGATGGCCGATCCCAATCACGCCGCTGCCCAGCAGCAAAATTAACTGGAACAACAAGGAGCGCACCGTAGATTCCTTAGTAACCAGCTTCATTCGCACCATGAGGAAGCCGATGACAACGACGGCGAACACTTCGAAAATCCCTTCCACCCACAAATGGATGATCCACCAGCGCCAATAGTCCGCATAGGTGAAGGATGTCGACGGATTAAAGAAGAACGCAAAGATATAGAAGAATGGAACGGCGATCGCCGAATAGAACAGCAAGTGCGTTAAGCCACCCTTATCGGTTTCCATCCGCAAAGCGCTTCGAATGGCGCGATACACAATGAACAGCCAGATCCCCATCCCGATAACAAGCAGGACCTGCCAGAAACGGCCCAACTCCAGGTACTCCCAGCCTTGATGACCCAGCCAGAACCACAGGTTGCCGAGATAGCCTTTCGCTCCGAGCCATTCGCCGATTGTACTCCCCGCTGTGAGCACTACCAGCGCCCAGAACAGGATATCCACCAGTAACCCCTGATGTTTCGGTTCCTTGCCGCCAACGAGCGGGGCTACATAAATCCCCATCCCCAGCCAAGCCGTCGCTACCCAAAGGATGACCAACTGCAAATGATAGGATTTAGCGATATTGAACGGGAATAGTTTGACGATCCAGTCCAACCCGAAGAAGCTGTTGGGTTCAACGTAATAATGCGCCAGCAGCGCGCCGAAACCAACTTGAATCAGAAATAGCAGCACGACAACGAGAAAATATTTTGCCGTCTTCACCTGGCTAGCCGTCACCGGCATGCGGTTCAGGTCCAACACCGGGAATTTGCCCGGTTCATAGGCTTCATGCATGTGCAGCTTATAACGGTTGTAGAAATACAACACCAATCCGAGCACCAAAACGAAAAGCGTCATACTGATGCCGCTCCAAAGAACGGCGGAATAACTCATCGTGTTGCCCGCATCTTCGAAATACGGCCAGTTATTCGTATACGTAATCGTGTCGCCCGGCCGCTCTGTACCGGATAACCAAGCGGTCCAGAAGAAGAAGTCGGCGATTTGCTTGCGCATATCCCCCGGCGCTACATAAGCGCGCCCTTCCTCCGGCATCGTTTCGTTTTCGAACAAATTCGGCTGGATGCCGCGTCCGTCACCTTCCGTGAAGACCTGGTCATAATAGGCGCGGACTCGCTCCAACCCTTCGGCCTGGCCATCGGTCAACACCAAGGTCTTGGCGTTCTTGTCGTAGCGGTTCTGCTTCATCTCCGCCTTAACCTTCTCAAAAATCAACGATTGCTGCTCCGGATCCAGTTCGGCGTAAGTCGTACCGTACTCCGCTTGCGCATGTTGATCGTGCATGGCGTCCGTGACCATTTTCAGCGATTGGGCCGTGTAATCCGGTCCCAAATACGAACCGTGTCCTAGCACGGTGGCGTAATCCATCAGGCCATACTTCTGAAATACCGCTTGCCCGCCGGTTATCTGCTCCTGGGTCGTCAATACCTCGCCTGCGGTATTCACGACTTTAAGCGGCGTAGGCGCTTGCGATTTAAAAATCCAATATCCTCCGGCAATGAGCACCGTGAAGCTTAGTAAAAGGACACAGATCAGAATCCCTTTCAAAAATGAGTTTTGGGCTTGATTTCTCTTCATCCCCTCGTCTCTCCTTTCCTTCTAGACAGACTCAGGATAAGATTTTGGCACGAGGGGAATTGTGATTCGGATTACAATTGCGTAATTCTTTATCTTTCCACAACGAAAAAAATCACATTTAGTTCAAATTTTCTTTTTACTCGCGAATAGATACGGGATTCCCCGTCCGAGCCGACTCCAAGGCGGCGCAGGTGATCCGCTGAGTTTTCACGGCATCGGCATAATCAGACAAGATCCGCGAGGTGTCGCCGGTACGCAGGCCATGGATAAACGCCTCGGTCTCAGCAACATAGGGATTATCCTGTCCGGTGTAGGCCGTCTTGGTTCCCGGGAGATGGATCTCCAACCGCTCCGGGCTCCAGGCCAGAATGCCAGAATCCGTATATAGATGCAGCCCTACTTCGGATACGCCCCCCGGTAGGATGCAGGTATTGGAGATCGTGGCCACCGCCCCGCTTTGAAGTTTCATCGTGACGGTACCGACGTCCGGCACGGTCACGTTATCAAAGTGTTCCTGTACAACGCGATTCCCATAGGCGGCATAAACCTCCGTAACCTCTCCAGCTGTATAGCGAAGCAGGTCAACGATATGGGTCGTCTGCTCCACGAACTGCCCGCCTGAGCCCTCTTGGCTTCGCCACCAGGCCACCTGCGGCATATCGCCCATCCATGCTCCCAGCGCCATACCAATCGTCCGGCCCTCCAGCGATTCCTTTAACCTGCGTATCGATTCTTTATAACGAAAATGATAGCCTACCGCGTGGACGAGCGGCTTTTGCTCTATACGCGCAAGAATTCCCTGAGGTGTGCCCAGGTCCGCAGCAAGCGGCTTTTCCACGAAGAAGGGAATGCCTCGTTCGATCAACTCGGCTTCGATGTCTCCGTGCGCCATAGGCGGGATACAAAGATAGACGGCATCCAGCTTCTGCGAGTCCAGCATATCCGTTAAACTGCCAAATCCGATCGCCCCCGGATAACGGTCGGCGAGGGCCTGCGCTTTGGCTGCCGTCGTTCCGGTAACGGCCGTCACCCGGACGCCGTCCATTCCTGCCAATATGTCACCATGCACCTTGCTAAACCAACCCGTACCTACGATTCCGATCTGCAATGTCATGTGAAACCTCCCTGGAAATAAATTTCGAAGTCGATGAACTACCTCTTTAAGATAATGGTTATCCTAACTAACCACAAGTTTCGAATCCTTCATTCACTTCTAACTGTACTTGTGTTTATAACAGTTGAGAATTATACTGATCACATGAAGAATGAAATATAGAAAGGGTGGAGCCTGAAAATGAGCACGCTCAATCAAGTTGATTTAAATGATTTTTATACCGTACTGCAGGAAAGACATTCCGTTCGCGTTTACGACCCATCCGTGAAAATTTCCAAGGAAGAGCTGAAGGAAATCGTAGAGCTATCCTTGTCCGCTCCGTCCTCATCCAATCTGCAACCTTGGCGTTTTCTGATTATCGATGAGCCTGAGCTGAAGCAAAAGCTGCTCCCGATCGCCAACAATCAGCAGCAGGTCGTTGATTCCGCGGCCGTGATTGCCGTACTGGGCGATCTCCAATCCTACGAGCGCGCCGAGGAAATCTACGCCGAGGCCGTTAAGCTTGGCGCCATGACGGAAGAGATCAAAACCAATTTTGTCGAGCGTCTGCACAAAGGTTATGGCGGCATGGGCCCGGAACGATTGCACCAAATCAACTTACTGGACGCCGGATTGGTGTCGATGCAGTTGATGCTGATCGCCAAAGCCAAAGGCTACGATACGGTTCCAATGGGCGGATATAACGCCGAAAAATTCGTTGAAGCTTTCGAGGTCCCGGAAACCTTGAAACCGATCCTGCTGATCGCGATCGGCAAAGCGGCAAAAGCGGCTCATCCAACGCCACGCCTTTCGGTAGATCAAGTCGTGAATTGGAACTCTTTCCAGAAATAATCAGGATGACCCAAAACGGCCAGTACCGCATCCATCGACCTTGCGGAACCGGCCGTTTTTTCGTCTGAACCCCCGCTTCCCCGGGCATAATACTCCTGGATCATCTGGCCGCAAGGCCGTCCATCCGCTCCAGTTCATCTCATGCGATCATCAACTTGATCTCAAATTAGCTTTGTTAATAGCTTACATCAATATTACAATAGAGGTCATAAATATCGTGAAATGGTGAACGTACTCATTCGATAATACACACAAGAAAGGTGGAGTGGACAATGGCTTTAACACAGCAGCGCGAAGCAGGCCTGGAGGCAGCTCGCAATTATGTAAATCAGGTATATGAAACCGTCCAACAACGGAATCCGGGGGAGCTTGAGTTTCACCAAGCCGTCAAAGAAATCCTCGACTCCTTGGTACCCGTATTCGCTAAACATCCAAAATATCAGGAGCAAGGGATTCTCGAGCGGATCGTCGAACCGGAGAGAATGGTCAGCTTCCGCGTACCTTGGGTTGATGATCAAGGCAAAGTACAGGTAAACCGCGGTTTCCGGGTACAGTTCAACAGTGCAATTGGTCCGTACAAAGGAGGCCTCCGCTTCCATCCGTCCGTGAATGCCAGCATTATCAAATTCCTCGGGTTCGAGCAAATTTTCAAGAACTCCTTGACGGGTCAGCCGATTGGCGGCGGTAAAGGCGGATCCGACTTCGATCCGAAAGGCAAATCCGACCTTGAAGTGATGCGTTTTACCCAAAGCTTCATGACGGAGTTGTCCAAATACATCGGCCCAGACACCGACGTACCGGCTGGTGATATCGGCGTTGGTGCCCGCGAGATCGGCTACATGTTCGGCCAATACAAACGGTTGTACGGCAATGAAACCGGCGTATTGACCGGTAAGGGCCTCACCTACGGAGGCAGCTTGACGCGGACCGAAGCTACGGGCTACGGGCTGGTCTATTTCACGAGTGAGATGCTGGCGAGTCGGGGCGATAGCTTCGCAGGGAAAACGGTCGTCGTTTCCGGTTCCGGTAACGTATCGATTTATGCCATCGAGAAAGCGCAGCAGCTTGGCGCCAAAGTTGTCGCCTGCAGCGATTCGAACGGCTATGTGTACGACAAGAACGGCATTGATCTCGAAACGGTGAAACGCTTGAAAGAAGTGGAACGGAAACGGATCATCGAATACGTAAACGAGCATCCATCTGCGGAGTATGTAGAAGGCTGCCAGAAGATCTGGAGCCTCCCTTGCGACATTGCCCTGCCTTGCGCGACCCAAAACGAAATAAATGAAGCTGCAGCGAAACAGCTTGTCGCAAATGGCGTCAAATATGTGGCTGAAGGGGCGAACATGCCGTCCACGCTGGAGGCCATCGAGGTTTATCTGAACAACGGCGTATACTTTGGACCAGCCAAAGCTGCCAATGCCGGCGGGGTTGCCGTCTCTGCGTTGGAAATGGCGCAGAACAGCGCTAGACTCGCCTGGACCTTCGAAGAAGTGGATGCCAAGCTCAAGGACATTATGCGCAATATCTACCAAAGCAGCGTGAACGCGGCTGAGGAATTCGGCCATGCCGACAACCTGGTTGTAGGTTCCAATATCGCCGGCTTCCTGAAGGTCGCTAATGCGATGCTGGCTCACGGTATCGTATAAACAATCCAATGAAAGCAAAAGAGTCGCCTGAAGGATTCGTCCTTCAGGCGACTCTTTTGTTTATCGACTTGAGTTTAGTAAGCCAAAGCGTCCAGTGCTTTGATATGAGACAAATACCGGATGTTGCTCGCTTCCTTCATCATCGTTGCTGGCAACCCGCGCAGCTGGGTATTGCTCGCGCCGATCGTCGCCACGGCGTCTTTGCGTCCCAGAGAGGCCAGCGTACCGGAGTTAACCGGGCTAAAACCGTTCATTTGCTTGCCGTACAGGTACGCGAACAAGTTGTAGCCGATCAGCTCGCCCATTTGCCAAGCGATTTGCGCCGTTGGCGGGTAAGGGCGGCCATCCGCGCCCATGTAAACGGCGCTGTCGCCGGCAACGAACACGTCCGAATGCGAGACGGACTGCAAGAAATCATTGACCGAAGCACGGCCACGGTTCACTTCAAGCCCCGATTCGCCAACGAGCGGATTCCCTTGCACGCCGCCCGTCCAAACGAAGGTGTTTGCCACGATTTTTTGCCCGTCTTTCAAATCGATCGTGTTGCCCTCCACATTGGTTACCGGCAGACCCGTCAAGAACTTCACGCCGCGTTTCTCAAGGCTGGCTGTGGCGCGTTCAATCAATACGTCCGGCAGTACCGGCAAAATCTTCGGTCCCGCCTCCACGAGCATTAGCTTAATGTCGCTTTGATTCACGCCATATTTCTTCGTCAATTCTGGCAGCTTGTCAGCGATTTCCCCAACAAGCTCAACGCCGGTCAATCCGCCGCCGCCGATTACGATGGACGCGTCCGCTTCATTACCGGAAGCAGCATATTCACGAATGCGCGATTCAATATGCTCGTGAATCCGTCTGGCGTCGTCCGCCGATTTCAGAACCATGCTGTACTTCTCCAAGCCCGGAATGCCGAAATAAGCGGTAATGCTGCCCAGACCCACGACAAGAGCGTCATAGGACAAGACGGTGCCGTCGGAGAGTTTCACTTCTTTCATATCGACCGAAAAATTCTCTACCTTGGCGATCCGCAAATCAATGTCTTTCCCCTTGAACAGCTTCTCCAGCGGCAAAGATACTGCGCGTTCAGAAATACTGCCCGCCGCAAGGCGATGCAGTTCGGTGATGATCTGATGCGTCGGAAATTGGTTGACCACCGTGATCCGAGCTTGTGATTTATCCATGAACTTACGGGCCGACAATGCGCTGAGTACGCCGCCGTAGCCGGCGCCCAAAATTACAATATGTTTTGACATAATCGTATTCCTCCGTTAGTTTTGATGACGGTCCCGTTCACCGGAGACTTGAAGATAAGCGTTCATGAAACGAAGCAGCTTTTGGGTTTGCGGATCCTTCAGCATTTTCATCAACCCAAACACGCCGATCACTTCTTGACTGTCCTCGGCGCGATCCTTCGCTTCGATCACGTTCGCCGCCAGGTGCTTCACTTTACCAACGACCGGCCCGGCAATTTCCGAAATCGCACCGACGGTGTCGCTCTTCAGGACATCATCCGCAGCCACCCCTTTGGCAAAATCATACGATTTCGTCAAAACCCCTACGAGTTCATTCAATTTCGGAAGCTGCTCTACCAGAGCCGTCAACGATTGCTGTACCTCCGGCTTCAAGAGCTGCTCCAGGAGCTCCTGCTGTCCGCTTGCGTTCGGGGCTGCAGATTGCTCCGCTTTCGTTTCAGTAACTGTTTCTGACATACTCGATTCTCCTTTGCGATAATCTGAGGACTCCCTGCCGAACTTCAGTTCATGCATAGTGTTCCTCCTTTGGATGCCTCTAACCCGTTTCGAGTTAGTGAAAATTTGCACATCTCAACCTTGAACAATCCGAATAAATTGTAACATATTTTCAATAAAAAAGGACCGTGTAAGTGATAAAATTCACGGCCCTTATTGATATCAATTTTCGATGAATTCTAAACTCCATAAGTAGAAGGTAATGTCTCTTTCAAAAAATCGCAAAATAGCTTTTCGGTCGGCGCAAGCTCCCGATTCGCCGGAATGATTACCCCGACGTCCCGGGTCACTTGCGGCTCCATCATTGGCAGCGACACCATCGTGGAGGGAATATGCTCCCCTAATGCGATTTCCGGAAGCAATGTCAAACCTAGCCCGGCGGCCACCAGTCCCTTGATCGCGTCCAGATCGTCCCCTTCAAACGAAACCTTCGGTTGAAAACCCATTTTGTCGCAAGCGTCGACCACGATTTCCCGCAGGATAAATCCTTTAGGAAATAAGACGAACACATCCTCCCGCAGGTCATCCAGCCCTACCGAGTCGCGGCCGGCCAATCGATGCCCGGCGGGTAACAGCACCTTGAAATTTTCGCGGAATAACGCCTCGCCTGTCACTTGCTGTTCCCCTTGGGGGACCGGGCCGATCATGGCCAGATTCATCACGCCGCCGCCGACCCAGTCCAGGAGTTCTCGATACGATCCATGCTGCAGTTGAAAATGGACCTCCGGATACCGGCGTCGGAAAGCCGATACAACCGTTGGTACCAGGTTTGCAGCGAGGCTGCTCGGAAAGCCGATTCGCACCGTCCCGCGCTCCGGATCGAGATATTCGTGAATCTCCTGCTGCGCCTGCTCGATTACTTTCATCATCTGTTCCATATGCTGCAGGAACTGCCGGCCAATCGGCGTCAACTTCACCTTGCGGCCTTCATGGACAAACAGATCGACGCCCAGCTCTGCTTCCAGCTTAAAGATCTGCCGGCTGACCGCCGACTGCGACACATGCAGCGCATACGACGCTTCCGTCACATGCTCCAGCTTAGCCGCCTCCATAAAGTATTGGATTTGCCTGAGCTCCATCCCCTCACCCCGTCCGCTGCATTTTGGTTTCTATCCGATAGAGTGCGTGTAAAGCTTACACCTTGTGAAATATATTAAACACCATTATATCGACTCCCCTTCGAAAACGGAAGCACAAAAGGCATATTGGTAAGGAGAATAGGAGGTTTATAGCCTGATGAGTGTGCCTGAAATGGCCAGTATATTCCATCCAAGTGTAAAAGTGCCGTTTATTTCACCCGTTAGCGCCAAAAGAGGCAGGGCAGGATGCAAAAATACAGTTCTTTTCAGCGATTCAGGCCGTACTAGGTCGATTAGGTTGAAATCAACTGCACATTTGCATCTCAATAGGCTCATATGGAGAATTTCACGGAAATGAAATGCACTTTTGCAGTTCAGCCAACCTTGCTGCATAAAAAACGGCGACGCCGGTTTCCCTAGCATCGCCGCCTACTCTCAGTATGTGTCTTACTCCTCCGGACAATCCAACCGGTACAGATTGCGGTACCGCGGCTCACGAGCCAGCAGCTCCGCATGGCTGCCGCGCATGACGACCCGTCCATGCTCCATGAACACGATCTCGTCCATCCGTTCAGCGCCGACGAGGTGATGCGTTACCCAGATCAGCGACTTGCCTTGCGTCGTGCGGAAGATCGTCGCCAGCAGCTCGCGTTCGGTGCGCGGATCGAGACCGACCGTCGGCTCATCGAGGATGAGCACCGGCGTATCCTGCAGGAGGATCCGCGCCAGGGCCACGCGCTGCCGTTCGCCGCCGGAGAACCGCCGACCCGTTTCACGCATCGGCGTGTTCATCCCCCGCGGCAGCGATGCAACCAGCGGGCCGAGCTGCGCCGCCTGCGCGGCCCGGCCGATCTCCTCGTCCGTCGCCTCCGGACGGCCGAGCCGAATGTTGTTCGCCACCGTCGTGTCGAACAGGTGGGGGCTTTGATTCAGGACGGAGATCACCTCCGGCATCCGGTCGCCGAAGGCGGCGGCTGGGATACCGTTGATCTGCACCGTCCCGTGGCTAGGGGCAAGCGCGCCTTGGATCAGCTTCAGCAGCGTCGACTTGCCGGCGCCGCTGCGGCCGATCACCATCACCCGCTTGCCCTGCGGAAGATCCAGCGAGACGCCGTCTACCGAATCGGCGTCTTCCGCCGCGTAGGCGAAGCGGACGTCTCGCAGCCGCACGTCAGCGGTGCGCGAGACGGCATCGCCCGCCGCAGCGGGCACCGCATCGCCAGGCGCGCTGACGCTGGCACCCTCGCCCGAGATCCGGGCGAGCCGGTCCAGCGACACGCGGTACTGCGGCGTGCGCTCCACCGCTTCGGACACGGGCAGAAACGCGTCCGACAGCGGGAACACGATCAACACGAACGCCGCGATCAGCGTGGCGTCGATCCGTCCGGCTGCCGTTTCGCCGCCGGCCCAGTATACCATCGAGATCACGACGAGGCCGACGACGAGATGACCGATGAAGCTGCGCCAGCGGGCCCAAGCCCGCAGTTTACGGTCCTTGCGAGCCACCGCAGCCTCATCTTGCTCATACGACGCGAGGAATTCCGCCGTCCGACCGCTGATCACCCAATCGCCGATCCCCATCACGGCATCGGTCAACTTCTGGTACAGCCCGTTCCGCTCGCGCTTAACCTCCTCGTTTGTCCGCCGCGTTAACCGCAATGAGAGGTAAGGAAGCACCGCGACAAGCACGAAAATGTACGCTGCCAACAACAGCGCAAACGCGACGTCGAACACGCCCATGGCAATCACTGCTGCGGCATACAAGATCAGCGCCACAACGCTAGGGAACACAGTGCGGATATACACGTTTTGCAGCTGCTCGATATCATCGGCAAGGGCGCCAAGAATATCCCCCGTCCGAAAACGGGAGCGGATGAACAACGCTTGCGGTTCCAGCACGCGATAGAGGCGCACGCGCATTTTCGCCAAGATTCGCAGCACGGTATCATGACCAACCAGCCGTTCGACATAATGGATCACTGCCCGACTGATTCCGAACGTGCGCACGCCGACGATCGGTACATATACAAGCAATATATTATAAGGCTGCATCGCCGACTTGGAGATCAAGAAGCCGGAAGTAAACATCAGCATCCCGGCAGAAAGCAGCGTGAGCACGCCCAGAATCAGATATAAGCTAAACCTACCGCTATACCATCGAAAATAGGGCCGAATCCAGGATTCCTGCTTCATACGATCTCCCCCCGCTGCGCCGATGCCAACCGATAATACGCTCCCCGCTTGGCCATCAGCTCGGTATGCGTCCCCGCTTCCGCCACTCGGCCCTGCTCCATCACCACGATGCGGTCCATTTCACGCATCCAGTGCAGCCGATGGGTCGCGAGGAGGACCAACTTCCCCTCAAACAGAGGCAGCATCGTATTCTTAAGTTCATATTCCGTCTCGATATCCAAATGCGCCGTAGGTTCGTCGAGCAGAATGATAGGCCGCCGGCTGAGCAAAGCCCGGGCGAGCGCCACGCGCTGTTCCTGGCCGCCGCTCAACGGCCGGCCGCCGCCGCCAATAAGCTCGTTGAGCCCGCCCGGCAAGCCGCGAATGAGCCCGTCCAATCCGGCCGCCGTTGCCGCGCGCTCCACCTCTTCCCGCGTCGCTTCCGGCGCGTTAAAGCGGATATTGTCCGCCAACGATCCGCTGAAAATATACGGGTTCTGCGGAATATAAGTGATCTGCTCCCGCCAGCCCGACGCCGTCAAATCGCCCAGCTCCGTTCCGTTCAGCGCGAACCGGCCCGAGGTCGGCCGCAAGAAGCCGCCGATCACGTCGATCAACGTTGATTTACCGGCACCACTCTCGCCGATAATCCCAATGGTGCCCATGCCGCCCAGCGTCAGGTTCACCTCCGTCAACGACGGATGGGCTTCCTCCTCGTGGATCACCCCAACCCCACGCAAACTCAGCGTGCTCTCCCGTGTCCAGGTCCAGACCGTTTCCGCCGGAACCGGCGCGGCCTTAGCCGCCTCTTCGTCCGCCGCGGCGATGATCTCATTCATCGCTTCCCCGGCGGCTTTGCCATCCTGCGTCGCGTGGAAATCGGCGCCGACCATCCGCACAGGCAAGAAATATTCCGGCGCCAGAATCAGCACGGTTAATGCCGGTAGCAGCACCATATCGCCATCAACCAACCGCAGCCCCAAGCTGACTGCCACCGAAGCGACCGATAACATCGTAATGAAATCCAGAGCAAACGAGGACAAGAATGCTACCCGGAGCGTTCGCATCGTTGCCGACCGATAGGAGTCGCTAACCCGCTCGATCGAAGTCACATGCGCTTTGCTGCGCCCCAAGAATTTCAACGTTTCCAGCCCGCGCAGCGAATCAACGAAATGATTCGATAAGGTGCGGTAGGATTTCAGCTGACGTTCGGTTTGCTTGCGCGCCGCAAGCCCGATCAGGATCATAAAGGCGATTAGGATCGGCATTGTCAGCGTCAGAATAATCCCGGAAGCCAGATCCAACTTGTAAACATAGGCCAAAATCAGAACCGGCGTTAAACCCGTTGCCAGCATGCGCGGAATAAACAACTCCAGATAATTACGATATTTCGTCACGCCTTCCAAGACGAGAGTTACCAAATTTCCGGTTCCTTCCGTTCCGGCAAACCGCGGCCCCAACTGGAACAACTTCTCCAGCACCCGCTCCCGCAGGGTACGACCCGTTTCCTCGGCAAAAGCGTACGCCGTTCTCTGCTGCAGCATGCCACAGACCTGCCGCACGATAAAAGCAAGCAGGAACAAACCGGCCCCGCCGGCTTGTTCCTGCAGCTTGGCCCCGGCAAACAGAGCGGAGACGATCTCCGCCAACCATTTGGCCTGCCAGATGATTGCAAAGCTTTGAACCAGGGTCAGCAAGGCCATGAACCCCATGACCTGCTTGATCCCCGTGATTTTCATTAATCCGCGTCCCATTAATATTCCAAATGCTCCTTCTCGTGTACGCGTTTATGGAAGACGAAATAACTCCAAATTTGATACCCCAGCACGAACGGTAGCAGGCTTAACGCCACGATGGTCATGACCTTCAGGGAGTAGTGCCCGGAGGCCGCGTTATCGATCGTTAAGGAGAAGGCATCGCTGATCGAGCTGACCATGACCCGTGGGAACAAGCCGACAAATACCGCAGCGATCGACAACACGATCATCGCGCCCGTCATCCCAAACGCCCAGCCGTCTCTTTGTTTACGGATGAACCAGCCAGCCAGCACGAAGGCGGCGACGCCCAGGACCGCTACTAAGCTGATCAACACACCGCGCACTTCAAACACGTCGGTTTCGAAGTACGTCATCACGCCGAAGATCACAAACAGGGCAGCGAGCGGAATGAGCAGCTTATGAGCTAGCTTGCGAGCCCGTTCCTGCAAGCTCCCGGTTGTCCGCAAGGAAGCGAATAGCAGCCCATGCACGAGGCAAAGCATCACGACCGTAATGCCGCCAACCAAGGTATACAGGTTAACCATATCGAACAATCCGGCTTTCATTTCCATGTCTTCGCCGATCGGCAACCCTTTCAGCAAGCCGGAGAATACGACGCCCAGCAGGAACGGAGGCAGCAGGCTGCCGATGAAAACCGCCCAGTCCCAAGTCCCCTTCCATTTCCCGCTATCCACTTTACCGCGGAACTCAAAGGCAACGCCCCGCGCAATCAAAGCAAGCAGCAATACGACCAGCGGAGTATAATATCCGCTAAACAACGTGGCGTACCAGTTCGGGAAAGCGGCAAACATTGCGCCGCCGGCCGTCAACAGCCAAACCTCGTTCGCATCCCAGAACGGTCCGATCGAATTGATCAGGACGCGTCGTTCCATATCATTCTTAGCCAAAAACTTGGTACTCATTCCCACCCCGAAGTCAAAACCTTCCAGGAAAAAGAAGCCGATAAACAACACCGCGACAAGGACAAACCAGAGCTCATTAAGAGACAGCATGATATCCCTCCTTACCGAATGGATCCGCCGAATGATCCGCGCCGTCTCCCGTTTCGTCATTCGGTCCCTTCTTGATGACTTTCACGAACAGGTAAACCAACACGGCACCGAGCACCGAATAGATCGCTGTAAAGGCAATCAGCGAGAACAGGATCTGTCCGCCCGTTACGCTTGGCGAAACGCTGTCTTTCGTCTGCATTAGCCCAAATACCGTCCACGGCTGACGTCCGAATTCCGTCATGATCCAGCCGGAAGTGTTCGCGATAAACGGCAATGAAATCGACCACAACATAAAGCGGTAAAACCAGGTGTTCGGATTATCGAGCTTTTTGCGCCAAGCCAGATACGCGCCGTACAACCCAAGCACGATCATCAAGCAGCCGGCGGCGATCATGATCCGGAAGCTCCAGAAGGTCGTCCGAACAGGGGGAATGTAGTCCCCAGGACCGTAAGCTTGCTCGTATTCGGCTTGCAGCTCGTGCATGCCTTTGACCTCGCCGGAGAACTTGCTGTAGGACAGGAAGCTCAGCAGGTAAGGAATTTTGATTTCAAAATTGTTCTTGCCATCGTTCGAATCGATATGGGCATACAACGTCCAAGGCGCAGGGTCGCCCGACTTGCCCCAAAGGCCTTCAGAGGCGGCCATTTTCATCGGCTGCGTCTTGACCAAATATTGCGCTTGTTGGTGACCGAACAACGCCGTCCCAAACGAAGCGATCAATGCGACGATGATGCCGATCGTAAACGATTTTTTGAAGAAGGCGGTATCCTGACGTCTTAACATTTTATACGCACTGACCCCGGCGATCAGGAAAGCCCCGGTGGCAAAAGCGCCCAGAACCGTGTGCGGGAACTCCACCAGCAATTGTCCATTGGTGACCAAAGCGAAGAAATCGTTCATCTCCGCACGTCCATTATTCACCTCAAAACCGACCGGATGCTGCATAAACGAGTTGGCGGCCAGAATCCAAAGCGCCGAAACCGTCGTTCCCAAAGCGACCAGCCAGATGCACAGCAGATGGACTTTCTTGGATAGACGGTCCCAACCGAAAATCCAAAGTCCGATAAACGTCGATTCCATAAAGAAAGCAAACAGCGCTTCGATCGCCAGCGGCGCACCGAAAACGTCCCCGACGAACCGGGAATAATCCGACCAGTTCATGCCGAACTGGAATTCCTGAAGAATCCCCGTCACGACCCCTACCGCAAAATTGATAAGGAACAGTTTCCCCCAGAACTTCGCCATCCGTTTGTATTCTTCTTTCCCCTTGGTAACGTACATGGTTTCCATGATCGCGATGAGCAGCACCAGACCGATGGATACCGGGACGAAGAAGAAATGGAAAATCGTTGTCACTGCAAACTGAAGGCGAGCAAGCACAATCGGATCCAGCATTTCTTTTCCCTACTTTCTAATGATTATTATCTAATGTGAATTCTATCACCGGATGATGAAAACGAACGGACAAAAAATAATAATTTTGTGACAGAAATCACATGAGAAATGTCACAAATTCTAATTTTGCTCATAAAACCGCATCAGATCAACGTTTTTTCGTAGTCGCTGAATTTTGACATTCCTGTGAAATGGCTTTCTTTTGCCCATCGAGCAGGTGTCTCACCGCCAAAATCGGGTGATGCCATAACATCCGCGGTCCGGCAAAAGCCATCACCCTGCGGATTTGCTCCCGCTGGATGGCCGCATAGCAGTGCACGGGGCATGCCAAGCAGGTTGTCTTGCCTTCCCCGAACCGGCAGCGGTCCAGCCGCTGCTCGGCATATCGGTGAAGCTCGGCGCATTCAGCGCATAAAGGGGTTGCTTCAACACGGGCCGCCTGCGGTTGCCGCAGATCGGCCTGCCCGTTGGCGCCGTGCATTTTACGGCAATACAACGCGATCATCAGGGCCACAGTTTTCTTTTCGCGACGAATCCGCGGCCCACTGGCGCTAGTTGCCATTTGGCGCTTCCTCCTTTTCCGTAACACGCATCCGGAAGGCCATCCTCCAACCCAACCATGCCCCTGCGATCATCAGGACGCCATAGGCAACAACCCCAAATGGAATGATCGTCGCCAGCCAGTGCAGCAAGCCGAACCCGCCCAGCAGCAGCATGAGCCCCATGATGACGAAAGTTTGATTTTGTTGCCCCGCCGCTTCGAACGGCTCCGAGAATGGGAGTCCCTTGCGTAGGGATAGAAAACAAAGGATGGCGAAACATTGCATCGCCAGTCCTGCTACGATCAGGTCCGGCAGAATGGAAACTCCGAACAACACTGCGAATATCGCAGCCTCCACCAAGTACAAGGGCAACATCAACCGGACCAGGCAGGCCTTCAAAGCCCCCTTGTAGATCGGCGCTTCACCGGAAATCGGGGCCGTCTGGTAGATCCAGGCCGCCTTATATCGGCTTGAGTAACGCAGCATCATGATGATCGTGGGCAGCATAATCCCGCTAAAATAAATGAACAAATACATCCGGGTGCCCGATATCCCCTCCAACCCTTGATCCAGCCCATTCGAGAACAAGAAGATAAAGGGAAACACGATCGCAAAGCCCAAGGAAGGGTATACCTTCAACTTAAATTCCCGCTCTGTGCCCATCAATGACCAGGCAAATCGAAAAAATGCGCTTTCCTGCGGCGTAGAGCAAAGAAGATCCGCTATTCGGCGCAGCGCCTTCCCCGAACCCTTCGTGCCCTTGGCACTAGGCTCCGCCAGCTTCTGCAGGTTTCGCTCCAGCGCCGGCATCAGCTTCAGGTACAGCAGAAAGGCCGCCAACGGAACAAGGATGGACAATCCCGCCAGCCCGGCATAGCTTAAACCTCCCCCCGGATGCAGCACCGTTTGAAAGGAGGCACCGACCCATACCGGAGGCAGCAGGTACTGCCACCACGCCGGCTTAAAGACAACATCCATAGCCGTAAAATCAAATAGTCGGACCAACACCTGATACCCCACCGCAATGGTGATCGTCATGCCGATCTGCACGTAATTGATCATATCTTTCAGCTTCTCGCCGTCAAAAAAGCGCAAGACAACCAAATATAGCAGCGCGGTCAGCACCACGATCAGCAAGTCCATCAGGATCAGTTCCAGCAGCATCAAGGTAAAGAAACCGATCCCCTGCCGAAACAGTCCGACCGCCAGCGGAATAATTGCGATCGCTCCGGTCAGAAAAAACAAATAAATAAAAATATGTACTGTCTTCGCCATCGTAATCGTGCGGCGGTTTACCGGCTTGGTCGCCAGGATACTCCGATCCCGGATGTCCAGCAGCACCGAGGAGAAATCGGAAATCATCGCGGTCATGACCATAAACATCATAATGCCGAACAGGATGCTCATCTGAAACAGCAAATTGTCCCCCATCAATACAAACATCGAGCTGAGTCCGCCAAAAATAACGTATAACCAAAGCGAACGCAAGAACTGATTCCCGTCCTCGGCTTCGGCTTGCTGCTTCTTCCTCGATTTATTCACCATCGTTGGCACTCTTCTAGCGTCCATCGTCAGCTTGACCTGAAGAATTCGTCGCATCACGGGGTAGTCCACGCCCATTTTCACGAATAATCCGCGGAATCGGTCCAACACTCGCAAGCTCTTCATCTCTTCCATAAGCTACACCTCTTGCACGATAGACACGAGACGTCCGGCGATATCCTGATGCTCGTTGAACCCGGTCAATTGGTTGAAAATCTGTTCCAACGACCCTTCGTGGTTTTGTTCCTTCAACTCGTCAAAGCTGCCGTCGGCCACAATGCGGCCTCCATCTAACAGGACGATTCGGCTGCTAATCTTCTCGACCACGTCCATAATATGAGACGAATAAAAAATGGCTTTGCCTTGAGCAGCCAGTAGAGCAAGCATTTCCTTAACAACCATGACACTGTTGGCGTCAAGGCCGCTCAGCGGCTCGTCCAGAAACAGCACGTCCGGATTGTGCAGCAGACTGGAAATGAGCAGCACCTTTTGCTTCATCCCTTTGGAGAACGTCGTAACCCGGGAGTTAAACACGTCCCCCAAACTAAACTCCGTCATCATTCGCCTAGCTTTCATCTCTGCGTCATCGGCGGATAACCCGTACAGCTCGCCAATGAAGGTCAAATATTCTCTTGCCGTCAGCGTATCGTAAAGCTCGGCGATTTCCGGCACGTATCCGATTCGCTTCTTGTAATCGATGCCGCCGTCTCCGGGATGCTGCCCAAAGACTTGCACCTCCCCCTGATAACCTTCAACCAGGCCAAGCATAATCTTGACCGTCGTGCTCTTACCCGCTCCGTTTGGCCCGATGTAACCGATAATCTGCCCCGGATACACCTCCAAATCAACGCCGTTCAGAACTTGGCGTCCTCCGTAGCTCATACGTAAATCCGTCAGTCTAATCACCGGATCCTTTGTTGTAGTCATCGATTCATCCCCTTTCCACTGCCCCCAGTTTACCATAGATTTCCTAATGAAAGCGGAAGATTCCTCACACAAAAAGGCATTCCCCGAACCCTATGGGTGCGGAAAATGCCTTCTTTATTTAAAAGGGATTCGTTATCCCTGGGAATTGGAGGGAATAAAGCTACTGATATCCACGCCGAGCCCTTGCGCAAGACGCATGCCGTATTCCCTGTCCCCGCAGAAGAAGTTGCACACGGCACGCAATTGGACTTGCTCCGGCGTCTGCTTCAGATCGTTCACCAGGTTGGCGATAAGGTGATCCTTCTCTTCGGCCGTGAAACTCCGGTACAGCTCGCCTGCTTGGGTGAAATCGTCGGTTTTCGCAATTTTCTCGCGACCGATATGTCCGCTGACCGGTACCACGCTATCTCGGTAGGCCGGATCTTCCTTGGGACTGCTGTCGAAGCTGTTGGGTTCATAGTTGATCGGCGACGGATCTTGCTTGATATTCATGAGGCCGTCCCGCTGATGGTTACGTACGGAAGCATACGGGCAGTTAACCGGAATTTGCAGGTAGTTCGCACCGAGCCGATAACGCTGGGTGTCCGGATAAGAGAATAACCGGCCCTGCAGCAACTTATCCTCGGATGGTTCGATCCCGGGAACGAGCACGCTTGGCGAGAAAGCCGACTGCTCCACCTCCGCGAAGAAGTTATCGGGGTTACGGTTCAGCGTCATCGTACCGATCTTCACCAGCGGATAATGATCCTCCGGCCATACCTTCGTTGGATCAAGCGGGTCGAAGCTCCAGAGGTCCAAATCCTCCACCGGCATCAATTGCACGTTCAACTCCCATTGCGGGAATTCTCCGTTCGCGATATGCTCGTGCAGGTCACGTGTCGCATGATTAAAATCACGGCCTTGCACTTCTTGAACTTCGGCTGCCGAGAGAGTTTTCACACCCTGCTTCGATTTCCAGGTGTATTTTACATACGTAATCTTGCCTTCGGCATTGATCCATTTAAATGCGTGGACGCCAAAGCCATCCATTTGGCGGTAATTCGCCGGTGTCCCATGGTCCGAAAATACCCAAGTCATCATATGAGTGGATTCGGTCGACAGGGTCATAAAATCCCAATACCGCGCCGGGTCCTGGATGTTCGTATCCGGTGCAGGCTTCAGCGAGTGAACCATATCCGGGAATTTGATCGCATCACGGATAAAGAAGACCGGAATATGGTTGCCCACCAAATCGTAATTGCCCTCCTCCGTATAAAATTTCACCGCAAACCCTCGCGGATCTCGGGCCGTCTCTGGGGAACCTTGACCGTGAATGACCGTAGAGAAGCGGACAAACACCGGAGTTTCACGACCGGCCTCCTGCAGAAAATGGGCTTTCGTGTACGCTGCCATGCTGCGTTCCGCCACGAATACGCCATGGGCACCCGCCCCACGTGCATGTACGACGCGTTCTGGAATCCGTTCGCGGTCAAAGTGACCCAGCTTCTCGAGCAGATGGTAATCCTCCAGCAACGTGGGGCCGCGTCCACCTGCCGTACGTGAATTTTGATTATCGCCTACCGGGGCTCCTTGATTCGTTGTCAACCGGTTATCCATTCAATCTATCATCCCTTCAATTTGTTATTGCACTTAGACTTATTCTAAAATCTATAATAAATAGTAACATGTCCCCTTCCGGGCTGCATGAAGGTTCCATGAGGGCTCGATGAAGAATCTACCGCCGTCTCCGATTCACCTCCGCCATTTGAAAACCCTATCCGAGAATGCTATACTCACCCTGAAATTAAGTAGCAGACAGAGAAGGAGCGACACCGATGGATTTCGTAACTTTAAATAACGGATTGCAAATGCCCCAGCTGGGGTTTGGGGTTTGGCAGGTGCCGGACGAAGGAGCTACAGCCGCAGTGGCCAAGGCGCTGGAGGTAGGCTATACCTCGATCGATACGGCGATGATTTACCGCAACGAGGTTGGCGTCGGCAAAGCGATCAAGCAAGCCGGCATTGCTCGCGAGAAGCTATTCATTACTACGAAGGTATGGAACAGCGATCAAGGCTACGACAATACGCTGCGCGCCTATGACGAAAGCCTGGCGAGACTTGGGCTTGATTATGTCGATTTGTACCTGATTCACTGGCCGATGCCGCAAGTGGATCAATATATAGAGACATACAAAGCGCTTGAGAAGCTGTACCGCGACGGACGCGTCAAAGCGATTGGGGTATGTAACTTCGAGATCGAGCATCTGGAGCGCCTGCTGAAGGAAACGGAAATCAAACCGGTATTGAATCAGGTGGAATGTCATCCGCATCTGGCTCAGAACGAGCTGAAAGCTTTCTGCGCCACACACGACATCTTCGTTGAAGCCTGGAGTCCGCTGGAGCAAGGCGGCGAGGTGCTCTCTGACACGGTGGTCAAATCCATCGCAGAAGCTCACGGGAAGATGCCGGCTCAGGTCGTGCTCCGCTGGCATCTGCAGAATAACACGATCGTCATTCCGAAATCGGTCACCCCAACGCGGATCGAAGAGAACTTCAACGTGTTTGACTTCAACCTTACGGATGCCGAAATGGAGCGGATTAGCGACTTGAACCTCAACCGCCGCAAAGGCTCGCATCCGAACGAGATGCACGTGCGCTAACATCTCACTCGTCGATTTCTCTGCTAACGGACCCCAAAGCCCTTATTGGGTCCTTTTAAGAGCTAATTGACCGTTGCTGGCCGGAATAAGGGCTCCTGAGTCCGTTAGCAAACAAAAAAGCGGGTTGCAATGGGAATTCCCATGCAGCCCGCGTTTTGATTTACTGAATCCCTTCCTGCACTTCCTTAATCATTTCCGGCACAGAGATCAACCCGCCGCCGGAGAGGTACCAATAACTCGGGTCAAGATACACGATCTTGCCGTCTTTATAAGCATTCGTTTTCTTGACGAGATCGTTCTCAACGATTTCCTTGGCAGGTGTCGCCTGTTTGCCTTCCTCCGTGACGACTGCATCGCGGTCTACGACAAACAGGTAATCCGGGTTCTTCTCGGCCACGAATTCGAACGAGATCGAGTTCCCGTGGGTATCGACCTTAATGCTCTCATCCACCGGCGTGACACCCAATACATCATGAATAATGCCAAAGCGCGAACCTGGACCAAACGCGCTGACCTTACCGCCGGTCGTCAGGATGATCAGCCCCTTCTTGCCGCCAGCCGAAGCTAGCTCATTCACCGCTGTAACCGAATCATTGATGGCTGCCAACTCCTTCTCGGCTTCCGCTTCTTTGCCGAAGAGTTCACCGATCGTCTTCACGTTCTCCGTGAAGGACTCCATATAGCGCTGCGTATCCACGCCCAAGAAGATCGTCGGTGCGATCTTGTTCAACTCCTCGTAAGCTTCGGAAGACCGTCCGGAGATGAAAATCACGTCCGGCTTCAACGCATTCAGCTTCTCGAAATCCGGCTCGAACAACGTACCCGCGTTGGTGTATTTGCTGTCGTTATATTTCTCCAGATGGCTTGGCAAATTCCCCTGAGGTACGGCCGCAATCTCTACGCCAAGCTTATCGAGCGTTTCGAGCGTACCGTAGTCGAATACGACGACCTTCGCCGGATTCTTCTTCAAGGTCGCTTCCCCGAGTTGATGCTTGATCGTCATTTCCTCATTCTCCGCAGGCGCTGCCGTTACCGGCTCCGCCGTATTGGTGCCGGACGCCGTTTCATTACCGCCGCCCTTATTCCCACCATTACTGCTATTGTTGTTCGCGCCGCATGCCGCAAGCGCAAATACCAACGTTAATGTAGCAAGCATAAACGTAATTTTCTTCGCCTTCACTTTTCAAACTCCCCCTAATCTGGTCATATGGAATGAAAATACACGCATATTTTGTTGCCGTCGATCTCCTGAACCGGAATGTCCATATCGTAAACCTCCCGAAGCACGGACGGTTCGATAATTTCATCTGTCGGGCCTTCCTTGACCACCTTGCCCTCTTTCAGCGCCACGATGTAATCGGAGTAGCAGGAGGCAAAGTTGATGTCGTGGATGACCAATATCACCGTTTTCCCTAATTCGTCCACCAATCGGCGCAACACCTTCATGATTTGCACCGAATGGTTCATATCCAGATTGTTCAAAGGTTCGTCGAGCAGCACATATTCGGTGTTCTGCGCGATGACCATGGCAATGAACGCCCGTTGCTTCTGCCCGCCGCTTAATTCGTCCAGAAACTTGTGCTGCATCGATTCCAAATGCATGTAACGGAGCGCTTCGTCGACATAGGCTTCGTCTTCCTTCGTCAGGCGCCCCTGCGAATACGGGAATCTCCCGAAATTGACGAGATCCCGCACCGTAAGCCGAATATTGATATGGTTGGATTGCTTGAGAATCGAAATTTTCTTGGCAAGCTCCCCGCTTTTCCACTTGCCGATTTCCCGGCCCTCGATCTGGATCTCTCCCGCGTCCTTGGCAATGAGCCGGCTGATCATGGACAGCAGGGTGCTTTTCCCCGCTCCGTTGGGTCCGATAAAGGAAGTGATCTTGCCCTTGGCAATCTCCAGCGAAACGTTGTCGACGACTTTTTTGCCGCCATAATGTTTGGTTAATCCACTGACCTTTACCACGATTTATTCTCCTTTAGCAGCAGATAGATGAAGTACACCCCGCCGGCAAAGTTGATGATGACACTAAGCGAAGTGGAGAAGGTAAACACCCTCTCAACGATCAGCTGCCCGCCAACCAGAGCGATAAAGCCAATCAGGGAAGCGCCGAGAATCAACGTCTTATGGCGGTAGGTGTTCAGGAACTGGTACGCCACATTGGCAACCAATAGGCCAAGGAACGTAATCGGTCCGACCAACGCCGTCGAAATCGAAATCAGAACCGCCACGACGATCAGCATCCGCTTGACGACATACTCATAGCTGACGCCGAGGTTCACCGCATGATCCCGTCCCAAGGACAGCACATCCAAATATTTCGCGAATCTCGTAAAATAGAGCGCCACCAACAGCACCCCTGCCAGCGAAATCAACAATAAATCGGAATTGACGTTGTTAAAGCTGGCGAACATTTTGTCCTGGATGACCAGGAATTCATTCGGGTCGATTAGCTTCTGCAGAAAGGAAGTCACGCTGGAGAAGAACGTCCCGAAGATAATCCCGATCAACAGAAGGTGGTAAATGTTGCGCCCTTCCCTACGAAACAGCATGCGGTAGAGCAGCATTGCAAACACAACCATCAATCCAACCGCCATGACAAAACGCAAATTTTTGCTCATCATCGTCAAAGCCGTGCCGCCGATCAGGAAGACGATCACCGTCTGCAACAGCATGTAAAGCGAATCCAGCCCAATGATACTCGGCGTCAAGATCCGGTTGTTCGTAATCGTCTGGAACACGACCGTGGAAAAGGCGATGGCGGTACCCGTGAGAAGGATGGCAAATAGTTTCTTGCCCCGCCGCGGTAATATGTAGTCCCACTGTCCTCCCGCATCGATTGTCATAAAAACGATCGCAAGCAGAACGGCGATGCCGACAAGGGTCCATAGTTTGGCGTTATGACTCATAGGTCCTTCTCCTCATCAGCAGATACAGGAAGATCCCGCTTCCGATCACCCCGACGGTCAGGCCGATCGAGATTTCGTACGGATAGATGATGACTCGACCCAAGATGTCGCAGGCCAGCACGAAGACTGCGCCCAGCAAAGCTGTATGGGTCAAATTATCTTTCAGGTTGTCTCCGCGGAACATCGTTACCAGGTTTGGAATGATGAGTCCAAGAAAAGGAATCGACCCCACCGTCAGCACGACAACAGCCGTCACGAGCGCCACCAGGCCCAATCCGATATTGACGACCTGTTTGTAGTTCAATCCGAGATTGACGGAAAACTCCTCACCCATGCCTGCCACCGTAAATTTATTGGCGTAAACGTAGGAGAGCACCACAAGCGGGACACTGATATACAGCAGCTCGTATCGGCCCTGCATGATCATGGAGAAATCTCCGTACAGCCAAGCGGACATGCTCTGAATCAAATTGTATTTGTAAGCGAAAAAGGTCGTTGCCGATTCCACGATGCCGCCGAACATCAGCCCGACCAGCGGGATGAAGATGGCATCCTTGTATTTCACCCGATTGAGAATCGCCATAAAAAGATACGTACCCAGCAAAGCAAACCCAAAGGCGATGGACATCTTGACGAGCGTCCCTGCGGTCGTAAAGACAAGCAGCGATACCATAATGCCAAAGCTCGCAGAGTCCATCGTTCCCGCCGTCGTCGGGGATACGAATTTGTTGCGGGTCAGCTGCTGCATAATCAAACCGACGATGCTCATGCTGACTCCGGCGATGAGAATACTGATTAACCGGGGAATCCGGCTGATGCGCAAGAGTTCCCATTGTTCCGGATCGAAACGCAGCAGGGCGGCTAGGGACAGCTCCCCGACTCCGATAAACAAGGAGACAAGGGATAGAGCAACCAGCAGCACTGCCATATAAATTTTCTTCATAATCTTCGTCCTTACTGTCCTTCCTCTGGCCATGAGGAAGTTCAAGTTTCTCGCTGCCGGCAGGACAGACGATTTATGATAATGATATTCATTATCAATTAGTTTGAATTATACCGTCTCGTTTTTGGCACTGTCAACCATTTTAAAATTGAAATGCTACATGACAAAAAGGCATTCCCTCGAGCCCAGCCCCCTGCGGGAGTGTCCTGAGCCGAGCGAATGCCCGGTGTTCCTTCACTCAAATCATCTACAACTCGACCCGCCGTCTCTCTCTCGCCGAAGTCAGGCAGGCTTCCAGCACGGCCATGCCCTTGACGGCGTCGGCCGGGGCGAAGCGCTGCGGACGTTCGCCAAACACAGCGGCGGCGAAATCGTCCAGCTCGGCCACGTAGGGATTGACCGCCTCCGGCTTCTCCGTACGTTTCTCCCCGCGCACGGTGACGGTAAACGCGGCGTCCTCTCCGCCGGCGGTGAAAGCCAACGGCAGCTCAATCGTCCCTTCCGAGCCGACGATTTCCAGCAACTGACGGTGTTCCGTCCACATGCCGCAGTCGAACGTCAGCCCAACGCCGCCGGGGAATTCCGCGAGCCCGGAAGCCATCATGTCGACGCCGCCGTGCCGGTCGGAGAACTGGGCCAACACCGTGACCGCTTCCGGCTCTTGGCCGAGTAGGAACCGCGCCGCGCTGAGCGGGTAGCAGCCGACATCGTACAACGAGCCGCCGCCCCATTCCGGCTTCAACCGGATGTTGGCTAGATCCTCGGCGTTGTTGAACGTAAACGCCCCGCGGATCGCGCGGAGTTCGCCGATCTCGCCGCTGTCCAGGATGGCGCGAATTCGACTCCAACGCGGATGATGGCGGTACATAAACGCTTCCGCCAGCACAACGCCAGCTTTGGCGGCGGCTGCCGCCATTTCTTCGGCCTCGGCGGCCGTCAGCGCGATCGGTTTCTCGCATAACACGTGCTTGCCGGCCTCGATCGCGCGAATCGCCCATTCTTTATGTAAATGGTTAGGGAGCGGGATATACACGGCGTCGATATCCTTATCCGTAAGCAGCTCTTCATAGCTGCCATATGCTTTAGAGATGCCGAATCGATCGGCAACCTCCCGGCTTTTGTCCAGGTTGCGACTGGCGACCGCAGCAAGGCTACCCGTGGCAGACTGCTGAATCGCCGGCATCACTGCATTGATCGCGATGCCTGCGCCGCCGACGATCCCCCATCGCAGTTGACGATTGTTGCTATGTTCCATGGTTTGCACCCTCTTTTCCCGTAGTTGTCCCCTTCATTGTACCTGTCCGGCGATAGCAAGTATAGAGTCCGTCGCCTGATGAAAAACGCGGGAACGGGGAATAGTAACCAATGAAAATGGGATCACAACTACACTTCAGCCAAGGAGACGATCGACCTCATGGAAAATCTGCACGAATTCGTCGAGAAGGTTCAGGATCAGCAACAGAAGCAAGCCAAGAATAAAAAACGCGGCCACGGTAACCCCGCCGGTCAGCTTTCGACCAAGCAGCATAGCACGCAAAAATAACCTGCGCAAGAAAGCCGCTCACAGGACCCTGTGCAGCGGCTTTCGGCTTTTTTCCACTTATCCCTCGTACTTATCTTCGCCGGAAATAAATTCGTTTAACGCCTCTCCGCCTTCGGTACGGTGGTTCTTGATCGTGGCCAAGCGGCCGTTATCCGCTTCTCCTCCATTACCGGTCGTTTGGTTCTGCCCGTTGCTGCTGCCGTTTCCGGTGCCGGGTTTCCGTTGTTGCTTGTTATTTTCCATGTCGTTCTAACCTCCTGAGCGTTTGATAATGGATGGGAAAGGTCGCTCTGCCTATTCCTTAGGTTAGCGTTTCTTCCCCGGGCCGTTTTTATTCTGGCAGTTAGACTGGACTTAGGTCCAGTTTCTCGGCTCCCCTAGAGACTGAAGTCATCCTTGCGCTTTTGTAGTATGCTGTTATCAGTTAAGTACATAGGCAAAGGAGATTGGATATGAATTTGAATAAAAAATCATGGATCGGTCCCGCGCTCATCTTGCTCGGTATCTACCTCCTCTTCTTCCGCAAGGAAGCGATCAGCGCGGGAACGCTATTCGGCAACTTCTGGCCCACCTTATTTGTCCTTCCGCTCGGCTTGTTCTTCCACTGGATGTATTTCTCGGTGACCGATCGCAAGGCAACGGGACTCCTCATCCCCGGAGGAATCCTGTTCACCGTGGGTCTCGTCTGCCAACTAGCTACGTTGTTCAACAGCTGGGAGTATTTGTGGCCAGGTTTCATTCTGGCCCCGGCCGTCGGTTTGTTCGAGTTCTATTGGTTCGGCAACCGCAACCGGTACCTGCTGATCCCGATCAACATTTTGACGGTGCTGTCGCTGTTGTTTTTCGCCGTGTTCTCGCTAGGTTCGCTGTACAATCGGCTGATCTTCGGTCAGCCCGTTCTGGCCATCGCCTTGATCGCCATCGGCGCAGGCGTCATGATCGCCCCAAGGAAACGACACTAACCGTTTCGTCAAAACGCAGAAAGAGCCGTCCGGCATCAACCGGGCGGCTCTTTGTTTGCGTTTAGGGTTTAGGGTTGCCTTGTTGCCCAAGGCTGACGTTCGGTTCGCACCGTCTGACCGGATCGAACGGCTTCCTCAAGCATCAGCGAGAGGTATTGGTCCTGTGCGGCCTCCGCTAGGCTATAGAAAGAGGGGCCTCCCTGCACGTAACGTCCCATCCGGTCCAGGCTAGTGGCGATGGCGATCTCTTCGTCGCTGAGCCGCCCGGGACGGAACGGATTCTCGTAGACCCAGTCCGGGCCGGCCAACACACCTTCGTGGTAATAACCCAAGAGGCTGCCGTCTTGGCCGGCATCCACCCGGCGCAGCTGCAGCTCCACCGGGGTGCGGTAGTCACGGAGATAGCGTAGCTCCGTGCCCTCCATTTCACCCCGGTCTCCGCGCACCAGCACGCGATGGCGTCGGATCGGCGAGAAATATTGATCGTAGGTGAAATCGAACAAGGCCGTCCGCTCGCCGAAACGCAGCAGCGCGATTGTCTGGGCCGAGGAGACGATCCGCTCCTCGGTCGGCCACCCGCCGCGGCCGGGGCCTTGCACCAGCGGGGAAGTAATCTGCTCCCCGCGAATCTCCGCTTCCTCGAATCCCACTCCGAGCAGCTGCCGGATCAAGCTGATGCCGTGGTAGCCATGCCCCGCGGAGACCTGCACATGCGACACCTCGCCCAGCAGGCCGGATCGTGCAATGGCTAAGCGGGCCGCATGCATCGGCTGGAACAGGAACTGCTCGGCCACCTGGATTTGTGCTGCGGGGCCCACCGCTTCATAGAGCCGGTGCAGCCCGTCCAAATCGGCCGCCGGCGGCGTTTCCGTCAAGACGGGGATGCCCGCCTCGCTGAGCCGGATCAGGAAGTCCGGCGTGACTGCGCGGGGCAGCGACAACACGGCGAAATCGAAGTTGCGCCGCTCCAGGAACGCCTCGAGACGCGAAGTAACCGGGACGCCCCAGATTTGGGCGGCTTCCCGGCCTTTCGCTTCGTCCCGCATATAGATCTCGCTGACTTCAAAACGCTCCGGCAGCGCGCGGGCAATCCGCAAATAAAACTCTGCCCGCCAGCCTCCGCCGATTAGGCCAAACCGAATCTTGTCCATCTCGTCCTTCGCCTCCGCCTCATGTTAAGCTAACGCAAGCGAAGGCAGGGATCGCGAGGTTGCGCCGCCATCGTTCAAAGAGTCAGAAGGTGAGAACGACGGCGATGCCCAGCGCGACAATGCGCGCCGCATTGGTCAGCAGGAAATTTTGCACCGACAAGCCAAACGTAAACTGCTTGGTAGGCTGTGCGGTAAACGTTTTGATATTTTTCGACACCGGCACCACGGTAATAAGCACCAGCAGCAGGATGAACGGGTTAACCCCCAGGATGGCTAGTACAACCACATCCACGTAGGCCGCATAATAGAGCAGTTTAAACAGGATCAGCGCCGGTCCTTTCCCGATGTACACCGGCAAGGTGTAGCGTTTATTTTCGATATCCTCTTCCATATCGCAAATGTTGTTGGCCAGCATGATGTTCGCGATCCCGAGGATCGCTGGAATGGAGATCAGGAATACCAACAGTGTCTCAATTAAATGGACCTGCAGCGTCACCGTGCCGCCTTCCAGCGTCAACGACGCCAAACGGTCGCCCGCATGGACGTAAGCCGATACAAATATAATAACAAATCCCATGAACAAGCCGGAAAATATTTCGCCCAGCGGCATTCGGGAAATCGGAATCGGCCCGAAGGAATACAAGATGCCCACCGCAAACGACAATCCGCCGAGCAACAGCAGCAGCCACCCGGTTTGAAGGAACAGGATCACCCCAGCAGTCACCGCGATGAGAAACATTAAGATAATCAAGGTCAGCACCGCCGCCGGATTCATGTTGTATTTCACGATCGCGTTGTGCGTTTCGTACCCGTAGCCATGCTTGCGAGCAGCTTTTTTGTAATCGTAATAATTATTGATCGCTGTCGTGGTCATGTCAAAGCTTAACAGGGAAATTAGCATGAGCACAAAATGCCAAGTTTCGAATACATGGAACCGGTAGACGGCGTAAATCGTGCCGAACAACAGCGGAATCATGCTTGCCGCCTTGGTCTGGATTTCGACCAGCTTGAGAAATTTGGTGATCGCCATTCTCCATCATCCTCTTTTTTGTCTAGTTAAAAAGAAGATATCTTATTTTTGAAATAATGGCTGTTGGATATGTCCTTGACAAACGCGCATGCCCAAGGCTTGAACTCCCGCCGGTTTGCCAGACCCGATTGGTTAAGCTAAAATGCAAAGTAAGTCGTACTTACAACCGATTGAAGAGGGGTTCGCATATTGTCTATATTTTCTAGAGAAGATTGGATCGGATCATTGATTTTTCTCCTCGTTCTGGGCGTCGTCGCCGTTTGGAATCTACGGAAAATGAGTTCCGGGACGTACGACCTCAAGGCGCTGCGTAAACGTGGCCTGATGTGGACCGAGGTGGCGGTTGCCCTGTTCCTTCTGCAACTGCTGCTGCGCAAAGGGGACAACCGTTTTCTGCTGATCCTCGGTATGGTAGTGCTGTTTGCCGCAAGCCAGTGGCTGGGGGCTGTTTATTTAGAACGAAAAGAAAACAGAGGCACGAAGAAGTAGGTCAGCTGGGCAGCGGCATGTTCCGTTCGGCGGTAAGCCGGATGGAGTCGCCGCCCCGTTTAACGTCATACATCGTGGCATCGGCAAGTCGGAGCATGTCCTCCAAGCTGGCATCCCCGTCCGGCGACATACTAATGCCTATACTTGCCGAAACGCCAACTTGAATTCCGCGGTACATATAACCTTCAGCCAGGCTTGTCCGAATGCGTTCCATGACTTTTAAGACTCCGTCCTCACTCAAGTCCACTAATAAAATGACGAATTCATCCCCGCCCAAGCGGCACACCATATCCTCGGACCGCACCAAAGAAACAAGCCGGCCAGCGATATGCTTTAACAATTCATCCCCGGCTTCATGCCCAAATGTGTCGTTCACTTCCTTAAAATTGTCCAGGTCCAGAAACATCAACGCCACCGGCTCGCCCTGCCCCTTCACTTCTGCAAATCTTGAGGCAAACTTCGTCCGGTTCGCTAGTCCGGTCAGCTCATCGTGAAACGCCAAGAAATGAATCGTTTCCTCCAGATGCTTCCGCTCGGTAATTTCGATGACGACTCCTTCCAGGCGCACGAGGTTCCCAAGCGAGTTGAAATGGGGCCGCCCTCGGCCCTGAATCCATTTAATCTCCCCGTCCGGCCGAACGATCCGGCACTCGATCACCGAGCTGGACCTTTGGATAATCAATTCCTGCTGGACCTCGTAGAACAAGCCTAGATCCTCGGGGTGGATCATCGCCTGCAAACGGGTGACCTGACCCTTCAAGCTTTGGTTCGAATACCCGGTAATTTGCTCAAAACCGTCGGAGACCTCAAGTTCCATTGTACTGAAATCATAGGTCCAGATTCCAACGGATACGCTTTCAAGGATATCGCGCAAACGCCGCTCGCTGTCTTCGGCGCGTTGGGACAATTTCTTGGTTACCAGGATATAGATGGCCGTGAACAAAAGGATAAACAATCCGTAAACCAAGAAATACATAGCGTCGTTCAGATTCAATTGTCCGCTGAATAACAGCTCCCTGTGGGCAAAAACATAATATAGCCCCGATCCCAAGTGAAGCGTGCCTGCCAAGACAACCGCCGCATAATTGAGATAAATCAAGCTGAGGAGCGGCAGCAATCCCAAAAATATATAACTCGTCACGGTCATGTCCTTCATGACCATCACGTTGAGATAAACGGACAGCATGACGATGGTCAGTACCATCGTAAAACGCGGCCATTTGCGGCTGCCGACCATTCCGCCCAGCACCAAGAGCATCGAACCGCCCAGAAGCGGGATTTCCGCATCGAGGTTCCGGTTGACGATCATGAGGAGCAAACTGGAAATGGCAAAAAAGCCAGCGAGCAGCCTCAGCATCCAGACGTTCTTGTTATGAATTTGATGGGTATCCATCCATACTTTACCCCCTTGATGTGAGGCTATACCACAACCCTAATGGCTGGAAAACTTTAGGTACAAAGCACTACGTCTAAGGAAATATTATACTACAATCACAAAATAGTGCTACACGTTTTTGTTGACAAACATTGACATAAAAAAAGCCGGAATCGATCTCCGGCTTTGGGCTTCTTAATTTTGGCGAGGGAAGTTTCGCGTTAAGGAACGTATTGCTGCACGATCCGCACGACTTGGCCGTCCTTAAGAGTCAGATGATAAGGAAATTGGCTAAGGTCGAGCAGATCCGTATTCCGGAACAACTCGCTGAATTTCTGCAAGGATACCGCTTCATCCCCCACGATCTCGATATCCTCCGGCTGACCGGTGCGGTCATAAATCTGCAGCCGAACCTCGGCATTCGGAGAAACGGGGTACGCGATCGCTTCCTCGGTGTCATTCACGATATAATAGCCGTCCGGCGGTCCATCGATCCCGGCATCCGGTTCGCGTTCAGCGAAGATGGCCGATGCTTCTCCCCCCTGATACCACAAGATCGGATCTCCGGTCAGCGTTCCACCGCCGGTTCCAAGATCGACTGCGCTCAAATAGACCGTGATCGTCTCCGGGACCCGGATCTCCGCCGTCCCGACAGCTGTTGTTTGGTTCCCCGCTCCAGCAAGGAATCCTGCCGATGCCGGTGCCTTGGCGTCGAACGCAGGCAACATCACAACCAGCGCTAATGGAAGCAGCGCTGCAAACCAGTTTTTCATCTCAGGTCCGCCTTTCCATGTTCAGCACATCAGGCGATCGAATCGCCTCAGGATATCCATTGTATGGCTTACACGTTCATTATATGACGGCCCGCCGAAAAAAGGGTCTCACCCAGGTTAAAACGGGTAACAAAATCTTCTTCATTTCCTTAGTGCGCCGGGAAAAAGGCCAGTTGGATCACGAAGATCACGCCAAATACGTAAAGCAGCGGATGAACCTCCCGCCCTTTGCCGCTGACCAGCTTCATCACGGGATACGTAATGAACCCGACGGCGATGCCGGTGGCGATGCTCGCGGTGAGCGGCATCATCAAGAGAATGGCAAAGGCCGGAAACGCCTCGTCGAACGATTTCCATTGAATCCGGGCCAGCCCTTCCATCATGAAACATCCGACGATGATCAGCGCGGGGGCGGTGATGGCCGGCAAACCCGAGATCGCTCCGACCAGCGGCGAGATGAACATCGACAACAGAAACAGAACCGCTACGACGAGCGACGTCAGCCCTGTGCGGCCGCCTGCAGCCACGCCGGTCGTCGATTCAATGAAGGCGGTCGTCGGGCTTGTGCCGAACATCGAGCCGACGGTGGTTGCCGTCGCATCCGCAAGCAGCGCGGCCTTGGCCCGCGGAAGCTCTCCGTTCTTCATTGCGCCGGTTTGCTCGGTGACGCCGATCAGCGTGCCGGTCGTATCGAACAACGTCACGAGCAAAAACGCGAATACGGTCGTATACAACCCTTGGCTAAAGACGCCGGACAAATCCAGGTCGAAGAACACTGGGGCCGGAGGTACAGAGACAAAGCCGTCCAATTTCAGCTGGCCGGTGAAATAGCCGAGCACCGCGGTCAGCGCCATGCCGATGAACAACGCGCCGGGAATGCGGCGGGCCATTAGGACAAGCGTGACAAATACACCAAACAAGGTCAGTAAAGTCACCGAACGGTGCAAATCGCCGAAAGTGACCAGATTGTCTGGATTGGCCACAACGATACCGGACATTTTTAGGCCTAGAAAAGCTATGAATAACCCGATTCCCGCGGTAATCCCGAACTTTAACGAATCGGGAATCGCGCGAATTAGCGCTTCCCGCAGCTGGGTCAAGCTCAACAGCAGAAACAGCACGCCGGCAAAAAACACCGTGCCGAGCACGGTCTGATAAGACAAACCAGTGCTGGCCACTACGCTGGTAAAATAGGCGTTTAACCCCATGCCGGGCGCAATGGCGATCGGATGACCGGCGAACATCGCCATAAACAGCGTGCCTGTTACGGCAGCAATGACCGTCGCCATGAAAACTTGATCAAACGGAACACCCGCGGCGCTAAGCACCGCGGGGTTGACCACCAGGATGTAAGCCATCGCCAAAAAGGTGGTTAACCCGGCGAGCAGCTCGGTTCTGATGGTTGTTCCGTGTTCTTTTAGTTTAAAAAAACGTTCCATAAAAACAGATACCCCTTTTCCTTATGTACTCTCTTGTTGACAGTATAGCCATTCCGTTCGCATGTCTTCCCTTTAAATGCCTACTGTTTCCGACTTGCTCAGGTGTCCGTCCAACCCTTCGCGTTATTGCGCACAACCTCCGCTAGGAGATCCAGCCATTCCTGCTGATCGTTCAGGCAAGGGGCGACCGTTAAACCGTCGCCACCCGTAGCGCCTTCGGTTCGGGCAGCGAAGTCCTCCCTCGCTTCGACCCCCAGTTCATGCAGCGTCTCCAGGCAGTCGGTCACAAACCCGGGCGCGTAGACCAGCGGGCGTTTCGCCCCGCTGTCGGCCAAACGCTGCAGTTGTTCTCCCGTGGAGGGGCCCAGCCAGGTTTCCGGACCAAACCGCGATTGGTACGCAAGGTCCCATTGCTCCGACGTCCAGCCCATGGCCTCCGCCAAAAGGCGCGCGGTTTCCCGGCACTGCTCCGGGTACGGGTCGCCGCCATTTGCATAACGCTGCGGAATGCCGTGAAAGCTGAGCAGGAACCGGTCCGGTGGTTGGGGAAGGCGCTGCAGCAGCGACGATAGATGCATTTGCATTGCGCGAATGTAGCCGGGATGGTCGAAGAACGCACCCGCCAGGCGCAGCTCCGGTACGAACCGCTTCGCGGAGGGCCCCGTGCGCCGATCCTTGCCGAGGGCAGCGAAGCAAGCCGCATCATAGATAGCGGCGGTGGTCGTTGACGAGTACTGCGGGTACAGCGGCAGGACGAGGATGCGGTCCGCCCCCGCCGCTTCCAGGCGGCTCATCGCCTGGGCGATGTCCGGTTCGCTGTAGGCGAAGCCCAGCTCGACCTTATAACGGTCGCCGAGCCGCTGCTGCAGGCCGGCTTGCTGGAGGCGCGAGATCGAAAGCAAGGGCGACCCTTCGTCCCCCCAAATGCTAGCGTACAATCTGGCCGAGCGCTTCGGGCGGACGGCTAGGATCACGCCGCGCAGCAGCGGCTGCCACAGCAACGGCGGGTAATCGATGACGCGCCGATCGGATAGAAAACGGCGCAAAAAGGGTCGTACCGCCTTGGCGGTCGGCTCAGACGGCGTGCCGACTTGCGCCAGCAACACGCCGATCATGCGGGAAGATGTGGATATCATCGACTCACTCCCGTTCAGAATGGATCTTGTTCCTATGCCATCATCCCTGTTCACCGCCCGATGTTCAATCGAAATCCGCAAGTTTTCCAGAATGTTCACATTTAGGAGGGGCAAAAAAACCGGCTCGGCGGAAATCTCTCCACCGATCCGGTTTCTGCCAGCCTGAAGCAACCCAGACTGTTATTCCCTAGATGTTAACGCACTTCCGGTTGAACCTCCGGCTTGAATTCCGGATGGCCGGCCGCCGCTTCTTGCGCTTCATCCGGCGCGTAGGTACGCCGCAGGAACAAGCCGATCAACAGCGCCACCACGCCGACGTACATGGAAATCGTAAAGGCATTTTGCATCCCGGACACCAGCGCGTTTCCAAGCTCCGCCGGATCCTGCGGATTGGCCGCTGCTTTCAGGTAACGCTCCTGGCCGTGCGAGAAAATGCTGATGAACAGCGCGGTGCCGATCGCGCCGGACACCTGCTGCAGCGTGTTCATGATCGCGGTGCCATGCGGATACAAGCTGCGCGGCAGCTGATTCAGCCCTGTGGTTTGCCCGGGCATCATGACCAGCGAAATACCGATCAGCAGCGTGATATGCAGAGTAATAACCTCACCTGTCGAGCTGGCCGTCGTCAATCCACGCATAAACCACAAGGTGGCGATGACGATGATGAGTCCCGGTGCGATCAGCGCGCGTGGGCCGAATTTATCAAACAGTCTGCCCGCTACCGGCGACATCAGGCCGTTGATAACCCCGCCGGGAAGCAGCACGAGCCCGGCTGCGAACGGTGCCAACAGCAGTGCTCCTTGGAGGTACATCGGCAGGATGATCAGCGTTGAGAACAATGTCATCATCATGACCATCAGCAGCACCGCCGATAAAGCGAACATCGGGTATTTAAAGACGCGAACGTCCAGAGTTGGCTCGGAGACTTTCAATTGCCGCCAGACGAATAAAACCAAAGCGATAAATCCAACAATCAAGCAGGCATAAACGACCGGACTTGACCAGCCTTCCCCTTCCCCTGCATGGCTGAAGCCATACACGATACCGCCGAAGCCGACCGTCGACAGCAGAATAGACAGCAGATCCACCCGCGGCTTCGTCAGTTCCGAGACGTTCCGCAAATAAAGCGCGCCGTAGACGATGGATAGCACCGCTAAAGGGATGACCAGATAAAACAGCCAGCGCCAATCCAATGCGTCCAAGATGAGACCGGACAAGGTAGGGCCGATCGCTGGACCAAACATGATGACCAGGCCGATGGTGCCCATGGCCGCGCCTCTTTTTTCAGGAGGATAGATCGTCAGAATGGTGTTCATCATCACCGGGAGCAGCAGCCCCGTCCCGATCGCCTGAATGATCCGCCCTAACAGCAGCACAGCAAACGAAGGCGCGATCCCGCAGACGACGGTTCCGATCAGGAACAGG
This sequence comes from Paenibacillus sp. J53TS2, assembly GCF_018403305.1. Classification (NCBI taxonomy): domain Bacteria; kingdom Bacillati; phylum Bacillota; class Bacilli; order Caryophanales; family Paenibacillaceae; genus Paenibacillus; species Paenibacillus sp. J53TS2. The sequence continues at coordinate 289,159 of NZ_BOSK01000002.1, forward strand.
ATCATCGCCGACAGGAACATCTGCCTAGTCGTAAACCATTGGATCAACAGCGCCGTAATGGGCACCAGAATCCCGATCACTAACATATAAGAAGTAGAAAGCCATTGTATGGTTGAAGCCCCCACCTTCAGCTCCTGCATGAGGTCGGTGTAGGCTACGTTCAGCAAAGTTTCGTTCAAAATGGACACAAAGGCCCCAATGACCAGGGCAATCGTAATCGGCAGACGCCTGATCCCTTCTACACCGGATCCTTGACCCGATGTCAGCGTTGACGTATTCATTTGTAGGGTTACCTCCACATCTTCCTATTTTGGACTTTTTGTCTCTAGTAAGGTTTATATATGAACAAGGCAAGGCTTGCCTTGGAGTTTGACTCGCTTTCCTATTAGACCATTCTATATATAAAATTTAAAATATAACACCGCGAAACTCCTTCCTCCTCCACCCGAAGGTCCTAGAAACGAAAGGTTCAGGATGGAAAGAGTCGCGGAATCAGTCGGGCTGCCGTACGCAGGGGCTGGCTGCTCTTCTGCGTCAGACACATGATGATCGAGCCTTCCACGATCCCGTTGATGAGGAGCGCAAGGTCGGCCGATTCTTCCTCGCTATAGCCGGAGGCGGTAAACTTCTTCTCGAATTCGGCAATCCAGGCGTTATATACTCCGCAGCAGGCTTGACGTATATTCTCGTTACTGCGGGCGGTCTCATGAGCGACAATGCCAATCGGCACCCCCAGCTCCGCATCCTCGCGGTCGTAGTTATCCGCAATGAGGGTCAGCAAGGCTTGTACGGCCCCGACTGCATCCGATGTCGCATCCAGTACCGCGCGAAGACTCGCTAACGTTACGTTCTTCGTATAACTTACGGCTTCACATGCAAGCTGTTCTTTGCCTTCAGGGAAATGGTAATACAATGACCCTTTAGGCGCACCGCTCATTTGGGTGATTTGATTCAGGCCCGTTGCGTTATAGCCTTGGTTCTGCAACAGCTTTGCCGTCGTTTCGATCAGCAGCTGCCGGGTTGGGTTCTGATTGGACATGCGCACCGGTACCTTTCCGCATAGATTAGACCGATCGGTCTACATGATGATAAACGATATCCAAGTCTGGTGTCAACACTTCAGGTCCGGTACGCCCATTTTTTATAACCGAAGGTACATCTCATGCAGGCGAATCTTATCGCGCACGAATCCATGCCGATCCAGGAATCCTTCTAGCAACGCATTGTCGGGAGTGGAGGCGGTGAATTTCACAAAACCCAGCTCCTCGCGGGCGGCGTTTAGCAGCCGGGTGGCAATGCCCTTCCCTCGATACCGGTGGCTAACGATCAGCAGGTTGATCTTGCCGCTCGAACTGATGGAGAGCCCCCCTACCCATTCGCCGTTCACCCGGAAACCATAATATGCGTTGGAAGAACTCAGTTGCTGGTATTCCAAGTCGTTCTGCCAGTTAATGTGAAAATACTTCCAAGCATCCACCATGTCGGCAAACGCCTCAAACTCGATCCGCTCTACCGATCCTCCCGCGGAAGCCCCAAGCGGGGCCTCCAATCGGGATGCATCGGGAAGCGTGTAGAACGAGACGTCGTAAACGCGGCGGTATCCTCGCTTCAGATAAAAGGCGATCGCCCGATCGTTTCCGGCGATGACTTCCAGAAACAACTGTTTGCATCCGGCCCGCTGCGCTTCTTCTTGGTGTAGATCCATCAGCCCCGCGCTTACGCCCTTGCCCCGGTATTCCGGGCTTACGGCCAGCGCACCGCAGCGCAGGGTCTGGACGGATTCATAAACCTTGTTGCCGCCTAGGACAACACCTACAGGTTCTTCTCCGTCAAGAGCCACGAAGGAATGCTCCAGCGCGTTGCCTTCCGGACCGAAAAACCGCTCCGCAAACTCCGCTTCGGTCAGGTTAAATTGGATGATGTAATCGGCGAATCCACGCAGAAACGCCTGATAGATCGTCCCCATTTCCAGCTCCGTGCCTCGTTCGTATCGAATCATCACCAAATTCTCCTTCGTCGTATTACCATGCATAGGCTTTGGGCGCTTCTCCGCCCGGACCCGGGAAGATCTCGTCAATCGCCTTCAGCGTCTCCTCGTTCAGCTCAACGTCAACAACCCGCAGCGACTCCTCGAATTGCTGCAAGGTCCGCGGCCCGATAATCGGCGCCGTGACCGCAGGATGGGCTAGCGTCCAGGCCAAAGCCACCGTAGCCTCCGATTCGCCTAGTTCGTTGCATAGTTTGCTGAACCGCTCCAGTTGGGGACGCAGCATTTCGACCCGTTCACCCTGTCTGGCCGTTCGCGAGCCAGGCTGCGGATTCAAATTGCCCCCGAGAATGCCGCCGTCCAGCGGACTCCACGGAATAACGCCGATTCCCAGCTCTTCGGCCGCCGGCAGAACCTCCAATTCCGGCAAGCGGCAAAGCAGACTGTATTTATGCTGCTCGGATACCAGCCCCAGCGCTCCACGGGTTTTGGCTTCATATTGCGCCTTTACAAGATCACGCCCGGCGAAATTGCTGGAGCCGACGTAACCGATCTTGCCTTGTTTTTGCGCTACCTCAAAGGCATTCCATAACTCCTCCCAGGTCACGTTCCGGTCGACATGATGCATCTGGTACAGTTCGATATGGTCCGTGCCGAGCCGCCGCAGCGAATCGTCCAGGTGGCGGCGAATTTTATAAGCCGACAAGCCGGAAGCGCCTTCATTCGGGTCTACTGCCGGATCGCTCATGGCCCCGTATACCTTCGTAGCCAGCACTACCTTCTCTCTCCGGCCGCCGCCTTGCGCGAACCAGCGCCCGATGATCTCCTCGGTCCAGCCGCGATGCTCAACTCCACCGTAGACGTTGGCCGTATCAAAGAAATTGACGCCGGCATCGATCGCCGCGTCCATGATCTTAAACGCTTCCTTCTCATCCGTCGTCGGACCAAAATTCATCGTCCCCAGACACAGACGGCTCACCTTCAAGCCGGTTCTTCCCAAACTGGCGTACTTCATGTCAACAACCTCCTTAACGATTTGGTAGGATAGGTACAATTTGAATGAATACAAACCCATTATATACCAAATTGAGAAGCAGACAACCCAAAAATCCCCGGCCTAGTGGCCCGGGGATTCGTTTGTACTGCCTGTCGACGGCGGAGGAACGGGGCGAAGCCCCGCCGGCTCTGCGTCCGGATCGGTTTCGACATAATGCTTGAGCAAGGACAGCTTGTTCTCCCAGAAACGCTCGTAGTACTCCAACCAACGCTTTAGTTCCAGCAGCGGATCCGCATCCAGACGATAACGCGTCTCCCGCCCGACCTTGCGCTCCTGCACAAGTCCGGCTTCGGCCAAGATGCGCAGATGCTTGGATACTGCCGTACGGCTCATCGGAAACCGGCCGCTGATATCCTTCAGCGGCAGTTCCCGCCCGCCTAGAAGCTGCAGCAGCTCCCGGCGCGTCGGGTCCGCGATCGCCTGGAACACGTCGTGTTTTGCAGAGGCCGCCTCCCCCATGGCTTACACCCGAACGTATTCGGCCAGCTTGCCCACCATACCGGCCCAGCCTTGATCCATGTTGCCGCGAACGACTTCGTGCGGTTGGCCGAACTCGGTAACTTGGTCGGCGGTCCAGCCGCCGTGAATCAACGTGAATTCCGTTTGATTGTCCTTCTCTTCCAGTTCAAACGTGAGCGTCCAATCCTTGCCCCAATGAAACGATAACCGGCGCGGCGGATCCAGGACTGTCACCTTGCAGGGGGAATCCCCGAAGGGACCGGCATGCAGGACAAATTCATACCCCTCTACCGGCTGGAAGGTATTCGGCATGAACCAGGCCGCAATCCCCTCCGACGTTGCAACCGCCTCCCATACCCGGGAGATGGGTGCATTTAGCAGAATCGTATGCCGAATGTCCGGCAGCTTGCCTGTGTTATTTTGATCCATCATCTATTCTCCTCTTTGCCAAAATATTTATTGGATTTATATGAAACCAAATGGTTTCCTAATAAAACGATTATATGACACCATTAGGTTTCATGTCAACAATAGAAGTACAACCCATTCGGAGTCGAACCCGGAATCGTGCCGTAGCCCCCTTAGCATCGCCCCCGCCACTCCGAAACATGCCCGCACGATAGAATAACCTCACTCGGTGTCCAACCTCGGTCTACCTACTACCCCCAACTCCCCCGCCCACATAAAAAATCCGCATCCCCTGCGATAAGCAGCGATGCGGATCTTTCATACGAGTTCCGTTACGGCTTGCGGCGACGAATCTCAAACAATCGTGCCGAAGGGGCAGGCGGCAGGGTCACCGTCAGTTGACCCGCTGCGGAATCCCAGCTCCAGGCGCAATCCAAGTCTTGCGGATATGCGCAGCGAATATCCAGCGTCTCCCCTTGCAGCCTTGAAAGCGACAGGATCTGAGACGAAGTCTCCCCGCGGGTTCGCCACACGGCCAAGTAAACCTTATCGCTTCCCGGCCGTTGCAACCCCAGGCTGACCCAATCGTCTTGTTGCTTCGGCAACCCCAGCGGCCAGAACGGCAACGCCTCCGGAATATCCGCGCGAATCGCCTTGTAGTAATCCAGCGCTTCCTTCACAAGTACCCGGCGTCGCGGGCTCAGTTCGGCCAGATGGCCGCTTTGGTGCACGCGCAGCAGCAGCGCGTTGACCATGTTGAAGACGACTTCCTCGTCGTCGCCTTCCCGCAGCGGGTACGACCAGATGGCGGATTGCTCCGGCGTCAGTGCCGAAGGGGATGCGGCGGCGATCGCCGCATAGTTCACATAGTTCTCCTGATCGCTGGTCGACTGGATGCTATGACGGCTCAACATTGCGTAATCCATCCGCATCCCGCCACTGGAGCAGTTCTCGATCACAAGCTCCGGATACCGCGCGAAAATACGGTCAAGCCAAGCGAGGTACGCGCGGTTATGCTGCAGCAACCCGTCGCCGAAGCTATCCGCAGCTGCTTCTGTCCCGATCCCGGCGTTAATATTGTAATCCATCTTAATGTAACCGACCCCGTAATCCTCCACTAACCGACGAATGACCTCATCGGCATGGGCGACTACCTTCGGGTTGCGGTAATCCAGTTGGTACCGGCTGCGGTCCATCACCCGCTTGCCATGGCGCAGGAAGAACCAGCTGTCATCGGTGTCTGCCAACTTCGGACTGTTGATGCCCATCACCTCCAGCTCGAGCCACAACCCCGGCACCATCCCTTTGCCCCGGATATAGTCCAACACATACTTGATCCCTTCCGGGAACCGTTCCGAAGACGGCAGCCATTCGCCAACACCGTCCCACCATTCGCCTGGAGCGTACCAGCCGGCATCGATACAGAAATATTCGCAGCCCGCTTCGGCAGCGGCGTCGATCAACGGCAGTAGCTTTTCCGTCGTCGGGGAGCCCCAAAGGCAGTTCATGTAATCGTTGAAAATAATCCGCAGCTCCCGGTTATCGGCGTTTGGCCGGCGAATCCGGCGACGATAAGCGGTCAGTTGCCCGATCGCCGCTTCGAAGCCGCCATTGGTCGCTCCAACCGCGACCGGAACGCTGACGAACCGCTCCCCCGGCGCGAGCGATACCCACCAGTGGTTATCGTGTTCAGTTGGGCCGCTGAGGAGCAAGGTCAACTGATCAACCTGGTCGAAGATTTCCCAATGCCAAGAACCGTTGTGCTCGATTTGCCAGAACAGGCTGGTGTTCGTTTCCCGGTTCTCCAGCACCGCCATCGGAATATGCTCGGCCGCCGACCAGGAGCCCGTATTGCTGCAGGTGATCCGCTTGGAGCTGCGATCGGTTAAATGGGATAACCCCAGCTCTGGTAATCGGTAAGCCCGCCATTGCAGCTCGCTTTGCCATCCGGTATGGGGAATGGACAATACCATTTTGTCGTCCCGATCCTGTCCGCCTTCCTTATCCAGGCCGGTCAATGCGAAGGAAGAGACATATTCGACGCCCACCGCCGCCGAACCGGCATTAAACAATTCCACCCAGGCCCGGACCGTCTGCACCCCATCGTAAAATTGCACGTGCTGCACGGCCTCCAGCCCGGTCTTCGGGTCGCGCAGGGCAACCTCCAGCTTCCGCCCGAATTCATTGCGGCCGTTCGTATGGCCGGCGTAAACCATCCGCAGCCCCGGGTACGATGCCCGATGGGTTCGCCCATGGTATTCGTCCCGGTCCTCTCCCGTAAGCTGCAGCTCCATCAGGCGGAAGCCCGGTTTGCGCTCCTCCCGGATCCGCGCCTCGTCCAGCGCATTTGCCCCAAAATGAAGCAGCCGCACATCCTGCTCCTGGGTTACCTCCAATACCAGATGTAAGCCATTTTCCCGAATCGCGATTCTGCTCATCACCTTCGCACTCCCCTTCAACCGTCATAAGTAAAAACAAAACCCAGCACCGGAGGTGGTGCTGGGTTCATTTGTGTTTAAGGAACAACCGAGACTTTCGATATTATTGAGCCGAACCCAGTTGTACCCAAGCTTGTTCGATTTCCGTTACCGCTTGATCCTTCGATTTGCTGCCGCCGATGTAGGCTTGCATGATCTCGCCGAATTTTTGATGGAACGTATCCAGCGAGTAATTGATCGCCAGGTCGCCCGACGGCTCCGATTTCAAGATTTCGTTCATTTGCTTCGGCATATCCAAATCAGGAAGAGGAGCATCCTTGATCGGCGGAATAACCTTCGCTACAGTAGAGAACCAGTTCTTGCCGTATTCGGACGTGTACAACCAGTTAAAGAATTCAATTGTTTCGTTCACAACTGCGGAATCTTTATTAATGCGCAAAGCTTGGTCCGCACCGGTGATGATCGTTGCTTGCTCTGCTTTGTCGCTGACCGGATAACCCGCGATGCCGATTTGGATGTCCGGAGTAATTTTCTTGATCGCTTCTTCGTCCCATGCGCCTTTACCGATCATGATGGCTGCTTTGCCGGATGCGAAGTCACTGACTTGCGCATTGCTGTCGCGTTCCAGCGGCTTGTCGGTACCATGTTTCACCGTCGTATCGATGAAGCTAAAGAAGTTGTTGTACAGGACAGGGTAATCTTTGATTTTGACATCCCCAGCAATAAAGCTATTGACCAGGTCTTGCGTCGTTACCCCAGCGTCTTGAGCCGCTGCGTTCACGAAATGCTGGAATACGTGCTTCCATACCCACCATTCCTTATACGCATTTGCGAAAGGCGTGATGCCTTTAGCTTCGAGCTTAGCGATAGCGTCGTCCAGCTCGGCCGTCGTTTTCGGGAAAGTGGTAACTCCTGCTTCATCCAGCAATTTCTTGTTGTAGATGACGGAGAACAGGTTGCCTTTGACCGGCAGACCCAGAACCTTTCCGTCGGAAGAAGTCATATTCGCACGAACGGCGTCCGTCATGGCAGCAGCCAGCGGTTGATCCGTCAAATCCGCGCTATATTCTGCAAAGGTGTCGATATCGCCGCCTGCCGTCGTTTGGAATACGTCAGGCGTACTGCCTGCCGCGATTCTCGATTTCAATACCGTGTTGTAGTCCGCCTGCATGATCTCCAGGTTGATCGTCACGTTTGGCTTCACTTTCTTATATTCCGCAATGTAGGCGTTAAACGCATCGGTATATTCCGGAGAAGCCGTAAACATGTTGATCGTGACCGGTTTGGAATCATCCGTTGCAGCGCCATTGCCGGCACCCGCGTTGTTCGCTCCGTTATTCGCCGCGTTATTGTTGCCTCCGCATGCGGATAACAGGCCCATAAGCAGCACCAGGCTGAACGATAAGGCCAGGATTTTCTTCTTCATTAACTAACGCCCCCACTTTCTTGTTGTTGATCATTGGTTATGCTCCTTATTCTAAAGAAAAGGCTCGGGTGAAAAAATGTAGATATGTGGTGATTTAAGGGTAAAAAAGTGGAGTCCTCCTGCGAGTTCACTTTTTGACCCTTTCCTCCTGCTGCTGACGGTATTCGGAAGGCGACAGGTCATAGTAATTCCGGAACGCCTTGCTAAAATAGTTCTTGTCTTTATAGCCCAACATTTCGGAGATTTCCTGGATTTTAAGCATGGAGTCGTCCAACAGTTCCTTGGCCTTGTCCATGCGAACCTTCTGCACATATTCGTGGATCCCGCAGCCATATTGTTGCTTGAATAGCTTCATCAAATACTCGCGGCTCAGAAAATACTTCTCCGTGAACATCGAAATTTTGATGTCCTCAAAATAGTGATTGTCGATATACTCCTTGATATCTTCGACACTGAACGGACGGCCCGCGGCCATCGACCGACGGACTTGCTCGTGATAATACTCGGCCAACTCCAGCAGCAAGGCTTCGAACTGGTCAAACGTGGCAAAATCCGTTCGCAACCCCAGCGCCTGCAGCGATCGATCTCCCCCCGAGGAAGGAAGCTTGTCCGCCGGAACACGAAGCTCCGAAGCCGTATCGTTCATCAGCACGACAATTTCCCGCAGGATCCGGTCGGCGGCACCGATGCTGAAGAAGCCGGAAACTCGAATACTCTTGACGAATTCAGACATAACCGATTTGGCATGGTTGAGATTGCCCGCCTCCAGGGCCCCGCGCAGAATCGGCGTGCGGCTGGAGAAGGAGAACGTCTCCTTAACCGTCGGCTTGTCCGATTCCCCGATGACGGCATTTCCTTTGAGCTTCAACAAATCGATGCCCTGGATGCCGGAGATCGCCTCTTCATAGGAGGCGGCTAGATCCATTACATCCTCGCAATATCGCCCGATGCCTCCCGCAACCAGCACCCCAAACAAGTCGCTTAAGGTGGAGGCCACTTTCCGCATCAACTCCCCCGCACGGAAGGCAATCTCTTGCGGGTATCCCCCTCGCGCCGTATAGACCGCAATCATTTCCCGCTCTTGCTTCGGATTGGCGAAGCTGAAGCATTGCAGGCTGTCCACGGCGACATCGTTGATGACGTTAGCCACGGCGAAATACAGCAGCTCTCGGTCGCGATTAAACCGGCTGTCCTTTACGGCCTCCATATTCATGATCCGCAGGACGAGCACGCCAAACCGATGATCTTGATGATCGGCACCAATCAATGGCAGAAACGCTTGATTGCTTTGCTTCTTAAAGCTGCGCTCAATAATCGACAGATAGATTTTCTCTTTCAATTTTGGAAGCGACATATTAAAGGCAATATTCCGGGTGATCGATTCGCTTTGGATCTGACGTTTGGCCTGAAGCACATCAACCGCTTTGCGAAGCGCCTGGTTCAAATCCTGGCGATTGACCGGCTTCAGCAGATAGTCCACCACTCTGGCATGGATCGCTTGACGGGTAAATTCGAAGTCGTTATACCCGCTGATGACGATCGTCAACAGTTCGGGATACTCCTGCTCCACGATTTGCAAAAATTCGACCCCGTTCAGCTCAGGCATCTTCATGTCGACCATGACGATATCCGGCTTGTGCTGTTCCAGCATCGCAAGCCCCGCCTTACCGTCAGTCGCTTCCCAAATCTCATCAACCTCAAGGTCCTGCCAATTCCCCAAAATCCGAATCGCTTCGCGAAGCGGTTCCTCGTCGTCGATAATCAACACTTTATACATGACTGCTGCCCCCCCGCGGTATCATCATCCGCATCTCCGTACCCTGCTTATCGCTTTGGATGCTCAGCTCGGCTTCTTCGCCATAGAGAAGTTTCAGGCGGGTATACAGGTTTTTGAGCCCGATGTTCTCTCCCTCCTGTTCCTCCCATTCCTGGCGGAACGAAGTTTGGATTTGCTCCATGCGATCCGGAGAAATGCCCGGACCGTTGTCCCGCACCGAAATCACAGCATGGGTGTCGCCCAGCTCGGCGTGGATCCGTATGGAGATGCCGCTCGACATTTTCTCCAGCCCGTGCTTGATGGAGTTTTCGACCAGAGATTGAATGGATAGCTTGGGAATTTGCAGCTCCTTGAGGGCCTCTTCCCACTCGACCGTGACCTGCAAACGGCTGCCAAACCGGGCTTTCTGCAGCGCGAGGTAACGTTCGATGTGCTTCAGCTCCTCCCTAGCGTTTACGATGTCTTTTCCACTTATGCAATATCTTAGGGTTAATGCCAAGGCATCCACCATCTCGGCCACCTCCTCGTCCCCGCTCTTCAACGCTTTGGTTGAAATCGCCTGCAGCGCGTTATACAAAAAGTGCGGGTTAATCTCCGCCTCCAGCGCTTTGAGGATGGCGTTCTTCTCCACCAATTTCATCTTATAGCGTTCATTGATCAAATCGTTCGTCCGCCGTACCATGCGGTTGAAATGCCGTGATAAATAGGCAATCTCATCCCGGCCCTTCACCGGAATTTCCGCGTCAAAGGTCCCTTCGCTAAAGCGGCGCATCTGAAGCGACAAATCTTTGAGCGGGCTCGTAATTTTATTGGAGAATAACGCGACCAGAATGAGCGAAATCAGCAAAAAAATCAAACCGATCAAATACCCCAAATTTCGCGTTGCCTTGGCGGCTGCGTAGATATTGCTGTACGGGATCGGTTTAACCAGCTTCCAGCCCCCGTTCGCTTCAATGTTATAGACGATTAAATACTTATCGCCCGCCTCGTCGGTCCAGGTCAGCGGCTTCATCAACGCATCCTCCCCAAGCCGGGCAAGCCATGGCGCTTGTCCCACTTGATCCAGGAAAGCAGGCTCATCCACATGAAAAGGGACATTGTTTGGATCCAGGTACAGCAAGTGCTCGCCATTCTCGAATGGAACATCCTTCAGAATCTGGTCCTTGACCGTCGGTTTTAAATAGAACGAGATCACCGCTTTCGGTTCGCGGGTCACCAAGGAACGCAAGACACGGTGATAACCCATAAAGCTAGGCTCCTCGTTCATGACATACCCTGACTTGGACCCGGGAGCGATAAATGACTGATAAGACTGGTTGTGACGGCTCTCCATCGCCTGCTTGTACCAAGGCTGCTCGGGGATCCCCTCTTGATAGCTCGACCGAACCGTGATGTTATAAGCTTCTCGCGTGATGGCGTAGTATTTCTGCTGATCGATCAGGTACAGATAAATGCTCTCCAGGTCATTTCGCGAATAGAACAGCTCGCGCAAATAATCTTCCAGGTACATTTTCGACGCATAATCCGATTCTTCGTTCATAATCGCCTGCAGAATCTCTTCATAGTGGATTTGCGGCAGAGACAACTGCTCGATGCCGGCGAGATAATCCTCCAGCTTCTGATTGATCAGCTTCAGGTTGTTTGTCGTACTGGCCATGCTATGGTTTACCGATTCTCGCTCCAGCATCTGATAGGAGATGACCGTCAAGAGCCCAACCACCAGAATAATAATCGTTGTAAACAACAAAATAAGCTTATTGACCAGTCTGCGCGAAATCCGGTCAGTAAGCGTCGTTAACATGCTTAAGATGCGGTTGAACATAGCCCCTCATTTCTAGTACGTCGGGGAAAAAAGCGAGTTCACCTTTTTACCCTTAACTGTTTTCTTAAATCCATTTTGGCGGCAATACCGCTGTTTTATAATCATTATAGCCGAAAAAGTCAAGGTGTGCAGGGAACCAACCTCACCCGATCTTTAAACAATACGTCACGAAAAAGAGGTGCCATTATGTTCAAACTAGGGAGAAAACGGGGCGAGAAATTGGAGTTTGGCGTATTCACGTTGCCGATTCTGATTTCCATCATCGCCGTCTTCTATTATCCGTTCATCATGACGATACGTTATTCCCTGACCAAATGGAACGGGATCTCCAAGCATCCGAAATTTGTCGGGCTCGACAACTTTAAGCAGATTTTTATGGGCGATGCGAATTTCTCGCATGCGGCCTGGTTTACGATCAAATACGCCATCCTTTATATCGTGCTGATCAACGTGCTGGCGATCTTGCTGGCGCTGGTGCTCGATATGAAGTTGAAGACGACAACCTGGCTCAGAGCAGCCTTCTTCATTCCTTACATCCTCAGCTTGGTTATCGTCGGCTTTATCTGGAAGTTCATCTTCATGCAAGGCTTTGAATCGCTAGGTGCCAGCACCGGTTGGGGGGTATTCGCCTTAAGCTGGTTGGGTGAACCCGGACTCGCTTTTATCTCGGTGTTGTTCGTATCGATCTGGCAATCGATCGGATTTTACATGGTGATCTACATTGCGGGCTTGCAATCGGTTCCGGAAGATTTGAAAGAAGCCGCTACGGTGGACGGTGCCGGCCCGATCCGCAGATTCTTTAACGTCACGCTGCCGTTGCTGGCTCCATCGATTACGATTTCCGTCTTTATGGCGTTGACCAACTCGATCAAGGTGTTTGACGTCATCCTGTCCTTGACCGGCGGCGGCCCTGGCGGTACGACTTACAGCGTGGCGTACGACATTTACCGCGATACGTTCCAGAACAACCTGTACGGCTACGGTACAGCCAAAGCGCTGATTCTCTTCGTAGCGGTGCTAATTATTACGGTGATCCAGCTTACTATCTTCAAACGCAGGGAGGTTGAGGCGTAATGAAAAAGAATAGTGCAGGCCGCATCGTCCTGGAAATCGTGATGGTGCTCCTCTCAATCTTGTTCCTGTATCCGTTGTTCCTGACCATCATCAACTCATTGAAGAGCTTCTCCGAGGTCATGACCGACGTGATCGCTTTACCGAAAAAATTAACCTTTGCCAACTATAGCTATGTTTGGGAGTTCATCAACTACCCGCGGCTGTTCCTCAACAATACGGTCATTACCGTCCTCGGCTTGGCCGGGATCGTGTTGATCTCGTCCATCGCCGCGTACAAGCTGGCTCGTACGAAATCGAAAGCCAGTTCGATCATTTACTTCATCTGCATCATGCCGATGCTGATTCCGTTCCAATCGATCATGCTGACGGTACTGCAGATGGCGAAGAACTTCCATCTCTCCGATAGCACGTGGGGACTCGGCATTTTGTACTGGGGCTTCGGCGCTCCGCTCGCCCTATTCATCTACCACGGCTTCGTGAAAGGGATTCCGAAGGAAATCGACGAAAGCGCCACAATCGACGGCGCCTCCGGCTTCCGGTTGTTCTTCAGCGTGATTTTCCCGCTGTTGAAATCGGTCACCACCACGATCATCATCATCGACGTCATGTGGATCTGGAACGACTTCCTGCTTCCATTGCTTATGGTTAACGGCTCGCCGACAACGAAGACACTAACGCTGGCCGCCTACACCTTCGTCGGACAATACACCTCCGACTGGCAATACGCGATGACCGCCATGGTTATGGCCGTGCTGCCTTCGATCATCGTCTTTATCTTCCTGCAAAAATACATCGTCAAAGGCGTTGTCGCCGGCGCGGTGAAAGGTTGACATAAACAGCCCCTGGTCCGATGGACCGGGGGCTGTTGTCGTGCTTAGAACAATACCTGCAAAAGTGCAGGTATTATCGGCCAAACTTGACCGAAATCAGAAATACCTGCAAAAGTGCAGGTATTTCTGTCTTTATCGTCATAAATGGAACAAACGGGAAAAATAACTGCATTTTCGCAGTTGTTCTAACCCAATCGTTGTTATTCGTAAAAATACCTGTATTTTTGCAGGAATTTAGTCTTCTATTTCTACCCCCAACTCGTCCTCATCCTCAAACAGCGTGCGGAGTACGCTGTTCCGATTCTCCAGGAAACGCCGCGTGATTTGGTAATGATCGGTATCCTCGTAACGGACCGTTTCCATTCGATCCCCATCGAAATTCAGGATGTCCGCATCCGGATAACCCATCAGAATCGGCGAATGCGTGGCGATCAAGAACTGGGCTCTCCCCGACAGATCTCGGATGATCCGCATCAAGGCCAGCTGCCGGGCTGGAGACAACGCGGCTTCCGGTTCGTCCAGCAGATAAATGCCTCGGCTGCCGAATCTGTACTTGAACAGACTGAGGAACGATTCGCCATGCGATTGACTGTGTAAAGATCGCCCTCCATAGGACGGAGTTGCCGCAACCTCATCAATATGCGAGGCAAACGAATAGAACGATTCCGCCCGCAGAAAGAAGCCGTTCGTGACTTTCGGATTCCATGAGAGGCGGATATAATCGCCGAGCGCAGATTCTGACCGGTCCACCTCGTAGACGTTATTTCTCCCGCCTCCGGCCGGATTAAACCCGCATTGGTAGGCGATCGCCTCCAGCAGGGTGGATTTACCTGAACCATTCTCCCCGACAAAAAACGTGACCGGACGGCTAAGACGAAGCTTGTTCAACTTCCGGACTAACGGGAGAGAGAACGGGTATTCTCTCGATGAAGGCATATTGTCTTTCAGGAGCGTCACCTCTCTTAAATACATCCCACGTCCTCTCCCTTCGGTGTGAATTAATCGAGCTCCTTGTATATAAAGTAGTCGAAGTCGGCAGGCTTGCGCATCCCGCTAAGGTCCTGGGCGCATACGCCGAGGAAGGTGCCGGTGAAGCGTACTTTCTCTGCCGGATCGTCCGCCAAGTGGCTAACGTCAACCGCTTTGCCGACCGCCTGCCAGTTCTCCCCATCGAGGCTGTAGGCGAAACGCGCCAACTCTCGTTCGATGGTCACTCGCAGCCAGCAGCGCGTAGCGCCTTCGATCGAGATGTCCTCTTCCAGCAGCTCGTCATAAACCCCGGCTTTCGTTTGGATGAGATTCAGACTTTTCCCCTTCGTTTCATCCTGGGAGATCCGCAAGTAGACATGATCATTCGTATCGTAAAAGACGGTCAAGCCGGCCATCTGCTGGAACGTCTCCGGCTCGAACTCCACCACGGTCTCCGCCAGGCAATGAAACGACTGCTGCCGCCGAGCCACCAAGCTTTGCCGGAACAGCGAGTTCATCGACTCGCGGCCATACAAGCGCAGGAAGCCGGGGCGCTCACGTAAGGTCAACCAATCCTCCGTAGGCGGAACGCGCAGCGTGCTCCAGTGAACGCCGAGCTCGAACCCCCCGGCGTCGAAATCGTCGCGCTCCGGCTCCGGTTCGAACGGATGCGGCGGCAACGCAGGCGCATCCACTTCGACCAACGGATCATTCCCGCTGGTCTCCAGCCGGAACCAGCTGTCTTCCGTCCAGACACCGCGTTGGATCGCCGTTTCCCGGCCAAGCGTGCAATAGATGTCTTTCGTTGGCCGCCCGGTTAGGTGTACCATGTACCACTCGCCCGTTTGCGTTTCAACCAGCGAGGCGTGCCCCGCCTTTTGCAATGCCAGATGCGGTTTACCCGACGATGTCAGAATCGGATTGGTCGGGTCGACTTCATACGGTCCGTCGATCGTGCGCGATCGGGCCATCGTAACCGCATGATCGTAATACGTGCCCCCTTCCGCCGTGAGCAAGTAATAGTAACCGTTTCTTTTATATAAATGCGGGCCTTCGGTTAACCTAAGCTCCGTGCCTAGAAAGATATTCTTGACCGGACCAACCAGTTTCTGTTGCTGCGGATCATATTCCTGCAGAACGATGCCGGCAAAATGATTCTTTCCTTTCCGGTGATCCCACAGCATATTGACCAGCCATTTGCGCCCATCATCGTCGTGGAACAAGGAAGGGTCAAAACCGCTGCTGTTTAAATACACCGGTTCCGACCATGGACCGCGAATATCGCTGGCAGTGACCAGATAGTTCGGGGTGTCCTTGAATGCGCCGTGGCGGCTTTTGACGTCCGTGTAGATGAGATAAAACAAACCGTTATCATAGCTGAGACACGGAGCCCATACCCCGCAGGACCCGGGATTACCCAGCATGTCGAGCTGCGAAACCCGAGTCAGCGGATGACCAATCAATTGCCAGTGCACAAGATCCCGGGAATGATGAATCTGGACGCCTGGAAACCACTCGAAGGTGGACGTCGCGATATAGTAGTCGTCACCGACCCGTAAAATCGAGGGGTCCGGATTAAAACCGCTTAAAATCGGATTCGTGATCATAGTACGTTCACTCATGTGATTTCCTCCTGTTCATAACTGTTATCGTTTTAGTGATTGTTTTTCTCATTTATTTAAAATTCGATTATAATAGAAATTAGGCTTTCGTATCTATTTCATGCCTAAGGAGGCTTGTATTTATGCCCAACTCACAACATTCACACGATTCATCGCATCGTTTATCCCATATTCCCGTCTCCATTCTCGACCTGGCGCCAATCACGGCCGGCAGCACCGCCACGGAATCTCTGAGCAACTCGCTGGATCTAGCCCGGCACGCCGAAGACTGGGGTTACCATCGCTATTGGCTGGCGGAGCATCACGGCATGCCCGGTATCGCCAGCTCGGCGACCTCGGTCGTCATCGGCCACATCGCCGGCGGCACGAAGAAGATCCGCGTCGGCTCCGGCGGCATCATGCTGCCGAACCATGCGCCGCTGGTCATCGCCGAGCAGTTCGGCACGCTGGAGTCGCTATACCCGGGGCGGATCGATCTCGGTCTCGGTCGGGCGCCAGGTTCCGACCCGTTGACCTCGCATGCGCTGCGGCGCGGGCCCGGCAGCGACGGTCAGGACTTTCCGGAGCGGCTCTCCGAGCTGCGGAACTACTTCCAGCCCGTCTCGGGTTCCTCCATGCGCGTACGGGCGATTCCCGGCGAAGGTCTGCATATCCCGATCTGGCTGCTTGGCTCCAGCGGCTTCAGCGCACAGTTGTCCGCCAAACTCGGTCTGCCGTTCTCTTTCGCCAGCCATTTCGCGCCGGATTACCTGCTCCCGGCGCTCGATCTGTACCGCACGCACTTCCGCCCGTCGGAGGAGCTGGCGAAGCCTTACGCGATGATCGGCGTTAACGTGATCGTCGCCGATACCGACGCGGAGGCCCGCCGCCTGGCGACCTCCCAGCTGCAGCAGTTCCTCAACCTGATCCGCCGGCGCACCGCGCAGCTTAGCCCGCCGGTCGACCAACTGGACTGGACGCCGCAGGAGCAAGCCCTGGTCGAACGCCAACTTAGCTATTCGGCGATCGGGTCGCCGGAGACCGTGCGGAATCGGCTGGAACACCTGTTGGCGGAGACCGAGGCCGACGAGATCATCGTCGCTGCGCAGGTCTACGACCATAAGGCCCGCTTGCGTTCCTACGAGCTGCTGTCGGAACTGTTTGGAGGACAACGTTCCTTATAATCCGTCGGACTGTACCCCGTATATTCCTTGAACACTTTGGAGAAATAGTGCTGATCGCTGAAAGACAAGGCGTCGGACACCTCTTTAATTCGCATTTCCGGCTTGCAGGCCATCAGCCTGCAAGCCTCTTTGATTTTTAGTCCCGTGTAATACTGCACAAACGTGTTTTGCGCATAATTCTTCATCACCCGGCTGATATACGAGGGGCTGACATGAAATTTGAGGGCTACATCGGCAATCGATAGATACGAGTATAAGTTTAGCCTGACGTACTCCTCAATCTGCCGAAACAGCTCCTCTCCGCTTTTCCGGTTCTGCGCTTGAACTCGTTCGAAGGATTGCTTTGCCCATTCCTGAAACCCCTGGCAGAACTTCTCGAAGCTATCTACCGAAAGCAACCCCCGTGATGTCGCCTCGAGCTCCAACCGGTGTCCGGAGCCTTGGTCGTTCCAGGCTTGGGAGAAGGCATCCACCAACAACGCGACGAACCGTTCCAGCTCCGTGAGCCGGATATTGTCGACGGCCCATTTCGCCAGTTGCTCGTTCAGCTTTAACAAGAACTTCTCCTTCCCCCGACCCTGGATGAGCTCGGTGAAGGCGGCCACTGTCGCCCGATCCAATTCCGGGCTATCCAAACCGCCGAGCCCATGCAGGGTCTCCGTATCGATCACCACGCCGTGGTGAATACGTTGCTCTTTATCCAAAATCCCCGATACGCGATGATACAACTCAGGGAGTTTGTCCGGATCACCGGACTGCAACTGCCCGCCAACCGATACCGGTAGCCCTTCGGCCTCTAAGGTACGGCGAATCGACTCTAAGCATTCATACACCGAGGAATAGGGCTCCACGGCCATTTTTTGCACCAACACGAGGAACTGACTAGCCATTTGGGTTGGAAACACCCAGCACAGATGCGGGGAAAACAACTCCCCCAGCCTGCGCTGCAGCCCCTCTAGATTCCAAAGCTCTCGTCCTCCTGCAAATGGCTGTCTCCGGATGAGAATCAGCGCCTTACCGTAATGGCGAAATTGGTCGCCAAGCTGCAGCTCCTCATAAAACCCGGGCTCCACAATCTCCTTGAACAGCTCCGCTTCGCTGGGAATCCGGCTTTGCAGCCGCTCGATCGCCCGATTCATGACCTCCACCAGCTGTTTGCGCTCAATGGGCTTCAGCAAGTAATCGAAGACCTGCAAATTGATGGCCTTGCGCGTGTACTCAAAATCGTTGTACCCGCTGATCAGAATGAACAACAGTTGCGGGCGGAGTTGCTTTGCTTGTTCAATCAACGTCAACCCGTCCATCTTCGGCATGCGGATATCGGTCAGCACCAGGTCCACGGGCTGTTGTCGGATCAGCTCCAGCGCTTCCTCTCCATTCGTCGCCGTCGCCACCACCTGGACCGGGAGCTCCAGGGAGCCAAGCAGCGTTCGAATGTTCCGCAAGATCGGTTTGCTGTCTTCCACGATCATCACGTTGTACATGCTGTGCCCTCCTTGTTCAGTAGAAGTCTTTCGTTAACGATCCGATGATCTGCACCGTAGCCCCTTTTTCTCCGTTGGCGTGATTGAACACGTTAAAGAACAGCCGGTTCTGATACATCAATTTCAGCCGTCCCACACTGTTCACGATACCCATGTTGCCGATTGAGGTCCCCTGTGCTTCTCCCTCTCTATCGGCGTCCGCCGCCCGCAGGTTATCCATAATCTCAGCTATTTTCCCGGGAGGAAAGCCATCTCCGTTATCCTTGATCTCCACCGCCCATAGTCCGTTGAACTGCTTCACCGTGATATCAATCCGCCAAGGCGGGTCGCTGCGGGAGAAGGCGTGCTCGATGCAATTCTCTACGAAAGGCTGCAGGACCAGCCGTGGCAGCTGTACGTTCAACACGGATTCGTCCGCATGAATCTCCCATACCAAGTCCTCTTCGTATTTCTGCTGTACGAGCGACAAGTAGTGCCGCGTATGCTCCAGTTCATCGGCCAAAGTCACGTGAGCGTAGGGTGAAGACACGATGTAACGCAAGCTGTCCGATAAATGCTTGCACATATCGGAAACGACCTCGGTCTTCCCCTCTTGGGCAGCGATACTGATCAAATAGAGCACGTTATGGATGAAGTGCGGCGCGATTTGGGCCTGGAGCGCGGAGTTTCGCGCTTTGACCTCCTCGTGAAGAGCGATTTTCTCCCGTTCGATCGACTCCTGCAGACGTTCCATGAGATCCTGAAACGCCTCATTCAGCAAGATCAGTTCATTGTTTTGCGAACGAGTGTCCATTTTGATATTCATGTTACTGTAGCTGATCCTCCAAATCTGGCTGCGCAGCTTACGAATGGGCAACAACAGGTTTCGCGAAGAGAAATAAATATAGACGAAAGACAATAGCAACAACGACGTTATCAACAGGATGGAAAGGTACTTCACCGAGTTCACCGGCCCCAGCACGTCCCGTTTTGGCGTTACAAGATAGGTTGTCCATCCGGTGCTCTCCGAGCGGGAAAAGGCTACGTAATTCCGGTAATTATCCGCGTAAACTCCGCTGTCCCGATCTCTTGCCGTAAGCTCCGCATGCTCCGCTTCCGACATGGAACCGGCTACGGACCGGCCTACCTTGTCCAAGATATACACCTCTCCAGCACCTATGCCATGCGTCATCCTTTGCAGAAACGTCTCGTCCAATAGAATGCTGAGATACCCGAAAACCTTGCCATTCTGGTTGTTAATGGGCCGAATAAAGGAGACCGTATCTCCTTGTCGTTCCAGCACAAATCCGCTGCCGCTCCAGCTCCCGTTCATCAGGCTTTTCTTTAAATAGCCTTCCAAAGAAGCCGCGTCGCCCCTTTCCCCAAGGTAAGACACGATCTGCCGTCCTGTCTTGTCGTAAATCACCATATCCTTGATGTTCATCCTTGGTCCGATGGCCTGGAACATCAGATCCTTGAGTCTGCGGCTTTGATTCAGCCGTTCGATGTTCACATCGGTTTGATATCCTCGTTCAAGGATGGCAAAGATGTCCTTGCTGGATAAGATCCGCTGAGACAGCTGGTTTTGACTGTCGACGTAATCGTCGAGCTGCTGGCTGACCTTCGTCGCCGCTGCCAGCTTGGCCTCGACCGTTTTCTCCTTCAACGGTTTAATGACAACTAAATTCACGTATACGATAAAGCAGCCGAGTATAAACAAGAGCAAGGCCACAAAAGTTAAAAGGACTTTGTTTTGCAGACTGAGCTGATTTTTGCGAGGGGAAAAAGGTCTCATGACGTTGGCTTAGGCCTCCTTGCTGTGCCTTAATGCGTTTGTTTGATGGTTTAACTGTACCATTTCGCTTCACGTCATGACAACGGTTTCAAGTTCACAATTTTACACATGATCTGTCATCCTCAGACATGTACCTTAGCTGCCCTGGATTTTATAATCAAGTTGCAAGCGCATTCAAAGCCACATCATAAAGACGGGGGGATTTGCCTTGAATCACACAATGAAAAGAACGACCACCGCGATTGTCGCCGGTTTGCTGGCCGTATCGCTCGCAGCCTGCGGATCGGGAGGCGCGAAATCCGGCAATGCCGCGAAGGAAGGTACGAACACCGGTGCCGCCAAAGGAGACAAAGTCACCATCGAGTTAGCGATCTCCAAGAGCTCACAGGATTCCGCCTTCATTCAACAAGATCTGCTGGATGAGTTTGAGAAGCAAACGAACATCAAAGTGAATCTTCAGTTGATTCCAGCCGAGCAAACGACAACGGTCCTGCAAACCAAGCTGGCCGTTGAGGAAACACCGGACATCATTCAATACAACTTGGCCAGCGCCACCACGGATTTGAATCTGGAGCGCAACTTCGAGATTCTGGATAACGAGCCTTGGGCCAGCCGGATTCTGAACAAAGACGTCCTTTCCGCTTATGGGCATATCTATAGCTTCCATGTCAGCCAGGATACAGGGATGCAGGGCGTCGTGTACAACAAGGACATCTTTGATGACTTGGGACTGTCGATTCCAACCAACTTCGAAGAGTTCCTGGCCGTTTGCGAGAAGATCAAAGCGAGCGGAGTTACTCCGGTATTCATGCCGTATAAGGACAATTGGTCCGCCAATATTTGGCCGGCAGCCGCTTTTGCCAACTTCGTATCCAAAAACGATCCAACCTTCTTTGATGAATTGAACAGCAACAAGAGAAAATGGTCCGACATTCCGGAATTCCAAACCTTCCTGGAACAGCAATATGAAGTGTATAAAAAAGGCTACACCAACACCGACGTCCTCAGCGACAGCTACGATATGGCGGTTGGCAAATTCCTGAACAAGGAAGTTGCGATGATGTTCATGGGCGACTGGTTGATTGAAGGCGTGCTTAAGCAAGACCCTAACATGCACCTGGGTGTCTTCCCGATCCCTTCCGAGCAGGATGCCAGCCTGGGAGCCAGCCCGCTTGGCGGCCAACTGTTCATTCCGAAGAAAGCTAAGCACTTGGCAGAAGCGAAGGAGTTCTTGAACTTCATGGGTTCCAAGGAAATCGCTCAGAAAATCGTCGATTCCAAAGGTTACGTATCGAACTTGAATGACGTCAACACGCCGGAACTGCCGGCCTACAAGCAGGAGATCGTCGACAACTACATCACGCCGAAGAAAACCGTGCTGACGACCGACGCCTTCATGCTGGTAGACCGCAGCGAATTGTACCGGCTGCTGCAGGATCAATTTGCCGGTGGATTAACGCCGGAAGAAGTCTTGAAATCCTGGGACGAAAAGTTCAGCCAACTGATGAAAGATAAAGAAATCCCCGGTTTCTAAATCGGAAGAATGGCAGGCAGCATAAAGTCCCGTCCGGGGTTTTATGCTGCCCCAGTCTATAATGGGGTGGGAGAACATGAAATCAAAAGCATCGGTCAAAAATCTATATTCCTATTATCTCGTACTACCGGCGTTATTGATCTACTCGATCTTTTTCGTCATTCCGGCGTTTACGGGCTTTTATTATTCCTTTACCGATTGGCGGCTAGATCGCCTAACGATCGACTTCGTCGGTTGGGAGAACTTCCGAAAGATCTTCTCCGACAAAACGCTGATTCTGGCGCTTAAAAACACTTTGATTTTTGCCGTCGTCACCGTGGTCGGGAAAAACCTGATCGGCATTGTGCTGGCGGTCGCGCTCAACATGCGATTGAAAACGCGGAACCTGCTGCGGGCGATCTTTTATTCCCCGTCCATCCTTAGCATCCTGGTCATCGGCATCGTCTTTACGCCGATCTTACGCACCGAAGGCGCCATCAACCGGATGTTCGATGCGGTCGGACTCCACGCCTTGAGCCAGGCTTGGCTCACCAATCCGCATATCGTCATCTGGACCATCGCTATCATCTCGATTTGGCAGCATGCCGGCTTTCAAATGGCGATTTACTTGGCTGGACTCCAATCTATCTCCCAGGAGTATTACGAAGCGGCGACCATCGACGGGGCCGGATCCTGGAAGAAGTTCACGAAAATCACGCTGCCGCTCCTGCTGCCAGCGATCAATATTAACCTGATGCTCACGCTCATCGGCGGACTTAAGGTCTTCTCGGAGGTCTTCGTCTTGACGGGCGGGGGGCCGGGTAACGCCTCCCAGGTCGTCGGTACAATCATTTTGCGGTCCTTCGGCGAAGGAAGCTGGGGGCTGGGTACGGCCATCAATACACTATTGTTCGTGGCTGTAACCATCATTGCCATCCCGCTGCTCATCTTTATGCGGCGTAAGGAGGTCACCGAATAATGGGATTCACACGCAAACTCGCCATTCGTAACTACATCGTCGAAGGCCTTCTGCTGCTGGCATCGTTGCTCATCATTTTACCGATCTTGATCATGATCTTCGGCTCGTTCAAAACGAGCGCCGAAGTGCTCGATTTCTCACTCAAGCTGCCCGAAAAATGGATGTTCTCCAACTACGCGCGCGTATTTGAAGAGGGGGGGATCGCTCGGGCTTTCGGGAATAGCGTGTTGATTACCGGCATTTCGTCCGTGATCAACATCGTCGCCTCTTCCGCCGCCTCTTTTATCTTGGCTCGGCGCGAGACGAAATTCGCGAATACGCTGTATATGTACTTCTTTATGGGCCTGATCGCCCCGATGTCGACGATCACGACCATCCGGATCGTGCAGGCGCTTGGTTTCTACGGCAGCATCACCAGCGTCATTCTCATTTACGCCTCGCTGAACACCGCATTTAGCGTGTTTCTGTACAGCGGCTTTATCAAAACGATTCCGAAAGCGCTCGACGAAGTTGCGTTCCTTGAAGGGGCCAGCGTGTTTGGCGTGTTCTTCCGGATCGTAACGCCACTGATCCTGCCGGTGAATGCCACGGTCGCGATCATGGTCTTCATGTCGGTGTGGAACGATATCACGATTCCGTTGTACTTCCTGACCGACAGTTCGACCTGGACGATGCCGCTGTCCATCTACAATTTCTACGGCAAGTACAGTCGGGAGTGGAACCTGATCTTCGCTAATCTGGTGCTAACTTCCCTGCCGGTGTTTATCCTGTATTTGTTTGGTCAAAAATACATCGTCAGCGGCCTGACCGCCGGCGCCGTGAAAGGCTGATCGGGAAGCGCGCGGCGCGTTGGCGCGTGGCGCACAGCAGGCGTGGGTGGAGCTAGCGTGTACGACTGAGCGTGTCTATACACTTTGGTCACCGCCTACTCCTCACCGCCGCTGCGAAATGTTGTAGTTTATGCAATATTAGTTTTTACAACATTATTCGATATAAGTTGGTTCAGCCCAGCAAAATGATGCCCATTGTACAACATTTCGCCGAGCACCGACGAATTCCTCAGATTACGTGAGTCCCGGGAGTCATCCGGGCTCGCGTTTTTTTGCATCGCAGGAACTGTAACGGACCCTGAGGCCCTTATTTGGCCCCAACCGTGGTGTACAAGGAAGAATACGTGGAAATAACGTCTTCTCGGTCCGTTAGCATCCGGAATCCTCCCGAATCAACGAAATAACGGCGCTGGAGTCCGTTACTACTTCAACCGTGCCTCGTTAAGTAGCTGACGGGATCTGCCTGAAAATTCGCAGGCATCCCATCACGCCTCCTCGCCCTGCGGCATCCAAATCCGGTAGTTCCCGCTGAGCGCCAGCAGCGCAAACAGGTACAGGCAATTGTCGTAATAGCGGCGCTTGCCGGTTCGAACCGGGGTGTTCCAGAACAACTCGACGCTCGCTTTCGCTTGAGGGCCTTCGGCCGCCAGCGAGGCCATCGCGTTGGTGGCGAGCAGTCCGACCGGGTGCAGTGCCGGTTCATTAAACGGTTCGCCCGATATCGTGTAACGGCGGTAATCCTCTGGGTGCTTATCGGCGAAGAACGCCTGGATTTTTCCCGCTGTCTCCCGTTGCCAAGGATCGGCGGCAAACCACTCCCAGTCGAGGCCCACATTGGCCGCCACTCGATATGCATCGCTATAGAAGTGGCCAAACCCCCGCTCGTTGTTTGGCGTACCGTTGTAGTAGGCATACTCCGGCGCAAGCCCCGTGACCGGATGGCATGAGAGATGCAGGTATTGACGGCTCGCCTCTGCTGCTTCCTTCCAGAACGGACGGTCCTCGGGATACGCCCACAACGCAAACAACTCGTAGAAATGAGGCAAATGGTAGGAAGGATCGGAAAACTCGCAATTCGGAATAAACTTGATCAGCTTGTTGTCCGGGTTCCACATTGGATAACCCACCCCATTTTCGCCTTGGTGCAGACAGGTTCTTAGCAAATCCCGAGCTTGGATGCCGTAGTCGAACGGCGCTTCGCGGTCGCCCCAACGATGGGACGCAAACAGTAGCGCCAGCGCAAAATATTCCTCACCATCCGGCGCAGGTCCGTTCGATAGCCGCTTCCCGTCCGGGGCGCAGGACCAGGCGAAATATCCGGCGTTCTCCCCTTCGGTCATAAACATATACGTCTTCGTCCACTTCCAAAGCCGATCGAACACATCTTGATTGCCGTACTGAACGGCCATCATCATCCCGTAAGACATCCCCTCCGTTCGCACGTCGAGGTTCCCCGTATCCAGCATATAGCCCATATCCTCGCCGGAGGGGTAATAGAATCGCGTCTCCTCGTCCCCTTCAAATAATTGCTTCCACGTTTCGTCCAGCCTGCGCTGAACCGTCTCCTCCCCATAGCCGTACTCCGCCAGTAAATTCCGATAGTTCCCGGTGTCGTATGCTCCTTGACGCTCCGTCATCGCTTAACAGCCCTCCTCAATTTGTGCTTGTTTTGTCTTGACATTAACGTAAACGTAACACGCTCCCCCTAGGAGATTCCATGTGCATTTCACGCTTTTATTTATCCAAATCAAGCCTAATGACCATAGGGATGTATGCGTATTCAAAAATTTGTGTAATTCGATGAATTTTCGCTTGCAAACCCCAGGGTTCCATACTACCATACAAGTATGGTAGATAAGCAAGTTGAGGTAGAGTAACAACAAGACCTAGACCTAGTGAGGTGATGGAATGAGCGACAAATGGCTGAGTCAATCTGGTTCGGCGGGAAACGCAGTGTATGCCAAGCTGAAGGAGCAGATCGTCACGCTGGAGCTGCCGCCGGGAACAACGTTATCCGAAAAAGAGATGTCCCTCACCTTTCAAGTTAGCCGTACGCCCGTTCGAGAAAGCTTCGTCCGACTTGCGCAGGAAGGGTTGGTGGTTGTGCTGCCGCAACGCGGCACGCGCGTATCGCTGATCGATCCCGAGCTCGTGGAGGAAGCGCGGTTTATGCGGGAACAGCTGGAGCGCGCCGTGATCCGGCTTGCTTGCGAACGGTTCCCGGAGGAAGCGCTGGGTGCGCTGACCGACAACCTCAGCCGACAAGAGGACAGCATCCGCAGGCACGACAACCATGCGATGTTTGCGCTGGACGAGGAGTTCCATCGCATTCTGTTCGCCGGCAGCCGCAAGCTGGGCACATGGGACGTCATCCAGCAGATGAACGCCCATCTCAATCGGACGCGGGTGCTATGGCTGACGACCGATCCGCATTGGGAGAACCTTTATGAGCAGCATCAAGCGATGGTTGAGGCGATCGCCAGCGGGGATGCTGACCGGGCCGACGGGTTAATGAGGGAGCATTTACGGCTCAGCGTCTCCAATTTGCCGGTGTTGCAGGAGCGGTATCCGGGTTATTTTAAGCAAGGCTAGAGGCTTCACAAAAACAAGATAGGCGGTGAAGGTATGCGCATGACATTTCGCTGGTTCGGCGAGGGCAATGACACGGTGACGCTGGATCAGATCAAGCAAATTCCCGGGGTGGAAGGCCTGGTATGGTCGCTGCACGACGTGCCTGCAGGGGATGAATGGCCGATGGACAAAATCGAAGAGGTGAAGCGGCAAGCGGACCGCTACGGTTTTCACCTGGAGGTTGTTGAGAGCGTCAACGTGCATGAGGACATTAAGCTCGGCTTGCCGTCGCGGGACCAGTATATCGAAAACTACAAGCGGACCATCGAGAAGGTGGCCCAGGTTGGCGTCAAGGTCATCTGCTACAACTTCATGCCGATCTTCGACTGGCTGCGTACCGATTTACATAAGGCGTCGGGGGACGGTTCAACGGCGTTATTTTATGAAAAAGCTCGTATCCACGACATCGATCCTTTCGAGCTGGTGAATGTGATTAACCAAAACAGCGCGCTAACCATGCCCGGCTGGGAACCGGAGCGGCTGGAGCAATTAACCTCCCTGTTCGAGGCCTATCGGGGCGTGACGGAAGAGGATTTGTGGCGCAACCTGGAGTATTTTCTGAAGGAAATCGTCCCGGTGGCCGAGCGGCATGGGATCCAAATGGCCATTCATCCGGACGATCCGCCGTGGTCAATCTTCGGGTTGCCGCGCATTATCACAAGTCAGCAGAACCTGCGTCGCTTCCTGAAGCTGGTTGATAGCCCGTCCAACGGGATCACCTTGTGCAGCGGATCGCTTGGGGCCAACCCGGACAACGATATTATCGCCATGATCCATGAGTTCCATGACCGGATTCCATTTGCCCATATCCGCAATGTGCGCGTGTTCGATAACGGCGATTTTATGGAAACATCGCATCGGACCCAGGACGGCACCGTCGATATCGCCGGCATCGTCAAAGCGTATTATGACACCGGCTTCACGGGATATGCCCGTCCCGACCACGGCCGCCATATTTGGGGCGAGGAATGCCGTCCGGGGTACGGCCTATATGACCGGGCGCTCGGCATTATGTATCTGTGGGGCTTGTGGGACGCGTATGCCAAGCAAGCCAGCCAATTGAACTGATCGAGGATTATCCTTTATGGATGACGAAAAGGAGTGAAACATCCGATGAGCAATATGCCAGTACATCCGGCTTTGGCCGGCAAAACCGCTGTCATTACCGGAGGAGCCGGAGTCTTGTGCCGGGCGATGGCCCGGGAACTGGGCCGCCAAGGGGCGAAGGTGGCGATCTTGAACCGCACGCTCGCCAAAGGGGAAGCCGTCGCGGAGCAGATTCATGCCGACGGCGGTACGGCGGCCGCATTCGCCTGCGACGTGACGGACATTGAGAGCGTTAAGGCGGCGGAGGCTGCCGTTCGGGAGCTTTTTGGCCCGTGCGATATTCTGGTCAACGGGGCCGGCGGTAACCACGCCAGCGCCAATACGACGAACGAGATTTTTCGGCCGGAGGATGCCGCCAATCCCGACGTCACCAGTTTTTTTGACCTCAGCATCCCTGGTGTTCGCGGCGTTCTCGACTTAAACTTCACCGGGACACTGATCCCAACACAAGTATTCGCTAAAGATATGATCGGACGCCCCGGTGCAACGATCATTAACATCTCCTCCATGAGCTCTTATAGTCCGATGACGAAGGTTCCCGCCTACAGCGCGGCCAAAGCGGCGATCAACAACCTGACCCAGTGGCTAGCCGTGCATTTGGCGGAATCCGGCATCCGCGTAAATTCGGTCGCGCCGGGATTTTTTCTGACGGAACAGAACCGCAATTTGCTGACGAACCCGGACGGGTCCCTAACCGAGCGCTCGAATAAAATCATCACGCATACCCCGATGCGTCGCTTCGGCGTGCCGGAGGATTTGCTGGGCACCCTGCTGTGGCTGGCGGATGCGGAGACGTCCGGCTTCGTGACCGGCACGGTGATCCCAGTCGACGGCGGCTTCATGGCTTATTCTGGAGTCTAAGCCAGCGGCACTTCCGCTCCTGCGGAACCTTGCCCGGCACCCCGCCGTTACAAGCTCAAACTTGCCTTAACGCGGGAAGGCGGACAACAACGAGAGCACGTATCCGAGTGGCTACTTTAAAGGAGATGGATCCAACATGTCTAGTTATCAAGTGATCAATGAAGTTTCTCTCCGGGAAAAAGCCGTTGCCTTCACTTTCGACGACGGCCCTAATCCGATTTATACCCCGCAGGTCCTGGAGATCTTCCAGGAGGTGCAAGGGAAAGCAACCTTCTTCATGATCGGCACGCAGATCGAAAAAAGCTTGGAAACCGCGAAAGCCGTTCACGAGCAAGGCCACGAGATCGGTAACCACACCTACTCGCACCCGCACCTCCCCGAACTTAGCTCCGAAGAAGTCCGCCGGGAAATGCAGCTGACGGAGGAGCTGATCCAGCAAGTGACGGGGGCAAAACCGAAGGTTTACCGTCCGCCTTATATCGATACCTCCGAGGAGGTTGCTGCGATCACCGCCGGAGAATTCGGTTATCCCGCGATCGGAGCGGTCAATGGTGCGGCGACAGATTGGGAAATGCCCGGTGTCGCGCATATTGTGGAAAAGACGCGGGAACAAATCCGCCCGGGCAGCATCCTGTTGTTTCATGACGGTTTCGACGACCGTTCCCAAACGGTTGAAGCCGTGCGCATCCTGGCCTCCGGATTAACGGCCGCCGGGTATCGGCTGGTCACGGTCAGCGAGCTGCTCGCGTTGAACGAGGCAGATTCATAAGTCACATTGCAAAAAAGGCCAAAAGGATTGCGCGAATACCGCGCTCCTTTTGGCCTTTTTTTGCACCGGGCTAGCTCGGCGAGATGCAAAAGTGCAGGCGAATATTGCCGAACGTATCTTGTAACTGTCGATGAAATGCAAAAGTGCAGTTCATTTTGTCACCAAACCCCCATTTACCCTCACAAGCCACTCATTCAAATGCACATTTACACTTCATTCGGCGAAAAAGCAGATTTCCCTCGAATTCAACTGCATTTTTGCAGTTGAGCCGCAGTCGAAGGGCGGAGGGGAATCGGAGGGCAGTCAAACGGTACTTAGGTACCGCCCACGTCCCCACCATCTCACGCCCCATAATACTCCTCCGCTTGGTGTTCGAATTGCTGCAGTTGCTCGTGGACGCGCACGACCTCGCCGACGAGGATGAGCGCCGGGTTACTGAGCTTCACGGCGACGGCCAGCTTGTGCATGTCGTCCAAGGTGCAGGTGAACGTGCGCTGCTTGCGGGTCGTACCGCTTTCGATCAATGCGACCGGCGTCTGAGCGGGCTTGCCGTAGCGGAGCAGCTCGCTGCGGATGGCGGCAATTTGGCTGACGCCCATGTAAATCGCCAGCGTGTCGACGCCTTGCGCCAGTAGGTCCCAGCGGATCGACTGGCGATCGCCGTGGCAGCGGGTGCCGGTTACGCAGGCGAAGGAGGCGGCCGCCCCGCGATGCGTCAGCGGCACTCCGGCGGAGGCCGCCGCGCCAAGCGCCGACGTGATGCCGGGAATCACCTCATAGGGGATTCCCGCAGCCGCCAGCGCCAACGCTTCTTCCCCGCCGCGCCCGAAGACGAAGGGGTCGCCGCCTTTCAGGCGTACCACCCGCTTTCCTTCCAAGGCGTATCCGACCAGACGCCGGTGGATGTCCTCCTGCGGCATCGCATGGCGTCCCGGCGCCTTGCCGCAGTATACCAGCTTCGCGCCGGGTCCGGCGTAAGCCAGCAGCTCTTCGCTGATCAGGCGGTCGTACAGGACGACCTCCGCCTCGCGCAGTCGTTTCATTGCCTTAACCGTGATCAGCTCCGGATCACCGGGCCCTGCTCCGACAATACTCACTGTCCCCGGGCCTTTCATAAGCGTTCTCCCGCCACGGACAACGCCCGACCGTCCGGCTCAGCCATCTCCGTCACGTTAACCCGTGCCCCTTCTCCGCGTGGCAACTTCCCCTTTTGAGAGAGATACAACATCAATCCGGTAAACACGACGCCGCCCAGGAAGTTGCCGATCAAGACGGGAATCTGATTCCACAGCCACCAATCCGCGAAGCTGACATTCGCCCCCAGCAGCATCCCCAACGGGATGACGAACATATTGACCACCGCATGCTCGAACCCCTGCGCAAAAAAGATCAGAATCGGCAGCCACATCGCTACGATTTTGCCGACTGTCGATTTCGAGGTCATCGCCATCACCACGCCAAGCGTCACCATCCAGTTGCAAAGAACCGCTTTGATGATCACCAGCGCCAATCCGCTGCCGCCTAGATGCTTGTAGGCCAGCGTCTTCGCTTCGCTCGTCTGTATCAACGTCTGCACGAGCGGATGGGTCAGGTCCGTCCCCATTTTCGTAATCGTCAGTCCATACAAAATCGCATAAACAGCGCAACCGATCAAATGCCCGAGAATCACCCAGCCGAAGCTCGACAGCATCCTTGTCAGTGAAACACGGCGTTCCAGCACGGCCAACGGGATGAGCGCGAAGCTGCCGGTGGCAAGCTCTAAGCCCAGCAGTACGATGATCACGAATCCCACGGGGAAAACAACCGCCCCCACGAGCCCCAGCGAGGTTTGCTGCGTTGCGGTTAACGCCAACGTCGTGGCGAAGGCAAGGATCGCACCGCCCAAAAATCCCCTCACCAGCAGCTGCAGGATGCTGAGGTTGGCTTTATTTTCACCCGTCTCAATCATGGTTCCAAGTACTTCTCCTGGTTTGACGTAATCCATGGTTCGTCCACTCCTTTTTCTGCGATGGCATCTCTGTACGCTACAGCGAAATATAGATAGCTCCGGTCGTTTCATCCACTTCGGTTTCGTAGACGGTTACCTCGCCATGATCGGGTTCTTGAACGCGCCCACTGTGAAGGTTGATCTTCCAATCATGCAGGGGACAATGCACGGCAGAACCGCACACCATCCCTTCCGATAATTTGCCGCCTTTGTGAGGACAGCGATTTTCGATCGCATGGACACTGCCGTCGCTGAGGCGGAAGATCGCCACCTCTTTATCTTCAACCCTCACCGTCCGTGAGCCGAGCCGATCAATGTCGTCCAAACGGGCGACTTGAATTTTAGTAATCATAGCTTTCTCCCCCCTCAAAAAGATTACGAATTTTGCAATTGCACGTCTTGCAGCGGTTCGAAGTTTTTACGCAGTTCCTCGTTTTCAACGATTTCCTTCCAAGGGTCGGTCGTCCGGCTCAACGTATCTTCGATCCGGGCGGCCAGCGCCTGGCGTTCCTCGGCCTGCTCCAGCACGGCCTTGATGGCCTCAAGGCCCACCCGTTCAACCCACTGCGCGGTGCGTTCGTTCCAATTCGCCTGCTCGCGGTAATGCTGCAGGAACGCCGCCGTCCACTCAATGACCTCGTCTTCGGTTTTCACCACGCAGAGCAGTTCCGCTGCCCGTACTTTGACACCGCCGTTGCCGCCGACATGGATCTCCCATCCGCCGTCGATGGCGACGACACCCAGATCCTTGATCGTCGCTTCGGCGCAGTTCCGCGGGCAACCCGACACGGCCAGCTTCACTTTACCTGGCGTATTCAGGCGCTCGAACGCCTTCTCCAACCGGATGCCCATCCCGATGGAATCCTGTGTACCGAACCGGCAAAAGGTCGATCCAACACACGTCTTCACCGTCCGCAACGCTTTGCCATACGCATGGCCGGACGCCATGTCCAGCTCCTCCCAAACCTTCGGCAAATCCTCTTTCTTGACGCCAAGGAGGTCTAACCGCTGCCCGCCGGTGAACTTCACCATCGGAACGTCGTATTTCTCCGCAACCGCCGCGATTCGTTTGAGTTCGGCCGGGGAGGTCACACCGCCGTAGATCCGCGGCACGACGGAGAAAGTTCCATCCTTCTGGATGTTCGCGTGGTAACGCTCGTTGGCGAAGCGAGACTCTTTTTCGTCCACATATTCGGCCGGCCACAGCATACCCAGGTAGTAGTTCAGCGCCGGGCGGCATTTCGAGCAGCCCTCGGGTTCGCGCCATTCCAGCACGTTCATGACCTCGCGCACGCTCTTGAGTCCCATCTGCTTGATGCTTGCGACGATCTCGTCGCGGCCGAGCGGCGTACAGCCGCAAATGCCTTCCTTCACCGCTTTGACATCGCCCTCCGCATACAAATGGAGCAGGCCTTCCACCAACGGTTTGCAGCCGCCGCAGGAACCGGATGCTTTCGTGCATGCTTTGATCTCGCCTACGCTGGCGCAGCCGCCCTTCACCGCTTCGACGATCGTGCCTTTGGTGACGCCGTTGCAACCGCAGATGATTTCATCGTCGGACATCGCCGCCAACCTGGCATTCGGGGAGGAGGCCCCTGCCCCCGCCTGCCCCGGAGCATATCCGAGCAGCAACTCCTTCTCTTTCCCGGCCACGGATTCGCCGCTTTTGATCTTGGCGAACAACGAAGGGCCGTCCGTCGTATCGCCGAACATCACCGCTCCAATCAGCTTGTCGTCCTGTAGGACGATTTTGCGGTACGTGCCTTCCAGTTCGTCTTGAATGCGCAGTGAGCGTGTGCCCGGAACATCATTGAAGTACCCTGCGGAAAATACATCCACCCCCGATACCTTCAACTTCGTGGAGGTCACGGATCCTTCGTACCCGGCTGTATCCACACCGGCTAACCGCTTGGCCAGCACACTGCCTTGTTCGTAGAGAGGGGCGACCAGACCGTAGGCGATGCCGCGATGCTCGGCGCATTCCCCAACGGCATAAACGCCTGGCGCACTTGCCTCCAAATAGTCGTTCACGACGATGCCTCGCGCTACCTCCAGCCCTGCCTCTTTCGCCAGCTCAATGTTCGGCTTGATGCCGACGGCCATCACGACCAGATCCGCTTCTAGCCGACTTCCGTCCGCGAACTCCAGCCCCTCGGCCCGCCGTCCGCCATAAATGTTAGCCGTTTGCTTCTGCAGAAGGAACTTCATGCCCTGTGCCTCCAGCTCGCGCTGCAGCATCCGCGACGCCGGTTCGTCGAGCTGGCGTTCCATCAAATAAGGATGGATGTGCACGACCGAGACATCCATGCCTAGATGCAACAACCCGCGAGCAGCTTCCAATCCAAGCAAGCCGCCGCCGATGACCACGGCTTTCTTATATTTGCGGGACGCCTCCATCATCAACTCGCAATCCTTGATGTCTCGAAATCCAATCACGCCTTCTTTGCGTGCTCCGGGAATCGGCAAGATGAACGGGTTGGAGCCCGTAGCCAGAATCAGCGTGTCGTAATCGGCTTTCAATCCGGACGCCGACACGACCTTGCGCTCCTTCGTATCGATCTGTACGACCGCATCGCCTAGATGCAGCCGGATCTTATTCTCCTCGTACCAGGCCAAATCGTTGATGACGATCTCCTTCATGTCGGCCCCTCCCGCCAACACCGAGGACAACATAATACGGTTGTAGTTCGGATGCGGCTCCGCGCCAAAAACCGTAATTTCATACGCTTCCGGAGCCAGCTTTAATACATGCTCTATTGTTCGCATCCCCGCCATTCCATTCCCGATCAGCACCATTTTTTTCTTTCGGTTCATCTCCGTCTCCCCTTTCTCGAATCGCGAAAAACACAAAAAGCCCGTCTCGCCCCTAGAAAGACGCACTTTTGCGTTATCCCTTGGGTTGCGAAGACAGGCTCCATTGCCGCTTCTTGCAGGCACCTCATTGTACCCGGCATTCCTTTATGGAATTTTGAATGACATTTTTGTGAATCCAGCGTTTGGTTGTCATTTACTATATAAGAGGATAGTGATGATGTCAATATATATTACATAAAATTGAGTAATTGAAATTTTTAATGTAAGTTAATGTGACATATGTATTGATTTTTCAGAAAAAAGGCGCGAAAATACACTTATCCCTTTAAATTTAAAATTCAATGTTAGGTTTTCTTTCCCTGCAACCAGACAGCGACGCCCTTTTCTTTACCGCTTTAAAGCTAAGCACCCGCTTAGATCTGGAAACACACCGTTATGGATAGGAGGGATCACCTCTCGATGCGCTTCTTATTGGTCATTCGCGAAGCTGTATTACCCGGGACTACTCCGACAGATTCCTCGAAGTCTTTGCCCTTGGCTGAACCCGAAACCCTCCTCAAAACCAGCGGGTATCAGGTGTTTGCCTCCTGTCAGGAACCGTTAATCCGCAAGCGGATCAACGAATTTGACGCCGCGGTGCTGGATATGCCGATCGAGGGCATGCAACGCTGGGGCACGTTGCTGCTTAGGTGGAGGCCGCTCCCGCTCTTATGGTGGTGCAGCCCCGAAACGGCGAGTTCCTCGCTGGAGGCCTGCGAAACCGAGGTCCCCGTCGACGGCCTGCTATCCCCGTCCATGACCGCGTCGGAGCTGCATTGGGCGCTTCACTTCAGCGCCAAGCATTTCTTCGAACGCCGGACATGGCAGGATGAACGGGCCCAACTTGTTTCTCGGTTGGAGGAGCGGAAGTGGATCGACATGGCCAAGAGCATCTTGTGCGACGTCAACAAAGTGTCCGAAGCCGAAGCTTATGATCTGCTGCGCAAGCGGGCGATGAACGAACGCAAACGGATGGTGGATGTGGCGACTTCGGTCGTCAAAGCCCACCAGCAGCTAAAGTTTTGAGTGGATTCTCGGTGCGAAACACTTGAACTATTAATTTGCTTACAAATAAAGGAGGGGTCCCGATGACGATGACAGAAATCCTGAAGGAAGTAGGCCGAGGGAAGAGAGGCGCCCGTGATTTGACTTACGAGGAGGCCAGTGCGGCAGCCGAGCTGATGATCGGAGGCCAAGCGACAGCGGCGCAAATCGGCGCCTTCTTCATGGCGCAACGGATCAAGCTGGAGAGTGTTGAGGAGCTGAAGGCGTTTGTGACCGCCTTCCGTAAGCATGCCCATCGCTCGCCGATTCCGCAAGGATTGGACTGCGCCGGACCTTATGACGGTCGAACCACCTCCTTTATGGCGACGTTCGCCACCTCCTTCCTGCTTGCAGCGGGGGGATTACCCGTCACCCTGCACGGCACCCCGTCTCTCCCGCCGAAATGGGGGGTGACCTTAACCGATCTGCTTGGCGAGTTAGGCGTCGACAGCCGGTTGATGGAATGGGTACCGGCCGCGCGTCCAGCCGATTTTGCCGGGGTCCGCTTCGTGCCGGCGGAGGTCTGGTGCCCGCCGCTAGCGAAGCTTCGCCCGATCCGCGAGGAGCTGGGCTTGCGGACGATTCTGAATACGATCGAGAAGCTGCTGGACTTCAGCGATTCGCCTTATTTGGTATACGGCGTATACCACAACACGGTGTTCGACCGGATGGCCCAGCTTATCGAGCAGTTGGATTACCGGAGGGCGTTGATCGTCCAAGGCGCTCAGGGCTCAGAGGATCTATTTATTGACCGCCCGACGCGTACCTATGTGGTGGGAGGCGGAGAGGCTAGGTTGCAGTTAGTCGACCCGGAGACCTACGGTTTAGACACCCCGCTGCCGGAAGAAGACGATACGGCCTGGACTGTGACTAAGCAGCTCCAGATCACCGAACAGGTGCTGCAAGGCCAGGCCCATCCGGCTTACGTGAATCAGGTGCTGCTGAACGGGGCGGTTCGCCTGGAGCTTGCCGGGCGTGTCGATTCCGTCGAGGAGGGCATCTATACCTGTAAAGCGCTGCTGGACGACGGCGGCCCGTGGGCGACTTACTGCAGTTGGCGCGATACGCTGCGCCTGGAGCAGGCCGTCGCCGCAGAACACGCAAAAGCCCCCCATCAAGCCTGATTCCAGGCTGATGGGAGGCCTTCTCTATAGCTATGGTCGAAATAACGTTAATTTTCACCTTATTTCGTTGTATTTGACCCAATCGCCAAAAATAACGCCATAAAATCACCTTATTCCCTGGAGAAGTGCCCATAATACGGTCACAACACAACCGGTAAATAAGGTGATTTTGTACCTCAATTGGGGCAGCCGGACGCGAATCGCGCGAAATAAGACCCATTCTTCGCCTTATTTCGCGGCTCATCCGGTCAGCGAGCGACCCAGCACCAGTCATCAGGCACCCGGCACACCCCCGTATCAGTACGCCCCGCGAATATGCTGAGCCACTTCGTTTTGGTAAAAAGCCGCCAGCCGCATCAATTCCGCTTCGCTGAACGAAGGCACGTTGATGGCACCGAGGTTATCCTCGACTTGACGCACGTTGCGGAAGCCAGGGATCACGCAGGTCACTTCCGGCTGATCGAGAATCCAACGCATCGCCGCGCGGGCCATGTCACCGCGCCCTTCGGCGATCCAGTCCAGCTGCGCCGCCAGCTCGACGCCCTTGGTGAACGGCAAGCCCGCAAACGTCTCGCCGACGTTAAATTGCTCGCCGTTGGCGTTAAAGCTGCGGTGATCATCCGCCGCAAACGTCGTGTCCGGTTTGAACTTGCCGGTCAGCAGTCCGCTGGCTAGCGGAAGACGCACGAGGATGCCGACGCCGGCTTCCTGTGCCTTTGGCAGCAGCTGCGTCAGCGGTTTTTGGCGGAACAGGTTCAAGATCACCTGCAGCGCTTTAACCCCGGGAACGCCAAGGCAGAATAAGCCTTCTTCCACCGTCTCTACACTGACGCCATAGTGGCGGATTTTACCCTCGGCCTGCAGCTTGTCCAACACCTCGAACACCCGACCGTCCTTCAGCACGGACAACGGCGGGCAATGGATTTGGTACAGGTCGATGCGCTCGCGCTCCAGCCGTTTCAGACTGGCTTCGCAGTAAGCCCGCACCCGCGCTTCCGAATAGGTCTCGAGGTCATGGATATCGCCGGCGCGGCAAAATTTCGTCGCGACATGAATGTCGCCTTCCTTTCCTTTGGTCGCTTTGGCGAGTAGCTGCTCCGCATGCCCGTCGCCGTACACGTCTGCCGTATCAAAGAAATTGACACCTTCTCCAATCGCTTTATCCAAGCCCTTCAAGGCCTCATCATCATTGGTATTCCCCCAGCTCCCGCCGATGGCCCATGTGCCAAAGCTGACTTCGCTGACTTGCAGTCCCGTATTTCCGAGCTCCCGATATTTCATCGGTCTTCCCTCCTAAGGTTTGGTGGTGTCTAAGTCTCCAATAGGTTCTACACGCTTCAAAAGAGGCCCTTCAACAGAAGGACCTCTTTCTATATTACACCGAAAACGCCCGTAGAATAAAGCGTTTCCCTTTTTTCGATTCTCCGCTTAGTAAATCGTTCTTCCCCGTTCGTCAGGCACCCCGGATTTTCGATAAAAATACGTGTTGATTACGTCACGCCAATGCTTGGCGTGTTCGGCCTGCTCGGCCAGCCGGCTCGCCACCGCGGCATGTCGCAACGGATCCACCCGATCCCGAAGCACCGGTGCATCCCAGACATGCGTCAGTTCCTCCGCCGCCTCAGCTCCGGCAAAGTGAGTGTCATAGATATGCTGAATCACCGTTTTTCCGGAATGCAGCCGGTAGCTGTAAGGCACGTGATGGAAGAACAGCAGCAGCTCATCCGGGCATTTCTCCAGCAAATCGTACATTTCCTTGTTTGGGCTAAAATACTGCGCCGTATATCCCGTCCCCGTGGCCATCGTCCGATCGACCCCAATTCCGTCCCGGTCGGCAAAATGATACGTTCCCCAACGCGAATACTCATACCCATCGACATCCGGCCCGTAATGGATGTGCGGCACAACCATCCAGCCCACGCCTAGCGGTGCCGTGTAACTCTCATAAATCGGCCAGGAGGCCATCAGCATCTCGCGGATCGGACCGGTTACCTCCGGGTCCCTGCCAAAGGTCAGGTCGGCCCATTCCTCGGCAATCCGCTCCGCGGAGAGCTCCGGATCCCAGGTCAGCCGGCCGTAACCGTACAGGTTAGCCTGTGCCAACGGATGTCCAGTCCAATTTTCGTCATCGCCGATATTGGACACCGCTGCCACGCCGCTGTATTTCATGCCGAACAACGATCCATCCACGACACGCTTCACCTCTGCCCCCGCGTTCGCCGCATGCGTATTGAAATCCAGCACCTGCTTCCACTGCGGGACCAGATAACACAGATGACGCTGCTGACCCGTGTATTCCTGCGTGATTTGGAACTCGATCATTTGGTTCGTGTGCTGCATCGCGCCAAACAATGGCGATACCGGCTCCCGCACCTGAAAGTCCATCGGGCCATTCTTGATCTGCAACAGCACGTTGACGTGGAATCTCCCGTCCAGCGGCTTGAAATGGTCATACGCAGCGCGGGCCCGATCTGTCGAACGGTCTCGCCAATCCTGCATGCAGTTGTAGACGAAGCAGCGCCAAATCACCAGTCCGCCAAATGGAGCTAGGGCTTCCGCCAGCATGTTCGCGCCGTCGGCATGATCCCGTCCGTAAGCGAACGGACCCGGACGATGCTCGGAATCCGCCTTCACCACAAATCCGCCGAAATCCGGGATATGCCGGTAGATCCGCATCGCGGCTTCCGCCCACCACTGACGAACTCCCTCATCTAACGGATCGGCCGTGTCCAAATCACCCAGGGATAGCGGCGCCGCAAAATTGATGCTTAGGAACAGCGCGATCCCATAGTCGCGAAATACTTCAGCCACGCGGGCTACCTCCGGCAATGATTCCTCGGTGATCCACCGCGTCTCCCGTTCATGCACATTCACGTTATTGATCGAGATCGCATTGATCCCTACTGAAGCAAGCAAACGTGCATAATCACGAACCCGCTGTAAATCCCGGACGATCTCGCCATCTCGATAAAATATCGATGCCCCCGCATATCCACGCTCGATCGAACCGTCGGCGTTATCCCATTGGTTGATCATCCGCAGTTGGTTTGCCGGTTGTTCCTCGGTGGCCAGACGAGCCGGCTCCCAGCCCTGCGCGATACCGAACAGCAACCGGAATACGCCATACAACACGCCGCTCGCGGAGCCGCCGTCCAGCTCCAGCCGTTCTATCCCGTCCACCGAAACCCACCTCAACGCGAAAGCATCCCGCCCATTATCCCAGCTCGGCGCCTCAGGAGCAAGCCCAGACGCAGGCTCCGCCGCTGCACGCAACACAAGGCAGGAATCGGCAAGCGGAACTTCGTGCAGCACCTCCGGTCTCGTTCCCAGCATCGCCTGCACACCATCTATCAACTCAGCGACCGCCGTGTTGAACACCCTGCCGTGCTGCTCCCCTTTGACGACAATACGCCCCAGCAGTCGACGATACTGGTCGAAGGGTTCGCCTTCCGGCTTCCCTTCATACTGCAGCCATGCTTTATATAGCGTGCTGTCGTTCATGATCGCTTCTCCTTAACAAGAGCCGCGACGCGTTCAAACGCAGGCTTCGGCTGATGCGCCGCATCGAATAGAAACGGCCAGTTCTTCCGTCCACGGACCGGAAAATCATCCAGCCATGTGTAATCGTCCGCTGCCCCCCAGAAGGTTACCCCGCTGATGATCTGACGATACTCCATCAGCAGCCGGAACACCGCCTCATAACGTTCGGCTTGAAGCTCCAGCATGGCCGGATCAGGAGAGGTCAAGTCGGTTCGCCGATCCTCGAAACGGAACATCGAGACATCCAGTTCGGTTAATTGCAATTGAAGCCCAAGGGAGGCATACTTCTCGATCGCTGCCCGAATCTCATCCAGCGACGGGTCGTACAAGTTCCAGTGGGCCTGCAAGCCGATGCCATGAATCGGCACCCCTTGCTCCAGCAACGATTGGACGAGTGCATAGATCTTATCGCGCTTCTGGGGGTTGGATTCGTTGTAATCGTTATAAAACAACAAGGCCTGCGGATCAGCCTCATGCGCATATTCAAACGCTTTGGCGATAAAATCGGGGCCCGCAATCTCCGTCCACTTCGAGGTGCGCAGCAGCGCCTCCCCCTCATCCGCAATCGCCTCGTTAACGACATCCCAGGCGTAGATGTCGTTCTTGTACCGGCCCACCACGGTATGAATATGCTCCCGGACCCGCTCCAGCAGCACATCCTTGCTAACCGTCCCACCTTGGCCATCTCGAAACAGCCAATCTGACGTCTGGTTGTGCCATACCAACGTATGTCCGCGCATGGCCATGCCGTGCGTTCGGGCGAATTCGACGAGCCGATCCGCAGCTTCGAACGTATAGGTCTGCTCCTCGGGATGCAAGCTGACGAATTTCATCTCGTTCTCCGCAGTCATGCTGTTAAAATGATAAGCCAGCAGGGACTCCTGGGTCCGGATCGTCAACGGATTGACCGCTGCACCGATTTTGAAATCGTTTACGAACCCTTGTTTTAATGCCGGTTCGTCACTGAACCTTTGATTCATATCTCGCAACCTCCCTGCAACCTGTGTCATTACCGGATGTCAAACCAATCGAAGCAAGCCGGGGCCGCGCATGCCGCACCGTTGCCCGAGGCATACAGACCGATGATAACGCCGGTAAAGCACATCTTCCGGACATAATCCTCGGGGGACAAAGCTAACGCAGTTTCCGAAGCCAATTCGGTCCACTGCCGACCGTCCAAGGAATAACAAAGCGTGTACTTGCTCTCGTCCGAGAGGATCTTCAAATGAATCGCGTCCGTATATACCGGCACGATGACCGCAATTCGTGTCTCCCCGCGGACGGTTACCCGGGCAACAACCTTATTCTGACCGTCGTCCCTAGTTAGAAACACCTCGTAATGAGCAGCCTCATCCCGGCGGGCACATAAACCGGCTTCTTCGCCATTCTGGATCCCTTTGAATTGCAACAACGTGCTCCATTCCGCTTGGACTCGCTGCTGCCTTCTGCCGACGAAAGCGACCGGGGCCACGTCGTTCAACCCCGCGGCCTGCCCACGTAAAGTCAGCCAGCCCGGTCGTTCGTTCAGCGACCAGCTCTCATCCGCCGGGTTACGAAGGAACGTCCAGGCCGGGGACAACGTATCTCCATCGAAATCGTCTTTCTCTGCCAAGGCGGAATCCACGGCGTTCTCCAACCCTCTCCCCGGCACCCGTGGCACGCTCATTTGGAGCTGAACCAAACCTTCATTGTTGTCGATCATCGGCCAGCCATCCTCGCTCCAGGTAACCGGCGCAAGGAACGTTTCCCGCCCCAGCACACTATAGCCTGAACCAACTAACCGGACCCCCAGAAAGACGGCCCACCAATCGCCGTTCGGGTCTTCGATCAAATCTGCATGACCGAGATATTGAATCGGATGCTCGATGCTGCGGTGAGTTAATATCGGCTCCGGGTACTGCTCAAACGGTCCATATGGACTGGTGCCGCGGCCGATGATTTCCCGGTGGTCCTTGGCCGTACCACCCGAGGCGGTCATGATGTAATACATGCCGCGAATCTTGTACAAATGCGGCCCCTCCGTCCAAGGCCCGCCGTCGCCGTGCCAGATGACTACCGGCTCACTTAACGCTTCCCCGGTCGCAATATCGATTTCGTATTGGATGGCGTGGGAATCGTAATCTGCGCCTTGCTGCGCCGTCACGTAAACCTTCCCGTCCTCATCGAAGAACAGCGACGGATCGATCCCGCCATACGGGATGCGGATCGGATCGGACCATGGGCCTGCGGGATCGGTGGCCGTGACGTAAAAATTACCGATCCCCCGCACATCGGTCGTGATCATGTAGAACACGCCGTCATGATGCCGGATCGTCGGCGCATAAATCCCGTCCGAGCTTAACCGATCTCGAAGATCCAATTGGCTTGGCCGATCCAGCACATGGCCGATCTGTTCCCAATGGATTAAATCCCGACTGTGAAAGATCGGTACGCCGGGGAAGTATTCAAACGAACTATTCACCAAATAAAAATCATCCCCGGCCCGAGTGATGCTCGGGTCGGGGTAAAATCCGGGTAAAATCGGATTCGTGTAAGAGATTGGGGATTTCACCATTATTCTTTGACACTCCCTACGTTAAGTCCTACAACGAAATATTTTTGCATGAACGGATACACCAACAGGATCGGAACGGAAGCGACGACGGTGACCGCTGCTCGAATGGATAACGGAGTTACCCTCGCCGCGGCCGTATCTTGGGTCATACCCACCCCTGCCGCAACGGCCGGGTTACTGTTCGCGTTCATACTGGAAGACAACAACTTCATGAGTTCGTATTGCAAGGTGCTGAGCTCCTGTTTCGAAGAGGTGTAGATAAAAGCATCAAACCAGGAATTCCAGGCTCCAACGGCAACGAACAAAGCGATTGTAGCCAATACCGGCTTACAAAGCGGGAAAATAATGGTCCAGAAGATTTTGAAATCGCCTGCGCCGTCAATTCTTGCCGACTCCACCAAACTTTCAGGAATCGTCCCGATGTAAGTTCGGATGACAATTAAGTTAAATGCACTGATCATAGAAGGCAGAACGTAAACCAGGAAGTTATTGAGCAAATGTAGGTCCTTCATCAGGAAGTACCCCGGAATCAAACCGGCGTTAAAATACATCGTCAAGACAAAGATCGTCGTAATCGGTTTGCGGAATACGTATTCCCGCCGGCTTAACGTGTAAGCCAGCATCGTCGTCAGAAAGATATTCAAGATCGTCGACAATACCGTTCTCGCTACCGAGATTAGGAATGCATCATAGATGGTGCCGGATACGAAAACCGCTTTGTAGTTCTGCAGCGTAAACTCTCTCGGCCACAGGTAGATCCCGCCGCGGATCGTGTCGTTGCCAGCATTCAAGGATACGACAATCGTGTTCAAGAAAGGATATAGGGTGACAATGACCAGGAAAATCATGAAAATCGTATTAATTGTATTAAAAAGAATCGGCTCTATCCGGCTTCTTCCTACTCTTCGATTGAATGCAGCAGCAGATACTCGCTCTGGGCTGATCGATTGGTTCGCCATCTCTATAACAACCTCTCTTCCCCTAGTCGCTTCGCAATCCAGTTCGCGAGGAGCAGCATGGTTATGCTAACGACCGTTTTGAATATACCGCCGGCGGTTGCCAGTGAGTAGTTGCCTTGAGCAATCCCGTATTTCAGAACGAAGATATCGATCGTTTCCGCCCAGTCGACGACCAGACCGTTACCAAGCAGGTACTGAACTTCGAAGCCGGCTTCCAGAATATGACCGATGGACATGATCAACAGAATGACGATCGTTGGTTTAATGCCGGGAAGCGTGACATGGAACATTTTCCGGTAACGGCTCGCTCCGTCAATATCCGCGGCTTCATAAAGGGCTGGGTCGATCGCGGCCATGGCGGCCAAATAAATGATTGTATTCCAGCCAACCTCTTTCCAGACGTGGGAAGCG
The DNA here is from genome assembly GCF_018403305.1 of Paenibacillus sp. J53TS2. Classification (NCBI taxonomy): domain Bacteria; kingdom Bacillati; phylum Bacillota; class Bacilli; order Caryophanales; family Paenibacillaceae; genus Paenibacillus; species Paenibacillus sp. J53TS2. The sequence continues at coordinate 332,611 of NZ_BOSK01000002.1, forward strand.
CCAACGACACCCCAGAAATATTTGCCTTCGCTTAACCATAAAATGGGTTCCTTAATCAAATGCAGCTTCATCAGGAGATCGTTGACAATCCCGTCCGAAGCAAGGGACGTCGCGACGATCCCGGTAACGATGATCCAGGACAAAAAGTGCGGAAGATAAGAAATCGTTTGAACGGTTCTTTTCCAAAAGATTTTTTTGATTTCATTCAGCAGCAAAGCTAGTATAATCGCAGTTACAAAACCTAGCACCAGGTTGATGAACCCCATTGCCACTGTATTGCGCAGCACCCGGAGGAAGCTGTCATCCGTAAACAGAAATTTGAACTGTTTGAAGCCGATCCATTCCTGCTGAGCAAAGCTCCTTGCTGGTTTGTAATTTTGGAATGCCATCGTCCAGCCCCATACCGGGTAATAAGCAAATAATATGATATAAGCCAATAACGGTACCGACATAAAGATCAACTGCCGCTGACTCTTGACAAGGGACCAGGTTATTTGCTGTTTTTTTCTTTTTTTTGCTTTCGGGACGATGCTTTCTTTCGTTAAGGTCTCATCCATAATTGCTCTCCCCACAAAGCCTATTTTTTTTTTGGAAAATGGAAGGCTCAACGCCTTCCATTTTCCGATTTAATAAATACCTTATTTCACTGTCCAGTTGTCAATTCTCCATTTCAGCACTTCATTGATGCGGTCTTCGTAAGCTTTGATATTGAGTTTACCGATTTCCCCGGTATACTCAGACCAAACCTTGTCGAAGTCGGCCGGATTGGCCAAAATAGCTTTAGGCAGATATTTCGTAGACAAATCGTTTTGTTTGGTGTTGACGATCTTGGCATCGGAGCCTTCCACCAGGTCAACGGACCATGCCGGATAAGAGACCTCGTTTTCCGGAGCAGGGGTGAAGAAATCTACGTAGCTGTTGAAGCCGTATTGTTTCAGGAAGTTCTTATCGTACTCTTCCAAACCTGCTTGATACTCTTCAGGTTGGGCAGCCGCATCGGTGGCATTGCCGTCGCTGAAATAACCTTCCATTTTCGGACTGAACTTGTGCAGTGCATCGGCTTTGTTAGCCAGTTTCCATGTCGCATCTGTAAACGTATCGCGTTGCTCCTGCGTTTTCATGAAGCGGCCTTCTTCGTTAACAATGTAGTCTTCGCCTTCAATGCCCCAAGACATAATTTTTTGCCAGTCTTCCTGAATCAGGCGGTCCCACATCTTGAGAATTTTGATTGCTTTCTCTTCGCCGGCATTGACGCTGATACCGAAGCCGTTGTTCAGATTCAGCGCCGGGCGGTCCAAATAGTGGTCCGTGATGCTTGTATCATAGACCAGCGGTAAGCCAACATAGGTTCTCTCGTGATTTTTCGCGGTAATCAACACGTTCTCGGCGTCTTGGAAGTTCCAGTGCTGGTCAAACATCCCGAGTACGGTGCCGCTGGAAAGTTTAGCCATATATTGGTCGTAGTTTTGAGTAAACGTTTCTTTGTCGATCAAACCTTGTGCGTTCATTTCGTTCAGCTTTTGATAATATTGCTTCGCGATATCTTTGTCCGCAAAGATTTCGGCTTTCCCGTCTTTAACGATAACGCCGCCGTCATTCGGATGGCCGACCAGATGCTGAGGAGCATTGAACAAGCCCCAGTTTCTCCAGTCGTAGTTCAAAATTTCGAAACCGATCGTCGGACTGCCGTTGATGGTCGGATTCTTTTCCTTGTACTTCGCGATCAGGTCAAAATATTCGTCAAGCGTTTTCACTTGCGGGTAACCGGCATCTGCCAGAACGGCCTTTTGAATCCAGAAAGCCGGTCCCGAATACCAGGTCGTGCTGACTTCCCCGTTATAAGCCCCGTAGTTCGGAAGAATGTAGATATGGCCGTCGTTCGGGTCCTTCATCATGTTCCAGTATTTTTCATAGTGCTTCTTCAAATTTGGAGCGTGTTCTTCGATGAGGTCTTCCAGTGGGATATAAGCGCCCGCCGCCGTCAATTTCGTATTGCCCGTCATGATATCTGGGTAATCGGAGCCTGCGATCATAACGCCGAGCTTTTGGTTGATGTCCCCGGCGAGGAATTCGAATTTGAACGTTGCGCCAAGCTCATCTTTGATCTTCTTGTAGACCTTGTTGTCGGCCGTCGGCTGCTGACCGGCTTCCCCGATGAATGCGGTAATTTCAAACGGTTCAACCTTATCCCCGGCGTTGTTTCCGGTTGTTGCTGCCTGATTGCCGGTGTTGTTGTCGGCTTTGGTAGCGTTGTTATTGCCCCCACCGCATCCCGCAAGGATGACGCTGAGTGATAACAACAGAATCACGCTGAGCCGGAGCATTGATTTTGTCTTGCCCCCCATGTAAAGCACCTCCGTCATGATTTGTTGATGTTCAGGCATTTTGTAAGCCCTTTCACCAACTTATCTTTATTGTAAAAGCGCTACCAAACCGTAACTAGTTCACAATTAAAGTTTTAACCTTCAAAATCTCAGTTCCTGTTTCTGTATTCATTAGGCGACATTTGTAATCTTCTCTCAAATTGCTTGAGGAATTGACCGTAGTTAGCGTAACCGACCCGTTCGGCAACCTCGCCATTGTTCAGGGTTCCGTCCCGGAGCAACTTTACGGCTTCTTCAATCCGCAAATTATGGATCATCTCGTTAAAATGAACGCCGTTTCTCTTCTGCAGCAGCTGGCCCAAATAGACCGGATGCAGGTAAAAGACCTCCGCCAATTTCTTAATCGTTAGCGGCTCACGGAAATGCTCCTGAATATAGACGTTGATGTTCTGGACGACCCCTTGGGAACGCCGAGACTTAACTTCAAGGAGCAGATCGATGATCTCCTTACCCACGGAATGAATAAGGTCCACCAACTCCCGCATGGTATAAACGGCGGATGCCTTTCCGGGGATATCGTATCGACTCTGCAGCTCCGACGCCTTGTCCGGGAGTTCGTCCAAGTGCTCCAGCATCAGGTAGAACAAGTGAATCACGAATTTACGCACGATGTCTGGTGCAAGTGAATTCTCCCGGAAACGGTCTTCCGCTTGGGACAAACCTTCCTCCAAGCCGGATTTGTCCAACAACTGCAGCGCTCCCATGATCCGATCCACGAGCTCCGTTTGATCGTACTGGCTGCGGAATGTGAACCCGGCTACATCACGGTAAACCGTAATCCCGGCAAAGTCATCCGTATAAAAGCGGTGGATCAATGCCGTCTGGGCCTGACGGTACGTTTCTGAAATCTCCAGCAGACCTTCCGCACCTGCTCCCACGGTTGCAAAAGCTCCTAGAGTTCGGCACCAGTTCTCCAAATCCCTCATTCGAGCAAGGCCATCCTTGCCGTCAGTGTCAGGATCGAACCCGTATACCAAGGCAAAGCTGCCGGATTCCAAGTCGATCAAGTACATCGCTTCCCGCTCCTCGGCAAAAGTCGAGACCCCCTCTCGTGTCTCCGCCGAACTGCTGCTTCTGGGTTGGATGAGACAGACATTCCATGCCTTTCGAAGACTTGAAAGCACATCGATCCGCGGGGTATCCCCGGGGAGGCTCGTCGGTTGATTCAACAACACCTTAAGCAAGTTAACCGTCTCCTCGTAAGAAGCGATGCGGTTGATGCGCTGACGCCCTCGTTCCTCCACCAGCTCTTTATATATCGCCCCCAGTTCCTCGGCAGCCATCTCCTCATCAATCGGCTTCAGCAGATACCGGGTAATACCGAAGCGCAGAGCCCTTTGGGCGTATTGAAATTCACTGTACCCGCTGACGATGGCAAAGCTGACCGGACGGATATTTCGCTTCTGCCAGGTCTCGATCATTTCCAAACCGTCCATCACCGGCATCCGCACATCCGTCACGACCAGATCCGGCTGCAGTTTCTCGATCTGCTCCAGCGCCTCCGCGCCGTTGCTGCTGATACCACAAATATCGAAGCCGAGCTCCGGCCAGTTGATCCACAGCTGCATGCCTTCCAACGCTGCCGGCTCATCATCCACCAGTAACACCTTGAATCTCATGTTTGCCCCTCCCTGTCCATCTCTTTCTGGTGTTCAAGCAGCCGGATCGGGATCTCGACAGACACCACCGTCCCTTGTCCCGAATTGCTACTGATATTAAATCGAACCTGGTCGTTGTAGTAGAGCTCGAATCGGCGATAAACGTTGCGGATGCCGATGCTGTTTCCTGAGGTGTTTTCGCTGCGTACGGAGAGCAATATTTCCCTCAGCTGCTCGGGTTCGATGCCTTTACCGTTATCCGAGATGACGATGCGCAGCCAACCGTCCGCCACGTTTGCTTTGACAGTGACGAGACCTGTCCCCTGAACCGCCTGGATCCCGTGCTTGCAGGCATTCTCCACCAGCGGCTGGATGCTCATCTTCGGAATTTTATAGTGCAACGCCTCCGGTTCGATATCGAATTTATATTCGAACTTATCCCGGAAACGGAACTTTTCGATTTTCAAATACATGTCGATGAACATGATCTCTTCCCCCAAAGTAACCAGATCCTCCTTCCAGCGCAGCAGCCGGCGCAGCAGTCTGGACAGGTTCTTGATGATGTCCGTCACGTCGGAATAATTGTTTTTCGTGCAGACGACCAAAATCGCGTTCAGGGTATTGAACAGGAAATGCGGGTTCATCTGGCTCTGCAAAAAGTTCAGTTCCGCCCGTACCCGCTCGGCTTCCAGGCTCTTCTGCTGGATTTCCAGCTTATAGACGTTGTTGATCAACGCATTGATCCGGGCGGTCATCATGTTAAAATTACGGATCAAGCCGCCGATTTCGTCACGGCCTTCGTCGATGTTGATCAGATCAAACTTCTCGTTGGTTACCTTCTGCATATGGCGGGATAAGCGTTTCACCCGGTAATGGTATGAACGGAGCATCACGTAAATAAAGATCGACGTGAAAAAGGTGATCGCGGCCGCCAGCATCCCCACGAATAGCCTCATCTCGAACATCGCCTTCGAAACCCGCGTCCCTTGCGGGATGCCGATGAGACGCCAACCTTTGACGTACCTCGCGTTGCCGATCGCTACGCTTTCCACGCCCTTTTCCTCATTCGCCGCGGTCAGTTCGAATCGGGGATAGCCGTCGTTCTGCCCTTGCCGGTATCCGCTGTTGGCCGACACGATGATCTCGTCGTTTCCGTTGACCAAATACAAATCCAGATAGTCCCGCTCCCGCATGATGACGTCGTAAATCTTGCTGAGGTCAATGTCGATCCGCAACACTTTTTCGAACATGTTATACGAATCATAGTAATCCATCTGCTCGATCACGCTGAAATACGATTCGATATTAGCTAGGTTATTGACCTGCGAAGCCCGGTAGGCCGCGATGACCACCGGATCCGTCGAGCTTTGCCAAATCCGGTACCACTCACTGCCCCTCACCTCATCATCGATCATGTGGTAATTACCGCCAGGAACAACCGTGGGATTGCTCGTGTAAATGCCGATCCGCAATATCTGGTTGTTGACCGGAATGTAGCTGGTGACCCGATTGCGCAGCTGCTCGTCAAACGTCTCATAGAAATCGAGCGGATCGGCGTACGTCTTTTCCATCTTCTCGTACAGCGTTTTATCCGTATTCAGGGCATGGCTGACGGCTACTCCGCCATCGATAAAATCAAGAATATCCTTTCGGGCACGCTCCATGGAAATGTCCAGGTTCTGCTCCTCGCGCTCTTTGATGAAGTCCGTCATCCGTCCCATAAGCAGCAAGTTAATGACCAAAATCGGCAATAGGACGCCAATGAGGTAGATCAGCAAAAATTTTGTGTTTAGCGGAATATCGTTAACCGTCCTCCGGAATCTCCATCTTCTCATGCTTGCACCACCTCGGGCTTATTCGGCCGGCTTTGTCCCTGCCTCGTTCTTGGAACCGTCATTGAGAAACTCAGATTTGTAAACAGAAGGCAACATCCCCGTCGCCTGTTTGAATTTGCTAATAAAATAGTCCGTATTCGGATAACCGACCTGAAGCGCGATATCGGAAATTTTCATCGGAGTACGTTTTAACAGGCGTTTGGCCTCCTCGATTCGCTTCTCGTTCAGATATTCGTTGAAGGGTTTTCCCGTTTCTTTCTTGAACACCTGTCCCAAATAAGTCGGGTTCATGTGGAACTTCTTGGCGAGGGTTTGCAGCTTCAATTTACTGCGATATTCCTCGTCCACGTACTGAATGACCTGGAACATCGTATTATTCTCGTTCTTCCGCCGCAACCCGGCGAGCAGCAACGAAGCCTCCCGGCACAGCTTGTGCAAATAACCCTTCAATGCCGGGTAATCACTCATGCCGTCTGGAGTTCCTGCATCCTCCTGCATGTGAACCATAAAGGCGTCGGCGTCGCCACCCGCTCTCTTGATCTTGCGGCATAACGTCAGTTCCATGTTGCCTGCAAATACCCGGATGGAATCTACGCTCATCTGGCTGCAGGCGAGAGAACTAAAAGCTTCCTCCACCGCCGCCCCAGCTGCCACGGGGTCACCTTCTAACACGGCTTCAAGCAGGAGGTCAAATTTCCCCCTGAACGCGTCCTCCGTATTTGAGGGCTGCGGGTGAGGACAAGGTAGAAAGAAGCCGGTCTTCCCCCGTTCACGCTTCACTTTGACGGTCTCCAGCGTTTGCAGGTATAACTCTCGAATCGAGCGGATGCCCTTCCCGACCTCACTGACGGCAATAACCACCGGCCGATCCAGATCGGATAGTTCGCCGCTGATCGCCAGCCCAATCTCCTCCAGCCGCGGCGGCGGCAATTCGTCCGTACGGACGATCACCCCGACCCGGCCTAGGGCGTCAAGGAACAATCGATCGGTATTCTTGGAGAAGTACGTCGACACCCTCAGCTTTAAATCCGATGGATAACCGCCGGCGCCGGCGTCGATCAACATGCACAGCAGCTCCGGTTCTCCTCCCAATTGCAGAGCGACGGCTGCTTCTTGCTCCAACCGGTCTCCTTCCTCCCCCTGAATCAAGCGGTTCAAGATGTTATTCTTAAACAGCAACTGCTTGCGCGACGAGGCCTGCTCCATTTCCATCTCCTCCGCGATGGACTGACCCAGACGAGCCAGAATCGTCTCGAACTCATCTTCATCGATCGGCTTCAGCAAATACTCCGCAACCCGCTGCCGCATGGCCGTTAGCGCATAATTGAAATCATCGTACCCGCTCAAGATGACGAATTTGGGCGGCTTCGGCAACAACCGTCTGCTCCGTTCAATAAGCTCCAAGCCGCTGATCACCGGCATATGAATATCGGTGACGACTAGATCCGGCCGAAGCTCCTGCATTTTGGCCAGCGCCTCGGGACCATCCAGCGCTTCGCCGCATACTTGAAAGCCGTGCTTTTCCCAGTTCACCATAGTCCGAAGCCCTTCGAGCACCCAAGGCTCGTCATCCACCAGAAGCACTTGCCGCATGGCCGCGATCCCTCCCCCTCACGCGATTTCCCCTATTTATATCAATGCTTAAACTTAGCATGTAAGCGTACTCATTTTTATGCTAGCACAATTTCTCCTCTCGTGGAAACTTAATTTATCCAACAAACAAAGGCAGCCTAGAGCGGTCTGCTCCGAACTGCCTTTCCTGAACCCGATATATCACGGACTTCCTTACCTCTGTTGCCGCGGAGGGAATAACTTTCCCCAGAACTTACCTTGGCCGTTCCAATTCAAAAATGTCTCCCAGCCGGGCGTAGCTGTTCCCCGCCAATCGACTGATCGGCTGCAATCCATGGGGGTCGATTCGTCCAGACTCGTACAGCTCCTCTTCGATGTGAAATCGAACCACCCGGCCGATCAGCAAATCGACCGAAGGGCCCTGCTCTTTACCGCCTAAGGGGATAGATCGTTCCAACACACACTCCATACGGATCTTGGCTTCGGCAACCCCCGGGACCGCGATCGCTTCGCTGGCGATGGGCGTGAGTCCTGCCGCCTCCACCTCGCTCTTCTCCGGAGGGAGCGGCGCCGCAGTGTGGTTCAACTCGCGAATGTACGCTTCATCCGCGATATGCACGACAAAGGTCCCCGTCGCCGCGGCATTCCGGGCCGTATCCTTTGACGCGCCGTTTTTCCGCTGTACCGCCAACGACACCATCGGCGGATCGGCCGTCACGATGTTAAAATAACTGAATGGGGCTGCATTGAGCACACCCTCAGACGACATCGTCGTCACCAGCGCAACTGGCCGCGGGATGACGCTGCCGATCAGCAGCTTGTAATTGTCCCTCTCCGTTTGCTGCTCCGGGTTAATGGATATCATTGACGGCACCTCCTTGAATCTATTAAGTGTTCAACAGATGATTTCGATACCATTCCGCCGCAGCTTGAACTTCGGTTTCGGTCAATTGATGGCCATATGGCTCCCAATGCACATGCACCTGGGCTCCGGCCCCGCTAAGCAGCCCTTTCAACTCCTCGGTTTCCTCCGGCCGGCACATGGCGTCATTCCGCCCCGCCCCGATGAAGACGGGCAGCCCCGCCATCACCGGCAATGAAACGCCCCGCCGCGGCACCATCGGGTGATGCAATATCGCCCCGCTCAGCGCACCCGCATGATGGAACAGCAGGCTTGCTGCAATGTTTGCTCCGTTGGAATAGCCCACCGCGACGACGCGGCCCCGATCGAAGCCGTATTGCTCGGACGCTTCGTCCAGGAAGTCATGGAGCTCCTTCGTGCGCAGTACCAGGTCCTCCTCATCGAACACGCCCATCGCCAGCCGCCGAAAGAAGCGCGGCATCCCATTCTCCAGCACGTTGCCGCGGACGCTTAGCACCGCCGACGTCGGAGAGATCCTCTCGGCCAACGGAAGCAGGTCCTGCTCCGTGCCGCCTGTCCCGTGAAGGAGAAGCAGCGTTGGAGCCGCCGCTTCTCCGCTTGCCGAACCCGGCTTGAAGATATGCTTCATCCCTGCTGATCCTCCTTCAGCACCCGGACCTCAAACGGGGTCAAATTTTGTTCGATCGCTTCACGGTGCGGTTCATACCAGGCTGGCAGCATCAGCTTTTCGCCCAAATGCTCCGACGTTTCGTCATTGGCGAATCCCGGCGGGTTGGTAGCTATTTCGAACAAAATGCCGCCTTCTTCCCGGAAATAGACCGCATGGAAATACTGCCGGTCGACGATTTGCGTCGGATGGTAGCCGTGTTCAGCAACCCATGTTCTCCATTCCTCGTGTTCCGCGAAATCCCGGGCTCTCCAGGCGATATGATGCACCGTCCCGGCGCCGCCCGCCCCGTATTCCATCGGTTTCACGTTTACGTCAATCACGTCTCCGAGGTCGCCTTCCGCTTTAAAGCGGGCGTAGTCGCCGTCCTCACCGAGCTTCTTCAAACCCATGACGGTTTCGAGCAACGTAGCGGTTTTCTCCGGGGCGACACTGTAGAGCACCGCACCGCCAAACCCTTTGATCGCCTTGTCAGCTGGGACGCCGCCAAACGACCATGTGCTTTGCGGGCCGGCCGTACGCTCCACCAATTCCAGCTGCAATCCGTCCTTGTCGCGGAAATGGAGATACGTTTCGCCGAAACGGTTTGCCACAGTGGTGGAGATGCCGAATTGATGCAGCCGTTCCTGCCAGAAAGCCAAGGCACCAACCGGAATAGCGAAGGTGGTAATCCCTACCTGACCGGCTCCGACCCGGCCGCGACGGGCTCCAGGTGTTGGGAAGAAGGTCATGATGGTACCCGGATTCCCGTCCTCGTCACCGAAGTAGAGATGATACACTTCTGGCGCATCGAAGTTGATGGTTTTTTTAACCAGTCGGAGTCCAAGCACCCCTGCGTAAAAGTCAACGTTAGCTTGCGGATCAGTAGCAAATGCAGTAATATGATGAATTCCTGAAGTTGGATGTACCATGTGTAACTCCTCCTTATTTTTGGAAAATCGGTTCAAAATCGGTTATAGCTGACGAATTCTCCGACGGGTTTACGGTAGCCGCGCGGGCGGAAGCTGGAGGTATCCTCCTTGCCGATGGCAATCAGCATCACCGGCTCGTAATTGTCCGGGACATTCAGCAACCGGCGCATCGCCTCGGGATCAAACCCGATCATTGGGCATGTATCCCAGCCGCGGTCTTTGGCGATAAGCATCATCTGCATGGCCGACAGGCTGGCGCTGCGGATCGCTTCCTCCCGCATGAACGCCTCGCCCCGGTTCTCATAGAAACCGATCGTATCGGACACAAGCTGGTCGTACTCCTGTTTGCTGAGCACACCCAAATTCAGCATTCCTTCGTTCATCGCTCCTGCGTCCTTGTGGGCATCCCGTTTACCCAGTACCAGGATCACCGCCGAGGCTGTTCGGACCTTGTATTGCTTGGCCGCAGCCTCGTATACTTGTTCCCTCAATGCGGGGTCCTTGACCACCACATAGTGGGTATGCTGCAAATTAAACGCCGATGGCGCGAATTTCGTGAGATTGAAGATTTCTTCCAGTTCCTTGTCTTGGATTTCCACGCCGGGGATGAATTTATTCGCCGAACGGCGGGATTTAACGATAGTAGTAAAATCATGTTCATTCGAGTTCATGACTAGGGCTCCTCCCAGATTAGAAAAATCGTCGTCTTGCAACGGTGATCAAAGCAGCGCGTCGAGGGAGTAGGCCCCTGCGCCAGACAAGATCAACCCAACCGAAACAGCGATCAGCAGCAGATTGTATTCGTACCCGCCTGCGGTCGACCAGAACCCGTTCTTGGCGTGAACGGAGACGATCGCCACGATCATCGTGAGGATCAGCAGCGCCGCTCCAAACGGCGTAAACAGCCCTGCCGCCACCAGTAATCCCCCGCCAAATTCTGCGAGACCGGCTAATACCGCCATCAGCACTCCGGGTTTAATTCCCAGCGATTCCATCCAACCTCCGGTTCCTTTGGGGCCGTAGCCGCCAAACCAGCCAAACAGCTTTTGCGCACCATGCGCCATCATCGTGAATCCCAACACCAAACGTATAATGAATAAGGCCAATGCTAATGTCATGTTCATGACTCCTTTTTATGTGAATTTAGAGAATCTTTATATTAAGATATCAGAGCTGAGAAGACGTCTTCCGACGCCCTTCCCGCCGCCTATCAGAGCTTCGGAATGGTTAAGTCGCTACTTGAAGCCTTCCTGTGCGGATTTACCCAGCTTCTTCAGCAGCATCGCGGCGATCTCCTTCTCTTCCGGAGTAAGTCCGCTGACCGCCTCCTCAATAAGGCGGGCATGCTGCGGGAACACCTCTTCGATGAACTGGCGTCCTTGCTCGGTGATTTCCGCGTACACCAATCGCCGGTCTTCCGGGCAGTCCTGACGAGTCACGTATCCTTTCTTCTCCAGCTTATCTACGACATACGTAATGTTGCCGCTGCTCATCAGCACCTTGCTGCCGATTTGCTGAATCGGTTGTCTGCCCTTATGATATAGCAGATCCAGTACGCCGAATTCGGTCCGGGTTAATCCGTATTGCCGAATCCCCTTGTCGCTATGCGCATGAACCCACTCGCTAGCCCGGGACAATACGACGAACAAATGCAGCGCGTCGTCGCTCTTCGCTTGATTCGTCATATCCACTCACCTCCCTGATTGTTCCGAAAGTATATCATAGGTTAACCCTAAATGACTTCGGTAACTCTCAATGTCGTTTATCTTAATATTAAGATAATTGATATCGAGATAAATGTCAACCCTAAATGAAAACGGCCACCCCAGCAATGCGCAACTAACGCATCTGGAGCGACCGTTAAGTCATGGCGATGAGCGGAAACCAACTTATTTGGCAGAGTACCCGCCGTCGATGGGAAGCTCAATACCCGTGGTGTATGAGGATTCGTCAGAGGCAAGAAACAACACGCCCTTGGCGATGTCCTCTGCTTGTCCAAGGCGCGGAATCGGCGTTTGCGACAAGAACCAGTTTCTCATGTTCTCGTCAGCCATCAAATCTTTGGTCATCGGCGTTTCGATGTATCCCGGATGGATGGAGTTGGCCCGGATGTTATGCTTCGCATAATCCACCGCCGTCGCTTTCGTAAGCAGGCGGACGGCCCCTTTGCTGGCCGTATAAGGCCCCGTGCCGCTGCCGCCGGTCAGTCCGGCAATCGAGGAAATATTAACGATGGAGCCTCCCCCACCGTTGATCATGTGCGGGATGACGTATTTTTGACCGAGAAATACGCTGGTGACATTGATGTTCATCACCTTGTTCCACAGCTCCAGGTTGGTCTCCAAAAAAGGCGTTGCGCTGGAGATCCCCGCATTGTTGACGAGGATATCGATTTTGCCGAACCGCGTTAGGGCCGTTTCGGTAACCCGCGCCCAATCTTCCTCCGACGTAACGTCCTGCGTTAAAGCTACCGCTACCCCGCCTTGATCCGTAATCTCTTTGGCAACGGTTTGAATTTTTTCGTCCTGAATGTCTGTAATGACGACTTTGGCGCCTTCTTTCGCAAACAACAGCGCGTCAGCTTTGCCCATCCCCCCGGCAGCGCCGGTAATTATCGCGATTTTATTGTCCAATCTTCCCATGTTTAGACTCCTCCTTGATCGGCCCATACGGCCGGACATTGTGTTCTATGTCAGCAGATAGCATGCTCATTCGGATCGAATTGTACCAGCATTTTCTCGAATGCCCGCAGCAATAAGTCCGTTTCTTCCTCCGAAAAATCCTCCCAAAGTTCACGCGTCATTTCTTTATATTTCTGCACCATGCGTTCCTCAACTTCCTGACCGGCCTCCGTGATGCATAGGAGAACGTTACGCCGGTCGCTTTCCGGGACCACACGTTCAATGAGCCCTTTAGCCGCCAATTTATTCGCAAGATTGGTGACGGCCGGCAGGGAGACCTCCAGCATCTCGGCCAAATCAGAGCAATTCTGCTGACCCGCTCTGGATAAAATTTGGAGAATCAAGTATTGAGGAGCCGTCAATTCCGGATCGAGTATTTTGGCGTATCCAACGACGAATCGGGTCATTTGCATCGACATTAACAGCGATAACCGCTCCCGCTTATTCAGCACGGATCCCCTCCTTATGAGTTAATAATTAATAATTATTACATTTGAATAATTAATATCTCTTAACAATTTCACTATCATAGTACTTCTTCTAGCAACCTTCGTCAACTCCCTAACCTATTCTTTACCATCGCATAAAAAAAGACGCCGATATCGGCGTCGATCCCTCCTCTTATTTTTCGCAGGGGCCCTATTTCTTCCCCCGCATTGACGCGCTAGTCCGCACGTTCGTCAGGACGTTTACCGCGAATACGATAACGCTGATCACGACAAGCGTTCCGCCGATCGCCACCAAAGGCTCCAACTGTTCCGAACCGGTCAGTACCAGCGATAAGCTGATCATCATGACCGGAAGTCCGATGGAGTACGTCCAGAACTGGATTTTGCTCAGCAGGCTCTCCCCTGCCCCTGGAAACAACACATAAATCACGCCAGCTAGTGCGAAGGATGCCCAACCTAATAGATTTACATGGGCATGCACGCCCGCTAATGTATAGTCATGTTGCATGGACATGTACATGCCTAGCAATACACCGATGACAAAATAAACGACTGAAACCTTAAGATACGTAATCCCCATACCCGACGCCCCCTCCAATAGGAACAAGTTATCCTTACATGTTCAAAATATGTCACAATGGAAGGGAATATTCGAAGAGCTTCTAGGTTCTAGCGCCACTCTTCCGGCAGCAATCGCGCATAATGCGGCTGAAGGTAACGGTCGTCGATCAGGGCGAGGCGGCCCTGGTCGGTCTCCGAGCGGATCAGACGTCCTCCGGCCTGAAGCACCTTGTTCATGCCGGGGAATACGTAGGCATAATCAAAGCCGTTTCTCCCGGACGTCTGGAAGTAGTCGCGGATCAAATTACGCTCCGGGCCGATTTGCGGCAACCCGACGCCCACAATCGCTACTCCTGTCAGTCGATCGCCCACAAGATCGATACCCTCCGAGAAGAGGCCGCCCATCACGGCAAAAGCGATGAAGGTCCGACCCGGAGCCGGGTTAGGCACAAAGGCGGCCAAAAACTGCTCCCGATCCTCCTCGGTCATCCCGGATTGCTGCAAGAGCAGCTCCGTTCCTTCCTCCGCGACAGCGGCAAAGTCCTCGTAAATCATGTTCATATAAGCGTAGGAAGGGAAGAAGAACAGATAATTCCCGGGCCGGCCACGAGTTACTTCCTGCAAAGCGCGAACCAGAGGAACTCGGGTCTGCTCCCGATCCTGATACCTTGTCGAAAGCGGCAGCACAACCACCTCCAACTGGTCGCGGGAAAACGGCGAGGAGAGCGATACCGTATAATCGTCCGGCCCCGCCCCCAGCATATCGCGGTAATAAGCCATCGGCGATAACGTCGCCGAGAAATAAATGCGCGAGCGGAACCCCTTGCCCATCTCCTGCAGCAAATGAGAAGGATCTAGGCAAAACAACTTGATCCGCACGTCCTCCCGGGTGACCTCCGTATAGGTCACGAACCGTTCGTCGTACAGCTTGCCGATCCGGCCGAAATGCAGGGCCTCGAAATAAGCCTGGAGCAGCAGCTCCCGCGCGTCTGCTTCCGAACTCCCCGAGGAGCCGGTCTGCCCGGCGGCGGACGGTTCGAGTGCCAGTTCCCGTTCCGCCGCTTCGGCAAAAGCCTCCGCCCGCTCCAGCAACAGCTCTGGCGCGGCTAAATCGGTCTGGAACGACGATCCTTCCGCCCGCTTCTTCAGCTCGATAAACAAGGCGTTAACGGCTTTGGCTGCTTTCGCTACGGACGGGCTCTTCTCTTTATACGCTCGCTGCAGCGCCAGAAAGCCGGATTTTCGCAGCTCGGCGGAATACATCTCCCTCGCCCGGTCGACTAAATTATGGGCCTCGTCGATTAGTAGGGCAGTTTCCTTCTTCTGCTCTGCGAACATGCGTTGCAGGGACACTTTGGGATCAAATACATAATTGTAATCACAAATCGTGACATCGGCGGCATAAGACAAGTCCAACGAAAATTCAAACGGGCACACCCGATGCTTGCGGGCGTACGCCTCGATCACCGGGCGAGTGAGCTGTGTCTCATTCGTCAAGATATCCAGGATGGCCCCGTTGATCCGGTCGAAGTAACCATCGGCATAGATACAGTCTTCTTTGTTGCAGCGGACTTCTTCGCTGAAGCAGATTTTCTCCTTGGCCGTTAGGGTCACCACCCAAGCTTGCAGCCCCTGTGCTTCCATCAACGCGAAGGCGTTCTCCGCGGCGGTTCGGGTAATCGTCTTGGCCGTGAGGTAATACAGTTGATTCAATTTACCTTCGCCCATCGCCTTGAGCGCCGGAAATGTGGTGGAAATCGTCTTCCCGATGCCGGTCGGCGCCTGGGCAAACAAACCCACCGCTTCCTCGATCGTCTTGTATACCGCGCCCGCCAGTTTCCGTTGCCCGGTCCGGTAACCCGGAAACGGAAACGCCAGCTCCGCGATGCTCCGGTTGCGCTCGCGCCGATGGTCACGAAGCAAACGGGCGTACGGAGCATAGTGCCTTACGACGTCATGGATGAACGTCTCCAGCTCGTCCAACCCGGCCCGCATCCGAAATTGTTTGCGCTCCCCCGTATCCAGCTGCACATAGGTCAGCTGTACTCCCATCTCGCGTTGCCCGTTGGCTTTGGCGTACATATAGGCGTAGCACTTCGCCTGCGCCCAGTGTACGGGGTACGTATCTTCACGGATCGCCGCCAAATCGCCAGCCGTCGATTTAATCTCGTCGATCGTCCATCCGCCGTCCCCGCCAACTAACAGCCCATCGCATCGCCCGTCTACAACGAAGAGGAGATCCCCACAGGGAATCTCCGTCTTCAAGTACACTTCTTTCTGATCGCCTTCGCCGTATTGCTTCTGCACCTGCTGATGCGCCTTCGTGCCTTCCGTCAGCGAGACCGCCGTGCGGAAGCCGCTTTCCAAGCTGCCGCTGCGGAACACATACTCCACCAGAGGACGAACCGCGATATTTACCATGGATTCATTTGCCATTTGCTGTTTGTCACCGCCGATACTCTTGGAGAACATTTGTTCCATTAGTATACCATGACGAATGACAGATCGCTATCTACGGCGGCGCAGCCTAGATAAGCTTAGCGACGAACGTGGATCGCCCGAAACTCGTCTTCCAGTATGCTCATCAGAATCGAATCATGGTACGCATGATCGTAGAACAACGCTTCCCTCTGCACGCCTTCGCGTTTGAACCCTAACTTCTCGTAAACATGCATAGCCCGCCCATTATAGTCAAAAACATTAAGTTCGATCCGGTGCAGCCCCAGTACGCCAAATCCGTAATCCAGCATTAGCTTCATCGCCTCGCTGCCATAACCCTTCCCCGTGTCCGCCGTCTGGTTAATTGCAACTCGAATGTTGCAGCAGCGGTTACTCGGGTCGATGTCCTGGAGAGCGATATCCCCGATCGGCCGGTCATCCTCCCGCCGTACGATGGCCAGCAATACGCTGGAATCGTCCTGGCCTTTCCGCTCCAGATAGGCGGCGATGAACTCCTTGGTGAAGTGGCGCTTTGTCCCCGTCCATCTTCTCATTTCCGGCTCATGCAAATTTTGATAATACCAATCGACATCCTCCACGTTCATCGGGCGCAAATACACCTTGTCCCCCATTAAAAATCCTGCGTAACTCATCGTAATAATCTCCTTTTCCATCTCTCTTTTCGCATCTTAACACGGTACTGTATACTTAGAAATATACAAATAAATCTAAATTTAAAGGACAGTTTGGATGAAAAGTGACGGGAGAGATCCTAACCAATGTATATTTTACCGCAGCCCCACGACGGCAGTCTGGCCGGGCGGTCCTACCGATATGTCGAGATTTACGAAATGTTTAAGAGCGAGATTATCGCCGGATCGCTCCGCGAGGAACAACGACTGCCCTCGATCCGCAAACTGGCGGAGTTTCTGGGCATCAGCACAACCCCTGTCGAGTTGGCGTACCAGCAACTCATCGCCGAGGGGTTTATCGAGAGCCGTCCGAAACGGGGATATTTCGTCGTTAAGCTGCCGGAACCCTATCCGTCGTTTGCGCTGACCGGCAGAAATCCGGAACGCGAGCTTCCGCCTGATACGGATACTCCTATGCCAAAGCCAAATTCAGAACTAAATCCGAGGAGCCCCCTACCTCCTCTCTACGACTTCCATCTATCTAAAAATGATTTTAGCTTGTTCCCCTTTACGATATGGAAAAGGCTATACAACCAGCTCTTTCGCCCGGAAACCGCCGAACTGTTATTCTATGGGGACGCTCAGGGCGATCCGGAACTCAGGCGGGAAGTCGCCGAATATTTAAGCCGATTCCGCGGGGTCCATGCTTCCCCGGATCGGATCATCATCGGAGCGGAACAGCATTTGCTGCTTCTGCTGCTGGGTCAGATGCTGAACGCAGAGATCAACGCCGTCGCCGTTGAAGAACCCGGATACCGGATCGTTCCGGCTACCCTGGCTGCGCTCGGTTTCACGGTGCACCCGATTCCCCTCGACGAGCACGGCCTGCGCCCGGATTTGCTGAGGACTAGCGGAGCGCGAATCGCCAGCGTGTCGCCGTCCCATCAGTTTCCGACCGGCATCATTATGCCGCTATCCCGACGTCTGGAGCTGCTGGAATGGGCCAAGGCCGTCGACGGCTACCTGATCGAAGACGATTACGGCGGCGAGTTTCGCTATCAGGGCAAGCCGGTACCGGCGCTGCAAGGGCTCGTCCCGAACGACCGCGTCATCTATCTCGGCGGCTTCTCCCAGGTACTCGCGCCTGATCTCTGCATCCATTATCTCGTGCTGCCTGAGCATCTGGTGCCCCGCTTTCACGCCTTACGGCGCCACACCCTGTTTGAAGCGTCCGCGTCGGGGATTCACCAGCGCACCCTGCAGCGGTTTATGCAGGAGGGACATTTCGAGCGGCATATCCGCCGGATGAGGAACCTGTATCGCAAAAAAAATCGGCAGCTCGTCGCCTCCCTGACGAATCATTTCGGGAAGCGGGCTGCCGTTACGGGCGATAGCGCCGGTCTGCATCTCCTCTTAAGCGTGAAATCCAGCCTACCGGAGAAGGAGCTGCTGCGGCTGGCTCAGGAGGCCGGCGTGCGAATCGCCTCCGCTGCCTTCTACTGGAACGCGCCGCCGGAAACGGAGCAGAAGTCGTTTATGCTAGGTTTCGGCGGTATTGCAATGGAACGGATTGACGAAGGCGTATCCCGGCTATACCAGGCTTGGTCACCCTATCTTCATTGACCTTCAGCTCCCGTCATTGGTCGATTCGAATGTCGTAATCCTTCTTCAAGTACCGATGGATTCTTCGAAAATCGCCCGGGGTCAACTCGCTCAAGCGCTTGTGGCCCTGTTTCCATTCCCGCCCGAGCAGGATGCCCATCGTTTCCCCGGCCAACGCGGTGGTGGGAATGATGCGGGCACTTCCGTAAGCTTTGATCTCCGCGCCGATATTCTTGCCAGCCACCAGCACGTTGTCGTACGATTTCAGCTCAAAGGAACGAAGCGGGATTCCATATCGGTCCGGCTTGCCGTAGCCAATGCCTTTCTTCACGACGCGGGTGGCTTGCAAATCGACAGTATAACCCCCAACCGTCACGTTGTCCCAGAACATCCGGCCCGACATCACATCTTTATAGTTCAACACATAGTCCGTTTCATATCGATTATAGTCGCGGATGTACAAATAATCGGGGTACCCGTTCAGCTCGGCTTTACCGAAGCCGGGGATATGCTTGCGCAAGTATTTGGCAATATATGGGGCTTCCGCCTTCGCCCTTGCGACGGCGGAACGAACGGATTGCGGATCGGCCGGATCTACATCGTACACCAGCAAGCTGTTGATGATCACTTCGCCGTCCTTTTGATACATCGCGTTTAAGCCCCGGAGCATCAGATGGGAATCCCGTGGCCTGTAATTATAGGTCAGATTGCTGAAACCGGTGGCGAAATCCCAATCCACATAAGTGTTGGCGCCGTATTTCTTGACGACGTTCGTTAACGGATAATCTTCTAACACCGCTTGATGCAGTTTGTTCCAGTTCACGCTTTTAAACCGCAGCATGTAGGTAGCCGCCATATAATCCGGCTTCTTGCCGTTATACAAGCTTTCCATGCCCGGGATGCGTGGATTGCCAAGATGAACGGTCAGTGCGTTAAAATCCGTATTTTCCACAAAATACCCCGCCTGCACCTGATACAACTTGCCGTCCTTGGCCAGGTAAGTTATGGATTTCAGCGTTTTCCTTTGTTCTGTCCCTTGCCCGTCGGTATCTTCGATCTCCACCCCGTCGATGGTGATGCCGCTGCGCAGGGGGATCTCGCGAATCAGCTTGCGATAATAGCTTTCAAAGGCGGGCAACTTGCGAATGTTCCCGGCCTTATAGCCATCGTACAGGGGCTTCAGCTCGCCTTGGACCAGGCTGCGCTTACGGTTGTCGTTGGGCTCGTCCAAGACCAGCATCTGCCCTTGGATCAGCTCCCCGCCCGGCTTCTCGCGCGGATCAAGAATCAGCACGCTCAAACCCGCAGCATGCGCTTCCTTCGCCAATAACACCCCTTCGATTTCGCTGCCGATCACGACGACATCGTATCCAGTACAGCCCGGTCCACAGGGTGCGGAAGGTGGGGTCTCGCTCGCCGCCGATGCTGGCGCAGGAACACGAACCGTTTCAAGCAACAGCAAAGTACATAAGAACATGGATAGAAGCCGTAAAGCTAATGTCTTTTTTCTCTCCAAGTCAGTTGGCATAAGTTCTGGATAACTCTCCTCGTCATGGAGTATAATGACATTTTCTCTCCAATAAAGGTTTGGTATCCAGTACATATATGGTATATTATGGGGTTTCCTATTGATTGCGGTCGTGCAGCAAACGGGACAAGCTCAACAGCTTGGATGGATCTAGCGGAGCCAGCCCGTTCCCCTCTTGCCTCACGGCGGAGCCGAAATGCACCTCGGTAACGCCTGTATCAGCGACGAACTGAGAGACGGTCTCCAGAGTCAAACCGTAGCCGGCTAAAATGCGCAGCGAGCTGCCATTAGCGATCGCCATCAGCTCCCGGATTGCGGGAACCGCCTGCGGGGCCGGCCGCGTTCCGCCCGAGGTCAGTACCCGATTTACCTGCGGGTATTGCATCAGCGTACGCAATCCGGAGGGCAGGTCCGCCAATTCGTCAAACGCTCGGTGGAACGTTACGTTGAGCCCGACTGCCAGCACTAAGATCCGTTCTAACGCAGCCTCATCGATCTTGCGCTCGGTAGTTAGCGCCCCAAACACGATGCCCGCCGCCCCTGCATCGGCAATGGCCTGGACTTCCTCCTCCATAGTAAGCACGTCGGCTTCCCCGTACACAAAAGACCGGCTATGCGGACGTACCATCACGTGGACAGGAATGTCCACGGCCTTTACCACTTGTCGGACCATACCAATACCAGGGGTGAGTCCGCCTTCCGTTATCGCCGTAATCAGCTCCAGCCGGTCCGCCCCGTTTGCCTCCGCGACGATGGCGTCCTCCACACAGGTTGCTATGACCTCCAGAAACATCAGGAAACCTCCTTGTTATCAGTGATCCGATTATACGTCATATGTTAGCATAAACGAAACCGAAACCGCCCCATGGACGTATATAATTTCCATAAATCCTCGGCTTGATAAATCAGTCATTCATTACGAATACATGGTGAAGGAAGGGTGGAGTGATGTCCTTTTTCAAGAAGATGCTAGCCAGCGTGGGGATCGGTTCGGCGCAGGTCAATACGGAACTGGATGCGATCGAAGTCCGGCTGGGCGGCGAAATCAGCGGTACCCTATATGTGGAAGGTGGGCAGACCGACCAAACCATCGGCAACATTTATGTAAAGCTGAAAACCAACTACTTACGCGAGTCAAACGACCGCAAAATTAGAGCAACGGGTACGATCGCCAAATCCCTCGTCAACGAAGGTTTCCAGCTGCGGGCCGGCGAGCGCAGGCAGTTTCTGTTCCGATTCCGGCTTCCGGATCAAATGCCCGTGACGCTGCACAACGTGCCCATTTGGGTGGAAAGCGGGCTGGACATCGATCTGGCCGTGGATCCCAAGGACGAGGACCTGATCCATGTTTTGCCGGATGCGAAAATGCAAACCGTGTTGGACGCCGTCGAGTTGCTTGGTTTTCGCTTGCGCGAGGTGACAAACGACTATGCGCCGAGGCTTGGCGGTGCCCTGCCTTTCGTGCAGGAATTCGAATATGTTCCGGGTACGAAGTTCCGCGGGTATCTCGACGAGCTGGAGATCCTGTTCTTCCCGCGGGGGGAATCATTGGAGCTGGTGCTCCAGGTCGATCGCCGTGCCCGAGGCTTAAGCGGCTTATTCGCCGAGGCGATGGAGCTGGATGAACGATTCGTGCGGGTCCCTCTGTCGAAGGAGGAGCTCCAACGCGGACCTCAGGCGGTGGCTGCCTTGCTGGAGAACGTGATCGCTAGCCATCTATAGGGAAGCGGCAGTTGTGTGGCAACGCCACCTCTCGATGTCAATCCCGCCCCCTCCGGCTACTCGAAAAGAAAAGGACTTGGAGCAATGCTCCAAGTCCTTTTCTTTCAAAATTTCCGCCTTTTCGTTCGCTCAGCTTGGCCGCTTCAATTGCTTGCTGCGCAGCTGTCCGCAGGCCGCATCGATATCTGCACCATGCTCCAATCGAACGCTGACGCTGAGACCGCGTTTTTTCAGCACATCGTAAAAGGCCAGCACAGAATCCTGCTCGCTCCGTTGATACTGACTGTGCTCATCCACCGGGTTATAAGGGATCAGATTGACGTTCACAAACCGATCGCCCAGCAGATCGGCTAGTTCCTGGGCATGCTCGGCCCCGTCGTTAACGCCCTTCAGCAAAATATACTCCATCGTGAGCCGCCGGTTCGTTTGCTCCAAGTAATAGTCGATCGCCGCCATCAGCTTCTCGAGCGGAATCGCCTTATTGATCTTCATGATCCGCGTGCGCAGCTCATTATTTGGCGCATGCAGGGACACGGCCAAATTCACCTGCAGGTCGGAATCGGCAAATTCGATGATCTTGTCCGCCAGACCGCTAGTCGACACGGTAATATGGCGCGGGCCAATCGCAAGCCCTTTAGGGTCCTGGATAACCCTCAGGAAATCGGCCATATTATCGTAATTATCGAAAGGCTCCCCGATCCCCATCACAACGATGTGAGTTACCCGTTCACCATTTCCCATTCGATCCAGGTGCAATTGCACCTTCATCACCTGTTCCACAATTTCCGCGCTCGTTAGGTCCCGACTCTTCTTCATCAGTCCGCTGGCACAGAAGCTACAGCCGATATTGCAGCCGACCTGCGTAGTCACGCATACCGACAGGCCAAATTTGTGGCGCATAAGCACCGTTTCAATCAGATTGCCATCCTGCAGGCGGAACAGAAACTTGATCGTCCCGTCGACCGACTCCTGGCGGATATGCTCCTCCAAGGTTTCGATGGCAAATTTCCCTTCAAGCAGGGAGAGGCATTCTGGATGAACACCCTCCATCTTTTCGTAATCGGTAACCCGTTTGCGGTACAAGCCGTCCCAGACCCTCTCAGCCCGGCCTCGTTTATGTCCACGATCCAGCAGCCAAGCGGCCAGCTGATCCTTCGTCAAACCATAAATGGATTGTTTATTCATGCGTATCCTCTTTCTAAACAAACTCAAGTCATTTTCTAATTATACCTAATCCGTCATCCCGAATGCCACAGGTAAAAAAACGAATGCGCCGCGTCTTCGCCCCTACCCGTTTTACACAGATTGCCCTCCCTTTTAAACGAACGTTAACATTAGTGCCCTAAAGTGAAGATACGTTAAACTTTGACGAGTGCGAGAAACGACCCGGTCAACTCGCAAGCGGTCCGGCCTACAAACTGGACCAAGGTCGGAACCAAATCACGCCGCACGGCCGGTTTGATTCTTCCAGGCTTCCTATATACTGGAACTCGGAATGATTCGACGGAAGAACCCGTGCGTTTCTATTTCGGTGGAAAGGCGGCAGCTACCCATGAAGCAAAACATGCACATCGTCATCCTGACCGCCGGATACGGCAACGGCCATATCCAGGTGGCAAGGACGCTGAAGCAATCCCTTACCCTCTCGGGCGCTTGTACAGTCCGTGTGATCGATCTGTACCGCGAGGCCCATCCGGGAATGAATTCCGTCTCTCGGCAGCTTTATTTGTATAGCCCGTGGTTCTCCGCATATGGCCTGGACTATTACGGGTGGAGCTACTACGCGACCCGGGACCTCCAGCAGACGAGCGCCTTGGCCAAATGGGGGAATCAGCTAGGGATGAAAAAGCTGGTCAACCTGCTCCAAAAACAACGGCCCGACGCGATCATCAGCACCTTTCCTTTCGGCGGCATCACGGATCAGCTGCGGAAACACGGCATTCGGGTGCCGGTATTCACGGTTGTGACCGACTTCAGCCTGCACAACCGCTGGTTGTTCACGAGGCCAGACCGCTATTTCGTGGCGACAGCGGATTTGAAGCGGGAGATGATCGAACGCGGCGTGCCTGCGGAATCGATTGTCGTCAGCGGCATCCCGGTTCGGGAACCGTTTTATGAGCAGACGCGCTCAATGAGTCCGCAATCACTTCGATCCGCAGGTGGATCTCGATCCGTCCTGGTTATGATGGGCGCACATATTCCTTTACCAGACATCCAGCTCATCACCGCGAAGCTTCTGGCACTGCCGGATGTTCAAGTGGACATCGTCTGCGGCGGCAACGATAAGCTGCGGCGTCGCTTGGAGCGGCGGTTTGCCGGTCACGAACGGCTGCGTTTGTTTGGTTACGTCGAAGCGATTCATGACCGTATGCGACAAGCTTCCTGCATCGTGACGAAGGCCGGGGGCATCACATTGTCGGAGGCGATCCAAATCCGTACCCCCATCGTGGTCTACAAACCGTTCTCCGGCCAGGAGCGGGAGAACGCGAAATACCTCGAGCGTAAAGGCGCGGCAGTAGTAGCCTCTTCGCCGCGGGCTTTGACGGAGCAAGTGCATGAGCTAATCGATTCTGAAGTCCGCCGCGCCCGGATGCTCCAGCAGTATGACGAACTTGCTGCAGGATGCGCCACCGAGACGATCGTCCGGGATGTGCTGCGCCTGGCGGGCCGTCTGCCGGCGTTGGCGGACGGACATTAAATCTATCCCTGCCGCACAGCCGCCGGCACACGAATATGAAGCAAGGAGCTACGCCCATATGAAACGTACTGCTCGTTGGATATCAGGAAATCATTTGACACCTGCATTTCTGCACTGCGCCGCCATTTTGTTTATGACGGAAATCGCCCGCAGCGCCTTTCTCATCTCGTTTTTACCCGCTTATGCCAAGGAACGCCACATTACCTTAGCGGCAGTTGGCGTAGCCATCTCGGTCCACTATTTAGCCGACACGCTGATTAAAGTGCTCGCGGGTTACGTGCTGGACCGGTTCCCGGCTCGGCTGATCCTGAATATCTTTCTGTTGCTGGGACTGCTAGGCCTGTTTGTCTCCTATGGGGTCAGCGCCCCGTGGGCCATCGTGCTTGGGGCCGGTCTGATCGGGATCGGGGTGTCACCCGTTTGGCTGCTCTGCCTATCCGAAATTCGGGAGGACAGTCGCGGCTCACAGATGGGATCCATCTACACCATTTGGCTTGTTTCGCTGGGTCTCGGCCCGGTCGCCGTCAACTTTCTGATGGATCGCAGCTATACCTTATCTTTCTGGCTGTTGGCCGGATGCTGGACGGCCGGGTGGCTGCTAGCTGCCTTGAAACGGATGGATTTCTCATCCCGCCGATTGCTGGGAGACACGGTTCCGTTTAAGCAGCAAATGCGGCAAATCGGGAGTAAGCTGACTCAGATGAAGCCGCTCGTGCCCGGCATGATCGTGCAGACATTAGCAGCCGGCCTGCTGGTGCCCGTCCTACCGAGTTTTGCTTCTGAATATTTGGCGCTGGATTATTCGGGATATTCCATCGTGTTGATGGCCGGAGGCTGTATGACCGTATTATTGCTCATCCCGATGGGCCGGCTCGCCGACAAATGGGGTCACAAGTGGCTGTTGATCGCCGGATTCGGCGTCTTGGCCGCCTGCCTTGGACTATTGATCTACTCCCGGCAGATGTTCAGCACGATGCTGCTTGCTGTCTGTCTTGGCGCGGCATATGCTGCCGTACTGCCGGCATGGAACGCGATTCTGTCCCATTTTGTTCCCGATGAGCAGAAAGCAACCGGCTGGGGAGTCCTCTCCGGCATCGAAGGCATCGGAGTCATCCTGGGCCCGATTCTGGGCGGCTGGATGGCGGAGAGCTTCGACGTAACGGTTACCGTCGGGATTAGCGCCATGCTGTTGTTTGGCATCATGTTATTTTACTGGATCCGCCCGGTACGCCAGCATCCGCCCGCGCAGCAGCGGCAACATGGCTAGCAAAGACGCTCGTTGGTTCGGTCTCCGTGGTAAACGTTACCCTGGTTGAAGGACGAGGGGCCGATAGATGCCCATCATTTTTTAGGGAAGTGGAGGAGTTGGAATGAGACATCGCTATTATCTTCGGCTGCGCGAATACGACAACCGGCTGTTTCTGTGGTGCAATCATTCGCTGAGTCATCCGTGGCTGGATCGGATTCTGAAGGGTGTGACCCATCTAGGGAGCGCCGCATTTACGATCGCGTTAACCATCTCCGTGGTCGTCTTCGCTACCGGTTCCTGGCAACGGGCGGGTTGGCATAGCCTGATCGCCTTGACTCTCAGTCATCTGCTGGCAGTCCTGATCAAGAAGCGGTTCCAGCGTACCCGCCCCTACGAAGCACTGCAGAACGCGAGGATCTCCATCCATCCGCTCAAGGATTACTCGTTCCCGTCCGGACATACGACAGCAGCGTTCTCCACATTGATCCCGTTCCTATTCGCGGCCCCCGGTCTGGTGCAAGTGCTACTCCCGCTCGCTTTCATCGTAGGCCTGTCACGAATTTATCTCGGAGTCCATTATCCCTCCGACGTTCTGGCCGGCGGCCTGGTTGGAGCCGTAACAGCTCTCCTCGTTGTCTTGAGCGCAGGTCTGGCCTAGCTAAAAGGTACGGAAGGCTTAGCCAGTAAAGTAGGACGTGCATGGCCGGGGAGCCTGTAAAAATTCGCCGCTTGGTGCGAATCCGGCCCTGTCCACCCTAGAATGTTGCACCTTTCTACCGTAAACTTGGGGGAGAACGCACACTGCCGGATATTCTGATGTAAGCGCTTCACATTCTATAGAGAAAGCTGGGATATCGATGCAAGCCCAAACGATAATCAAGCAAGTCATCCAAGGAGTTTGGATGAGCTGGGAGCGAGTGTTCGATCTGTTCAGCCGAATGCGCTCCAACTACGCCGGAGAGTTCGGCATCTGCAAAATGTTCGTCACCAAATATCGCGGAAAAAGCATGCAATGCGAGGATGGCACATGGATTCAAGACGGCGATTGGATTGGAGAGCTCCATTTGGACAATCGCCAAATCCTCGCCATGCTGCAATCGAACGAGGCGAACCGCGTCGCCCTGATGACTGCCCGCCTCGCCAGAAGCGCGATGCGCCAAATATGCGCCGAAATGCAAAGAAACCCGCAGCTCAGCCAAGTGAAGGCGCTGCAGGGGATTACCTTATTGCATCGGGGCATCACACACGGACTAGGCTTCGAGACACATCGCGTCGAACAAGGTGCCTTCCGTACGTTGACGACCTCCTACCTCCGATTACTTCTCACCGTCTTCCATCCAAGCAGCCGCAAACGGATCGATGGCCATACGGACAAGCTGATTCCGCTGAAGCTGGTCATGACCCGCGCGACGCTGATCCGGCAATTTGGGGCGGAGAAGGCGCTCGTATAGGCGCCCTATTCGCTGCCGGGTGATTCCTCCGCAAACGTTTCGTTGATCTCGTTGTATGCGCGCAGCAGTGTGTGCCGACCCGGGCGTACCCGATGCGCCTCCCGCAAGCTACGTTCCAGCAGACCCGGTTCTACACCAAGCTGCTCCATGGTATTGGGGCCGCCAACGGCAGCCAACAATTCGCCAAGCTGGTGCGGATCCGGGATCAGTTGGATCTCCTGGCAGATCTGCTCCCAGCAGGCGGTGACTTGCGGCGGAACCGCCGCAGCAGGATGTATCCCCTGCGCCCCAAAGCCCTCATTGACAAGCCGGTGGTAGAGGCCCGCGATCTCCATACTGGCCACTCCTACTTTCGCTCCGTGCAGCAGTTGGCGGCGACCTAAACGCAGATACTCCATCTCCCAATAATGCGATAAATGATGCTCCGCGCCGGAAGCCGGATGAGACTGCCCGAACAGCAGCATCGCCAGACCGGATTCGATCAACGAGCTCATCAAGAGGCAAATCCCTTCCTCACTTCGATCTGCGATGGCATCTACCGAGGCGACGCATTTATCCAATGCCTTTCGGGTAATCTCCGCTGCCAGCTCCAGATAAGGTTCATCAGCCGTCCACGAGCCAAACCTCCAATCAAACAAGGAGGTGTATTTGCCCAACATGTCGCCGAACCCCGCCGCCACCAGCTCCGGCGGAGCTTGCACAAGGACATCGAGATCGGCGAAAATCGCCTTCGGACCGATGGCCGGGATCGTTTTCTTCTCCCCTCGCAGAAGGATCGGAGCCCCCTTAGAGTTAAACCCGTCGACAGAGGGTGCCGTCGGAACGGATACGAATGGAATACCCGTGGTGTAAGCGGCGTACCGGCAGATGTCATGCAGCGTGCCTCCCCCGCAGGCTACGATGACATTCGCCTCCCACCGCTGAACATCCAAGATCAGTTCGATCAGCGAGGCTTCATCGGCGATGACGTCACCTTCGGCATCAGGCTGGATCATCGTGGTATAAACGTCCACTTCCCCAGATCCGCGTTCCTTCTCCGTTTCCAAAAGCATTACCAATTGCTTTCCAACCGCTTCATACGTATTTTGATCCACCGCAACAATCACATTGCGGTAGTTTTTTTTCGTGACATAGTCGGCTGCCAGCTGAAGCGCCCCCGTCTCAACCCGGATTTCGTCCAGGTCGATTGCCTGACGGTAAGGCTCTCCCAGTCCAGCCGCGAGTTCCCTGATGCGATGCAAAATATCGGTCATAAGTGGCTTCCCTTCTCTTCCCTTAATTCATTTTCGAACGTTCAATCCCTAACACGGAACTCACATCGCGGATCGAATTCCAGATATACTCCGGCTGAATCGGACTTAATCTCACAGCCCCAAGATCGGTTGAACCCGTAAGGACCAAGGCAGTCCTCATTCCGGCCGCATGCCCAAGCCGGATATCCGACTCCAGACTATCGCCGATCACCAGGCAGCGTTCTGGCGGCAACCCCAACGTTTCAAGCGCGGCTTCCGCCATTAAAGAAGAGGGTTTGCCAACCACAATTTCCACATCTTGAGCCGTCGCATGCACGATCGCACCAATCATCCCGGCCACGTCAATACAGTCGCCCCCCTCTCCGGGAAACATCCGGTCGCTATTGGTAGCGATGATCCGCGCCCCGTGCCGCACCGCACGAAATGACAGATTCAAGTCCTGATACGTTAGCCGTTCATGCAACGTAATCAGCAGCCAACCTGCGTCTTCGGGCCGTTCGGCCAGAGGTACGCCCGCGATGCACAGCTCGTCAATCAATCCCTGCTCACCCAGCACCCAAACCTGGCGTCCCTCGCCATGGGCCCGCAAATATCGTGCAGCAATTGTGGACGCGAGGAGGATCTCCTCCTCGCTCACGTCCAGTCCCATGCCGCTCAGCTTCTCCCGGCACATTTTCCGGGATATATTCCCGCGGTTACTGAGAAATACAACCTTCGTTCCCGCGGCCTTCAACCTGCTAATCGTCTCAACGGCACCTTCGATGGCCTCGTTCCCTCGGTACACTGTACCGTCCAAGTCAATAACGAGTCCCTCGATCATCTCTACCATCGGGACCTGTCTCCTATCTCTGACGTCAGTATCTGCATGCCTCGGCGGAGATGCAGCGCGGGTAGCGGATTATTGCAGGTCATGCCGGTAACGCCACATTCAACGCTGTACCGCACCTGTTCCGGTTCGTCCGGACAGTAGCTCCAAACGAGCAAACCAAGCTCACGGAACTCCTGAACGCGCTCCGGTGTGAGGAGCTTCATTTCCAACCCTAACGCCCACATCTTGGAGTAAGTTCCGCCCTCCCCATACACAAACCCCGACATCAATTCCGCAGGAAATCCTTGCGTCTTCAGACCGTACGAATCGTGAATATACGTTAATACTTCAGCGTCGAAACAGGTGAACACCGCGCGCGGCAGGAAGCCCGTTTCATCCAACAAAGCGATCGTCAGGTCCGCTGCTTGTTTCGCGTTTGCCGCTGGCTTGATCTCGACATTAAGCAGTACATCGGGATAATCCGCCAGCAGCGCGATCAGCTCCGCGAGCGTCGGAATTTGCAGCCCGGCAAACTCTCGCCCAAACCAGCCTCCGGCATCCAGCCGCTTTAACTCCTCACAAGTATAATCGCCGACCGCACCGGACCCGTTTGTCGTCCGGTCTACTGTAGCATCATGAATCACCATGATCTCCCCGTCCTTGGACAGGCGAAGATCGAATTCCATCATATCGACACCCAAATCCAAGGCCTCGCGGAAGGCCAGCAGCGTGTTTTCCGGGTAAGCGGATTTATATCCACGGTGTCCCGCGATCATCAGTGACGCATCCTGGTTTAAACGCTCGATCATTGTTGTTTCTCCCTCCCTTACTCCGCCAAAATCCGTTCTGTCTCTTTGTTGAACGCATCCAGTGCAGCCTGGATGTCCTGACTGTCATACATGATTGCTTCGATAGTCGAAAAGAACTCGTGCATCACTTCAGGCCATGCAACATCATTGTTGGTATCGATGGCATATTGCAACTGGTCGTACGCCACTTTCCGGTTGGGTTCCTTTGCCCACAAATCCTGAATTTCCGGCGATTCCACCATTTTCTTCGTGAAGGGGAGGTAACCCGATTGCAAAATAAACTGCAGCCCGCCCTGCGGATCGGTTTCCATCCAGCGGATAAATTCCCAAGCGGCCTCTTTGTTCGAAGAACCGGCCATCAAAGCAACGTTTGCGCCTCCGGTAGGATTCGCGTAAACATCGTTTTTCGGCAGGAACGCCGTAACATAATCAAAGTCCACGGAGCTGCTCAACCCCCCGATCGAACCCGTGGATTGAAACATCATGCCGATCTTGCCTTCCACGAACATGCTGTTGACGATGTTCCCGGAATCCTGCGCCGGCGGATAATACAACGCTCCCGTGCCTTGCAGATCCTTCAGGTAGCTAAATACTTCCTTGCCGATACCGTTATCGATGAACCCGGTCGAGGTATTTTCGTCGTTAAAGAACTTCCCCCCGGACTGAGAAATCATGGCGATCGGATACCAGGTATCGTAAGGCATCGACAACCCGTAACGCGTCACTTCTTTCCCCTCTTTAACGACCAGCGCGTTGGCCACGGTTTTTAACTCTTCCCAGGTCGTTGGAACCGCCAACCCGAGTTCATCCAGCATGGATTTGTTGATGTGCAAAATGGGGGTCGAGCGGTTCAAAGGCAGCGAAACCAGTTTGTCGTTGAAATAGGAATGGCCCATTAGTCCTGTGGTAAAGTCGTCCGCACTCAGCCCCGACTTCTCCATAAATGGCGTCAGATCCTCCAACACGTCCGAGTCAGCGAACATGAGCACATAGGCGCGTTCCAGCATGCTCACATCCGGCGCGGTGTTGGAAGCGACCGCTTGCTGCAGCTTGGTTACGGTCTCGTCATAGCCGCCTTGATAAGTCCCTACGACTTCAATATCGTTATGAGATTCGTTGAAACGCTGGATCAACGCATCCATGTACTCCCCGTTTTTACCCCCCAGCGAATGCCAGAATTGTACGGTCGTTTTACCGCCGGCGTTTGCAGCTGCCGTTTCCGTTCCCGTCGTCGCCGGATCCGCGGCAGTTCCGCTCTGCGAGTTTCCTGAATTAGCGGTGGAGTTCCCTCCTCCACAGCCGGCTAGGATCCCCAATAACAGCGTTAAGACCACAATGAATTTCCCTTTTCTTTTCATCTTTTCGTTTCCCTCCAATGAATGAATTGTTGTTGTATTTGAAAGGGACTGCGACCGTTTGGCCTATTTAATCCCTGAGTATACGAATGCTTTGACGATGTGACGTGAACAGAATGCGTAAACGAGCAGAATAGGAACAACCAGCACAACGTTACCGGCCATGATAATATGCCAGTTGCTGATTCCCTCCGTCTCCCGCAGCATGGCGATTCCTAGCGTTAGCGGCCGGATCGCCTCAGAGTTCGTCATAACGAGCGGCCAGAAATACTCGTTCCAATGACTGACGAAGCTGAACAAGGCAATGGTCGCCAGCGCTGGCCCTGCCATGGGAAGCATGATTCTCCAAATCACCTTGATTTCCCCGGCATTATCCAATCTAGCCGCTTCAATAATCTCTTCCGGAATCTGCATGAAATATTGGCGCAGTAAGAAAATCCCGAACGCATTGGACATAAACGGGATGATCTGTGGCCATAACGTATGGATCAGCCCAAAGTCGGCCATCAACAGATATACCGGGATAAAGGTGATTTGTCCTGGAATCATGAACGCGAGGAGGACGAAACCAAACAGAACGCTTTTCCCACGAAAACGGTATTTAGCAAAGGCATACGCGGCTGGAATCATCACCGCAAACTGCAGCACGATGATGGACACCGTAATAACGACCGAGTTTCTCGCATACATCAAGAACGGCCCCGCGCTCATTGCTTCTACAAAGTTGTTCCACTGTGGGATTGCTGGAATCCAGGTCGGCGGAAAGGCCAGCGTCTCCCGAAACGTCTGCAGCGAGGTAGAGATCATCCATAGGAATGGAAAAATAAATACCATGACGACCGCTGCTTTCAGCAATACGCCCAACACCGAGGCCAGGCTTCTCCAATCAAATATTTTCACAAGCGGGCTCCCTTTCCTCATTGATAATGAACCTTCTTAGCCAGCAGTCTGAAATAGATCAGAGTCAGCACGCCGATGATCGCCATCAGAACCGTCCCGGTCGCTGCCGAATAACCGATGTTGGTCGTCCGGAATCCGTAGATATAATAAACCAGCGTATTGGTCGCATTGTTGGGGCCGCCCCCGGTCATGATTTTGACCGTATCAAACACTTTGAAGGACCCAATCGTCATAATGACCAGGATGAAAAATAACTGCGGCGAAATCATAGGCAGCGTAATCTTGGTAAACACCTTGAACCTGCTCGCGTTATCGAGCGCAGCCGCTTCGTATATGCTGGGTGGTACGCTCTGCAGCGCTGCTACAATAATGAGCGTGTAGTAGCCGATATTTTGCCATACCGAAACGATAATGACGGATAAGAGCGCCGTCTTGGAGCTTTGCAGCCAATCGGAAGCGGGCAGTCCAAAGGATTCCAACATAAAATTGAGCAGCCCCTGTTCAGGGTCCATCAACCACAGCCAAACCAGCGATATGGAGACGATAGAAACGATATGCGGCGTGAAAATCCCGGCCTGCACCAGGGAGTTAATGCGGCTTTTTTTGTTCAGCCAAACCGCGATGATCAGGGATAGCCCAACCGTTAGCGTGACGACGCCGGCGGTGTAAATGGCGGTATTCCCTAATGCTTTGTAAAAATCGCCCCGCGTTAAAATTTGCTGAAAGTTATCCCAGCCGATAAACTTGCTTTTGGCTTTGTTCATCAGGTTATATTTGTAGAAACTCAGATAGACGAGATACAGGACAGGGTAAATGACAAACAAACCGATGCCCGCCATTGCAGGCGCTATCAACACATAAGGCCGGAGCCGCTCCCACAATGGTCGTTTATCCATGGCTTTTCCCCTTCAGCGCCTCCAAATAACCAGCAATGCCTGGATCGTTAGCGGGGATACGCAACTCATCGGCTCCAAAGAAATGCAGCTTGGAGGCCTCAACGCCAAGTACGACCTCTTGATCGACGTGATACGCGTCTTCGGGGGATTTCACCATAAAGGACAAGTCTCTCGATCTAACTTGGTAGATCGTTTCGGCTCCTAGCATCTCGCGGGTGACGATGGTCCCTTGAAGGGAATAGTGCGGCGTTAGCCCCGAATGTTCCCGTGCAGCCGTTGCTGCCGACAAACCGGCGTTCTCGGGCCGGAATCCGAATTTCACGCCGTCCACGCCAAGATCGCCGATGTTCATGGACGGAACGCCGATAAACTGCGCCGTAAACAAATTGCTCGGCTGATGGTAGATCTCATGCGGCGGTGCCTCCTGCTGGATTTCCCCCTGATTCATCAGCACGATCGTATCGGCCATCGACATGGCTTCCACTTGGTCGTGCGTTACGTACACGAAGGTCGTGCCCAGCTTCTTATGTAGTTCGATCAGTTCAATGCGCATTTGCACCCGCAGCTTGGCATCGAGATTGGACAACGGTTCGTCCATGAGAAAAACGGACGGCTTCTTGACCATCGCCCGGGCCAAGGCAACGCGCTGTCGCTGTCCGCCGGACAAAGCGGATGGCTTTCGGTCCAAATAGTCTAGCAGGCCAACGGTTTCGCTAATGCTTTCCACGAGTTGTACCCGCTCCGCCTTGGGAATCTTGTTGTTTCTCAGACCAAACTCAATATTTTCCCGCACCGACATCGTGGGATAAATCGCATAGTTTTGAAATACCATCGCCACGCCGCGCTGGCCTGGTGGTATGCGAGAAACGTCCTTGCCGTCGATCAGCACCTGTCCGGAGGTTTGCGGGCCCAGCCCTGCGATCATGCGCAGCAGCGTGGTTTTGCCGCAGCCGGACGGGCCAACGAGCACGGTAAACGCTCCATCCTCAATCGTCAAATTGAGATTCTGGATGACTGCATTTTTCTCAAAAGCTTTGCTTACGTTCACAAATTGTATGGATGCCAAGTGCCATCCCCCTTATCCAAATTGTTGATGTGTATAGAAGTGAGCAGATAATGCGCAATTTCCGCTTCTTTTTGCTCACTTGAGCTTATCTCGATTGTAAGGATCATTCGTTTGGGGAGTATAAGACCAAATTCAAGGGGATGTAAATATGATCTTGGTGGCTTTGGCGGATTCGTAGAATGAAGAAATAAGCCCTCACTTAATAGGAAGGAAGATGACTGCCGGTAACGGAATGCCTCGTGAGAACTCCAGTAAATTCCCTGAATCGTCGAAAAATATAGCCGTACTTCCCCCGGAATCCCCCCTTGTTTGTTAACACGCAGAAAATATTTATTCGTTAGAATCAAGGGGAGTATCCCTATGAAAATCAAATCAGTTATTTGAAGAATTGCGCATTTTTGCGCATTTGATCTTGAGGAAGGAAGATGGAGCTTGCTGGCTGTGGATAGAAAACGACGCATTGTGGAGTATGTCAGACAGTACCGGACCGCTACGGTAGCGATGCTGGCTGCGGAATTTAACGTGCATAGCGCGACCATTCGCAGGGATTTGGCGGAGATCGAGCAGGAGGGCGCGCTGAGAAGAACGCACGGGGGCGTCATTATGGAGCAATGGACGCACGACGAGCCCTCTTTTCAAGAACGAAGAAATCAACATCTGGAGGAGAAAATCCGCATCGGCCGTCATGCAGCATCATTGGTAGAAGACGGAGAGAACATTATCATTGATTCCGGGACAACCACGCTGCACATCGCGACCCATCTCGTCAATCGCTCCAATGTCACGGTCATCACGAACGATATGAACGTAGCTGTCGAGCTGCGGGATGCGCCGGGGGTTAAGGTCATCCTCACGGGAGGAGAGTTGTATCCGTCAAGCTACATGCTCAACGGGATGTTCACGGATCATGTACTACAGTCCTTACATGTGGAGAAGGCGTTTATCGGAACGCCGGCGTTGCATCCCCAGCACGGTCTGATGCATCCTGAAGCGCTGTTGGTACCTGCCAAGCAGAGAATGATCAAGGCAGCCGGTGAAATTGTCGTCGTCTGCGACCATACGAAGATCGGTAAGCTCTCCCTGCATACCGTCGCCCCTAATAGTTCCATTCATACCTTGATTACGGGGAATGAGGCTACGGATTTCGACGTCAAGCCGTTTCAGGAGCGAGGGATCACCGTTCTCCAAGTGTAAACCGGGTATGCGTTAGGAAACCTGAGGAGCCGCCAAGAGACACCAAAACCGGGCTCCAAAGAGGAGACCCGGTTTCGCTCAAGCTATATTCGGCAGTCCGCGCAGCGGCAAATCGGCAAGCGAGACCGGCCTGTCTATCCCTTCACTCGAAACTTGCCCAACACCTGCTGGAGCTCGTCCGAAACCGCTGAAAGCGAGGCGCATGCGGCGTTGATGTCTGCGATGGCCGCCAGTTGACTCGCCGAAGCGCTGCTCACTTCCTGCGCGGCAGCGCCCGAGCTTTGGGCGATATCCGCGATGACGTGGACGGAAGCCGTGACTTCCTCAATCCCGGCGGACATTTGTTGGGCTGTCGCGGCGAGCTGCTCGATTTGGTCGGCGATTTGGCCGTTCGAAGCGGAGATATCCGCAAAGCTGCGATCCGTTTCCTGCGTTAACGCAAGGCCCGACTCGACCTCTCCGATCACAAGGTCCATCGCTTCCAGCGACTGTTTGATGTCCGTATCGATCTGCGACATGACCTCGACAATTCGTTCCGATGAAGCCTCCGACTGCTCAGCCAGCTTGCGGACCTCGGAGGCGACGACAGCGAAGCCGCGCCCTTCCTCGCCGGCACGAGCCGCCTCGATCGACGCATTGAGCGCGAGCAGATTCGTCTGCTGGGAAATCCCGCGGATCGCCTCTACCATCAAGGCAATTTCCTGCGATTTGTCGTTCAGCAGACGGACCAGCGAACTGCTGGCCTGAACAGAACGGTCGATCGATTCCATCTGTTCGACCGTCCTGCGAACTTGCTCGCCGCCGTCAACCGCCTGCTGTCTGGACTGCCCCGCCAGCTCGGCGGCTTCGGAGGCATGCTCGGCGATATGCTGGACGCCGATCGCAATCTCCTCCATAGCGCGGGCATTCTCCGCCGTGCTCATCGTCTGGCTCTCCGCCCCTGCGGCAACCTGCTCGATCGAGGCCGCGATCCGAGCCGAGCCATCGTTGGTTTGCTCCGCGATCGTCAGCAGCCTCCGGGCAGCTTCAGTCACTTTGTCCGAGGCGAGCAGCCCTTGCTGCACCAGCTGCTGCAGATTTGCACCCATCTGGTTGTACCCGGCGCTCAGCAACCCGATCTCGTCCCGCGAATCATCGCGGATAGTCGCCGTAAAATCACCGGCACCGGCTTGTTCCATCGCTTTGGCCAACCGGCTAAGCCGTTTTTTCATGCCACGCATATATCCCAAGATCAACGCGATAGAGATG
This sequence comes from Paenibacillus sp. J53TS2, assembly GCF_018403305.1. Taxonomy (NCBI): domain Bacteria; kingdom Bacillati; phylum Bacillota; class Bacilli; order Caryophanales; family Paenibacillaceae; genus Paenibacillus; species Paenibacillus sp. J53TS2. Next base: position 369,002 of record NZ_BOSK01000002.1, read on the forward strand.
ACGAGCGCCCCCGCAAAAACAACGGCAAAACGCTGAATAAATGTTCCGCGGATGGTATCCATTAAGTGCTGCGACGCCCCCACGTACAAGATGCCGATAACCTCGCCGCTCTTCGATTGGATCGGCTGATACGCAGCCTGATACGTTTGGCCGACCACCACCGCTTCCCCGTAGTAGCTGCTGCCACCCTTGAGGACGACATCGGCCACTTTATCGGACACCTTCGTACCCACGGCCCGTTCTCCATCCACCATCACGTTGGTCGACACGCGCGTATCCCCTTGGAAAATCGTCACCGTGTCCTCCGTTAATCCCCCGATTTCATCCACGATTTCGAAATTCCCGCTAATCACGGTTTCGCCTTTGTAGAACCGGTCTCCCTCAATGCGCCAAGCACCGGGGTACTTGCTGTCCAGATAGCGGTTGACCAGCTCCAAATCGCTTCGCGCTTTGGCCGTAGCGAACGTCTTAATGCCGCTCTCCATTTGTTTAACCGCTACATAGCCGATTGTTCCTGACACGACCACTAAAATGCCGACCACAATCAGATTAATTTTTGTCCCGATGCTTCGAATACGCATAGTTTTCGCCTCCTTACAACTTTCACTAAATCATAAGGGGTCCCGTAGGTTTTGTGTAGAAAAGGAAAGCCCAGCGCCCCCAGTATTTAGGGGCCTGGGCCATATTTATTTTCCGCTAACTAATCGATGTATCCGGCGAGTCCATGCTCCGTCAAATAATCCATTTCCAAATCGAGGATGGTTTCCACCGTCAATTCGTCGAGCTTCACGTCGCTCCGGCTCAGGACATAATCCACCAATTCGTCCCCGTCGATCTCTACCTCGCCATCGGCATTTTGCTGGGCTTGATTGATGAAATCCGCTTCATGCTTGAGCACCAAGCGAATGCTGTCCAGACTCGATTTCGACCGGTCGGCGATAAACTGGACCAGCTCCTGTTCATTGATTTGATCGCTCACAATCGTTCACTCCTGCCATATTGGGTTCAATTTGTTTCCTAGTCTGTCTCGTAGATGTAAATTTTAGTACGGTACATATCTCGGCAGGTGACGACCTCCGTCGGCTGCCAACCCGGTAGGGCAAAACACACACTGATCACCCGCGCCCCCGGGGTTAACCGCGCTCGAAGCAAGGGATCCAGCCGCCGCATCGCTTCAGGGTACAGGTAACAGATGACCGTACCCGCAGTTTCGTAAGGGAACTTGTATAAGTCTCCTCGCAAAAATTGCACCTGAGAGTAAGCCCCCATCCGCAAGGCCAATCGAGAAAACAACCAGGGAACCATTGAGTTCTCGATCCCAACGATTCGTAGGCGGGGATCAGCCCCGGCGATGGCCAGAGCCAAGGTTCCCCAACCTGCTCCCGCTTCGACGATAGGGCAGACAGGAACGAGCGGAGCCGCCCTATTAGGGGCGGCAGTACGTTCCAACCGCATAAGCTCCCGAACGACCGTCCGCCGGACGGCGGCAGATGCAGGCATCGGCGAAATCCCGTTTCTCCAGCTCCAATAGACGATCATCGCGGCCGCAACTAGCAGGAAGATTAGCAAGACGGCGGTCAGGATCGGGGTAGCGAAAGCGGGCATGGGGACATCTCCTCGTGGTGATCTGGATCCTCTTATTGTAACAGACCCTGTCGCTGCGCTCCATGAGGGACGCCAGGAGTGACATGGATCGGTGAATAATATCCGATAGGTGCCTGACCCGAACGACATTCCCAAACGGTTCACCGGATGAATTTCTGATAATTTATAGCCCGGACACGCCGTTGACAATCTTCCAGTTCCCGTCGCAGGCAGCCCGAATCGTCCCGTGCCGCTCGAGGAACTCCGCCACCAGATCCGCCATATCGGCCTGGATCTCCCTAACCACCGGCTTGCCCCGGTACATGTCATAATCGCCGCCCCCGCCGGCGCGGTAATTGTTCATAACGACATCGACCTCCGTCTCGTCTTGCAGCGGCGCCCCGTTCCGGATCAACTTCACGACCCGCTGCCCTACGGGTTTGGCGACGTCCAGCTCGTATTCAATCCCTTCCCACATATCATAATTGTAATGCTGCGCCTTAGGTTCGAGATAAATCGGATTAACCGTGATTACGCCATCCTCTCCCAATACAAAATAGTTTGCTGTCTGCTCCAGCGCCTCTCGGATGTCCCGCCCGGCCAGACGCAGGACGGTCAACGTGTTCGGGTACATAAAGTTCGTCAGCACATCCCGCAGCGTAATCCTGCCGGCAAACCCCTTGGATTGTTCGCTCAGCAAAGCTGCATTGGAGACGTCCACGCCGGCCGCCTCCATCTGCACCTGATTGACGAATTCCATAAACGGATTGTCCGCCAAGCGGCAAGCGAACGGACTCTCGATCGTCATATCCCCGTCAACAAGACCGATTGGCTGGTCCAGCCACGCTTGCGTGGCCGATTCCATTGGCCGCACCAGCTCCAGCACCTCGGGTTCGGCCGCCACGGCGGCATCGGGAACGAGCAGCTCGGCCGTTTTCTCGCGGACGGCCCATCGGCCGTCGGCCCCGCGCTGGAAACAGACGGTGATTTTGCCTAAAGCTTTTCCCCCCGTCCCCGGCTGGATCACCGTCACCCCACCAACCTCGCCTGCGATCATCCGATGCTGATGGCCTGTAATCAACACGTCGACGCCCGGAACCTCTAGGCACATCGCATAACCTTGATTTTCGCCGGTCAGCCGTTCCGTCGCTGCTCCTGTCGCCAACTCTCGCTCGAAACCGCCGTGGTAACTGACCACCATCAAATCCGGCCGCTCTTCCTCCCGAATGCGGGGAACCCAGGTCTTCACCGTATCCAGCGCGTCTCGAAACGCCCAGCCCGCAATGTGCCGAGGATGCTCCCAATGCGGAATGTAATGGGTCGTGACGCCCAAGATGGCGATTTTGACCCCCTCAGGGGTTGTCTTTACAATATACGGCTTGCCAAACGCCGGCTCTCTCTCATCTCCCGCATTCACAATCCCCGCCGACAGCCACGGAAACCGCGAGTCTTTCATGACCTTGCGCAACAGCTCCTGCCCATAATTAAATTCGTGATTGCCCGGCACCGCTGCATCATAATTCAGCAGATTCATGGCCGCGATCGACGGATGAACGCCATCCAAATTTTCTTTGACGTGTAAGGTGCATAGCGGGGTGCCCTGAATGATATCTCCGTTGTCGACCAGCAGCAGGCTGGGCGTCTGCTCGCGTTCGCGCCGAATGAGCGTAGCCAGCTTAGCCAGACCGATTGGACGTTCCTCGGACGTGCGGTAATCCGTCGGATAGATGAAGCCATGTACGTCGCTCGTGATCAAAATTTTGCAGACTGCTTCCTCCCTAACCTTATCCATGTCATCCACCTCTGATTTCATCTTATTGCTTTCCATTCTAGCAACGAATATCGCAAGTTTTGTAAACTCCTGAAAATTAGGATTTTACAAACTTCAACTTCACCTCTGACGGCAGGTTAATAAAACTCTTTTATAGTAATCACGTAATCCAAAAATGAGATTAAGTGGAGGTCATACGCTTGAACAAGATTGCCAAGTTTGTTTTGCCTTTATTCTTGACGTTTTCCGTCATCCTGAGTGCTTGCGGAAACAACGCTCCAGTTAACACCAGCGGGAACGCATCGGCCGAATCCGGCCAAACCAATGCTACCGCTGCAAACGCAGGTACTAACGCAGCTACCGATGCTGCGGAAACCCCTGCCGAAACCGGCTACGTACCAGAAACGCTGACCGTACAATTCGTGCCTTCGCAAAATGCCGATACGCTTGAAGCGAAAGCGAAGCCGCTGGAAAAATTGCTGTCCGACCGCTTAGGTATTCCCGTGAAGGTCAGCGTGTCGACCGACTACAATACGATTATCGAAGCCATGGCTTCCAAGCAAGTAGACGTTGGCTTCCTGCCTCCAACGGCCTATGTGTTGGCAAAGGAGAAAGGCGCAGCTGAGGTTATTTTGCAGGCGCAGCGCTTTGGGGTGCAAGATGATACCGGCGCACCTACGGATCAATTGGTTGATTTCTACAAATCGATGATCATCGTGAAGAAGGATTCCGACATCAAATCCGTCGAGGACCTGAAAGGCAAAAAAATCGCCTACCAAAACGTAACGTCTTCCGCGGGCTATGTATGGCCGGCCGCCAAGCTCCAAGAAGCTGGCTTAGATCCGCTGTCTGACGTAGAACCAATCACGGTGAAAGGTCATGACCAAGGCGTCATCGCGGTTCTTAATGGCGATGTAGACGCTGCTGCCATCTTCCAAGATGCCCGTAACACCGTGGTTAAGGATTATCCGAAGGTATTCGAGGATACTCGCGTACTGACATACACAGAGCCGATTCCAAACGATACGATCTCCGTTCGTTCCGACATGAACGCGGAGTGGGTTCAGAAGCTGAAGGATGCCTTCATCGAGATTGGCAAGGATACGGAAGGCCATCAAATCATTGCGGATATCTACACGCATGAAGGTTATGTTGAATCAAACGACAGCGTGTTCGACATCGTCCGCGAATATAACGAGAAAGTCAAAACGGAATAGGCTTTGAACGAAATTTGACGAATAACCCCCTGCAAGCCAGTCGAAGCGCCCTGCGCTCCCGGCTGGCTGTGCGTTTTTCCAGAATATTTTTCTCAAAAGGAGTCCTAACGTGATAGAACTGCGCAATGTATCCAAAACGTACCCGAATGGCACCAAAGGGCTGGACCAAATCAACCTGAAGATTGAGCCCGGTGAATTCGTGGCCATCGTTGGTTTGTCCGGCGCTGGCAAATCGACGTTGCTGCGGTCCATGAACCGGCTGCACGATATCTCCGAAGGCGATATCCGGATCGACGGCAAGTCGATCACGCAAGCCTCCGGCAAATCGCTGCGGATGATTCGCCGCGACATCGGCATGATCTTCCAAAGCTTCAATCTCGTGAAGCGTTCCTCCGTGCTGCGCAACGTACTCGCCGGTCGGGTCGGCTACCATTCCACGCTGCGCACCCTGTTCGGCCGATTCCCGGAGGCCGACGTGGAGCTGGCCTTCCAGGCGCTGGAGCGCGTGAACATCGTGGAAAAAGCGTACGCTCGGGCCGACCAACTCTCCGGCGGACAGCAGCAGCGCGTAGCGATTGCCCGCGTACTCGCACAGGAGGCAAAAATTATCCTCGCGGACGAGCCGGTGGCATCGCTAGACCCTCTGACAACCAAGCAGGTCATGGATGATTTGAAGCGCATTAACGTCGAGCTTGGCATTACGACGATTGTGAACCTGCATTTCATCGATCTGGCGCGCAGTTATGCCACCCGGATCATCGGGCTCCGCGCGGGTCAAGTAGTCTTCGACGGCCCCGTATCGGAGGCAACCGACGAGCGATTCGCGCAGATCTACGGCCGCGCCATCGACCAGGATGAGCTGTTGGCTACCCGACTCCCGGGACCACGGGTGCTGGAGGCGCAGGCTTGATGAACTTGAACCCGAATTCACATCGAGGTGCCAAACCCAATGCCAATGTTAACGCCGCCGGTCAAGGCAATTTGCACCGGAATCGCCCTCAAGCTCCCGGCAAGCTGAAGCAATATTTGACCGCCGTGATCATTCTGCTCCTGCTGTGGGGCAGCTCCGTGGACACGGAGGCCTCGCTGGGCAAGCTGATCCAAGGCTCGCCGAACATGCTTGACCTGCTGCGGGAGATGTTCCCGCCGAAGTGGAGCTACTTCGACAACATCGTCCCGGCGATGCTGGAGACGATCCGCATGGCGTTGATCGGCACGACCTTCGGCGCGATTCTCGCCGTACCGGTGGCGCTGCTTTGCGCCTCCAACCTTAGCAGCAGCGCCTGGATTTACCAGCCCGTCCGCTTCCTGCTGAATCTCGTGCGGACGATTCCGGACCTGCTGCTGGCGGCGATCTTCGTTGCCATCTTTGGACTCGGTCCGCTACCCGGCATGATGGCGCTGACGGTGTTCTCGTTCGGCTTGATCGCCAAACTAACCTACGAAGCGCTGGAGACGATCGACCGCGGACCGCTGGAGGCGATGACGTCCGTCGGGGCCACCTCGGTTCAGCGCATCATCTTTGGCGTCGTACCGCAAATTCAGGCCCACTTCATTTCCTACGTGTTGTACACGTTCGAAATTAACGTGCGCGCCGCGGCGGTGCTGGGTCTGGTTGGGGCCGGCGGGATCGGCCATTACTATGAAGTTACCTTGGGTTTCCTGGAGTATGACAAGACGTGCATGATCATTTTGTTCACGCTCGCGGTTGTACTACTGATCGACTATGCAAGCACCAAATTGCGGGAGAAATTATTATGACGACAAATGCTACGACTTTACGGCACAAAGTACAGAAGCCCAAAAAGAACCGTTATCGCTGGCTAATCTATCTGCTGCTCCTTCTCTTATATATATGGGCGTTTGCCGGCATCCCGTTTGACGGAATCAAGGAAACGGCCGGCCAAATTACGAAATCGATCCTCTCGGGGTTGTTCTCGCCCGATTGGGATTACGTTTATTTGCCGGACGGCGAGGATTTGCTGCGGGGACTGCTCGAGACGTTGACCATCTCGATTCTGGGCACCTTCGTATCCACACTGGTCTGCCTGCCGTTCGCCTTCTGGGCGGCAGCCAATCGGAGTAAGCCCCGTTTCGTCTCCGGTTCGGGCAAAATGCTGCTCAGCTTTATCCGCACCTTCCCGGAGATCGTGATGGCGCTGCTGTTTATCAAGGCTGTAGGGCCAAACGCCTTTGCCGGTGTGCTGGCGCTGGGGCTGCATTCGGTTGGGATGCTGGGCAAGCTGTTTGCCGATGAGATCGAGAACATGGATCACGGCCCAACCGAAGCGCTTGTCGCTGCGGGGGCGAGCCGCCTGCAAATTCTGTGGTTTGCCGTGCTGCCCCAGGTGCTTCCGGGCTTTCTGTCCTACACGCTTTACCGCTTCGAGATCAACTTGCGTTCCGCCACGATCCTCGGCGTGATCGGCGCCGGCGGTATCGGTACTCCGCTGATCTTCGCCCTCAGCTCGCGGGATTGGGATCGCGTCGGCATCATCCTGCTCGGTATTATCGTGATGATCACCCTCGTGGATTGGATATCCGGTTTCCTACGGAAAAAGCTCGTTTAACCCCGCTGCTCCACCAACACGCGGCGTATTTTATATGATTTTTCGAATACATTACGGCGAATCATCGCCAAATGGCTCATTGTATATGAAATTTCGAATAGAATGAGCCACTTTGGCCCTAAGGCAGCCCATTCTATATGATTTTTCATATAGAATGGGCCTTTTCCACCCTCCGCTGAGCAAATGTATATGATTTTTCGAATATATTACGGCGAATCATCGCTAAATGGCTCATTGTATATGAAATTTCGAATAGAATGAGCTACTTTGGCCCTAAGCGACCCATTCTATATGATTTTTCATATAGAATGGGCCTTTTCCTCCCTCAGAGGAGCAAATGTATATGAAATTTCGAATATATTCATAGCACCTAGCACTCAAACCAAATCCGGGCTCAATACCGAGCCCACATACTCATAAGAAGTAACGCGGCCGGAAGCCCCTTTCGCTATTGCGCGGAGCTTGCCCTTTTCCACGAGGATGCGGCAGTACTTAATGACCGTCATTGTGTGCAGCTCCAGCTCCCTCGCCACCTCCGTTGGGCGAAGTATCCGTTGATGGCGAATGGCGGCACGCAACAGATCTCTTTCCATCTTGGTATAGGTTCGTACAGACCTCCCCTGAACGATAGACAAGTAAGGTGACAGAATACTCCGCAAGGATGAGAGAATAAACGTGGAGTTCTCCTTCAACTCATCCAATGCTATGTAGTAGATCAGACAGTCCTGGGATTGCAGAAACAACCCCCGGTTCAAATCCATTCGATATTTGGTCCGATCTGTACCGTGGGAGCCATAGTCCATAATCTCGAATACAATCCGCGCACCTCCAACCACCCATAGAAAATCGACAAAATAGGATCTCCCCCGCCAATCCTTCACTTCATATTCCGGATGAAATCCGTCAAAGTGCCCCACCAGCGGCCACCATATCAGCTCGACGAACAACTGATTCCCGTACCCATGTCCTCGCCGAAGCGCATCCAGACGCTCACCGGCTCTTCGTTTCATATGCTCCTGAATCCACGTATCGTGCTCCCTTTGAAACCCCATGTTACAACTCCCTCCACAATTTCATAGTGAAAAACAAAAAGCCCCGCTCCTCTCCATCCTGGAAAGGAAGCGGGGCAGGCTTTGCCTCACGTAAGTTGCTTATGATACTCCTAGTGTGACACATGAGAAAAGTTAGCGCAATAGGAACCTGTGCGGCCGTCCATTACACCGCATTGTTCTTCCGCATTGTGCCGGGTTATGCCGCATTACGCCGCATTACGCTGCATTACGCTGCATTGTGCCGCGTTATGCCACAATATCCCGCGCTCCACTTACACCCCAAGCAGCTCGCGAATTTGCCCTTCGATGCTCTCGGGTTCGTCCGTCGGACCGAAGCGTTTGACCACCTTGCCTTCCTGATCTACGAGGAACTTCGTAAAGTTCCATTTGATCAGCCGGGAGCCAAGCAGGCCGGGCGCTTCCTTCGTCAGGTGTTTGAACAGCGGATGAGCGGTTTTCCCATTCACATCAATCTTCGAAAATAACGGGAACGACACGCCGAAATTCAGTTCGCAAGCTTGCGCTACTTCCTCGTCCGTCCCCAGCTCCTGGTTCGCGAATTGGCTTGAGGGGAAGCCCAACACGGAAAATCCTTGGTCCTTGTATGTGTCGTGCAGCTTCTGCAACCCTTTAAATTGCGGTGCAAACCCGCATTTGGTCGCCGTATTCACAATCAGCATCACCTGACCGCGGTAGGGCTCCAACGTTTGCACTTGGCCTTGAATCGTTTTGACTTCAATATCGAATAATGACATTCACGGCACCTCCAGCACCTTTTTAAATTAAGTGTAATTTAATTGTATACAATCTTTATCGGAGTGTCAATTTCGATTCACTTGCTATCGCTAGACTTCCTCCCCCACATCCCAGGCCACTTTACGTGAAAAGGAAAGCAATGCTATAATAGCTCAACAGCAAAATAAATTGCATACAATTAATTGGCAGGTGGATATAGATGAACACGGAAGAATTGATGAAACTGGATAATCAGCTTTGCTTTGCTTTCTATACGTGCTCCCGGGAGATCATGAAATTGTACCGGCCTCTGCTGGCCGAGTTCGGATTGACCTACACGCAGTACATCACGCTGCTCGCGTTATGGGAGCGGGACGGTGTCACCGTCAAGGAGCTGGGCGCCATGCTATACCTAGACTCCGGCACATTAACTCCGTTGCTCAAGAAACTGGAGCAGATGAACCTGGTCACCCGGACGCGAGACAAAGCGGACGAGCGCAGCGTCATCATCGAACTAACTCACGAAGGCAAAGCCCTGAAGGACAAAGCCTGCACCGTACCGATGCGGCTGTTTGCCGGAACCGGTGCCGAGGTAGAGGATATCACCGCCATGCATCGGCAGATCAACGAATTCATGCACAAAATCGGCGGCGGCAGCTCTACCCAGCCTGAACAGCCTGAATAACCCCTCCCTAAATCCTCCATAATAGGGAAGAAGCACGGAGTAATCAATGGAGGAGAATCAGCATGCTGGATAATCTCGAGAGTAACTATAACTGCGCCAACGCAGGCGAGGACTTACACCGACTAAAGCAAGAACTAGCCTCGATGCGGGGGATGGGCCAGGCCGATCCGGAAACGCAGGAGCAAATCAACCGGCTTGAGAACCAAATCGCGTTTATCATGAACAAATGTGACATCAACCATTAAGAGGAAAGGCACCCGTTTATGCCGCTAGACAAGCGCGCAGGAAGCGGGTGTTTTTTTGTCCGGAGGATAGATAGGGGCCCGAAAGTGTGTTACGATTTGGCTGTTCGGCGCTTATTCACTTTAGGACATCAGGAGGATATGCCTTGAAATCGCCATCTCAACCTGGAGCGGAGACGACGGAAGTCCGCGCCGCCCGTTCCGCTTTTGCCAAACGAAATTATGTTTTCCAATTGTTAACCGTCTTTATCGGATTCTTTATCTTCGGCTTCTCGGAAAATATTAAAGGACCCGCCATCCCGCGCATCCAAACCGACTTCGGGATCGATGAGATGCAGATTGGCACGCTCCTGTCGCTTAACTCGCTGGGGTACCTGCTGGCTTGTTCCTTTACGGCTTACCTGACCCGCAAATGGGGCGCCAAAACGGTGACGATGCTTGCGTTCGGCTCCATGGCCGCGTCCGGCGTTCTGATCTTCGCTTCGCGCAGCTTTCCGGCGTTGTCGGGTTCCTATTTCCTGATGTACATCGGCAACGGGATGCTTGAAATCGCGCTGGCTATTCTGGCCGCCCGCATCTTCGTCGGCAACACCGGCACGATGATGAACCTGTCCCATTTCTTCTATGGGCTGAGTTCCACGGTAGCGCCGATGATCGCCTCAGGGCTCATGACCGTCTCGATCGGCGGGCATGTGCTCGATTGGCGCGGCATGTACCTGATCATGTTATCCCTCTCCGTCATCCCGATGATCCCAACGCTGCTTAGTCGGTTTCCGGGCGAAGAAGAACACGGTGGCGAGCGGGTTCCGTTCACACGGCTGATGCGCGACCCGGCCATCTGGTTGATCGTCCTGGTGCTCTCCTTTGGCGTTGTATCCGAGATGGCCGTTGGCGGCTGGCTGGTCAACTTCCTGGAGAAGGCCTACCACTGGAACACTACCAACGCTTCCGGCATGCTGTCCGCCTTCTTCTTGTGCTTTACGTTCGCGCGGCTGGCGCTGGGACCCATCACGGATAAAATCGGCTTCACGCTCTCGCTGATTTTGTTCTCCGCCTTCTCGGGGATTTGCACCTTGATCGCCATAGCGGTCGGCGAATCCGGGGCCTTTCTGTTCGCGGCGGCCGGCATCGGCATCGCCCCGATCTACCCGACGGTCATGGCGCTGATCGCCAAGAAATACCGCTCCTCCAGCGATTCCGCCATCACCTTCATTGTTACGCTGATGGGGGTTGGCAGCGTCATCGGCAACTATTTGATCGGCGCGATCACCGACGGGATCAAAGAGCTGGTTGCCGGCGGTGCCGACACCGGACTGGGCTTGCTGCGCGGCCTGCAAGCCGGTTACGCCTTCATTGGCGTGTGCGCCTTGTTATGTGCGGTATGCAGCGTCATTTTGTACGGCTATCTGCGCAAACGCAACGAACTGCTGTAACGGAGCCGCGCTCGCACATCACCAGGCCCTACGCAAAAATCCCCCGTATCCGCCAAGCGATATCCGTCGGCGAAATACGGGGGTTTCTTTTAATTTTGAGAATCTATACTTATAGTCGATTCCCGGATCATTAATTCCCCGGGGAATATTTTGTGCGTAACGTCTCAGCGCCTCAGTTTGCGGCTTAAGACGATAAGCCGGCTATCCGCCGATACGTAGCGTCATCGGCTACGACGTAGAGCCGTGCCTCTGGGGGAATCGGTTGATTCAGCTTGCGGTTGATGCCCAAATCGCCACGGTCTGCCAGCAAGGTTGCCCCCTGCCCCAGCAGGGCTTCAAAGGCTTCTCCATACGTGTGCCACCCGTGCTGCACGGGGATTTCGTAAATATCGTCGCCGTATTGACGGCTGAGCAGTTGGCGAATCACCTCAGAGTTGCCTTCCTGCAGCGCGGAGCGAACCGCCAATCGCGAGATGGCGTCGTGAGACAATACAAATTCATTCACTTGAACGTGGCGGAAATTCTGGATATGTTTTTCCTGCATGATTTCTACGGTTGTATGTACCTGCGGCGCCAATCGTTCAATGCTGGAAGCAATCAACAGAGACTTGCCGTCAATCAGCGAATATTCCTCAATCCGCGCATCCGCAAAAATGATGGCGGCCTTCGCCTTGTCGATGCCGGCTTTCATCAAGATTTCGTCCGAAGCCGGATCCCCGCTGACGAAATGGACTTGGTGCATCGACTCCAGCGGATGTCGATCCATCTCGTCGATGATCACGATGCGGCACTTGGGAGAATAACACAGGATTTCCTCCACCGCCGAGTGCGCTTTTTTGCTCCAATTGATCAGAATGATCTGGTCTTCGCCTCGAAAGTTCAAAGCCCCCGCTCCTCTCTGCCGTTGAAGGGTTCCGATGGAATCGATGACCTTCCCGATCACCAAGCTCAGCAGCCCAATTCCGAAAATGTACAAAAACATCGTAAATACTTTACCCTGGACGGTCTCCGCAAAATAATCGCCATAACCCACCGTGGCCATGGTGGTCATCACCCAATATAGCGCGTTAAACCAATTACCGAAAGTTGCGGGCTCCAGGCCGTAAGCCACCGTTGCGCTTAGCGTAACAAATAACAGGATAATCAGTCCGATTGACGTTTTGCGTAAACGCATCAAGCGCGTCGTGATTTTGAGTAAAAAGTGCATGTGACTGCCCCTTTTTCAAATTCATGGTTCAAAAAGTCAGGTTATCAGCACCGAAGCTTAAGCTTCCGATGTGCGTTTTTTCAAAACGCTTTAGGTTGGATGAATCTAGGGACTGAGTAGCGCAGCGTAGGTGTGCCTACGTGAGCAACTGAAATGGTTCCGCAGGAAACATGCTTCGGAAGCGTATGCTTGGCCCGGGTGAATTCAAGATTCGACGCCGAACCTACTTCCTGCATGAGCTTCGTGATGGGAAGATGACTTTTTGAACTACCTCTGACTAGATGATCAGGCTGCTGACGGCGAACGCCATACCAATAAACACTAAGCAGAGCAAAGTGCCTACCGCGACATTCCCCTTCTTCAGCTGGTCAGAGATATTAAATCCCGGCGTCACCAACTCAAAGATCCAGTAAGACGCCACGAGGCACACGTAACCGACAGCGAACCACAGAATCATATGCAAGATGGAGGTGTTCGTGAAGGCGGACACCCCCAGAATGATGGCCGTGCCCAGGAATTTGCCGCCCAGCGCGAGGGCTACGGCGACATTCCCTTTCTTGAGCTCTTCCATATCGCGGTACGGGGTCATCCAATTGAAGACCACCATCCCCAGCAGTTGCAGCAAAATCATCACAACGACACTAACTACAATATTCACTACGATCGTCACTTCGCCCACCCCCGAAATTTCGCAAATGCCAAATCATAATCGGCAAAATCATGCACTTCCTCCAGCACGACCGTTGCCGTCTTCGCTTTCTCCAACGCAGTGTATCGCGTATCGTCGATCGGCTGCTTGATCCGGTTCCCGGTCGGCAGCTCCAAGACGGCGAAATTCCGCGTTTTGCCTTGGTACTCCGTTTTGTACACGCCAACCAGATCGACATCGGTCGTGACCGACACCTTCAGCTCGGCCAGATCCTTCTCGGCGGACGCCTGATCCGGATAAGACTTCAACGTCGTCCAGGAGGACAAGCGTACCTCGTTCTTCTGGTTCTCGTCCGTGGTCATCTCGGCATCCATGAATTGCAGGATCCAGATTTTGTCCCCGGTGGCGTAATTGTTGTCATTGGGCAGCAAGTCGTTATCGGGCAAAATCGTCATGTCGCTGCCCACCAGATCGCCGACCGTCGCTTCCACGATTTTATAATCCCAAGGTACTCGGGCGGTCGCTAATTCCGACTCCGAACCGGTATCGGTGGAGAAGACGCTGGTCGCATTGCCGCAGGCTCCGAGTACCGTCACGGACAACACCAACATCAGCGTAACGAGGAATCGCCGTGCCCAAGGCTGCTTCGAATATTGCATTTATTTCACTCCTAACGCGATAAAATGACTGGTATTGCCGGTAATCGGTCCGCCGGCCCGCCCCAGCAGGCCGCAAGGGGTCCCGTTCAGGACGAACATCCCGGTCAGCAAATGGCGCTCGCCAACGATCGTGTCGATTCGCGCCAAATCGGCTCTTTTTTGATATACCGTAGGGAACAACACGCTGCTGTCAAAGCCCTCTTGATCCTCCAGCTCCAGCCTGCCCTCCTCATCGAAGAGGCGCACCGAACCGCCTTCGCGACCAAACATTGATTTGGACACGAAATCACCGGAGAAGACCGGCTTGTTGTAGGTCGGCAGCACGTATTTGGCAATGGCCTGGCGTTCGTCTTCATCAAAGAGCAAACCCAGCTCGTAAAGCCCCCAGACCGCGGCAAGCAATCCTTTGGATTGCAGCAAAATACTATGCGGCCCATTGAAAATGGTCAGACGACCGGTTTCAATGGCATAGCTCAGCGCTTCGCCGGCATCGTCCACCGCCATCCATTCCTTCGGATATAACGCAAACATTCGCTCAATGATACGCCCATCCTTATTCTTCAGCGTTCCCTCGTCAACCCAAAGCTCCAAGCAATCTTCATAGTGGAGATCCAGTCCGCTGTGACGTCCTAATGCCTCGATTGTGCCGGAATCCTCGAGATGCCAGCCGTAATCGACGCAGGCAGCGGTATCCGGCCGCTCAAGCGCCCAAGCTTCGGCCACCAGGTCCTTCATCCGCGTATTGGGCGAGGCGTACCCCGCCTGCTCCATCAGCCACGGGGTGGCGATCGAAGCTTCGACATAACCGGTCGGCGTATCGGCGTTCAGCTCCAGCAGCTTGATGGTGCCGTCGTTCGCCACGGCAAAATCAAAACGCGCGTAGCGGCTGATCATGCCCGGCTCCGGCAACGGGAACTGATCGAGCATCGTCCAGAGGATCGGCGGGATGCCGATCAGCTCATACAAATCAGGCCGGCGATGAACATAGCGCACGGCCTTATCGAGAATGCGCCATAGAGCCGTGGCGGCCTGTTCCAGCTCCTCGTAGATCGCCTTCGGCATCAACACCAGCTGGTCGATCCAGTACTCCTCTTCCTCGAGATCCGCCCAGGTGAACCCCAGCTCGGCTAACTTCGCGACCCGCTCGCTCCGGTCGGGATGCGGCAGGCCCATGATTTCGAAAATGCCGTTTCCGTCCGTCATCCGCCGAAAGACCCCTTACTGGTCCCGCTGGATCTCGATCCGGAAAAGGAGCTCTTGGAGGATTTGGACGACGAACTCGAAGACGACGAGCCCAGCGAGCTCGATTTCCCGCCGATGCCCCCAGCCTTCGATGAAGTGGAACGCCGAACGATTGAGCCGGTGGATGAGGTCGAGGTTTTGGGTCGAACGACCGAACCGGACATCGGTTTATTTTGGAACGTCTCGCTGGAATACGATTTCGGTTTATACGGCGTCGACGAACCTGCATAGTAACCACGATGGTTGTCGTACCAACGGCCAGAAGAATAGCTGGATCCGTTGTTGAACAGCAGGTGGTACAACAGCATATCGTCCCAACCGAAACCGCCGCCGTAATGGTTGATGACGGTGGTGCCCCCCGAGCCGTCCGAGCTGCTCGAACTGCCCGAGCCGCCGGAACCGGAAGCCCCCTCGGCGCCCTCTCCATCCTCCTCCAACGGAAGTGGGATGTTCCAGTCCACATTCTTGTCGAAGTACTGTTTCACTTCTTCCGTCGACCAGGCGACCAGCTTCGGTTCATCCGCCGACGAACCGTTCCCCGAGGCCGTTGCTCCGGCACCCGGAATCAGGAAAGCGTTAGCCAGCAGCGCGATGCCAAGCGACGTCGACAAGACGCGGATGGGCTTGCCTTCCGGAGTAAAAAACTTCGATGCGAACGGTTCTTTCACCGGGGCTGCCTCTTTCGCAGCGACCGTATCCGTTCGTGTTACTTCGTCTTCTTTTGCCAAGACCGATTCCCTCCTTACGAAAAAAACCTCTTATTCATGCACGATCGGAACGAGCAGCAGCTCCAGCTTGCCCTCGTCGACGTTGAGTCGGCCTTCCACGGTTTCAAACTCCCGGTTGCCGACGACCAGGTAGTTCACATGCTCCAACGCGGCCACCATATTCGCGCTCCAAACGCGCTCTTCCAATTCCCGCAGCTCGCCATCCGGCAGCTTTTCGTACAACTTGACGCTCAAGCCGTTGTCCAATGCATTTCACCCTTTCCATGTACACACTAAGTAATGTTACGCATCGGTTCCCGCATAGTTTCATCCTTTGTGCAGGGAGAAAGAGGGAATGAGCGGGGAAGCGGGATGCCTCTAGCATAAGGAACGCCATGAGTTTCCCAAACAAGTCGTCCATCTTTAAATTTGGCAAACCCTTCCACAATCCTCCCATCAGCTTACGTCCGTTGCATAGGAAAAGCAATGACAAAATGCGCGGGAAGCTCTTTGCGCGGCGGGCGTATTCACTCTCGATTGGTCCTCCACGCTGGACGGACCCGGCAGCTGGCACTATACTGGACCTAAGACGAAGCACGTCCCGTACCACTCCGGTTTGGATGATCATCCATGGCGGGCACCCTAACCTTTAGGTTAATGGCGCTCCCAAGCGATTGAGGACCAAACTTTAAGGAGCCAATGCGGGGCGTTTTACTTTAATTAGGGAAGGTGGAGGAGGATGAGTTCGATGCGTTTTGAGGAAAATTATGCGGTGTTTCTGAAGTCCCATTTGGCACAGAGATCAGGGGAACGACGAGGACGTTTGGAGCGTGGACATGCCCATGCGGAGTCCCAGTTCCTGCGAAATGTCTGGTGGCCGCTGCACGGTGACTTCGAGGGCCTCCATCCGGAGTACGAGGTCAGCGATTGGCGGGGGCGGTCGTATTTTGCCGATTTCGCCTGGCTGCCGGGGGACGGCGAGTTGAAGTTGCTGTTCGAGATTAAAGGCTACGCCGCGCACGTTCGCGACATGGACCGGCAAAAGTACTGCCATGAGCTCAATCGCGAAACCTTCCTGCACGCCATGGGTTACCAGGTGATCTCCTTCGCCTACGACGACGTGGAGCAGCGCCCGGAACTTTGCATCAACCTGCTGCGCATGGTGTTCAGCCGTTACCACCCGGAGCGCGCCCCCGTGTCGCGCGGCCTGCTGGCGGAGAGGGAGCTCATCCGACTCGCCGTGCAGCTCGCGCGGCCGATTCGGCCGGTGGATGTTGAAAGACATTTTGAGTTGAATCATAAAACAGCAGTCCTTATGCTGCAGAAGGTTACCGCTAAGGGGTGGTTGAGGCCGGTTCACCGTGGGAAAGGAGAACGCATTGTAAGCTATGAGCTGGTTCGGGGCGTGATGGACTATTTGTGATGGGGACGGGGTTGGATTTAGCGGGATTTGAGGTAGGCGGGGGTGTTGGAATAAATTAACGGTAAAAACTGCTGTTAATTTAGGAGGTCAGCATAGATTTGTCCAGATTAACGGTAAAACCTAATGTTAATTAGGTCAAAATGGCGGCATGGTGAGAAACATACAAAATTAACGGTAGGTTTTACATGTAATTTGTTATCTTAGATCGAACTTTAGATATTAACAGTAGATTTTGGAGGTAAATTAGTTTAACAACCGTCAGCGGAGAGAGAGGACCTTCCACACAAAAAAGAGGCGGAAACCCGCCCCCTTCTTTGAGTTCTGCTCGTTACACCAAGAACATCGCAACCACGGTGGTTACGGCGAGGCCGATGAGCACCGGCTTCAGGTTGCGGCGGGCGAGCTCGAACGGGCTCACGCCGCAGATGGCGGCGGCCGGGATGAGCGCCCACGGGATCAGCGTGCCGCCGCCGACCCAGATGGCGGCGACCTGCCCCAGCGCCGTCAATACGGCCGTGCCGGAGCCGATGGCGGTGCCAAACAGCTGGGCGATCGAGCCGGCCAGCGAAATGCCCGAGAAGCCGGAGCCGTCCAGGCCGGTGATCGCTCCTGTGACGGCGAGGGTCACGGCGCCGACGATGCCGTTCAGCGGAACGACGTCGGCCAGGGCCACGCCGAGGTCGTTCACGATCCCGTGCGACGTTTCGGGGAGTACCTGCCCGAACAGCTCCTTAAACGCCGCGTCGCCAAGATAGAAGAACGCGGCGATCGGAATCACGGGGCCAAACACCTTAAAGCCGAAGGTCAACCCTTCAATCAGGTACGTGGTGACCTTCTCCAGGCCCCGGTTCCGGTGAGCCAGCAGCGTCACGCCGATGAGGATCAACACCGCCGTGCCGCCAACCAGCGCCGTCGCATCGCCACCCTGCAAATCCAGCAGGAACATGGCGACGACATCGACGGCGAAGAGCAATGGAATCAGGATGGCCAGCCATTTTTTGGCCCGGGAAGAGATGGCTGCGCGATCCTCTTTGCTCGCTGGATGATCCTCGCCAAGCACGCCGCCCGTGCCCTTCCCGGCGACCAAGCCGTCACGCCACGTCCCGTTCCGCTGATCGCGGCGCATCAGCCAAAAGGCGGTCACCGTGCTGACCAAGCCCATGACAAGAACCAGGGGCACACTGGCCGTCATGACGCTGCTCACCGGCAGGCCCGCGGCATCCGCCGTCAACTTCGGCGCTCCTTGAATAATATAGTCCCCGGACAAGGCAATGCCGTGCCCGAACAAGTTCATCGCCACCGCCGCCCCCAGTGCCGGCAGCCCCACGCGAATAGCCACGGGCAGCAGGACGGCCCCGATCAGCGCAACGGCAGGCGAAGGCCAGAAGAACAAAGAAGTCACCATCATAATGATCCCAATGCCCCAATAAGCCATCGTTGGCGTTCGGATGAACCGCGTCAAGGGCGAAACCATCGTCTCATTGATGCCCGTACGAATCAGCACCCGGCTCATGGCCACGATAATCGAGATAATCATGATCGTACCCATTAACTCTTTGGTTGCGTAGATAAACGAGTTGAAGATCCCTGACACCGATCCGCTGAGCGTTTCCGTCGCCAGCAGCCCCAGTGTAAAAATCCCCACCACGCAAATCATAGTCGTGTCGCGCCGCTTGATCAGCAATGCCATAATCAAGACGATAAACGCCAGGTATACATAATGAATCGCCGACAATTCTATCCCTATCATGGAGTCACGCCCCTATTCCTGCAAATGTGCTATATGCTATGCAGGAGCCCAAGCAAGGGTTCGGCCCATGACGTGGCGGAAGTCTCGTCTTCTAAACTAAATTATAGTCGCGGATTTTTTTATAGAGCGTCCCACGGGAAATGCCCAGCAGTTTGGCTGCGTTGCTCTTATTGCCCGACGTTCGCTCCAGTGCCTCCTTCATAAGTTCCATCTCTTCTTCGGGGGTGATCCGCGGACGCAGCATCTTGTCCAGCCGATCCGTTTGCTCCGTCTTGGTCGTGGCGGAACCGTCCGCGGTACCAACAAACATCGTATCCGCGTTTCCCGTCGCCGCGTACTCCAGCTGCGCTTGCCGCCGCTGCAGTACCTCCGGCAAATGCTCCAAAGTAATTTGCTCATTGTCGCTTAAGATCACGCAACGCTCGATCACCGCCCGCAGCTCGCTCACGTTCCCCGGCCAGTCGTAATTCGCGAACGCCAACATCACCTCTGGCGAAACGGTCGGCAGCGCTTTCTGATATTGAAGCGAAAAAACGCGCAGATACATTTGCACGAGCGCGCCCAGATCCTCCCTCCGCTCGCGTAGCGGGGGCACCTTCAACGACACCACGTTCAGCGCGTAATACAAATCGGTCCGGAATTTGCCCTCCCGCACAAGCTGCTCCAGATCCTGACTGGTGCCCGCGAAGATCCGCACCGAGACCGGCACCACTTCCGAAGCTCCAATTCGCGTCACCTTATGCCGCTTGATGTATTGAGCCAGCTTCTCCTGCACGTCCGGCGGCAAGCATTCAATTTCATTCAGGAAAATAGAGCCCCCATCCGCAGATTCCAGTCGGCCGGCTTGCCCCGATGGCTGTCCCGAGAAGGCGCCGCCCTGATAGCCGAACAGCTCAGCTTCGGCTAGGCCCGCCGGCACGGCCCCGCAGCTTAGAGACAAGAAGGGTCCCTCCGCCCGCGCGCCAGCCCGATGGATGACTTTCGCCAACTGTTCCTTGCCCGCCCCGGTCTCCCCGATCAAGAGCACGGCGGAGTCGTTCTCCGCTAGCTTCTTGGCCAGCTTGATCACCTTGCCCATACTCTCTCCGCGACCGCTGATCAAGGCGAACGGATCCTCATCATGGGCCCGCTGGGTTAACAGACGGGATGCCGCAACCGTCAGCTCGTCGTTCAACTTCACGAGATGCGTGATGTCCTGCTCGGTCGCCACGCCCCCGATAATTCCGCCGCCCGGCTTTACGATCGGCGACGCATTAATCAGCACATGCGTGCCTTCCCGCGGACGGTGGTAAGCCCCGCGCAGCCGACGGCCCTCGTCCAATATGCTTAACACGACCAGCGCGTCCGGATCAAAATGCTCGCCGATCGTGCGGCCAACGATGTCCCTCTTGGCGATGCCGTACACCTCCTCCGCCACCGCGTTCCAGCTGATCACCGTCCCGTTCCGGTCGACCACGGTCACCGCATCGCTCACCGTCTCCAGCAGTGCATCGAAATACGCCTCTGCTCGCTGCTGCCGGTCTGCCGCCAGCTTCAGCAGGTCCACCAGCGGGAGATAACCGATCGGCTCCAACTCGTCATTTACGACCAACGCGGGTCGCCCACTCGCATCAGCACCATACCACCGTGACGCCAGTTCATTGACCGGGAGAGCCAGGTCCGACTCCCGAAACACAGTCGAAACGGCGAATCTCGTTCTGTCAAGCCGCAGACCTTCGCCGATACTCCCCCCGCCAAAAGCTTCAAGCAGCCCGGCGTCATCCGGCGTCAACAAATAGGGGATCCGGCCCAACTCAACGGTCGACGCCTGGCCGCCTTGCAGCGCCGCCAGCAGCACACTCATCTTCTCGTCCGGCTCGAAACGGGTCAGCTCCCGCCGGAACCATATTCGTTCATGATTGAACATAATTACCTCGCACGTTGTGAAATTTTACTTGTAAATCTAACACGAAAGCAGGCGGGGTTCAATATTCCAACCCTAAAGATACATACAAATTTATTATGAAAGTGTTCAATAATGAACATATTTGCGATACTTAAAAACTTTTTTGTTCATTTTTTCAATTTATATTGTTCAAAAATCTAAAATATTGTATATTTTGTGTACAATGAGAAATGGAAAAGGATGGATGCCTATGGATGCGTTACTCCGAACCCTGTTTCAATCCTTCGCCAAAAGCCAATCCGTGGGCCGCATGGCTCGCCGATACGGCCTCCGCTTCGGTGCCGGCCGGTTTGTGGCCGGGGAGACCATCGAAGGTGCGATCGATGCAGTGCGCGCGCTGAATGCGACCGGCCGAGAGGCCACCCTCGATCATCTCGGCGAATTCGTCTCCACGGAGGCCGAAGCTGAACTGTCTACGCGGATGTGCCTGAAGACGCTAGATGCCATCGCCGATGCCGGCGTTAAAGCCAACCTCTCGCTGAAGCTCACATCGCTGGGGCTTGGGATCAGTGAACAGATATGTCTGAACAACCTGACCACGATCTTGAACCGGGCTCGCTTGCACGGCTTGTTCGTACGCATCGATATGGAGGATTTTGCCCAATGTGAAAAAACGATCTCCCTCTACAAACGCCTGCGCGAGCAAATCGATAACGTAGGTATCGTCATCCAAGCTTATCTTTATCGCTCCCTAGACGACATCGCAGAGCTCAAGTCCTTGAAGCCCAACCTTCGCCTCGTTAAAGGGGCCTACAAGGAATCGCCTACGGTCGCCTATCCGGCCAAGCCGGACGTCGACGAAAATTTCAAACGCCTCATTTCTACCCACCTCAAGAACGGCGGTTATGCCGCCATTGCAACCCATGACTCCCAGATCATCGACTATGCCAAGCAAACGATTCAAGAATTCGCTGTTCCGCCTGACCGCTACGAATTTCAAATGCTGTATGGGATCCGCGAGGATTTGCAGCTTACGCTCGTCCACGAAGGTTATAGGGTGCGCGTGTACGTCCCTTTTGGCAGCGACTGGTTTGGTTACTTTATGCGCCGCCTCGCCGAGCGTCCCGCCAATGTGTGGTTTGTGTTGAAGAACTTATTTAAGTAATCCGAAAATCCACCCGCAAAGGAGCACGCCCTATGAGCACAATGGCAAAACTGGAGGATTTCCGCAACGAACCGTTTACTGACTTCCGTCAGAAGTCGGCCCTGCTGGCGATGGAGGAAGCAATCTCCCGCATGAAATCGGAAGAGCTGGGACGGGAGATCCCGTTGAGGATCGGCGGCAGAGATATTTTTACGGATGCAAAAATCCGCTCGATCAACCCCGGCAATCTCGATGAAACGATGGGATGGGTCAGCAAAGCCGATCGGGAGCTGGCCGAGCAAGCCATGCAGGCTGCTCTCGATACGTTTGAGTCATGGAAAAAGGTCACTCCCCGCGAACGCGCGCAGTACCTGCTGAAGGCCGCCGCGCTCATGACCGAGCGGAAACACGAGTTCTCCGCCATGATGGTCCTGGAAGCCGGCAAGAACTACGCGGAGGCCGACGCCGATACGGCGGAAGCGATCGACTTCCTGAATTTCTACGCGCGCGAAATGATCCGTCTGAGCGAGATCAACGAAACGATGCCGCTGACTCCGGTCCCTGGGGAGCATAATCGGTTGACCTACATCCCGCTGGGCGTGGGTGTCATCATTCCGCCTTGGAATTTCCCGCTGGCGATCTGCGTTGGAATGACCTCGGCGGCGATTGTTGCCGGGAATACCGTGCTGCTCAAGCCCGCCTCCAACACACCGGTCATTGCCTACAAGTTTGCCACTTTAATGGAGGAAGTCGGGTTACCGGCCGGGGTGCTGAACTTTATACCAGGCAGCGGCGCCGAGGTTGGCGATTATCTGACCACGCACCCAAAAACCCGGTTTGTCAGTTTCACCGGTTCGAAGGAGGTTGGGCTTCGCATCAGCAAATTGGCGGCTGAGACGGCCTCCGGGCAAATTTGGATCAAGCGGCTCGTCGCCGAAATGGGCGGGAAAGACGGCATCGTCGTCGATGAAACCGCGGACTTGGATGCGGCTACGCAGGCGATCGTCGCTTCGGCTTTTGGCTACCAGGGGCAAAAATGCTCCGCCGGTTCGCGTGCTTTAATCGTAGAGTCCGTCCATGACGAAGTCGTGGAGAAAGTCGTGCGATTAACGAAGCAGCTTGAGATCGGCTTACCCGAGGAGAATAAGGCGGTCGGACCGGTGATTGATGAAGCTTCCTTCCGAAAAATCCTCGATTACATCGAGATTGGCAAACAGGAAGGGCAGCTGCTCGCCGGGGGGCGGCAAGCCGAAGGCAACGGCTACTACATCGAGCCCACCGTATTCGCCGGCGTCGCTGGCAAGGCCCGTATCATGCAGGAGGAGATCTTCGGGCCCGTGCTGGCTATCGGTAAAGCGAAGGATTGGCGCGAGGCGATCGCGATGTACAACGACACCGAGTTTGGGCTGACGGGGGCGTTCTTTTCCCGGGAGGAGGACCGGATAGGTGAAGCGCTGGAAACGATGCACTGCGGCAACCTGTACATCAACCGCAAATGCACAGGGGCGTTGGTCGGCGCCCACCCGTTCGGCGGCTTTAATCTGTCGGGAACCGACTCGAAGGCCGGCGGCTACGACTACCTGCTGCTGTTCACCCAAGCCAAGCTGACTTCGCGCAAACTGTAGGAACCCCCTACTCACTAGCCGCTTACCCGGTGCCCCTGCTCTAACGCTGATGAGGAACGCTATTGTGGCAATTTCGGCCCAACAAATATTCTAACGACGCTGAGCCACGCTATTTCAGCGAAAACGCCTATATTCGCCTGCAAAACCGAGCAATAAGCTCTGTGATCAGCGTTAGAATCGAGAAGCGGCGATTTTAGCCGGTTTAAGGTTTGTGATAAGCGTTAGAGCTACAACGGCAAGTTAGCAAACCTAAGATTTATGGCAAGCGCTAGAGCTCCAACAGCGAGTTAGTAGACTTCATGGCAATGAGCTGTTTGCTGAACCACCTTAAAAATTGCCCCAACACGGGACGGAAGAAGGGTAACCCATGATCATGAACGGGAAACGCAAACTTTCGGAAAATACGGACGTCTTGACCGGCACCCAGCAGGTCATCCGGATGGCGCTGGAGACCATGAACGAGCCACCGGCCATGTTCGACCTGCTCAAGGAGCCGCTGCGGATGTTGACCGTGCGCATTCCGGTGAAGATGGACGATGGCTCGGTTCAAGTGTTTACCGGGTACCGCGCGCAGCACAATGACGCGATCGGGCCGACCAAAGGCGGCGTGCGGTTCCACCCCGATGTCACGGCCGAGGAAGTGAAGGCGTTGTCGATGTGGATGAGCATCAAGTGCGGCATCGTGGCGCTGCCCTACGGCGGCGGCAAAGGCGGGGTCGCCTGCGACCCGCGGACGATGTCGATGCGGGAACTCGAAGCGTTAAGCCGCGGGTATGTCCGGGCGATCAGCCAGATGGTTGGGCCGGCCAAGGATATCCCGGCGCCTGATGTGTACACCAACTCGCAGGTGATGGCCTGGATGATGGACGAGTATAGCCGGATCCGCGAATTCGATTCGCCTAGCTTCATTACCGGAAAACCGCTGGTGCTTGGCGGTTCCTATGGGCGGGAATCGTCGACGGCGCTCGGCGTGACCATCGTGCTGAAGGAGGCCGCAAAAATGGCCGGTATGGAGGTGAGCGGCTCGCGTATCATCATCCAGGGCTTCGGCAATGCCGGCAGCTACCTGGCGAAGTTTCTGCACGACGCCGGGGCGGTCATCGTTGGCATTGCCGATGCTCGAGGCGCGCTATACGATCCGAATGGGCTCGATATTCTCGAGCTGCTGGATCGGCGCGACTCTTTTGGCGCGGTAACCCACCTCTATCCTAACCGGATCACGAATCAGGAACTACTCGTGAAGGAATGCGATATCCTCGTACCCGCAGCGATCGAGAACCAGCTCACCGAGCAAAATGCCCCGAGCATCCAAGCGAAGCTGATCGTTGAGGCGGCCAATGGGCCAACGACCTATGCGGCAACCGAAATTTTGTCCAACCGCGGGGTTCTGATTGTGCCGGATGTCCTAGCGAGTGCGGGCGGCGTGGTCGTATCCTATTTTGAATGGGTGCAAAATAATCAGGGTTACTACTGGCCGCTTGAGGAAGTGAACGCGAAGCTGGAGCAACTGCTGGTGGACGCTTTTCACAAGGTCTATCAGACCTCGGCAACTCGCCGGGTGAACATGCGTCTCGCCGCGTATATCGTTGGGCTGAAGCGAATGACTGAAGCGGTTAAATGGCGGGGGTGGATTTAAGCAATGGCACGTACATTAATTATTATCCGGTTGGAGCTCGACCATAAGCAGGCTAGCTTCGGCGATGTTGCCGCTGCGGTGAGCGGTGCAGGAGGCGATATTACGTCGATCGATGTCATCTCCTCGGCCAAAGGGTCTTCGGTGCGCGACATTACCGTCGATACCGGAGATCGGGAGGAGACGGATTTCGTTAAGGCGCTGCGCAAGCTGCATGGCGTCCGGCTGATCAACGTCTCCGATCGCACGTTCCTCATGCATCTCGGCGGAAAGATCACGATTGAGCCAACGATGCCCATTCGTAACCGCGACGATCTGTCGCAGGTGTACACACCAGGGGTCGCCAAAGTCTGCACGGCAATCCACGAGAGCCAGAATAAGGCGTTCTCGCTGACGATCAAGCGCAACACCGTGGCGGTCATCACGGACGGCACTGCCGTGCTGGGGCTCGGCGATATTGGCCCGTACGCGGCTGCGCCGGTGATGGAGGGCAAGGCGATGCTGTTCAAGCAGCTCGCCGGGGTCGATGCGTTCCCTCTCTGCCTCGATACGAGCGATACGGAGGAGATCATTCGTACCATTAAAGCGGTTAGCCCGATTTTTGGCGGAATTAATCTGGAGGATATCAGCTCACCGCGGTGCTTCGAAATTGAGCAGCGGCTCGCGGAAGAGCTGGACATCCCAGTCTTCCATGACGATCAGCACGGAACGGCGGTTGTCGTGATCGCGGGGTTGATCAACGCGCTAAAGGTCATCGGTAAGTCGATCTCCGAAGTTCGGGTCGTGGTGAGCGGTGTCGGCGCAGCGGGTGTCTCCATATGCAAAATGCTGCTCGCCGCCGGCGTGACGAAGCTCGCCCCGGTGGACAAGGAGGGGGCGATTGTCCGAGGCGGAACGTACCGCTACCCGATGTGGCAATGGCTGGCCGAGCAGCCGCAGGTGGAAAGTCAGCCCGGCTCGCTGCAAGACATCCTGCCCGGTGCCGATGTGTTCATCGGCGTTTCGGCAGGCGGCCTGCTGAACGGTGAACACCTCCGGTCCATGAACGAGCAGCCCATCGTGTTTGCGCTCGCCAACCCGCAGCCCGAGGTGGATCCCGAGGTAGGGTTGGCGCATGCGGCCGTATTTGCGACCGGACGGAGTGATTACCCGAACCAGATCAACAACGTGCTCGTGTTCCCCGGCGTGTTCCGAGGCGCTTTGGATTGCCGGGCGCGTGTGGTCAACGAAGCGATGAAGCTGGCCGCCGCGGAGGCTATCGCCTCCGCCGTCACGGACGAAGAGCGGAATGAGCAATATATTATTCCGAGTATTTTTAATGATCAGGTCGTTCCGCTTGTGCGTAAAGCGGTCATTGAGGCGGCCATTGCCACTGGTGTGGCCCGGCGGGTTCCGCCGGATTTCCGATAACGATAGTTCGTTAGAGGCACCCTCTCCTTCTTCTTCCCCTTTATGCCCTTCTGCCTTTCGCAGTAGGGCTTTTTTAGCGCTCACAAATAGATGGATCAAAATTTGATTGCATGATTTCAAATTTAATATATATTATTTTTAGACAAATATTGAGACTTCATGGTAAATCTTCAGGGAATGAAAGGGGAGTATTAATGAACAAAAAGCTTTATATCAAAGTCATGGCCAGCGCCGCCTTGCTCAGTGCAATCGCGTTGCCTGCCCAAGCAGTAACTGACTTGACGGACATCAATGGTTCTTATGCGAAAGATGCCATTCAAGAACTGGTCAACGCGGGGATTCTTAACGGGAAAGGAGATGGGAAATTCGATCCCTCAGGGAAGATCGAGCGACAGGATTTCGCGATCATTCTTGCTAAAGCCCTGGGTTTGGAGTTGGATCAAGTCCCGGCATCTACGACATTTACGGATGTTCCTACAAGTCACTATGCATTTAATTATGTCGAAGCGGCTGCGAAAGCTGGCTTAATCACCGGTTATGGTAATGGTGTATTTGGGACTGGGAATAGTCTGTCGCGGCAGGATATGGCAGTCATTTTCGTGCGTGCCCTCGGTGTTGATGCCACCGGCAAGGGTGCCGACCTGGAGTTCTCCGATGCTGGCCAGATTGCTGATTATGCCAAGGACGCGGTTGCCGCAGCGGTAGAACTCGGTTTAATTGCAGGCGCTGGGAATGGTCAGTTTAACCCAACCGGAACGGCGGAAAGACAAGCCGTTGCCTTGGTCGCCAGCAACTTCCTGAAGAAATCGGAAGAAATCAAGAAGCAAAACGAAGGCGGCAATCCAGCTTCCCCGGGCGATACGCCCGCTCCAACCCAGCCGGACAAGCCTACGACACCGACGACACCGACGACTCCATCGACACCATCGACACCTAGTTCTGGAGGAAGCAGCGGCGGAGGAAGCAGTTCTCCTCAGCCTGATACGACTGCACCGACGGTGACACTCGTGTCTTCTTCGCCCGTTACGATCGGTGATACTGTGGTTGCCCGAAGCAGTGAGTCAGGTACGCTCTATCTCATTTCTGCGAACTACACGCCGCGGACGAAGTCAGAGTTGGATTCTCTCAGCTCCAACCGGGGTGTCGCTGCCGCTTCGGCCAATATCAACACAAATATTCCGACAACCGGACTGGCTACAGGCGATTATCGGATTTTTGCGGTTGATGCCGCAGGGAATGTATCCGCTCCCTCCTCTGGAATTGAACTTATTGAAGCTTCCTCCTCCTTAACCCTGTCACTGAAATCGGGAGCGAAGATTTGGCTGAACAGCGGAGCTACCCTTTTGGATCGTACATCTGACTCTTCTAGCCCAAACACTCGGAATATGAACAATTGGATTGAAATTACGAATGGATCAACCCCTTTGCAGATTGGTAACTATTTAGGCTCAAATTGCTTCACCGTTGTGGATTCAAATAACAATCCGGTAGCAAACCTTGTTATCGATTCATCAAGCGACTTGCTTCAATGGAGCGAAGATCCGAACAATTTAGGCCCCATCGTCATCCCCGTAGCGGCCGCGGATGAGCATAGTGTCGCCTCCCTTGATTTCACGCTCTGGGATAATCACGGAGGTAACTTAGGTAGTGTACAGGTTCCCATTATATTCGACAAAATCAAGCCAACCGTAACCGCTGCCACCTATACAGATGGATCGATCACCTTGACTTTCAGTGAAGACATGCCTATCGAGATTAATGCGCCGAGCATCACGTTGGATTATTCTGCAATCGGGGACTTCACCGATAGCGAGCCCTTCTCTTCTGAAGCCGCTTATACCGTAACCGTGTTGAATAGCAAGCAATTCCGGATTGACCTCACGCCTTCCGCCATTGCTAAGCTGACTTCCGTCGGAAAGTTCCGCATCCTTGCATTGGCACCAACCGATTATGCCGGCAATCCAATCGATCTAAACGGGGGCATCCAAATCCCATCTATTTAAGCCTCCCCCCGAGAACGGCCCCCGGCCGTTCTTTTTTTCTGCGCCGATAGGTTCTCGCCGACGAATGAAACCAAAATATGATATAACAATATTAATGTGTTTATTCGAAAATGACCCTTCAGGAAGTGAACCAGTGAGCATAGAGAAAAAACCGGGGAAACTGGTGCAACGGGTGTTGTTGTCCGTGGCGTACGCGATCATCCGGAGCCGTTCCCGGATCAAAATCGAGCGAAATGACACGGTGGGTCTGAAGCCGCCTTATCTGATTTTGGCGAACCATGTCACCAACTGGGACCCGCTGTACATCAACTGCTACGTGGATGAGCCCATCAGCTTTGTGGCCGGAGCGTCCCTGTTCCGCAACCCGATGCTCGCCAAGCTGCTGAATTATACCGGGGCGATCCCCAAAACCAAATATAAAAATGACACGCGAACGATCCGCGGCATGCTGAAGGCCAAGCAGCACGGACGGGTTATCGGCTTGTTCCCGGAAGGCAATCGGAACTGGGATGGGACGACGGAACCGTTGATTTTCTCCACTGCCAAGCTGGTAAAGCTGTTGGATCTTCCGGTGGTCGTCGCGACCATTTCCGGCGGGCATCTCTCGTTCCCTCGTTGGGCGGAGAGCCACCGCAGGGGACCCATTCGCTTATCCCTCGTGAAAAAATGGGAAGCCGGCACGTTCACGAACCACACGCCGGAGCAGATTCATGAGATGCTGACCGAGGCGTTGGCTCATGACGATGCGGAATGGCAGTCTCATACCGGAGCCGCTTATTACGGCAAAGCTCCGGCACATTATCTGGAGCGCCTGCTGTTTATCTGCCCGCACTGCGAGGCTCCAGGCCACCTCCGCTCCGAACAAGATCTGTTCGGCTGTACGGATTGCGGCTACACCGTGCGTTACACGCACCAGGGCAAGTTAGCCCCGTTCACCCACTCTTTACGTTTTTCAACTACGCGGGACTGGAACCGCTGGCAGCTGAAACGCCTGGAGCAAGCGATACAAGAACCGGGACATCTGGCAATCTGGGAGCAGGTCATGCGCGATCCCGTACATCTGTATGTTTCGGAAGGGGAGCTGCCCTTTCAATCGCTGGGAACGGGACAACTGCAATGGAGCGCAGATCAGGAAGCTGCCCTTTCCTTTCAGGGAGAGAGAGGGCAGACCTATTCCTTTCCGTTTGCCGAGTTGGAGGGCTTGAATGTGCAGCTTCACCACAAATTTGAATTTTACTTGGGGGACAAGCTGTACCGATTCTTGTTTTACCAACCGAGAACTTCAGCCTATAAATGGCTCAAATTTATTACCGCGCTGGTTCAGCGTACACCACGGCTCAACTAGGAGGTTCCCCATTGGATCATTCATGGTCTTTCGTGATCGACTTTACGCTTCTCTCTTTGCTGATGGTCGTGTCAGCCATCCTCAAGGCCCGTATTCCGCTGCTGCGCAAAATTATCGTGCCGACTTCTATGGTCGCCGGAATCCTCGGTCTGATCGTCGGCCCGGAGCTGCTCGGCTGGCTTCGATTTGATATCGACCGCCTGGGTCAGCTCGTCTACCACCTAATGGCGATCGGCTTCATTGCGCTCTCCCTCAAAGAGCGAGAGGTGTCCAACAGTCCGGCGGTCATGAAATCCGGCATGTTAATCGTATCAACGTACCTCATTCAAGGATTGGTGGGGTTCGGGCTCTTCCTGCTGCTGACGGAATTCTTCTATCCCGGCATGTTCCCAGGTATCGGCCTGCTGCTTCCTCTGGGCTACGGGCAAGGTCCGGGACAAGCCTATTCGATCGGCAGCCGCTGGGAGGCGCTCGGACTCGAAGGCGGCGGAAACCTTGGCCTGACGATTGCCGGGTTCGGCTTTATTTGGGCGGTCATTCCGGGGATCATCCTGATGAATTACTTGATCCGCCATCCCAAATACAAGCAGAATGCCTTCCATTCCCGCAAAGAACGAACCGAGGTCACGGAAAAGTCGGAGGAAGGCGAAATTCCGCTCAGCGACGCGATTGACAAGCTGACGTACCAAATCGCGCTCATCGGCTTCATTTATCTCGTCACCTACTTGACGATACGCGGGCTCGAAGCGGTGTTGACGCCTCTTGGAACGTACGGCGAGACGCTGGCCCAACTGCTGATCGGCTTCCACTTCCTGATCGGCAGCCTTTATGCGATGTTGTTCCGGTGGATCCTGAATCGCTGGAAGCGAGCGGGCTTCCAATTGGAGCATTCGCCCAACAACTACCTGTTGCAGCGGATCTCCGGGTTCTCTTTCGATTACATGATCGCCGCTTCGATCGCCGCGATCTCGATTTACTCGCTGAAGCAATACCTGACGCCGGTGCTCATCCTGACGACCGTAGGCGGGTTAATCACCGTGTGGTTTATGGTGTGGTTAGTGCCGCGTGTACTGCCGGAGGATAAGCTGCCGAATATCCTCGGTTTCTACGGGATGCTGACCGGAACGATCTCCACGGGCCTCGCGCTTGTCAAAGCCGTCGATCCGAAATTCCAGTCGAATACGACCGATAATTTGGTTATGGGCAGCGCAACCGCGATTATGTTTGGGTTCCCGCTGCTGCTGATTTTGAACATCCCGATCGTCGGGTACCTGCAACAGCAGCCGGTGATGTACTTATACACCTTCGCCGCACTGTTCTTGTATTTCGCCGTCCTGTTAGGCATACTGCTTTATCGATCCCGAAAAACATCGGCTTAAGCCAAGCTCACAAATGAATAATCCCCGCCCTCTTTACCATAGAGAGCGGGGATTTTTGATGTCGTGTTATTTCACCGGTTTGGAGATATTGGCTTTACGGAACCCTTGGTAACTGTCGAGCGCCGCAGCTAACAGATAGGCGAACAACGCCAACCACATGACCCATTCGGAATTGAAGCCGGACACGCCTAAGGATTGCGGACCGAAGATCTCCTCCATTTTCGTAACAAAACCCGGGGCAAGCAGTTCGGCATTGCGAATCATCACCCCGAACACAACTGCGGAGAGGACATGATTCGCCACGTTGAAAAACGCGATGGGTACGGTCCATTGGGAGACAACCCATTTATAGATCGCCAAGGCGACATCGAGAACTAGAATGAGTACGATAAACGGCCAATAGGATAGCAGCACTTCCTGATTAAAGACTGGCGTTGTCATTTCAAACCGGCCGTTCTCATACACGCCTATCAGCCTATCCGCATTAAAATACACGCACCCCCAGATCGCCGTCCACATGAGGTTGAAGAAAACCTCGCTTTTCTTGATCACTTTCTCCT
Source organism: Paenibacillus sp. J53TS2 (assembly GCF_018403305.1). Classification (NCBI taxonomy): domain Bacteria; kingdom Bacillati; phylum Bacillota; class Bacilli; order Caryophanales; family Paenibacillaceae; genus Paenibacillus; species Paenibacillus sp. J53TS2. The sequence goes on from NZ_BOSK01000002.1 coordinate 400,912, forward strand.
TAGGGACATAGCGGGCATCCTTCAAATCATCCGGCGTCCAAGCCTTGAATTTGCCGTTCAGCGGCAATTCCTTGCCGGTTCCCGTACGTTCTAGAATGACAAACACCAGGGTAATCCAAAATACGGTCTGTACACCTATGCCAAGCACCGTCTGTATGGCCTTGCTGAGCAAGCTCGCCGCGGCATCCACCGGAGCCACTTCACCTGAATACGTGATGATTTGGTTCGCAATCAACGAAAGGAGGGCAATAACGACCGCAATCGGGATAACCATTTTCATCACTTGAACATAGGAATCAAAATATCGCGGCCCGATCAGATACGCTGGCTGATCCCGGTACTGTGCGGCCAGCGCCGCCGGATCTCCTAATTGGCTTAACGCCTCCTTCACTTCGGCTTCGCCGTAATCCTCCGGCAGCATATCCTCGATCGTGGAGCGCAGCTCCAGCGCGATGTCTCCCCGGCTCTGTTCCGGCAACCGGCGAGTAACTTCGTAAATGTAAAGCTCAATCAGTTCCGACTGACTCATCATCCTTCTCCCCCTTTAACAATGTGTACAGCTCTTGGGAGGTCTTCTCCCATTCCTGCTTCAACTGCTCGAAAATCTCCAAACCAAATGCGCTCAGCACATAATAGCGGCGCGGTCGGCTCTCTGACGTGTCCCAACTGCTGGTCACCAGCTCCTGCTTCTCCAACCGGCGCAGCAGCGGGTAAAGTGTGCTTTGATCAATGACGATCCCTGACTGCTCCAACCGTTGAACCAACGAATACCCATATTGCGGCGTCCGTAATTGGCTTAGCACGGCCAAGGTCAACGTTCCGCGACGGAGCTCTGTGATCAATGAATTCAGTAAGGCGTTCATCCTTTCACCTCATTGTCTGATCCTATTTGTCGTATACTGTGTGTCATACAATATGTTTTATACTATGCATCATACACTATTGTTTATTCGCCAGCAATAGGCAACAAACAATATTAACAAAAAAAATCCCCGCCTCCTTCCGAGGCAGGGATTCCAGAATGTTCAAGAGATACAAACTTCATACCCGTATTATTCGTTCAAAAAGGTAGTTACGCGGTTCTGAATCAGCTTGGCGGCTTCCTCTGCGGATTTCTGCCCGCTAAAGTAAGCTAACGACTCCTCGCCTACGATAGCGATCACTTTCCCGTCAAGCTGCGAGAATTGGTCGACCGTATCCAGCATCTGCCCGAACCGGACGAATTCTTCATCCTCCGCCTGCACGGTTGTTCCGTCAGGCAGCTTGTAGCTGCCGTCCGCGACTTGCTTCTGGATCTCGTCCAACTTCTCTTCGTTCACCGATTTCAGCAGCGAAAATCCACTGTGCTCCGGCAACTTTTGTACCTCCTCCGATAAGAGGAAGCTAATCAACTTCCACGCTTCGTCCGGAACCGCTGTGTTCGCGCGGATGCCAAACTGGGAGGAGGGTACGATCCGCATCGTGCCCGATTGTTCCGGTTGATGCGGCTTCTGCATCAGCATCGGATGCTCGAAGTACATATGCGGCACCTTAATCACGTCAGCCGGCTCGAATAACACGGTGGAATAAAACAATTGCTTCCCGGGGCCGGCCGATTCGGCGGTCATCACGCCATCGTCGTACATTTGCTTGACTTGGTGCAGCAGGGCCACAAATTCCGGGGAATCGAATTTGGCTTGCTTGGCTGTCGTATCCACATAGGTCTCATAGTTATCTACCGTCATCTCCTGCATCAGCATATCCGGCGGATACTCCGCCATCGCAACCCCTTTGTCCTTCCCCTGCGTCAGCGTCTTCGCTTTCTCAGCAAAATCCTGCCAAGTCCACGTTTTTTCCGCAATGCCGGCGTCTTTCAATACTTGGCCGTCAGCGATAAATGCCCGCAGCGAGTATCCGCCTGGGATGGCGTACAACCCGCCGTTCACCCTGGTGGCCTCCAAGATATTCACTTGAAGATTCTCCTTCTGAATCGACGTATCCTCGCTAAGCAGGGAATCCATGTCCTGTAGTTGACCTTTGGCGACATAATCACCGATCGGCAGGCTGTTCATCTCAATGACGTCCGGCCCCTGCCCCGAGAGCAGCGCCGTATTGATCGATTTCTTGTACTCCTCCATCTCTCCGGGTTTCCACTGTTCCCCAGCCTGTTTGTAGGCTTGGACGGTTAAATCAATATCCGGGTATTTCGCTTCGAACTTTCGTTCCAACGCCTCGTAAAACGGGGTTGCCTCCTGTACCGATAAGATAAGGGCGGCTTTCCCTCCTTCCGAAGCCGTCTTCCCCCCGGCGCTCTCCGTCCCGGAGCCGCAAGCGGTTAATGCGATCATTATCATGATTGCCAATCCTATTGTCATTCCCATCCGTTTCTGCATGGGTCAAGCCTCCCTAGATCAAATTTATTGCAAACGAACCCGGTTCCCATCCTGCAGCGGTTCACTGCTTTCCAGAATAATTAGATCCCCCTCATACAGGCGATCCGCCGGAATCATCGTTTCTTCTTCATTCCCTGCGCTTGCTTCAATCGTCACCTTACGAGCGATAAACTCGTTACCCAAGGCCCCGCGCCGCTCCTCCACCTTGAAAATAAACCGCGTATCGCCGTCGCGATGAATCGCTTCGTTCGGAAGGAGCCAACCTTGGTCCGCGGAAGTCTGATCCAGCTTGATCGAGACCTGCTCACCCCCTTTCAGTACGGGATCGGCCACCTGGACGCGCAGCCGTTTCAGCGGAACCGCCGCCGTCGTTCCGGCAGGATCCTCCGCTGATCCGGCGATACGTGATCCTGCGTCAGCGATTTCCTCAACCGTTCCATTTAGCGTACGGGCGGGTTGATCGCCTGAGGCGGCAACCGCGACCTCAAGCGTCTGCCCGGTCGCAACCTGCAGGCGGCCGATCAGCTCGGCATCGCCGGTCATCTCCAAGCGGTAGCCCGCGATGTCGCTCGATACGACCACGTCCGGTTGTCCGGCCGAAGCCAAACCCTCTACCGCATTCACTTTTGCAACGACTCCATCAAACGGGGCGACGAGCTCGCGCTGGCGGTCGAGTTGCTCCTTTAGGCCCTCGATTTTTCGCTCCTGCATGGAGAGATCCAGCTTGCGCGTTTCCAGCTCGCGTTTCGCTTCCCGAAGACCGGTCTCGTCACCGCCAACCGTGGCCTCAATGAACTGGTCCTGGATCGTCTGCAGCGCAATCCGCTGCTTCTTGAGTTGATCCGACTCGTCTTCCAGCTCCCGCTCAGCAGCGGCGCTGTCGTATAGTAGCAGCGGTTGACCTTTCTTCACGCGGGCTCCTTCCTTCACAAGCACCTTCCGAACCTTCCAGCCTGCTGGATTAGGAAGATCCGCCTGCTTGGCCGGCTGCAATACGCCGCTGGCTTCCAGCTTGTAGGTAAGTCCGCCGAGCTTGGCTTGGCCCGTCCGGACCTTCGGTAGCGTCACCGATTGCAGCGTATTGCTGAACAAGGTGAAGAACAGCAGTCCTCCCATCAGAGCCATAAAGGCGATTAAAATCATCTTTTTCCTATTGCGATCGGTTTGTTCTTTCGTAAGCTCCATGACGTAAGCTTCTCCTCCTTACCCCTTGATCCCGGACAGCTGCACGCCTTCGATGAAATACGTCTCGGCATAAAGGAACAGCAGCACCATCGGCGACATGTACAACATCGAAGCAGCAAAAGCTGTCCCCCACTCGCCGCTTAACCTCGACAAGAAAACCGATAAAGGCTGCTGGAGCGGATCCAAGAAAACTAACGGCTGCTCGACCATATTCCAATAATCCACGAACAGCAAAATCACCAGCGCGGCGAGACCCGGCTTGACCATCGGAAGGATGATCGTCAGAAAGATCCGCGGATGGCCGGCACCGTCCATCTTGGCGGCTTCGATATAGGCGTACGGGATATGCAGCATGAACTGGCGCAGCATAAAGACCCCAAATGCGGCGAAAATCCCCGGCAAAATCACCGCTCCCGAATGGTGCAGCAGCCCCAGCTTATCGGCCATGAGATAGTTAGGGACCAGCGTGACCTGAAAGGGCATCAACATCGACAGCAAATACACCAGAAACACCGCGTCGCGACCGCGAAACCGCAATTTCGAAAGCGCGTAAGCCGCCATCGCGGCCACCGCCGTTTGTCCGGCGATGATCGGCAGCACCAGGCCCACGGAATGCCAAAACATCAGCAAATAGTTGGGGGTATGTACCAACAGTTGACCATATTGCTCCAATGTGATCTGGTCCGGCACCCATTTCAAATTGACGAAGGTATCGGCCCCGGTTGAGGTCGCCTCCGTCAATTTCCCGATATTGCCGTAATCGATGACCAGCTCCTGTTCGCTCATCAGCGAGTTGGTGAACGTAATGATGATCGGGAACAGCAGCATCGCAGCGACTAGACTCATCCCCCCGGTTAACAACACCTTACGTATCGTTTGGAACGCCTGCACGTCCTGCACCTCCTAAATATGCGCGTTATTGTCGGCTTTGCAGGACCGAGACGCTTCGTCCTAAAAAGCCGACCTTCTATTCCATGAATTGTCGGTATCGGCGTTCTAGCCCGAACAAGCCCAGGACGATCGCCAGGATGGCGGCAACCATTAACACCGCCGCAGCCGTCAGCTTCTGAATGTCCATCGAAACAAACATATTGTTCATGTAATGCTGCAGCATGTAGATGCTGTCGTGCGGATAATCGCCTGCAAGCAAATACGTCTCCCGGAATACCTTAAACGAGTTGATAATGGACATGATGACCACGAAGAACGTGGTGGTCGTCAAATAAACGAGCGTGATGCCGAAGAATCGGCGGATCGGCCCTGCGCCTTCGACCTGTGCCGTTTCGTAGTAGTCCTTCGGAATCTGCTGCAGGCCGGCCAGAAACAAAATCACGTTATAGCCGATGTTCTTCCACAAATACACCACGATGACGACATACCGGGCGGCCCCGGTCTTCATCCAGTCCACGCGCTCCATCCCGAAGCGGCTGAGGGCATAATTCAGCACGCCGTTCCAGTCAAAGATCATCTGCCAGATGAGGATGACCGACGCCACCGGCACAACCAGTGGGAGCACGTACGAAGTGCGCAGCCACTTCCGCAGGTAGATCTGCCGATTTAACAACAGTGCGAGAATCAAGGACAACACCAGCATCAAGGGGACGCCAAGCGCGCTGAAATAAAGCGTGTTGGCCGCTGCCTTCCGGAACGAATCGCTGGCTAGAAGCTCGCGGTAATTCGCCAATCCGGCGAAGCCTCCGCCGGGGATGCCGCTCTGGAAGGAATACAAGAAACTCATCCCAAACGGGATCAGATAGAAGACCCCGAACCCGGCCACGCTCGGCGCCAGGAACAACCCGGCTGCGGCGGAATCCCCGCGTCGCCACCTCGCGAATCCCGAGGAGGCTTGGCTTTTTGGCGCACGCAAAAAAACCCACTTTTTCATTTTCCAATCCTCCTGCCGTTCTTGCTCTTAAGCATAAGGCGGACTGTTAAAATCAAAAGTGGGGTAAACCTAAACTTTTTCTTAAGTCAGCTTTTCATGACGAAGCGGTTCATGAGATCCAAGCTTCGGCAAACGCACCTCGAACTCCGTGCGGATCAGATCGCTTTGCACCGAGATCGTGCCTTCATGCTGCTCCACGATATTCTTGGCGATGAACAGGCCAAGCCCGGTGCTGCCTTCCTGGTGCGTGCGCGCCCGATCGCCGGTGAAGAACATGTCGAACACGTGAGGCAGCTCGTCCGGCGGAATGGAATCCCCATAGTTGGTGACGCGCACGACAACCTCTTCCCCGTCCAGCGCCACGCGGACGTCGAGGTATTCACCGTCTTTGCCGTAACGGACGGCATTGGACAGCAGGTTCTCGAAGACGCGGGCGAGCAGATCGCCGTCGCCAGAGATCATCAGTTGCGGCTCCGTCTCCAGACGGGCGGTCAGCTGATTTTTTTCAAATACCGGGTACATCTCTTCGGTCAATTGAGTCAGCAGCTCGCTCAAGTCCAGCGGCCGGCGGTGGATACTCAGCTTGCCGTAATTCATCCGTGTGATTTCGAACAGCTCGTCGATCAGCTTCTCCAGCCGTTGCGATTTGGTGTAAGCAATCGTCGTGTAATGCTTCATCTGCTCGGCGGTTAAATCCTTGCCCTGCAAGATGAAGTCCAGATATCCGATAACGGAGGTTAGCGGGGTTCGCAGATCATGGGCTAAGTTCAGCACCAATTGTTCCTTACTGTTCTCGGCAAAATCCCCCCGTTCCACCGCCTGCTGCAGCTTCTCGCTGGCCAGGTTAATGTCCCGTGCAATCTCTCCGAACTCGTCGCCGGAAGGAACATGGACCCGATTCGTGAAATCTCCTCCCGCCAGTTGGTTGATGCCCCGGGAAATCTCCCGAAAGTAAGCGACGTAACGCCGGGTAAGCAGATAGAAGTATAAGAACGAGAGCGGGATGAAAATAATCAAAAATACGTTGATGTCGCCGATCTCACGCATGATCCGACGGACATCATACAGCGGGTCCTCGCGAAGCAGCGTGTGGTAGTACCCCCGCAGTGCCAGGTAAATCAGAAAGGTCGTCCCGGCGGAGAGTAGCATGCTCAGCCCAAACAACCGGATCATTTGGAAGCGGAAGCTGCGAAACTTCGGTTTATCCATGTGGTTATCCATTGAACGTATACCCTACTCCCCAGACGGTTTTGATCAACTTGTTCTTGTGCTGATCTTCGCCCAGCTTCTTGCGCAGAGTCCGGATATGCACCATGACCGTATTCCCGCCTTCATAATATGCCTCGCCCCAGACCTTCTCAAAAATATGCTCCGAGCTGAACACCTTCTTCGGATGGCTGGCGAGCAGCACCAAAATATCGAACTCCTTTGGCGTAAGTTCCACCGGTTCGCCGTACAGGAACACCGTTCGCTGCTCGGGGTGGATCACGAGCCCTCCGGCCTCCAGCACCGGCTCGTCCACCTGAGCGGCGACCGAGGGATTCAACTGAATAAAACGCCGCAGTTGGGCGTTCACCCGGGCCACCAGCTCCATCGGATTAAACGGCTTAGTCATGTAATCGTCCGCCCCGCGAACCAGGCCGGTGATTTTATCAAGATCGGTTGCTTTGGCGCTTAGGAAAATAATCGGGAGATGATGCTGTTCGCGGATTTGCCGGGTCACTTCGTACCCGTCGATCTTCGGCATCATAATATCCAAGATGGCCAGATCCACGGACTGTGTCCGGATGACATCCAGCGCCTCCTGTCCGTCGGCCGCTTTGATGCAGCGGTATCCTTCCCGGGCCAGGTGCAGTTCAATCAAGTCGGCGATTTCCGCTTCGTCGTCTGCAATCAATACCGTGATGGGTTTCATCGATCCATCGCTCCTTTTCATGGACAGCATAACCGATGACGCTTCACGATTTCAAATGTTCGTTTAAGACGTTCTCATCCAGAACATCATAGCTGCCATATACCTTGCAGATATGTTGCTCTCCCCAAGCGCAGAGCGCATCCAGAATCCCGCGTAAGCTCTCTCCATATTCGCTTAGCTCATATTCCACCCGGGGCGGGACCTCCTGGTAGATCATCCGGCGAATAACCCCGTCTGCCTCCAGCTCGCGCAGCTGCTGGGTTAACATTTTCTGCGTGATGTCGGGCATCAGTCGTTTCAATTCACTGGTCCGTTTCCGTCCGTGCGTCAGGTGGCACAGGATTACACACTTCCACTTCCCACCGATCACCTCCAGCGTCGCTTCTACGGAAATATTGTATTTCTTCTCTTTCATCGTCTTTGCTCCTTTTCATAGGCACAAAAATGTGCCTACCCTACTTTTTGGTGCCTATATCACTTGAAAGTGCGTACTTCTCAAAATAAACCCTATCTCCCATAATAGCATTTGTCGCTCGCTTCTGCAGAAATCTCGCAGACGCCAGCCGCTCTTAATCCACATCATCACTGGGAGGTTAAAGACAGGTTTATGGATAAAAAACGAAGTACCCTCGCGCTGCTTGCCTTGGCGATTAGCGCCTTTGCGATCGGGACTACCGAATTTATTAGCGTGGGGCTGCTACCCTTGATCGCCGAGGATCTGCACATCTCCACAACCACGGCAGGGTTGACCGTTTCCTTATATGCCTTGGGCGTCACCTTCGGGGCGCCGGTTCTCACATCACTAACGGCACGGTTGTCACGCAAAACGCTGCTGCTAGGGATCATGGTCGTGTTCATGATCGGCAATGCCCTGGCAGCTACAGCGACCGGCATCGGCATGTTACTCGTTGCCCGGGTCGTCTCCGCCTTCTCGCACGGCGTGTTCATGTCGATCGGATCTACGATCGCCGCCGATCTGGTACCCGAGCACCGCCGAGCCAGTGCGATCTCGATCATGTTCACCGGCTTGACCGTCGCGACGGTCACCGGGGTGCCGCTGGGTACCTTTATTGGACAACAACTCGGCTGGCGCGCCGCGTTTATCGTCATTGTCACCGTGGGGCTGGTTGGCTTCATCGCCAATAGTCTGCTGATACCATCCGGCTTGCGGAAAGGGGGACGAACCGCGTTCCGCGATCAAGTCAAGCTGGTGACGAACGGCCGATTGTTGCTGTTGTTCTCCATTACGGCTTTGGGTTATGGCGGCACCTTTGTCGTCTACACCTACCTGTCGCCGATTCTGCTGGAGATTACCGGATTTAAGGAAAGCGCCGTTGCGGTCATTTTACTCGGTTACGGTGTCGCCATCGCCATCGGTAACATGGTTGGCGGCAAGCTGTCGAATCGCCAGCCGGTCCGAGCCTTGTTCTATATGTTTATGGTCCAGGCGCTCGTCCTGCTCGCCTTACTGTTTACGGCACCGTTTAAGGCCGCTGGCTTGGTCACCATTTTCCTCATGGGACTGCTCGCCTTTATGAACGTACCGGGGTTGCAGGTGTATGTCGTCATGTTAGCGGAGCGGTTCGTCCCGTCCGCCGTCGATGTTGCCTCTGCGATCAACATCGCGGCTTTCAACGCCGGAATTGCCCTTGGGTCTTACCTGGGCGGGGTCATCGCCGATTCGATCGGCCTCATCCACACCTCGTGGATCGGCGCGCTAATGGTCGCGGCTGCCGTGCTTCTCACCGGCTGGAGCCGCGTTCTGGAACAGAAAGATCGGCAAGAAAAGCACGCCCATCCTAAACTTCAACAGGAGGTTCAACTATTATGATCACCCATTTACAAGATACCACTACGCTGCACAATGGAGTGAAGATGCCTTGGCTGGGTCTTGGCGTATTCCAGGTCGAGGAGGGACCCGAACTCGTAAACGCGGTCAAATCCGCCATTGCCCACGGTTATCGCAGTATTGATACGGCAGCGATCTACGGGAATGAAACGGGGGTTGGACAAGGCATCCGCGAAGGCTTGCAGCAAACCGGTATCCCGCGTGAAGCCTTGTTTGTCACCTCGAAGGTATGGAATGCCGACCTCGGATACGAAGAGACGCTGGCCGCTTATGAAACGAGCCTGCGCAAACTTGGTTTGGATTATCTCGATCTGTATCTGATCCACTGGCCAGTGGCTGGTAAATACAAAGAAGCCTGGCGGGCGCTGGAGACGCTCTACCAAGCCGGTAAGGTCAAGGCGATCGGCGTCAGCAACTTCCAGGTTCATCATCTGAAGGACTTAATGGCGGACGCAGAGACGATACCGATGATCAACCAGGTCGAATATCATCCGCGTCTGACGCAGCAAGAAGTGCAAGCCTTTTGCCGCGAGCACGGCATTCAAATGGAGGCCTGGTCCCCGCTGATGCAAGGGCAATTGCTGGACCATCCTTTACTGGTTGAGCTTGCCCGCCATTATGGGAAATCGGTGGCGCAAATCATCCTCCGTTGGGATTTGCAGAACGGTGTGGTCACCATTCCGAAATCGACCAAGCCGCACCGCATTGCCGAGAACGCGAGCGTATTCGATTTTGAGTTGATGGCCGAGGATATGGCGCGGATCAGCGCCTTGAACCAGAACCTTCGGATCGGGCCGGACCCCGACCATTTCGATTTCTAAGCATACCAAAAAGAGCAGATGCCGGGGATCCTTAAGATCCTTCGGGTCTGCTCTTGTCAGCTGTAGGGGCCGATTTCGATGCGGTGATGTTCCGTCTCGTACGTGAGGTCCTTGTATACGCCATCTTCTTTGACCGAAAATTCAGCGACCGCATAAATTTCATACGTGCCGATCCGATCGATTCGAGTTTCGAAAAACTCGTTGATATCCGTTTCGCCCCCCATGCTGCGAGCTACCGCACGGTCCACCTCGGTGATCGTGTTCACCCGGTTCCCCGCACTGTCTACAATCAGGTAATGAAACACCCGTGGCTTGCTCTGCAGTTCAAACCGTTGTTTTGACAGATTGTGCAGGCTAGCGATCAGCGTAAACTTCGCGTCTAAACCGGCGCGCTTCGGAACCGATAGCTCTACAGTGAAGGGGCCGTCCGCATGCTCGGAGGTCGCCTTGGTTTCAGCCGGTCTTAGTCGGGTCAGCGCCTGGTCGACCGGATCAAACGTGCTGCATCCGGCAAGCAAGAGCAGCCCTAAAGCCGCCGCCAATCCTAAGACGGATTTCTTCATAAACGATCACCTCAAACTAAAAAACATGTCTCGCCGGTTTGGTTGTAAACGGCGTAAAGAAAGGGTACCTCAAAGGCACCCCGGGAATCAAGGGCCTTCGGCCCTGCTAGGAACGATTCGCTTCCCACCAGCTTAGGTACGGATAGGCGTTGAGGGCTTTCCACGGCGACGTCTGGTAGATGCCAAAATGCAGATGCGGCAGGAATAGACCGGATGTCCCCTCCGGGCCGTAGCCCGTGCTGCCAACGTAACCGATCAACTGACCTTTCGTTAATTTGCTGCCTGTTCCAATCCCCTTCGCATAACGCGACAGATGCGCATAATAAAATGCGGTAGAACCGTCGACCCGCACGGTCAACCGCCAGCCGCCAAGCTCGCTCCAGCCGTAGTTCATGACTTCTCCGGCCATCGCGCTGTAGACGGGGGTCCCTTCATCAGCGAAAATGTCGATCCCCTCGTGCGTGCGCTGAGCAGTACCATCTTCAGCCCATGCCCGTCCATCGCCATAACTGTTCGTCATCGGGGTATACGTCCCCTTGGCGAGCGGGAAGAAGCCATTTTCGAACCGGTCTGGCTTGGATACGGTATTGGATAATTTCGCTTCCGCCGGGAGATTGATTTGCAATCCGGCCCAGATATTATGGGGATTCGATAATTGCGGGTTTGCTGAAATCAGCGAATTCAACGAAACCTTAAATTTTAAGCTGATCAACCAAAGTGTTTCTCCATTTTGCACTGTATAAGCCGTTGGTCCAGGGACCTGCAGCACTTGACCCGGATAAATCCAATCGTTGGTTAACTGATTCATCGATTTTAACTGTGTTGTGCTGATTTGGTACGCCGTTGCGATTTTCCACAGGGAGTCCCCTGATTTCACCGTGTAAGGCGCTGCGCTGGATATGCTGCTAAATAACAAGGTGCCGGCGATTGCCCCAGCGATGCCCAGTGTCCACTTCTTGTTACTCATGATGTCAACCCCTAGCAGATGTAATAGTTGGACTCCTTCCATCGTACAGGAAATCAGGAGGACAGATAAGCGGTGGATTTTGGAAGTGGCTCAAGAGTAAAAAGGGGATTGCATAAAAAGCCGAGGAATGTGCAAGTTACGAAAAACAAGAAAAAAATGGAGGATTTGATCCCTTGGAATACGACTGGATTTGGAAATCAGCCATCGTCGCGTTGTCCGGCTTGGTGCTCTTACGGATCGCCGGAAGAAAATCCATCTCTCAAATGACAGCCGCCACAACGGTCATTATGATCTCGATCGGAACGATGATTGTGCAGCCGATCGCCAATCGGGAAATCGGTAAAGCGGTTGGTTCCGCCGCCGTGTTTGTCCTATTTCTCTTTCTTATGGAGTACCTACAGATCCGATGGGACGGACTTGAACGCTTGATTAGCGGACGGGCGGTTCCGATCATTGAGAACGGCCAACTCCTCGTGAGCAATTTACGCAAAACCCGAATAACCGTGGATCAATTGGAGGTAAGGTTGCGTCAGTTAGGCGTTGCCAACATCGGTGACGTGAAGAATGCAACTATGGAAGTCAACGGACAGATTGGTTATGAACTGATGGAGCACGCCAGACCTGTTACGTTGGGGGACCTGGAGCGTATTCTCGGACTCCAGCCGGGAATGTCCCTGAACACCTCCGTGTTATTCCAAGAGGTGCGGCAAAATCACCACCCCACCCCGGTGGACCCCAAATTGCAGTAAATTTTGAGCGATTTATGAACCAAGGATAGACGGCCTCCCCTGAACCATACTAATACCAGCTTTATCCAAACAATAAATAATGGAGGCTTGGTTGCGATGGCGCAAAGAAGAATGAACCTGCTCATGTTCAGCGGGGATTACGATAAGGCGATGGCCGGACTGATTCTGGCGAATAGTGCGCGGGATATCGACGTAGAGGTGACGATGTTTTTTGCCTTCTGGGGCCTGTTTCTCGTGCGCGATCCGGAGAAAATGACGCTGGAGGACAAGACGCTGTACGAAAAGCTGATGACCTGGATGACCCCCAAAGGGCCGGAGGAGCTGCCCCTCTCCAAAATGAATTACAGCGGGCTGGGCAAATGGATGCTGAACGAGATGATCGAAGACCAGGAAGCCCCCCGGCTGATCCATTTCTTGAAAGGAGCCCGTAAGAAGAACATCAAGTTCTACGGCTGCAAGCTGTCGGTCGACATCATGGGCTTCAAGCCGGAGGAGTTCCTCCCAGAGCTGGAGATCATCGATGCGCAAACGTACCTGCGCGATGCACTGGAATCGGACATACAGCTGTTTATTTGAATGCGAGGCTGTCTTCTGCGAGCCGCCCGTCCCCTTTGTGGACGTTTTCCGAACTCTCTCCCTTTCCCCTAACGCCCCTAGGCGAATGCACATACCCTAAAGCGTGATTACAGTTACCTATAGGGGGAGACTCGGCTTGCTGGAGACAGAGGAATTGGAATTTGAGGTTTACCGGGAAAATACGATCGGCTACCGGCACCCGTTTGTGACGCCGTACGGGATTCAACCGCTGCGGTATGCCGATTGGGCAGCCAGCGGCCAGCGAGGGCCGTAACGCCGTTCCCCTTCCGCAGCGACATTACTCCCGGCGCGCGTCCGGTCGCCATTGACGGCAGCCGCGAACTGATCCAGAACGGGCGCCATCAGGAGGCGGTGTTCTGGATCACCGCCACATTTGCGCGCTGCCATAAGATTCTAGCAGCTGACGCCCCGGAGCTCGGGGAGCAGCTCGCCCCGGATTTCCTTGCCTTGCTGTCCGATCTTGGCGTCTCATCGACTGCGGCATTGCTTCGCCGGGCGGACGAGGTACATCGCTATCTGCCCCGTCTGATGGGGATCGCGCAAGCCATCATGGATGTCAACCCGGACATCACTCAATCCGGCTCGCCTTGACCGGCCGGCTTCGCCTCATCGGCAAAAGCCCCCAATCACAAAATACGGTGGAATTGGGGGCTTCACGATCTGGCGTTACTTATGCGGTTTAGTCGATGCGAAGCTCGCCGTCGTAAGAGGTGATGATCTTGTAGAGATCCGGCCGACGATCGCGGAAAATCCCCCATTCGATCCGCTGGATCTCCAACAGGTCGAGGTCAAATTCCGCCACCAGCACGGTCTCCTCCGCACGGTCGGCTTCCGCGACTTTGTTGCCTTGCGGCCCGGCGATGAAGGACGAGCCGTAGAAGGTGATGCTCGACTCTTCGTCGATTTCCGTGCCGACGCGATTCGAAGCGATCACCGGCATCAGGTTGGAAGCGGCATGCCCCAGCATACACATTTGCCAGTGATCCTTGGAGTCGATCGAGCCGTCCTGCGGTTCGGAGCCGATCGCCGTCGGATAGAACAGCAGCTCGGCGCCCATCAGCGCCATGCAGCGGGCAGCCTCCGGATACCACTGATCCCAACAGACGCCGACGCCAATCTTCGCGTAACGCGTCTTCCACACTTTAAACCCGGTATCCCCCGGATTAAAATAAAACTTCTCCTCATACCCCGGTCCGTCCGGGATATGGCTCTTGCGGTAACGTCCGAGGACCTCACCGTCGGCGTCGATCACGGCCAGCGAGTTGTAACGGGCGTTGTTCTTTTTCTCATAGAAGCTGATCGGCAGAACCACTTCCAGCTCCTTGGCCACATTACGGAAATGCTGGATCGCTGCGTTCTCCTCCATCTCCGTCGCATAGACGTAGTAGTCGGACTTTTCTTTTTGGCAGAAATAAGGGGTTTCGAACAGCTCCTGCAGCAATATAATCTGTGCCCCTTGCGCCGCCGCTTGTCGAACCAGTTGATCGGCTTTGGCGATGTTCTCTTCTCTATTGGACGAGCAGCTCATTTGCGTTGCTGCCACTTTGACGTTTCTCATGTCGTTGATCGAACCCCTTTCGCTAAAAGTTTATGGGCGTCTTGCGGCCATTTGCTGCGTCGTGCAATGCACGTTGCCGCCTTCGCGGATGATGGCCATGCCATCGACGGTACGGATCTTGCGATCCGGGAACGCCTCGCTTAGCACCTTCACGGCCTGGCGGTCGGTTTCCGCCGCAGCCCCGCCAAAGACCGGCAAAATAATGCCGCCGTTGACGAAATAAAAGTTCAAATAACTCAGCGTCAGACGGCTGGCTTCGTAGAACGCCTGTGGCGGCTGCGGGATCGGAAGGATCTCCAGCTTGCGGCCTTGGGCGTCCGTTGCTTCGCTAAGGATCGCGATATTTTCCTGCGTAATGGCATAGTTCTCGTCGCTGGGATCGTCGCATACTTGCAGGATGACCTTGCCCGGTGCGGCGAAGCAAGCCACGTTGTCGATATGTCCGTCCGTTTCGTCCCCGCTCAGACCGCGTTTCAGCCAGATGATTTGGTCGACGTTCGTAAAGCTCTTGACCGCCGCCTCGATCTCTTCCCGGCTCATGTGCGGGTTGCGGTTCTTGTTCAGCAGGCACTCCTCGGTAGTCAGTAGCGTACCTTCTCCATCCGCATGGATGGAGCCGCCCTCGAGCACCAATGGCGCGTCGAATTGTTTCACTTTGAGGGCTTCAAGGATTTGCGGCGCGACCGCATCGTCCAGATCCCACGGCGAATATTTGCCGCCCCAGGCGTTAAAGCCCCAGTTAACCCCGGCCAGCTCCCCTTCTGGATTGACGAGGAACGTCGGGCCGTTGTCGCGCAGCCAAGCGTCGTTATGCTCAATCGGCAGATAAGAGATGCGACCCGTGTTTGGATCCTGCTCAAAGCGGGCCTTCACCTTTTGTAAATCGTCCGGATTCACGACCACCGTGATCGGTTCAAATTCAGCGATCGCCGTAATGAATTCGGCATACCCGTCGCACACTTCGGCGTACCGGTCGGGATAAACCATCGACTCCTGTACCGGCCAGGAGATAAAGGTGCGTTCATGTGCCGCCCATTCGGCTGGCATTTTATAGTTGAAGTCTTTAGGATACATCGTTTCCTCCACGCTCAAAAATATGATTTATTTATCGTTTCAAACTAGATTTCGGGGCAGCCTCCTAGTGATTCTCCATGTCATGGATGCCCTTAGGCTGTTCCCACTGCTCTAACGCGGATGAGAAACGCTATTTGAAGGATTTCCTCGTTGTACCGTTTCTAACGACGCTGTGGATCACTATTTCCATTAAACCACCTGATTCCGGCTCAAAAAATAAGATTTAAGCACGGTGAGCAGCGTTAAAATGCAAAATCGGCGATTTGAGCCGACTTAAGCGCTGTGGTAAGCGTTAGACCTGCGGATGGCCCCCAAATACTAGCGCGTTCACCCAATTTACCATGATATCATATAACAAATCTCCCTTGCCCACAATGGAAGTCTTGACCGGAAAATCAATGCCTGATTATCGGCGGCACCGCCTTGCTGCAAACGATATAATGGGGACACAAAGTTGAAGACGAGGAGGACCCTCCCTTAATGATTCTCGCCGAACGGAAGGAAGAGTATTATCAAGCTTTATTGGAGAAAAAAACGGAGTATGAAGGGGTATTTTACGTTGGCGTCAAAACCACCGGCGTCTTCTGCCGACCAACCTGCCCGGCACGAAAACCGAAATTCGAAAACTGCGAATTTTACGAAACAGCCAAAGAAGCGCTGCTCGCCTCGTTCCGGCCGTGCCAACGCTGTCGCCCGTTATCCCACCCGAGCCGCGTGTCCGATTTGGTCCGGCAGTTGGTAGAAGCCGTCGAGGCTCATCCGGAGAAGCGCTGGAAGGACGAAGACTTCCGGCAGCTGTCCGTCGATGCATCCACGGCGCGCCGCCAGTTCAAGAAGCGCTTTGGCATGACCTTCGTGGAATACGCCCGCGCCCGCCGGATGGGTCTGGCGCTCGGTAACATCCGTTCGGGCCGACCGGTCATCGACGCCCAGCTCGCTATGGGGTATGAGTCGAGCAGCGGATTCCGGGATGCCTTCTCCCGGATTATGGGGGCTGCACCAACCCGGTTGGAAGAGAGCCGAGTGCTAAGGGCGGCGTGGCTCGACACCCCGCTCGGGCCGATGATCGCGATCGCCGATGAGGAAGCGTTGTACCTGCTGGAGTTCGTGGACCGCCGCGGTCTGGAGCGCGAAGTCGAGCGGCTCCGCAAGCGGACAAAATCCGCGGTGATCCCGGGATTCACCGGCCCGATCCGCTCGATCGAGCGGGAACTCGCCCTGTACTTCGAAGGGCGGTTGACCGAGTTCGTTACCCCACTGCGCCTGCTGGGCACGCCGTTTCAGCAGCAGGTATGGGCCCGGCTGCGGCAAATCCCCCCAGGGGAGACGCGCTCGTATGCCGAGCTGGCCGCCGAAGTTGGCCGTCCGTCGGCCTTTCGCGCTGTCGCCCAGGCCAATGGGGCCAATCAACTGGCCCTTGTTATCCCTTGCCACCGCGTCATCAACGCGAATGGCGACCTTGGAGGCTACGGCGGCGGATTGTCCCGCAAAAGCTGGCTGCTGAAGCATGAAGGGGGTGCGTTCGCTTAGCGGCTCTGCCCTATGAGAGAAATGTTGTAATTAGTACAACATTTTGTTACTCCCCCATCACCCTGATCGCCAACTCCAGGCCGGCAACCAGCTGCTCCAACGCCATACTCGGGGCGCCGGGATGTCGCTCCGCCTGCTCCGGGAGGTAGGGGATATGGATGAACCCACCCCGGATGGGCTTGCCGCTGACGGCGAGATGATGCATCAACCCGTAAAACAAGTGGTTGCATACGAAGGTACCGGCTGATAGCGATAGCGACGCGGGAATCCCCTCGACCTGCAGCCGGTCGGCCATGCGTCTGACCGGCAGCGTGGTCCAATACGCTGCCGGGCCTTCCGGCACGACAGGAACATCCACCGGCCGGTTCCCCGCATTGTCATCGATGGCGGCATCGCTTAGGTTGACGGCGATCCGCTCAAACGAAATCCCCCTTCGTCCGCCGGCTTGCCCTAACGCGATCACCACCTCCGGCTCCGTTTCCTCGATACCGGCCAGCAGGCGCTCCATCGATTGGCCAAACACCGTCGGTAGTTCCAAGCCTATAACCTCATAGGAACCGATCACACGTCCCTGCAGCCGGTGCACCGCTTCAACTGCCGGATTGATCGATTCACCGCCAAAGGGTTCAAACCCGGTGAGCAGCAATTTTCTCATTTTCCTGTCCCCTCCCACTTGAATATTCTACGTCATATACGTTATACTGCTTTACAAATCATATCTCGGAATCATGCCTATGAAGAGCATCCAACTCGGAGGCGTTTTCGTCAAGGGGAACCCGCGCGCCAAACGCGCAATCATCTCCTCCTAAGCTAACCGGGTCCGCCCGTTACCGCGGAACTAAAGGGGATCAACCCGGCCCGGCCGGTTTGATCAATTTGGGTGGCACCGCGAGCATACAGCGCTCCTCGTCCCAATCGGACGAAGGGCGCTTTTTGTATTCTCATCGAAAAAGGAGCGGATCACCCATGTTAGACGGTAAATGGATTCGGGAGCATCAAGAACAAGTTCAACAGGTGGCGGAGGACAAAGGGATCGAGTTATCGGTCCCGGAGCTATTGCATTGGGACGACCAACGCCGGGCCCTTCTGCAGGAAGTGGAACGGATACGGCAGGAGCGTAACCGGCTTACCCCTCAGATTGAGGTACAGATCCGGGAGCAAGGGCCGGACGCCGCCGCCGCTTTGAAAGAAGAGGTGAAACAGCTGAACCGGCGGCTGAGCGGACTGGAGAAGGAGCTTGAGGAGGCGGGGCGCGAGTATCGGCGACTGATGCTGCTTGTTCCGAGCCCGGTCTCGCCGGATACGCCCAAGGGCCTGTCGGACCTCGACAATGTCGTGGTGAAGCAGATCGGAGAACCGCCCGCGTTTGAATTTACGCCGCGAGATCACGTCGCCCTCGGTGAACAGCATCGGATGATCGACATTCCCCGCGGGGTCAAAACGGCTGGCGCCCGCAACTACTACCTGAGCGGCACAGGGGTTCTGCTGCACCGGGCGGTACAGCAGCTGGCCGTGGATCTGCTTGCGGCGAAAGGATTCACCCTGCTGGAGGTTCCCTTAATGGTACGCTCGGAGGCGCTCGTGAACACCGGATTCTTCCCGCTGGGCGTGGATCAGACGTACCGGATGGCCGAGGACGATCGCTGGCTGGTCGGAACCGCCGAGGTTCCGCTCGTGTCGTATTACGACCATGAGATCGTTGATGTCACCCATCCCATCAAGCTGGCCGCGGCCTCGCTTTGTTTCCGCAGCGAAGTTGGCTCGGCCGGACGGGATGTTCATGGCTTGTATCGCGTGCATCAGTTCTCGAAGGTCGAGCAAGTGGTGCTGTGCGAAAACAACCCGGAGCTGTCGGAACAGCTCTTTCAGGAAATCACCCAAAACGCCGAGGAACTGCTTCAACTGTTAGAGCTGCCATACAGGGTAATGGCGGTGTGCACCGGAGACATGTCGCAAAAAACGTATAAACAATACGACATCGAAACGTGGATGCCGAGCCGTGGGGCCTACGGGGAGACCCATTCGTCGTCGCAACTGCTCGACTTCCAAGCCCGCCGTTCGAATATCCGGTACAAGGACCAAAACGGCAAGCTGCAATACTGCTACACGTTAAACAACACCATGGTCGCTTCGCCGCGCATCCTGATCCCGCTCTTGGAGAATCATCAAGAGGAAGACGGGAGCATCCGGATCCCTCATGCGCTGCGTAAGTATATGAACGGATTGGAACGGTTGACCTCGTTGAATCCAGAGGGGTAGGAAACATTTTCCACACAACAAATCTGCTTGGATTTCGTCCAATAGTATAAATCCATCCAGAAAATAGGTGATTTAGAATGACGAAACCATTCAACAATAAAACACTCGGACTGACCTGGCTGTTGGCAGCCTCCCTCGTATTGTCCGCCCAAGCGGGAACGGCCGGTGCGGAGCCCGTGGGAGATCCGGCCTTGGGAGCCTCGGGGGCGGTGGCTGCGGCCCCGTTGATCCAAACCGCCTCTAAGGGCGGCATCACGATTGAGCTCGACGGGCGGCCGCTGCAAACGGAGACGCTCCCCTTGCTGGTGAACGGCAGCGTCCTGCTCCCTATCCGTGACGTGTTTGAAGCGCTGGGCGCCAAGCTGGCCTGGGACGATACCAGCAAGACCGTCACGGCCACCCGAGGCCAAATGACGCTCGTTTACCGCATTGGCGACCCCACGGCTCAGTTGAACGGCCAGCTCCTCACGCTGCCGGTACCCGGGCAGATCGCGGACGGTTATTCGCTGGTTCCTCTACGGTTCGTAAGCGAAGCGCTCGGCAGCGATGTCGTCTGGGACGGCGATCACCACACGGTGCGAATCACTTCGGCGTTTACATACGAAACCACCATCGCTTGGGGCGTCAATCTGCGCAGTGCGCCGGATGCCGGGAGCGAAACGGTCGGTGAGGAGCTGCTGCCCACCGGCAGCAAGCTACATGTCGTTCGCGAAGCCGGTGCGCTCTGGCTGGAGGTGCGAACCCCGGACGGACGCTCCGGTTATGTATCGGCCAAGCCGAAATACACCGACTATCGGAGCGACACCCTTGCGGACAAGCAGGCGGACGAGCTGATCGCTTACGGCAAAACGTTTGAAGGTACGCCTTACGAATTCGGAGCATCTCCCAACCAAACGAAAACGTTCGACTGCTCCTCTTTTGTGAATCGGGTGTACGAGGAGATTCTTTCGATCGAGCTTCCGCGCGTTTCGTATGATCAAGCCAAGGAAGGTACGGAAGTCAGCCTGGATCAGTTGCGCAAGGGAGACCTGTTGTTCTTCAGCGCGCGGGGTCTGGATATCGGCCACGTCGGCATCTATATTGGCGACAATCAGATTCTGCACACCTATTCCAAAGAGCAAGGAGTCCATATCGAGGCGTTTGATGGCCAGTGGAAAAAGCGGTTCGTGACCGCACGCCGGGTGTTTTGAGGTAGCTGCTTAGATCAATGGTGGAGCGAATCGGGATCATTCAATTTTTTCCTCTTTTTGCCGACATAGGAAGTATAGACATGGCGAAGGAGGTGAATCCGTGCGGTTCTGCCGGCGAGGATAGGAATCGAACCCGGATAACGCGCATGGAGACGCGATGTGGAAATGGCTGAAAGGCTCGAAAACAACCCAAGGCCTTGCCCGCAACGAGGCTGAAGCATCTTCTGACAAGCCCAATGACGCGGGCCTGGAGGAGGAGCGCACTCCGCAGCCCAAAGTGATCGTCATTACCGGCACGAGCGGTTCGGGCCGCAAAAGTATCGCCAAGCAGCTCAGCACCGACCTGGGCCTTCCTTATGTCCTTCCTTATACCACGCGAGCGAAACGCCCAGGGGAGAAGGACGGTGAGCACTACCGTTTTATCTCCGATGCGGATTTTCAAACGATGCTCGGCAGGCAGGCGTTTACCCAAAGCGTCCGCCTGGAGCGCGGCAGCTACGGAATCACGGAGCATGAACTAATCGAAGCGCTGGAACAACATGGTGCGGCGGTCGTCGTCGTGAATCATGATGGCTTGCAGGCGTTCCGGAAACGGTTTGGGTCGCAGGCGATCCGGATTTTCCTCTATGTGACAAAGGAGGACATTCGGCTGCGCGAGGAACGGGAGGGGGCCCCGCCCGAGGTGATCGAAGAGTATTTACGGAACTACTCCGAGCAGGTCGTTTACAAGAAAGAGTCCGACTATTTGCTGCAAAATATCGATCCCGCCGCAACGCTGGAGAAGATTAAGGGTTTTTTGCAGGAGAAAAAATAAATGGAAACGGGTTGTCCCGGTCGTTACTGGCTGGGGCGACCCGTTTTTTTGTGCTTGAGGTGCTTGGAGTGCTTGCGGTTCTTGCTGTACGGATACTGTGCCAGCGCTAACGCTGACCAGGAACTCTAATGTGGCAAATTCGGCGCTGTGGAAATTCTCCACCAAGACCCACTCCCATGCGCTAACGCTGACCAGGATCGCTAATGTGGCAAATTCGGCGCTCTAGAATTTCTAACGACGCTGAGCAACGCTATTTCGGGGAAACCCCCCGATTTCAACCCCAAAAATGGCAAATAAACTCTGTGATCCGCGTTAGATCCGCAAAGCGGCGATTTTAGCGGATATTAGCTGTGTGGCAAGCGTTAGGTGCTAAGCCGTCGTTCCTCGCTCCAGGCGAAAAGTAGGTTGACGAGATGAAATTTTATTTATATAGTTATATATAAGACTATATAACCATATAACTAACAACAAAGGGATACGGAGGTGATTTCCCGTTGAGTCCGTCTTTTGACGACAAGAAGCCGATTTTTCTGCAGATCAAAGAGCTCATTGAAGACCAGATCGTGAACGACCAACTGAAGGAGCATGAGCAAATTCCGTCGACGACGCAGCTCGTACAATTTTACAAAATCAATCACCTGACGATCGCCAAAGGCATCAATCTGTTGGTGGACGCCGGTATTTTGTACAAGAAGAGGGGGGTTGGCATGTTTGTGGCCGAAAATGCAAAGGAAATGCTGCTTACGGAACGTAAAGATCGATTTCTCGATGAATATGTCCTTCCCATGATGCGGGAAGCTGCGAAGCTGGGCATTGCCGAAGGGGAAATGAATCTGCTGATCACTAAAGCAAAGGAAGGGATTAAACATGAGCCTTGACGTTACGCTTGAGCAGGTGAGTGTCCATTTTGGCAGCCACCCCGCTCTGATCGATATTACTTTAGAGCTGGAGGCCGGGAAAATTTATGGGCTGCTAGGCCGCAACGGCGCGGGCAAAACCACCCTGCTCTCCCTCCTGGCTTCCTATATGGAGCCAACGGCAGGACGGGTGCGGATTGGCGGCCATCCCCCGTTTGAGCATGCCGAGACGATGGCCCAGGTCAGCTTCGTTTATGAGACCAATTACAGTGAAGAAAGCGAAAAAGTGAACGGCATGCTGAAGGTTGCCGAGCGATACCGCCCTTATTTTGACCGGGCGTATGCCGAAGAACTGGTCCGGTTGTTCGGTTTACCGACGGATGTATCGATGAAGAAGCTCTCCAGCGGGATGCAGTCGGCGCTGAATGCCGTGATCGGGCTGGCAAGCCGAACACCGGTGACGATCTTCGATGAGGTGTATCGCGGAATGGATGCGCCAACCCGAGAGATTTTCTATAAGCAGCTGCTAGAGGATCATGCCAACCACCCGCGGACGATCATCCTATCCACCCACCTCGTTTCGGAAATGGATTATTTGTTCGAGGACGTGGTGATTTTGCACAAAGGACGGATGCTGCTGAAGGAGCCCATTGACCAGTTGTTGGAACGGGGTGCATCTATCACCGGAGCAGTTGCCGATGTCGACGAGTTCGTGCGCGGCATGAAGGTGCTAAATGTCCAACAGCTTGGCAGCACGAAGGCAGCGATGGTCTACGGGGAGATTGACGAGGCTCGGCGCAGAGCCGCTGCGAACAAAGGTCTCGACATCGGACCGGTTCCGCTACAGGATTTGTTCATCCATTTAACCGGGGAGGGGGGTTCCCATGAAGTCCAATCCGAGCTTTAAGAACCAGCCGATCAATAACACAAGCCGCGCGCTTCGAGTTGCTGCGGATATGTCCTGGCTCCAGCTGACCTGGGCCGCCTGGTTTATCTGCTTCGTCACCCTGGCGTATGCGCTAATTGAAGTGAATGCGCAAAACTTTATCACGTTCGCTTTTCAACCGTCCAAGGTGTTTATGCTCGTCATCGGAATTATTTCGGTGTCCGGCTTCCTCAGCTTCTACGCCAGATTTGGGGTTACGCGAAAAGCCTATTTCTGCGGGTCCTCACTGGCTGCTGCTATGGTGGCCTTGGTGTTGATGGGGGGTGTAGGCGTCCTCGGCAGCTTGCAGCATTGGCTGATTCCTGCACCCGAGAAGGTATCCTTCCTGGGGGAGAATGCTTCCTGGTTGCTTACCGTAATCGTCTACATCTTGAACGCCCTCGTTTATTATTTGGCGGGTTATGTGATCGGTGCCGGCTTTTACCGGTTCGGCAAGCTGGGGGGCATGTTGTATATCGTTCTGGCCCTGATTCTTCTGTTTGCTTCCGAGGCCATGTGGGATTTGGAGCTCAAGGACCTCCTTAACCGCGTCGTCTATATAGGCCATTTGCCGGTTTGGGGTTCGTTGCTGGGTACGTTGTTGCTAGCAGGTCTTGCGCTGGGAATCCTATGGGCCACGATAAAAAGGGTGCGCATCAAAATAAAGTAACCGGGCGTGGTTCTTTGTCCCTTTCGCCGCCGCTGGGGATTCGTATAATGGGTACGAAATCATGATGCCCGAGGTGATCCCTGTCCAATGAAATATAGTGTCATCATCCCCAGCTATAATAAGGCGTTGTCTTTGATGCTGACGTTAACGGCATTTGAAATCCAGACCTATTCGCTTGATCAATTTGAAGTGGTGGTGGTCGACGACGGCTCCACAGATGACACCCTGGAGCGTCTAAGCCGGTACCGCCCCCCTTACCAGCTCGTTCCCGTCACCCTGGAGGAAACGGCCGGGAGGTCGGCGGCTCGGAACCGCGGGGTTGAGGCCGCTTCCGGCGACTACCTGATTTTTTGTGATCCCGATTACCTGGTCACTCCCGACTTCGTGAAGACGCACGACACCTATCATCAACTGCACCGAAACGCTGTCGTCTCCGGCGTTCCGATCTTGTTCATCAAGGCGTATCCCCACCTGTACCCTGATTTCTCTGGGGAGGAGAAGGTCGCTGCCTCTGAGGTTCTGCAAGCTTCCGGGCTGTGGAACAACGACTATTGGCAAGCACCGGATCTGATCGAGATCGTTACCCGCGAGGATATTCTCGGCCAAACCGGCCAACTGGAAAAAGTCGTCGCCCCTTGGGAACCGATTAAGGGGAATTATCGCGAATTCCCAACCACCGATGTGGCGCCTTGGCTCATGGCGGTCACGCGCAACCTCTCTTTGTCCAAACGACTATTTGAAGAGGTCGGCGGTTTTAATGAGAACTTCCAGAAGCATGGCCTTGAAGATTGGGAACTGGGCTACCGGCTGCACCTTCGCGGTTGCACCTTCGTTAGCATTGAGGAAGTGGTCGGTTATCATCAGGAGCACCCGTCCTTTCATCGGAGTGAGGATTCCCAAGGAGAGAACCTGCGGATCATCTACCAGAACCATGGCTACGCCGATCCGGAAATCAGCTTGTTCGCCATCCTGCCCCCTTCCGAGGGGATGGAAGGGTATAAAAATACGCTGCGTATCCTCAAATCGTGGCGCAGCAGCAAGAACGCTTCGGAGCGTGCTGCCGCGCGACAAGTTCGGCGTACGTTAGCTCACGGCGCCCGGCTCTTTCATCTGCAGCCGGATGCTCCCGAATACGGAGCTTTGAAGAACGGGCTGAAGCCGGCGCTGATGGCGGCTACCCAGATCTATACCCAGCCGGATGCTCCGCATAAACAGGAGCAAATCAAGGCAATCTTAACGCAAGCCTGCCAGAGTCTATGGCCTGACTCGGTGAAACCAACCTCGTCCCGCCGGCGTCGCAAACGTTCGATCCGCAAAGGGGCGCTGCGCAAGAAAGGGGCACGAACTTGGGTTCGCAGTTCCATTGGTAAAGCGGCCGCTCATGCCCGCAGCAAGGCCAAGCGGCGGAGCGCCCGATCGCTTCACGTCACGCTGCGCGGACGAAGAAGACAACGGCGACGCAGCCGGTTATAGCAGAATGGCAAAAAACCATCTCTTGCAAGTGAGAGATGGTTTTTCGTATGCCTGAACTTTGAATTCGGAAGTTAGCCGACTCCTTCCTCAACGTCCATGTCCAAAGCCAAGCTTTCCCTTAACCCTACTCGCCCTTTCGCGGTCAACTTGACGGCCCGGCTATGCGGATTTCGCTCTACCCATCCCAGCTCCATCAGCCGCTCTAGCAGCGCATGGCCGAGCGCCCCGGCCAGATGATGGCGCCGTTCACTCCAATCCAGGCATTTTGGGGAAAAAGAGCGGCGTTTGCGCTTGGCTCCGTCGATGTCGACCCCGAACCGACCCAGAAACGCTTCCCCTTCCGTGGTAACATCAAACCCTCCGTCACCTTCGGCGAGGATTCCTCGGCCAACCAAGCATTGCGTCAGCCGGACGCCTAAACTCC
The DNA here is from genome assembly GCF_018403305.1 of Paenibacillus sp. J53TS2. Classification (NCBI taxonomy): domain Bacteria; kingdom Bacillati; phylum Bacillota; class Bacilli; order Caryophanales; family Paenibacillaceae; genus Paenibacillus; species Paenibacillus sp. J53TS2. The sequence goes on from NZ_BOSK01000002.1 coordinate 426,589, forward strand.
CCGCCAAATGGTCATAGCAGGTTCGGGCATACCGCAGTGCCTGATCCTCCGTGGCCTGCCGCAACGACTTAATCGGTGCCGGCGGCGCGATGGACAACAGGGATTCCATCACCCGGGCGACCTCCGGGCCTGCGATTCCGTAGTAGCGGTGGCGACCTTGTTTCTCGACGGCAATGAGGCCGGCTTCCGTCAGCTTGGTCAGATGAAAGCTGGCTGTTTGCGGCTGGATTCCGGCCGCTTGAGCCAACTCCCCGGCGGCATGGTACCTTCCGTCCAGCATGGCCGTTAACATCGCCGACCGACTAGGGTCGCTGACAAGCGAGGCGATGACCGCCGCTGACGTATGCATCGGTGTTTTCATAACGATTCACTCCCCCTTTTTGAGGATGTCATCCATATTTCGATCCCCATGGTATTGTTGCCATTATACAATGAGCGGGAAACACATAAAACCGGGAGGTCATTCCGATGCAAACTTCGAAAGCGGCAAGTCCGTCAGCCGACGACACACATCTGATTCAGCCAAAAATTTTGTATTACGGTACGCCCGTCGTCCTGCTCACGACTCTTAATGAAGACGGAAGCACGAATATTAGCCCGATCTCTTCTTCTTGGGCGCTCGGCAACCATATTGTTCTTGGCATCGGGCTGGGCGGAAAAGCCGCCGAAAACGTACAGCGCTGCCGAGAGTGCGTGATCAATCTACCCGATCCCTCCCTGTGGGAGCAAGTCGAGCGGCTAGCCCCCACAACCGGAAAAAACCCCGTGCCAATTGAAAAAGCAGCACAGGGTTTTACGTATCAAAGCGATAAATTTGCGGCCAGCGGGTTGGCATCGATCCCTTCCCAGCAGGTGCGGCCCGCCCGCATCCGCGAGTGCCCGCTGCAAATCGAAGCGGTCGTGAAGGACTTCCGAGCGCCAGCCTATGCCCCCTTCTTCGCGATCGTCGAAACCCGGGCCGTGGCCGTCCACGCCCGTCGTGACCTCGTCATCGGCGAACATCATATCGACCCTCGCCTGTGGAGCCCGCTCATTTATAACTTCCGCCACTACTTCGGCCTCGGCGAACCGTTAGGGAAGACGTTTCGGGCGGAGGTGTGAGGGGGGGCTGCCCTTAGAAATCAAGCCAACGTCTTGGACCCTCGAGTGGCTTTGTGTTGGAATCCTTGCTCGGTGCCTCCCCTTCCACCTCTATAGGCTGCTGTGGGCGTGGGGGATCCGCTATCTCTGGCTCAACGGGTTCGCCCGACTGGGTGGAGGCAGGTAAATCAAGGGACGGATCCAACGGTTGTTCCCTTGGAGGCGAATCAAGGGGCGATACATCTTCCGTATGAGGTTCATAGAGTTCGACAGGATTAGGCCGCTCAAATAACGGAGGGTGATCGAGCAAATCCACTAAAGTGGAGAGGAAAACCTCCGGGGAGTCCTCGTTGCTGCGCCCTTTTAGTGCAAATCGAATTACAGCATGGTTCGTCATCTTAATTGCCACAACTTTACCTATAAAAAGCACATTGATCTCGGCAATTCCAGCAATTTCTCGAAGCGGCAACTCGTAACGCTCAGCCATTCTCCCCGAAACAAGCCTGGCTATAATCAAACGATCGGCGGTCAACGCCATAACATTAGATTGTTCTGGTAGCTCAGTCCAATATGAAAAATCCTTGTAAAGTGCCGTTATGTGCTCTTGGGTTGGGATGATTCTCAAATCGTACAATCGATACAGACTTGCTTCGTCGACTTCGAGGTGAGCCTTCATTCTCCGCTTTTTGATCGTGTAGTTGGACATGCCCATAATCATCATAATAACGGCAACCAAGAAGCTCCCTACCCCGATCCACAGAAAAAAGAACGCAAATACGCTCAGCCATTGCCCCGCCGTCAGGAAACCCCTCTGCTGATCTAGGCTCATACGATAAAACCATAAGCTTTGGTCGGGCTTGTATAAGCGGATCTTTCCAGTGATGAATTTACGTAAACGGATCAACCTAACGACCGTCCAAACCAATAATATCGTGAATATCAAATCCACTTCCACAAAGCCGATTTTCACGGCATAGTAGGTTAAAATGAAGCCTACCGGAATCAGGATCCAGCTTAACATCCACCGTAATTGGAGTTTTCTTAGCGCTTCACGGTCCACGAAAATAGCCCCTTCAAGGTATTTAACCTGAGATTTAATCAGTGCCCAGTGATTTACCCTACTAAGTTCTCCATGGGCTAGTTTTTTCCTTCTTTTTACTGAAGATCCCCGCCCCCGGCTTCCCAACGGGCGATTTCCTCCCGTACTCGAGGCGCCACTTCAGTGCCGAGGAGTTCAATCGACCGCATGACATCCTCATGCGGCATCGTCCCGAGCGGGCAATGCAGCATGAAGCGGGTGATGCCGACATTTTTGCGAAGGTAAATGATCTTGTTCGCCACCGTCTCCGGGTCACCAACGTACAGCGCACCTTCCAGGCTGCGGGCGGCATCGTAGCTGGCCCGGCCGTAGTGGCCCCAGCCGCGTTCCCGTCCGATCACGTTCATGGCCGCCTGTGTCGAGGGGAAGAACTTCTCCACCGCCACGTCATTGCGGTCGCCAACGAAGCCATGCGAATGGGAGGCGACCGTCAACTTCGAGACGTCATGCCCTGCCTGGGCGGCAGCCTGCTTGTAGATCTTCACGAGCGGCGCAAATTGAGTCGGCCGGCCGCCAATGATCGCCAGCACCAGCGGCAAACCGAGCACACCGGCACGAATGACGGATTCCGTGTTGCCGCCGCTGCCGATCCATACCGGCAATGGGTTCTGCACAGGGCGCGGATAGACGCCCAGATTATGGATTGCTGGACGGTGGTTGCCCTGCCAGGTTACTTTTTCCGACTCACGCAGCTTTAGCAGCAGATCCAGCTTCTCCTCGAACAGCTCCTCATAATCATTCAAATCGTACCCGAACAGCGGGAAGGACTCGATAAAAGAACCCCGACCGGCCATAATCTCCGCGCGCCCATTCGATAGGCCATCCAGCGTCGCGAAGTCCTGGAACACCCGAACCGGATCATCGGAAGACAGCACGGTAACGGCACTGGTTAGCCGGATACGCGACGTCTGCGGCGCAGCTGCGGCCAACACCAACGTCGGCGAAGAAGCGGCATAATCCTTGCGGTGATGCTCCCCTACACCAAACACATCGAGCCCGACCTTGTCGGCTAGGACGATCTCCTCTACTACCTCACGCAGCCGCTGCGCATGACTGATCAATTCGCCAGTAACGACATCCGGTGTCGTTTCCACGAACGTGCTGATTCCGATTTCCATGGTTTGTTCCTCCGCTTCATCTAGTTAACTATATTTTTGTATTTTACTATACTTTTGTTATATGGGCAAAAGAAAAGCGCCCAGACATCATAAACTGTGCGCTTCGCTAGACACCTATTCCTAAAGAATGAGAATCGAGTTGTTAAAAGTCCAATTTGCGCCGGTTCCTGGACTCCTCATAAGGGGCCGAGCCAGCCGAACGACCGGGGAAATCCACTGCCGCTTGTCCCGCGGGAGCCTCGTTCCATTCGAACAAATCCAACTGACGAATGACTGGATGTGCTACCCCATCCGCAAAACTAGGGTATGAAAGGGGGGAGCGTTGATGAAGTGGCGGAGATATCGGCGTTGGCTTGTTGCCTGTCCCCAGTATGGCATGATCCAGTGTATTTAAAAATTCATACATGAATTGCTCCGGTGAATCCTGCACGGTGTTCCCAAGCAACGACAGGCGAATGCTTGAATCGTTGGATAAGCGGATCGTCAATATGAGACCTTGGCCATAGCGCCCATTCGAAATGACATACACACCTGCAATCTCACGTAGCGGTACATCGTACCGATCTCCAATTTCTGGCGTGATCATTCGAACAATTACAAGACGATCTTCCGTCAGGGCGAGGATCTTCGCATTCGGATGCACTTTCGTCCAAGTTTCAAAGTCCTTATAAAGTCCGGTCACGAACTCCTCCGCTTTCACGATACCGAGCTCCAGCAATTCATACAAAGTAACGTCATCCACCGACGTATGCAGCTTAATTCGCTTCTTTGTCTTGAACTGAATATACAAAATGCCGCCAATTAGTGTTGATGTTCCGTATACAGACGATCCTAAATCAAGGATCCAAAAAACCACAGCCAGGAAAAAAAACACCCATTGGCTGACCGTCAAGTAAGTCTTTTTATGCTGCGGGGAAAGACGATAATACCAAAAGCCTCTTCCCCTCCGGTATAAGGGGATGTTTCCTTTTAATTGCTTACCGTACATGATAGTCGGCCATATACAAATCAGAACAAATGCTCCGCACATGAGACCCAACCAAACCTCTCCCATGGCCAGCAACAAAAGCATGAGAAAAGTACAAAGTAGATTTCCGAACCACAATATTGCATACTTACTTTTCAATTGCTTTAGCGCTTCTTTTTCCACGTTCTCACGCCCTTTAGCCTCTCAAATTTCTTCTACCGAGTTAACCTTAATACCTTCAATTCCCGATCCTCCACGTTTGCTTGATAAGCCGGAGTCCATGTCCGTTCGACAGGCGTATTAGAGCTGGAGAGCAGACGTTCGAGCGAAGCGGTAGCATCTGTGCAGGAACGCCCCATAACCCCTTGAACGGTTTCTTCGATGACCCCGTCTGGGCTTTTTGTGACCGTGACTGATTTATTCCCCGTGCCGAATTTCAGGACGAACGAGACGCCTTCTTCGGTTCTTTTCTCCCGAACTTCTGCGAATAACCCGGATTCCCGATATTTCTTCGCGGTCTCTTCCACCGCGCAGCGCAGGTAAGCAGTCTCCACTTCAGACAAAAGCCGCTCTTCTACTATCGCGCGTTCTTCGCCGAATAAGGCATCCGTTTCAAACATCGGCTGGAGGCCTTGATCCGTCTCCTCGAAGGCTAAATTCAGGCCGTACTTGCTTCCGGTCAGGAGCTTTCCGAGCGATTCTCCCCCAATACCCAAACCCTTTAACAGGCTTGATCCGTACATCTCCCATGCGACGTTCTCCGGTTCCATCTCCAAGTCCCGCATGGCCTTAAACAATAGGCGTTTATCCTGAAAAACCATAGGATACGTCGTGCAATGGCTCATATGCTTCCTCCGTTCTAAAAGTCGATATTACGTCCGCCCGTGACTTCCCCGGATCCCGTGGTACCCAGCGCCGCCGTCGCAGAAGGCTGTACCTGCTCCGGTGAGAGACTAGCTCGCACCGCATTCTCTGCGGCCCAAGAACGCATATAACCGATGTCTTCCTTGCGGACCCGACTCAACGGCACGGAATGCTGAATCGCCCGCTCGATGTCCGCCGAAGTGACATCGCTATCCGGATGATTTTCTGAATTTTTCACGAAGAAAGCCTCCAACAACGCCTGATTAACGCAAGCTTCGATCTCCGAACCGGTTAAGCGGACACCGTCACCAAAGGTCTGCTCACCAGACAGTTGCACCATCTTGGCTATATCGTACTGATCCGGATTACGTCCAATTCGCTTAATGTGGATGCGGAATATTTCTGCACGCTCCTGTTCGTTCGGCAAATCAACGAAGAAAATCTCGTCGAACCGGCCTTTCCGCAGTAACTCCGGCGGCAGGCTGGCGATATTGTTTGCCGTAGCAAACACAAATACCGGGCTTTTCTTCTCCTGCATCCAAGTCAAAATCGTGCCGAATACCCGCGACGTCGTTCCCCCGTCGGTCTGATTGCTGCTGGCTTGACCGGACAACGCCTTCTCAATCTCATCGATCCAGAGAATAGACGGGGAAACTGCTTCACACATCGATAAAGCCATACGAATATTTGCTTCGGAGGTACCGACGTACATGCCGAATACACGACCGAGATCTAGACGGAGCAGTGGCATTTTCCATGAAGCGGCTACGCATTTTGCGCTAAGGCTCTTTCCGCAACCCGGCACCCCGACGAGCAGAACACCTTTGGGCCAACCGATGCCGAACTGTTCCGCTTCCGGCGTGTAAGCCTGCTTACGGATTTCCAGCCATTTTTTCATATTATCCAATCCGCCGATATCGGAGGTCTCCAGATTCTCTGTTTCTACGTATTCCAAAATACCCGCCTTACGGATGTTCTGCTTCTTCTCCTCCAAAATAAAGTCGATGTCCTCCATGGAAATCCGCTTATGCTTCACCAGCGACTTCGCAAGGCAATTTTCGATTTCCGTCTTGGACAAACCGATTGCCGCTCTGCCTAGGGCATCTAATGTAGGTTCAGAGCAATCGATGGTAAGGTCAGTGCGATCGGAATATTGCCGAGCAAATTGCGAAATGATCGCTTTTACCTCATCCAAACCAGGGTACGGCATATCGATAATCGTAACTTCCTTTTGTAACTCGGCGGGGATATCGATGAGCGGCCCTACAATAATGGAGTTGGACGGCATGCGTTCCCGGATCTCCTGTGACAGCTCCTTGAAGCGGCGGATGTATACCGGTGAACTGTTCAGGGTGGATTGGAGGTCAAGCCATACGAACAAAGAAGGATCATTAGCCAACTGCTCGACACGTGCAATCGCCGTCATGAGGTCCACTGTCTCCGGATCGACTGCCGTATCGTTCTCTGTAATCAGTCCGCGAGTGCAGGACCATAACATCAAACGCTTATTTAATTTGCGAGCCATGGCTTTGAGGATGTCCACAGCCCGTTCTTCTTCCAACGTATTAATCAGAATAATGCCATAACGCGCACGAATCAGTACTTCTAGCTCCTGTGTGAATTCATCCCTTGTCATCATCTTGGAACCCTACTTTCATTAGTTTCGAAAATAATTCCCGCTCCATCAGGCCTGGATATCCGGACAACCGAAGCTGCCCGCTGGACTGTAGCGATACTTCCAGGCGCTTTTCCGGTGTCAGTTCCTCCGGATAGATTCGGTCTGTGACCAGAATCAGCTGCTTGCCGCTCCAAATCCCGGATGAACGATCCCCCTCCACGTAAGGACCGGCCAGCACCGCATCCGTCAGCAGGATCGTTTGTCGAGCCTCTGGCGAAGCAAATATCCGCTTAGGCGAAAGACCACTAAAAATAAGCACCGTTCCGGGATTCACCTTTCGGAAAGCTTCGATTAACGCAGCAACGGCCTCCGGTTGCTCTAACGGCTCTCCACCTGATACGGTTAGGCCATCAACCGCAAGGTGTCCCAACGATTTGCCCAGTTCCTCAGGGTCGCTTCCCCCATCCGAATCGGAATGAGCGGCATGCGTCTCGGGATTAAAGCATCCAGGGCAACCGATACTGCAGCCCTGTACCCATACGACCGCACGAGTACCCGGACCGTTAACCAGACTGGCACGGCTTACTTCGTGAACGAATATTTTAGCGGTCACAGCATTTATTCCTTTCTCATCGAGTTGGCGAATTCATCATGGTGTTGACACATGTCATGGTAGGACTAAGGTATGTTGGAGTTATCAGGCTGTAGAAGAGTGCGCAAAACGTGAAGGTGATTTCTGAGGTGTGTGACACTTAAATAATAATTAGTTTCTGGGAGTTCCTACTCCCGGCCTAGTAGCTTTACCAGTTATTCTCCATAATCCAACAATTTTCCTGCTATATAGGACTAATTGGCCCGAAATGTTGCATATTGTGCAACATTCCGGGCTACTTGGCGGGCCGGGGGAGTGAAATGTTGCATAAAGTGAAACATTTACCAGCGGTACGGCCCGGGGCGGGCTTAAATGTTGCAGCTTTTGCAACATTTGCCCCGCAGGGGCAAGAAAAAAGGGAGAAATGTTGTAGGAAATACAACATTTCTCCCTTTTGGGCGGCGAAGCGGGCGCAGCGAGGCTGGCCTGGCCGGACCCAGCGGCCTGGCGGCGGCGCCGCGCTCGCCGCAGAGCGGGTTGTCGACGTCGCAAGCCACGATCAGGCGCGTCTGCTGCAGCCGCGGATCGAGCGCGGATACGTCAATCCGCGCCAACTCCCCGAGGCGGCCCCCGCCGCGCGGCAGCGACCGGCCCGACGTGTCCAGGAACCGCGCGCCTAGCGCCTCGGCCATCCCGGCACCGCCGTCGTTCGTGGCGCTGCCGCCAAGCACCACGATGATCCGACGCACGCCCTGATCGAGGCAAGCGCGGATCAACACGCCGGTGCCGTACGTTGTGGTCTGCAGCGGGTCGCGCCGATCCGGCGGCACCTGCTGGAGCCCGCTGGCCGAAGCCAATTCGATGGCCGCCGTCTCCCCGTCGCTCAGCAGCCCGTACTGCGCCGTAACCGGCTCGCCGAGCGACCCCGTCACCTCCAGCGAGAACAGCCGCCCGCCTGTGGCGTCAACCAAGGCTTGAACGGTTCCTTCTCCGCCGTCAGCCATCGGAACATGAACATAACGCGCGTCCGGAAACGCTTTGCGCAGCCCTTTTTCCATAGCTAGACATACATCCTTGGCCGTCATGCTCTCCTTAAAAGAATCCGGCGCCAACACGAACGTGGGTTGCCGTGCCATGCTCATCGGGGCCTCCCGCCTATTCCCTCATCAGCTTCGCGGCCGCTTCCATCGCTCCGACAACCCGATCGCTCCAAGCATCGAATTCCGGATCCGCTACCTGAAGCTCAGGATGCGCCAGGATATGCTCCACCGTCCGTCGGATGCCTTGATCCACACGAACCGTCGCCGTAAAGCCAGGCACCAGCCGTTTCAGCTTGGCATTGTCGAAGACGACCGTATTTGCCTTGTCGCCCAGCAGCCCGCCGCGGAAATCGTAAGGCCCGTTGTCCGCAAGAAAGTCAGAAGCGACGTGCAACGTACGCAGCTTCACGCCCAGGGCATCCGCAATGACTTCATGAATTTGGTTCCAAGTTACGCTTTCATCCGACGTGATATGGACCGATTCGCCGATGGCATGAAGGTTGCCCATCAACCCGATAAAGCCTTTGGCAAAATCGCTGTTATGCGTTAACGTCCACAACGACGAACCGTCGCCATGAATCAAGACCGGTTTGTTCTCCAGCATGCGCTGGGCCACTTGCCAAGAACCCTTGTTGCCGTGAACGCCCAGCGGGATCGAACGCTCATCATAGGTGTGGCTCGGCCGCACGATGGTGATCGGGAATCCCTGCTCGCGATACTGCTGCATCAAATATTCCTCGCAAGCGATTTTGTTGCGGGAGTAGACCCAATAAGGATTGGACAGCGGTGTCCCTTCGGTGATTCTGTAATCCGACAAAGGGGTTTGATACGCCGAAGCCGAGCTGATAAACATAAACTGCTTGGTTTTCCCAGCGAATAATCGAACATCCCGCTCCAACTGCGCCGGTTCAAAGGCGATGAAGTCCGCCACCACATCGAAAGTATGACCCTCGAGCTTTGCAGCCACCTCAGCTTCCTGATGGATATCGGCCTCAATGACATGTACGCCGGACGGCAACTCTTTACTGCGGTTCCCCCGATTCAACAGGTACAACTCCCAGGAGCTGTCCTCCGCCAACTGTCTCGTAATCGCGGAACTGATCGTCCCGGTGCCTCCGATAAATAGCGCTTTCAAAACAATCCCCTCCCAAATCAAATTCGCCCAATCCCCTCCATGGTAACACCTGCCACCGCATTTTCCAAATCGCATGCCCTGCAGCTGCCGCCCCGCCAGAAGGATGCGTAATCGCATTGACATCGTTCTTCCGATAATGGTATCTTCAACCCTACCCGGTCAAGAAAGCCGGGGTTGCTTTGTTGCTTTAGCCTTGTGACGAAATGTCCGATAATAGGGGTAAACTGTTTTCTAACTATATAGAAAAGAAAGTGATGTCTATTGAAGCCCATTTTCGCGCGTCTACAAAATAACGTCTTCCTGGAAAAGCATCTGTCCGGCGAGTCCATGGACTACCGGCAGATCTTCGCTCTGTTTCTACCGATTCTGATCGATCAGGCATTTATCATCGGCCTCAACTTAGTCAATACCGCCATGATCAGCTCGTCCGGCGTCGCCGCCGTCAGCGCGGTCAACATCGTCGACTCGCTGAATATCTTCTTGATCAGTGTGTTTGTCGCCGTCGCGACCGGAGGTACGGTAGTGGTCGCTCAATACAAAGGCAGCCGCAACGACCGTAATGTCTCCCGCGCTTCAGCGGCAACGGTCACTTCGGTGTCCCTGCTTGCCGTCGGGATCGCCCTGCTCCTGATCGGATTTCATAATCCGATTCTGAAGCTGCTGTTCGGCGCCGCATCCGCGGATGTACTGGACAACGCCCGCGTCTATTTGATCGGCAGCAGCATCTCCTACACGGGACTAGCTGTGGTCCAGGCCGTCTGCTCCGCTTTGAGGGGCATTGGCAAAACTCGGGCTTCTTTAACCCTGTCGCTGATCATGAACCTGCTCTACGTGCTGCTGAACATCCTGCTGATTACCCTTCTGGATATGGGCGTCTTCGGCATGACGCTGGCGATCAATATTGCCCGGTTTGCAGGCGCGATCTGCGCGCTGTATTATCTGTTCAAAATGGAAGCCTCCTTGCACCTGCAACTACGCGACCTATTCCACTTCCCGCTCGAAATGCTGCGCAAAATCATGTTCATCGGGATTCCGTTCGCGGCCGAGCAGCTGTTCTTTAATGGCGGTAAACTGCTAACTCAGGTTTTTATCGTTAGTTTAGGCACCTACGCCATTGCGACAAATGCCATCGGCGGTTCCCTCGCTGGGGTGTTCCAAATTCCCGCCAGTGCCCTGTCGCTTACGATCGTAACCGTGGTTGGCCAATGCATTGGCAGCGGCAGCGTAGGCGACGCGCGGAAGTTCATCAAGTCCTTCCTCTGGCTCGGCTCGGGGTCGCTGGCTATCATCAGCTTGATTCTACTGCCATTGTTCCGACCGCTCGTAAGCATCTTCGCTCCGCCAACCGAAATTGTCGGCGACATCTTCCTTGTGCTCCTGGTGAGCTCCATCGCCCAGATCCCTCTCTGGCCGATCAGCTTCATCTTGCCATCCGCACTGCGGGCAGCGGGCGACTCACGTTTCACTTCAATCACCTCGATGTTGACGATGTGGCTGTTCCGAGTCATTCTCGGCTACATTCTCGGCATCGTGCTTGGCCTTGGCATCTTGGGTGTCTGGCTGGCGATGTGCAGCGAATGGGGCGTGCGCGGGGCCCTCTTCCTCTGGCGGTTCCGCGGGAAGAAATGGTACGCGCATAAGTTAATTTAAGCGAATCCAATTGCAGCAAAAAGCCGCCCCTCTCAAGGGCGGCTTTTGTCATTCTAGCCAGGGTGAGCTACTCTGTGCGCAAATAACGCTTGTCCTTCAGGAACAGCCACCAAAACAGCATGAAGACCGGCAGCAAAATGACCGTTCCAATGCCGTAACCCCATAATAAGGAGATAAACATCGAGTGATTGGTTATCCCTTCGGTCACCGTCAAATACGGGTACACGATATACGGCATATGCGCTTTCCCATAGGCAAAGCTTGCCACTGCAAATTGAAGCACCACGAATACAAAGGCCAGACGGGGCCAGCCAAGCCTACCGTTTCGTCTAACCCATAGGGAACCGTACCCTGCAAGAAATGCGGCACTCGACAGCATAAACCACAGTCCCTGCTCCTTCATCCGGTGGACCATCCACATCGCCTCCTCATTCACGGAGAAAGTCGCGACGACAGCCAGTAGCATGGCGAGCGGCCCGGTGATCACCGCTAACAGGCGGTATTGACGATAACTGCTCTCATCCCCCGCCTCGTTGGAGAAATCGGAGAGGAACAGCGCAGACAGAAACAACTCCGTGGCGATACCGAAGCCCAAATAGGCATACAATGCCGGACTAGTCAGCAAATCGCCGTACTTTAGCTGCGGATACCCGCTCTCCTGACGAATAAAACCGCCTAACGTAATCGGCAGCACGCTCACGAGCAGCCCCGGTATTAATAAGCCGGTGATGCCGGACACGATGCGCAGGCTCCGGACCTCCCGTTGTACGGAGTAGGCGTAAACCATAAACGCGCTGCGGAACAGAAGCAGAATCATGACGAGGCTGACCGGGACGAGCAACAATGTTCCAAGGACATAGGCGGCACGCGGGAAGAAACCAACCAACGCCACAACCAGCAGCACCAGAAAAACATTTGTCACTTCCCACGATGGAGACAGAAAGCGGTTTGCGATCCCGGCGGCCTGGGGATTTCTCCGACTGTAAACCATAGACCAAAATCCCGCGCCGAAGTCGACCGAGCCGATGATTGAATAGATGAACAGAAACCCCCATAAGATGGAGATGGCGATGGTAGCGTCGCTCATAGCATGATAGCCTCCTTATCCATAACGGACCTCCAGCATGTCCGGCGTCACCGGATGTCGGTTGAAGTAATACCGCAACACCAATCCCGTCACGATCAGCAAGAATACGTACAATCCGATAAACAGGACGAACAGGGTTCCGAGGTTCTGCGATTTCGTCGCCGCCTCCACCGTAGTCTGGATATGGTAGATCGTCCATGGCTGCCGACCCGTGCAGCTAAAAATCCACCCCGTCTCAATGCCGATCAGCGACAACGGCCCGGCGAGAAGCAGCGCCTGAAGCAGCCAACGTGGATAATCGCGTTTTCCGACGAGCCGGTAGAGGATCGTTCCGGCCGCGGCCGCCAACAGCAGCATGCCGATGCCGACCATCAGATTAAACAGCGTATGGATGAACAACGGCGGCCATTCCTCCTCGGGGAAATCGTTTAGCCCCCGCACCACCGTATCGAAGCGATTGCCCGCCAGAACGCTGAGGGCCCACGGGATTTCGATCGCCCCGCGAATCGTGCGATTCTCTTTGTCCGTAACACCGCCAATCGCCAAGGGTGCGTAGGCCTGCGTCTCGAACAAGCCTTCTGCGGCTGCCAGCTTCTCCGGTTGGTAATGATGCAGCATCTGTGCCGTGCTGTGGCCACTCAGCGCGGTAATCAGAGACATGGCTCCGCCAATGATCAGCGACAGCATGAGGCCTTTCCGGTGATACTGCCGTTCCCGCTCCGAACGTTTACGATTCAGTATTTTAGCTGCGGCCACCGTAACGACGGCGAACGCTCCCGTCATATAGGCCGATATCAGCACATGCGAAGCCGTGGTCGGCAGACTGGGGTTAAGCGCAGCCTTCCATGGGTTCACGTCGAAAATCTGACCGTTCTCGATTCGAAACCCCTGCGGGGTGTTCATCCAGGCGTGGGCATCGGTGATCAGCACGGCCGATGCGCTTGCCCCCAGCGCCACGAAGGCGACGCTGACGATGCGCAGCGCCCCGGGGAGCCGATCCGCCGCGTAAACGTAGATCGACATGAATAAGGCCTCCAAGAAGAAGGCCCATATTTCAACCTGAAAAGGCAATGCAATCACCTGACCGACGATCTCCATAAACCCCGGCCACAAGAGCGATAGCATCACGCCGACGAGGGTACCGGACGGAATCCCGACACCTAGCAGAATGGCCTGGCATTTGGTCCATCGCTTTGCCATCACAGCGTAGTCTTTGTCTTTTTTAACCTGATAAGCAATTTCCGCGATCACAATCATAAAGGGTAGCCCCACGCCCATGGTCGCAAAAATAATGTGAAAGGCCATCGACGATCCGAATAAGGATCGGGCCAGCATGACATTGTCCATCCTAAACTCCTCCTCTGAAGCTTCAACGAGTTTAGTATGGGTCATGTTATCCCGATTATTCCATATAAGGTTATCGCTTCCTGGGCGAGCGGAACTTGCTCAATCTTTGTCGGCTATTACGAAGCGTATTCGGGGGCGACTATCCGGCGTCGAATCTTGCATTCAGCCGGGCCCTCCGCCGCTCACGTAGCCTTCAAGTGCCAAGTAATAATCTCGCTCAGCAAAGGTTACTCCGCGCTAACGGACCTCAGAGACGCTATTTGTTGGGTATAGACACTTGCTCGAATCTAACGGACCCAGGTGACCTTATTTCGTACTAAAGTAGCTGTATTGACGTCAAATCGACTATTTAAGGCCCTTGGAGTCCGCTAGAGCGGGAAATAACCAAAAAATGAACGAATAAGTTCATTTCGGTCCGTTACACGTGACTACAACTAGTTCTCTCCAGAGATTCGCAGAATCTCTACCATTTGCGCCCCAAGCTCCTCCACGATCGACCACAACACATTTAGTTACTTGCTTTCCTGCCACTTCGAGCCCCTTAGGACATGCCTGCACCAGCTAACCTTATTTCGCCTCAGGTACAACAACAGCAACTTCAACCTACTTAACCTCTAACGCTTGCCACACGGCTTATATCAGCCAAAATCGCCGTTTTCCAATTCTAACGCGGATCACAGAGCTTATTTGCTGTTTTCGGGGCTCAAATCGGGGGTTTTCTCCGAAATAGCGTTGCTCAGAAGCGTTAGAGTTTCTAGAACGCCGAATTTGCCCCAATAGCGTTCCTGATCAGCGTTAGCGCCGGCGTGGTCTGTTTAGATCCAGTTACCTGATCACTAATTTGGCTTACCCGCCACTTCGAGCTCCCGCTTAAGGTTGATTAAAGGTTATCCTGATATAATGGCTACATTAGAGAAGCCCCCGATTTGTGAATAACCTGTAGAGGGAGGCACCCCAGATGAGAATATTAATTGCTGAAGATGAGGTTCATTTGGCCGAAGCCCTATCTCAGATCTTAAAAAAACACCACTATTCTGTGGATGTGGTTCACAACGGCGAGGCGGGGTTGGATAACGCACAGAGCGGCATCTATGATTTGTTGCTGCTGGACGTGATGATGCCGAAAATGGACGGATTCACTGTGCTGAAGACGCTCCGCGCCGAGGGCATCTCCACCCCCGTAATCCTGCTGACCGCTAAAGGGGAGATTGAGGATAAGGTATCCGGACTCGATTATGGGGCCGACGATTACATCGCCAAACCGTTTTCGACGGAAGAGCTGATGGCCCGCATCCGGGCCGCGCTCCGGCGGAAAGGCGAGGTCATCCCGGAGGATGCCCTGAAATTCGGCGACATCGAACTCAATACGACGAACCTAAAGCTCTCCTCCCAAGGGAAGGAAATCAAGCTGAACCTGAAGGAATGCGAGCTGCTGGAGCTGTTAATCAACCGCAAGCAGGCCGTAACCTCCAAGGAACAGATCATCGAAAAGCTATGGGGATTTGATTCCGAGGTGGAGCATAACAACGTCGAAGTGTATATTTCTTTTTTGCGTAAAAAATTTACGTTCCTCCATTCCGCCGTCCGGATCGGCACGATCCGGGGCGTCGGGTACGTTCTAGAGGTGACCCCCTAATGTTCACGAAACTCAGGAACCGGTTTCTGATCGTCAACCTGCTGACGATTTCCATTATGATGCTGGTGGCATTCGCAGCCATTTATATCATCACTTACCGCAACGTACAGACCGATATCGACATGGATTTGCGCCAAGTCATGGAATCTTATGAAAAATCACCCGGCCATAACGAGATGCGGATGGGTGCAGGTCTCAATGATCGAGGCATGGGGGGCGGCATGAGCGGGGACATGGATGATAGTTCACCTCGCGGCAGCGGGCCGCTGAATCGATCCGGAGAAGCCCCGATGGACCGCTCCGTTTCGTTTATGCTGCTGGCCGACCCCGATTTTGGGCTCGTCTCCTATATGTCCAAGTTCGAGATGGATGAGGCGTTCTACCAACAGGCGCTGAAGGAAGCGGCGGCCGAGCAACGCGAAACCGGGCAATTCAGCTTGGACGGCAGCCGCTGGATCTTCAACGTGCGGCCCATCGGCAACGGGTATATGCTGGTCTTCCTGGACGTGACGGCCCGGAAGGAGATCCTGACCAATCTGATCTATACCTTCTCAGCCGTGGGGGTGGGGATGCTGTTCGCCTTGTATTTTGCCAGCCGATATTTTGCCAATCGGGCGATCGCGCCGGTCAAGGAAGCCTTTGATAAACAAAAGCAATTTATCGCCGACGCTTCGCACGAATTGAAGACGCCGCTGGCCATCATCAACACCAACGCGGACGTGCTGCTGACCAATCCGGAGGAGACGATCTCCCGGCAGGCCAAGTGGCTGCACTATATCAAGTCGGAAACCGAGCGAATGTCCAAGTTAACCCGCGACTTGCTGTATTTGACCGAAATGGACGATGCCAAAACGACCGTCCTGTTCTCCCGATTTGATCTGAGCGAGGCAGTGGAAAGCGTGCTGCTGACGATGGAGGCGGTTATTTTCGAGAAAGAATTGGTCCTGAACTACGACATCGAACCTGAACTCACCGCCTACGGTAACCCGGAACAAATCAAACAGGTCGTCATGATCCTGCTGGATAACGCGGTGAAGTATGCCAATCCTAACGGGGAAATCACCCTTTTGCTCAAGAAGACGCATAACGAGGTGATCCTGGCAGTCACCAACACCGGGGAAGGGATTCCACCCGAGCATCTGCCGCGGATCTTCGACCGCTTCTACCGGACGGACGCCTCGCGGGCACGCAAACAAGGCGGCTACGGCCTGGGGCTGGCGATCGCGAAGTCGATTGTTGAGCAGCATAAAGGCCGGATTTATGCCAAAAGCACCTTAGGCCAGTCCACCACGTTCTACGTGCACCTCTTCCAATAAAAGAAGGCGTCCCCCATGCCATAACTTCGTGGCGGGGACGCCTTCTTGTTTCTATCACTGGGTTAGCTGATATAACCCTTTTCTTTCATTGCTTCATACGCGGCTTTTTCGTTCTCATCCTTGACTTGATATTCCAACGTACCTTCTACGATTTTGGCGCAGCGTCCGCCAAACGGTTTAAGGGATTCCTTGATTTCCTTGAGATCTGCATTCCCCTTCAAGGGATAATTGACTTTCATGCGTCATCCACCTCCTAAGCTACAATTAGCAAAAGCGGCAGCCTCGTCGATATGACAAACCTCACATCAATGGCACCCCTCCGGCCTTCATGCAAAAACCCCTGCGCCATTAAATAGAGGCACAGGGGTGATATAGAAGATCGGGACGGATCTTAACGCAGCGTTTTTAGAGCGCCGCTCCAAGCCAACACTTGGTCCAGCATGTCGTTCAAGTTCGTTTGATGCAGATCAGCCGGCTTGAAGACACTATAGTTTTCGAAGTCGGTGAACAGGGACAGCGCTACGTGCACACGCACGTCGGCAACCATCAACTCACCCAGGATCCCGCGCAGATGCTCAGCGGCACGAGCGCCGCCTACGGAGCCGTAGCTGACGATCCCGGCTGCTTTGTTGTTCCAAGCTTCACGCGCATAGTCAAGCGCGTTCTTCAAAGCGCCGGTAATGCTGTGGTTGTATTCTTGTACGATGAAGACGAAGCCGTCCAGGCCGTTCAGCTTGTTATTCCAAGCAGCGGCTTGCTCGCTTGCGTCTGCTTCCCCGAGCAGCGGCAGTTTGAAATCAGCGATGTCGATAATTTCATAGTTTGCGTCGCCCCGAGCGTCCGCATGTTTCTTCACCCATTCGCCTACTTGCGGGCTTACGCGACCTTCGCGCGTGCTTCCCAAGATAATTCCAATATTCAACTTAGACATCATTTTTTCCTCCTCGATTGGTTGAGATGTTCTACCTAATAATTTACCCCAAAAACTCATATGTCACACCACCAAGTATCATTCCCGAACTTCTCCAATGTCTTAAATTCGGATTATTCGAACTAGAGATAATGATATCCGTCTAGGTTCCTTTTGTCAAGTAGCTTACAAAAAGTTTGTGGGGATGTCCTCCGCCTAAACGAACTAAAGGCTGCCGATTCCGGCAGCCCCCCCTACGCTATCACTCTAATATTCAACCTTCTCCTGTCCGCACCACGGCATGCGAATCTCGCGCCGCGGAAAACACAATGTACATGAAATAACCGAGCAATGCTCCTCCTGTATTTAAGAGCAGATCGTCCACGTCAAACCGGCCGATCGCCAGCAACAGTTGGGCACATTCCAGGCTCAGACTGACCACGAATGCGTAAAGGATCGTCTCCACGCCGTTAATGCCTTTTTCCCGGAACATGATCCCCAGCAGAATCCCAAACGGGATGAAGATCATCACATTGCCGAAGACGTTAACCAAGTCATGCGGCGTCATGACCTCCAGGCTTCGGGTGATTTCCTTCAATGGAACGAGATTGCCCTCCTGCAATCTCCGGAAGACCATTCTCGGGTAGTGCAAGCTAACCTGCAATTGTTCCCAGAGGAAACCCAGTTCGATATCGTGAAACTTGAACAGGATGATTTTCACCAAGAGACTTAGATATAAGGCAAACAGCACCCGAACGCTTGCGTATTTCAACCAACTTTCCGTTTGCATTCTTTCCCCTCGCTTTCATGATGTCTTTTTTGCCGCCTGTCTAATCCCGTACGGTTACAATAATCCCATCCATGTTGTTGCCGGATATTTCGTATTTTCCCTGTGCTGGCACCCGGATCGTCTGATCCTTTGTAACCGGATAATAGAACACCTGATAGTTATGGCCTTGCACGGTTAGACTCACCGCCTTTTGCTCTCTCAAATAATCCATGTATTGCTCCAGCACGAGCCCATTTTCGTGAATGATCGCGCTATGCGGCAGGCCAACATACCGGAAATGCCAAGGTTCAAATTGAATGCCCGTAATCGCCGTTTTGTCGTCCGGATACCGCAAAATAAATCCATACTTCCACGCATTCTCCTTCAACCACTGACCTTCGGGAGCAAGGTTCATCTCTGCTTGAGAAGATCCGATGTCCAGCGACAGGCCGAGGTTATGCTCGCTGTATCCGGCGGGCAGAGCCAGTTTTGAGCCCATTTGGCGGTATAGCTCGTCCTGCTTCTGCTCATCCCGGTACCCGCTGCTGATCAGGAAATGATTGATCCCTTCCTCCCCGGCAGCCTGAACCATCGTTGCAAACCGGTCTGCCATCCGCGGCGACAATAACACTTTATTATCCAACACCCCGAACCCGTTGATCAGCTCGGCATTCCGAATCAGACTGACCGCCTCCGATTCGGGATGCAGCTCTTTCGGGACGGGATGGTCTTTGTTCACAAGCAGCAAATCGCCTTGATAAACCATCTCTTTGGTGACGTCGATCGATAATCCCTCTACCACCGAGGAAGATTCCGGAACGTTATAGGATTTATCGACCTGTAACGGCGACGTCGTATCTTGCGGCGTCCGGGCCATACTCGCTTTAAATTTCGTAACCCCAAATCCCAGCAGTACCAGGACCATGAGGCATATCATCCATTTTTTCACTTGGGTACCTCCTAGCTTTTCTTCCTCTTTAGCATAGGTCACATTGTTTAAGAAGATTGGGGGTAAAAAATAAAGTTTTTCTTAAATCGCATACTCGTATCCCGTGCACACGAACTATGCTTGTGGAATAACATCTCCTAGCTTAGAATAGGGGGTAAATTCCAAGAGGAGAGGCGAAATCATGGAAGGCCATCTACTAATGATTGAAGACGATCCAGCCATCAGCGCGATGGTCAAGGATTACCTGTCCAAAGAGGGCTATAAGATCACCTTGGCTCAGGATGGCGAGGAAGCGCTCCGTCAATTCGCATCCGCGAGCTATGATCTGGTTTTACTGGATCTCATGTTGCCTAAACGAAGCGGTCTCGACATCCTAGAGCATATTCGAAAAGAGAGCAGCATCCCCATTCTGATCTTGTCCGCGAAGGACAACGAAGTCGAGAAGGCACTGGGCCTGCGGCTAGGTGCCGATGATTATATCGCTAAACCTTTCTCGCTCATCGAGTTGGCTGCCCGCGTGCAAGCCTCCATCCGACGGGCAACATTATATTCGAACCCGGATGAATCCGGGCAGGCGTCAGACCTCAAGTTATTGTCCGTCGGCGACTTGACGGTCGACCCTGGCAATTTTACGGTCACCAAGCGAGGCAAGGAGATCTTACTGACGTCAAAAGAGTTTCATATACTGAAGCTGTTCCTTCAGCATCCGACACGGGTATACACCAAGGCCATGCTCTATCAACTGGTTTGGAACGAGGAATATTTCAATGATGATAACGTCATTAACGTACATATGAGAAGGCTGCGAGAGAAGATCGAAGACGATCCGTCAAATCCCCGGTATATTCGAACGCTTTGGGGAATTGGGTACCGACTGGGGGAAGGGTGAATGACGGATTACGGGTGGTTGCTGTTCATCCCCATCGCCGTGCTGGCGATATTATACCTCAATCAACATAGGACAAACCTTGCGCTTCGAAAGGAGATTACTTACATCAACCGCAAGCTCATGCCCTTCATCGATCCCCGGCATCCCATAACGCAGGAACGTATTCTTACCCTAACTCCCCTTCCCGAACTGCGGGAATTGTTGCAAACGATCAATGGCCTGCTTGACCGAGCAGGTCAATCGGCCGCGGATTATGCCGGCATGGAGCGGGCGATGCGCATGATGTTATCCAACGTCTCGCATGATTTAAAGACGCCGCTGACCGTCATCATGGGTTATGCCGAAATGCTCTCTCAGCAGACGGACCTGCCGGAGGAAGAACGCCGGAGGATGCTTGGGGAGATCCATAAGAAAACGGCTCAGGTCCATGAGCTCATCAACACTTTCTTCGATTTAGCCAGGCTGGAATCGGGCGATTTGGATCTCCCCCTGTCGGTGATCGATGCAGGAGAGATCAGTCGTCAGCGAATCCTAGCTTATTTCGACCTTCTCTCTGAGCAAGGATTTCAGGTCGATATCGATTTGCCTGAGAGCCCCGTATGGGTGTATGCCAATGAAGAAGCATTATCCCGTATACTGGACAACTTGCTGTCTAACGCGATGCGATACGGAGCGGAAGGACGCTATTTAGGGTTATCACTTCGAACTTCGGAGAACCACGTCACCCTCCAGGTGATCGATCGAGGGCGTGGCATCTCAAGAACCGAACAAGCTCGGGTGTTCGAGCGGATGTATACCATGGAAGACTCGCGCAACCGGAAGATGCAAGGCAGCGGGCTCGGCCTGACCATCGCCAAGCGGCTTGCCGAGCGATTGAAGGGTACCCTCGAGCTGGAGAGCACGCCGGGTGTACGTACCTGCTTTACCGTCACCCTCCCTCGATCGAAGCGGGCTTGAGGGAGGAACGATTGTTCCGAAGTAAGAAATAAGTAAGATCTATGACATAGAAAAGAGAGTTTCCCCGATTACGCTAAAGGTAAGGGTAAAGAAACAAGGGGAGTGAGACCATGAATGAAATCGTAAGAACGCACCAACTTATCAAAAGCTACGGAACGACGGAAGTGGTTTCCGGCGTAAATATGACCCTGCGCCGGGGCGAGATCTACGGATTTCTCGGACCAAACGGGGCCGGCAAATCAACCGTCATGAAGATGTTACTGGGGTTAGTCAGACCCACCGGCGGCGAAATTGAGCTTTTCGGGGAGAAGCTCCTACCTGGGGCAACAGAGCATCTGAAGCGCATCGGCCATTTGATTGAAACGCCGGTGTTCTACGAGAAGCTGACGGCAGAGCAAAATTTGGAGCTGCATGCCGAGTATATGGGTTACTACAAGAAAGACGCCATTCGCGAGGCACTGGAGATGGTGCAGTTGATCGGCACCCAGGATAAGCCGGTCAAACAGTTCTCTCTCGGAATGAAGCAGCGGCTCGGGATCGCGCGGGCCATCTCTACCCGGCCGGAGCTGCTGCTCCTGGATGAACCAATCAACGGTCTAGATCCTGAAGGCATTCAGCTGATGCGCCAATTATTTCGTCGGCTGCGTGACGATTGGGGAATCGCGTTACTCATTTCCAGCCATTTGCTCGGGGAAATCGAACAAGTGGCCGACACCATCGGCGTCATCGACGGGGGGAGATTGCTTCGCGAAGTCTCTATGGAATCCGTGCATGCTTCCACGACCGAATACGTGGAAATCGTGACCTCAAACGTAAATCTGGCCGCCTTTGTCCTCGTGGATACGTTGGAGGTTGAGAACATCAAGCAAATCGGCGACAACCTCATCCGCATCTATGATCCGAAGCTGTCCCAAGAGGCGTTGACCAAAGGGCTTATTGCCAACGATGTGCCGATTCAATCGATCAACCGTAAGCACCACAGTCTGGAAGAGTATTTCTTCGAGATGCTCAAAGGAGGGGAAAGCCATGCTTCAACTGATTAAACTGGAACTCAAGAAGGGGCGCCTAACCAGCTACCTTTGGGGGGCGCTCATCGCCTACCTATGCATTGCCGGATCCATGTCGGTCATTTACTTCGCCGATCCCATGAATATTGAAGATCCTTCGATTCGGAGTCAAGCCGAATTGCTGTCCATGATTGATCTGCTCGTTCGGGCAACTTTCATCGTTTATGCCTCCGTGCTCATATCGAAGCTGATTATCAGTGAGTTCAAAGACAAGACGATCGCCTTGTTGTTTGCCTATCCCGTTAACCGCAAAAAGTTGATTTTCGCTAAGCTGGCGATGGTGTTTGTTTGGACTTTTGCCAATGTAATTATAGGCAACCTGTTGGTTGACGCTATCTTTATCGGGATCAATTCAATCACAGGGTATTTGTCTGATCCGCTGCAAACGGATATGCTCCTCAACCATGGCCTCAACGTGCTGATGCAAGCCTTCGGGGCTGCCGGTATGTGCTTATTGCCGCTGGTCATCGGCCTGAGAAACAAGTCCGTTCCCGCCACGATTGTATCGTCGATTGTCATCGTCCTGATCGTATGCTCCGGCAATCTCGGCTTCAGTCTCAGTTCCATCATTGCGATTCCGCTGTCTCTGTCGGTGTTGGGGATTCTCATCACTTACCTCAGCTACCGTAATATTGACCGGGTGGATGTGGGCTAAGCCCAATCAAATGAATGAAGTGACCGCGGCGCAGCGCAAATGCTTTTTGTTGAGTGCGTGAACCGCTCAAAATAATGGGGTGTCCCAAAAGTAAACTTTGGGGCACCCCCTTCTTGGATTAGGCCTTTTTCTTCTTCCATGGTTTCCAGACCGAAATGATGATGATGAATATCGTAACCGCGACCTGAAACCAAACGAAGACCTGCCTGATTTCATGATTTTGCAGAAAGCCCGGATCGCTTAACGCCAGTGCCCCTTGCGTCTCCAGCATCCTCATATTGGCCACCATCAGCTTATCGACTACAAAGATGCCGATAATCGTTTGCACGAGATACAGCACGAACTTAACGCCAACCCAGCGGTGCTTAAAAAATCCCCAATTCGTGAAAAACCCATAGACGAACCCTACGAGCAGGGTACCGATCGCGCCGTACCGGACGACATGATCGCTGATGAGAATCAAGCCCTTGTAGGCTAAATACGATTCATTGTAATTCTGCAAATCGATTTGCAGATTAAGCGCCGTCGAACTAAGGATTCCGCCAAAAAACATGACGACCAGCAGCAGATGGATGATTTTCAGCCATTTCAGGCCTTTAGGTCCTATTTTTTTCATCTTAGAACTCCTTTTTAAATGATTGTCCCCAGCATCATAACAGACGAATGTTGTGAACTTGTGACGAAGCTTTACGGTTTGCATGAAATCGCAGCAGGTTCGTTTCAGGCCTTGCCAGAGAGATGCGGGAGGACGCCAACCTAACATTTCGGAGGAAAAGGCTTTCATAAGCAGCTAGTCCGGACGGGCGCTCCCTAGGTATGATAAGGAAGAGAGACTTGACGATAAGGGATGAGCGCCCATGAAACTATCCGGTATTTATAGCGACGGCATGGTATTGCAGCGAGATGCAAGGGTTATTCTCCGAGGACAATGTAGCAGCGGTGGGCAGAAAGTGCAAATCGGCTTCCGCGGGATGACCACCTGCACCGATGCGGATCCCGGCGGCAACTGGGAGGTGCAGCTCGAAGAACTTGCTCCCGGCGGACCCGATGAGCTCGTGATCACCGCCGGCGAGGAGAAGCACGTCCTTCGCGATGTGCTGGTCGGGGACGTGTGGGTACTAGCGGGCCAATCCAATATGGAGCTGCCGGTGCGACGGACACTGGATCGGCTCGCGGAAGAAATCCGGGGCCTGGATTTGCCCATGATCCGCCAGTTTGCAGTGCCGCAGAGCTACGACTTTCACGGTCCGCAGGAGGATCTGGACGGCGGCGCATGGGTAACGGCCAATCCGGAGGGACTGCTTGGGTTTAGCGCCGCAGGCTTCTTCTTTGCCAAAGAGATCTACGAACGCTACGGCGTGCCGATCGGTCTCATTCAAACGGCGGTAGGCGGCACGCCGATCGAAGCATGGATATCGGAGCCGACCCTAAGGAAGATCGGCGGTTACGAGGCGACGCTGGAGCAATGCAAGGATGACGCCTATGTACGGGCGACTAAGCAACGGGACGAGGATCGAAACGGGCAGTGGTACGCAAAGCTGAACGAGGCGGACGCTGGTTTGCGCGAGGGATGGCATCAGGCAGATTGGGACGTTTCCGAGTGGAGCGAGTTCGAGGTACCGGGTTCTTGGGCAGGCAGCGACTTGGAGTCCGTACGCGGGGCGGTCTGGTTCCGTAAGGAGATCGATGTGCCGGTGGCGATGACGGTAGGCGAAGCGCAGCTTGCGCTCGGCACCATCGTGGATGCGGACGATTCGTACGTAAACGGGGTGCTCGTCGGGAACACGGGGTACATGTACCCGCCGAGACGGTATAACGTGCCGCAGGGCGTGTTAAAACCGGGGAAAAACACCCTTGCTGTAAGAGTCATCACAACGCATAACACGGGGTCGTTCGTCCATGATATGCCCTACAAGCTCAAGGCCGGCGGTCAGGAGCTGGACCTGCGCGGATCGTGGAGGTACCGCGTGGGTGCGGTAACGGAGGCGTTGGAACCGCAGACGTTCTTCCACTACATGCCGGCCGGCAATTTCAACGGCATGATCGCGCCGCTGCGGCGGTTCCCCATCGCCGGGGTGCTGTGGTATCAAGGCGAGTCCAACACGGGCCGGCCTGCAGGTTACGCTGAACTGTTCCGGGACATGGTGCGGGACTGGCGCGAAGCCTGGGGAATCGGCGAGTTCCCGGTGATCGCCGTCCAACTGGCCAACTTTGGACCCGAAGGCGATCCATACACGGACTGGGCGGAACTGCGTGAGGAGCAGCGTAAAGGCTTGGCCGTTCCTCGCACCGCGTTGGCTACGGCGATCGACCTCGGCGAATACAACGACCTGCACCCGCAGGACAAAAAGTCACTTGGCCAGCGGTTGGCCCTCTGCGCTCGTAGGCTCGCCTACGGGGAAACGGAGCTGGTAGCCAGCGGGCCGATATTCGTGCGGATGGAGCGTCAGGGAGATGCGCTGCGGCTGCATTTTACCGAGGTCGGCGGCGGATTGACCCCGCGGGATGGGAACGCGCTGCAGGGATTCAGCGTCTGCGGACCCGACGGGGCGTTCGTACCGGCGCAGGCCGTTATCGACGGAGATACCGTGGTCGTGCGGCATGAGCAGGTCAAACCGCCGATCCATGTACGGTACGCCTGGAGCAACAACCCGGCCAAAGCGAATTTGGTTAACCGCGAGGGGTTACCTGCGTTCCCGTTTACAACTGAAACTGAAGCATGAAAAAAAGCGCAAGCGCTAGGGACCCCTTCCCTGGCACTTGCGCTTGTTGTTTTTTTCGGAACGCGATTAGGCCCCGGCCGGGAGCTTCACCTGCACTCGGTAAGTCTTACCCTGCTGCACGTTCCGCAGCACGCCATCTGGCAGCAGTTCGCCTTCCGCGTACACTTCCGTCTGCGACGCGGATGCATCGCGCTGGATCTCGACATGCAGCGTAGCGCCCCGGAACTCGCGCGTGACCGTCGCCTCGTTCCAATGACTCGGCAACTGCGGATTCACGCGGATGCCGTCCTTCGTACCCTGCACGCCAAACAGTCCGTCGATCAGGCAACGATAAACCCATGGCACCGTCCCCGTGTTGAACAGATGGCTGGAACGCCCCGCCGTACGCGGGAACTGGCGATAAGCGCCCCGGTAGTAGTTCGGGATGAACACGGGCAATTGTCCCCGTTGCACGATGTCCTGGACATCTGGGCCGGGAAGCATTTTGCGCAGCAGACGGAACGCGTCCTCCTGCTTGCCCACGGCGTACAGCGCGTAAATGTAGAAGGCGGCGGCATGATTGTACACCGCGCCGTTCTCCGCCGAGCCCGGGTGCTTCTGCGTCACCCGGCCGACGTCCTCGCGCATCGCCGTGTAGGAAGGGGCGAGCTTCTCCACGCCATACGGCGTCTCCAACTGCTCGCGCACCGCCTGCATCAGCTTCTCGCGCTTCTCGTCATTGGCCGCGCCGCTCAACATCGACCAACCCTGCGGGTTGATAAAGATCCGACCCTCTTGGTCCTTGCTGACCCCAAATACGACGTTATCGTCCGTGATGCCCCGAGCATACCACTCTCCATCCCACAGGTAGCGGTTAACCGCTGCGTTTGTCTCCTCCGCAGACGCCCGGTATTCCCGCGCGACCTCCGGCCGCCCGCTGTTGTTGCAAATGTCAGCCCACACTTGGAATGCGTAGGCCGTGGCGATGGTCAACCAGCCGGACACGCCTTTGCCTTTGTAGCCGACCATGTTCATCGGGTCGCACCAGTCACCTTGGTTAATGTAGTTCAGCCCGCGCTCATCCCGGTCATTCATCAGCCAGCGCATGGCCTTGTCAATATGAGCATAAACGGGCTCGGTCTCCCCGCTGTCGGCATAAGCCACCTTCTCCTCCAGAATGGAGTAGTCTCCCGTTTCGTCCAAATACGTGCTCAGGCAAATCGGCAGCCAGACGCAATGGTCCGTATGCGGAACCTGGTTAATGTATTTCAGCTCGGCGTCCGGGTGCAGGACAATGCCGTCCGGCATAGCGCCGTTCGCCTTTTGCTGGCTGAGCGCCGTCAGGAACGAAGCCCGCGCCACCTGCGGCTTGAGGTAACTCATGCCCATGTGATCCTGCAAATAATTGCGGGTTTGCGGATCGGTGGTCAAACGGTTCGTTTGCCCGTGGTAATAAATCTGCCGCGGCAGCCAGCGATTGACGAACAGATCGAGATCCTTGTCCGGCGTTGATATCGTCATGCAACCTCGGCCTTCCCGGATATATCGATCGTATTCGCGTTCTGCCGCCGAGAACCCATCTTCTCCCGACCCGAAATACGCCTCCCGGATCTGCGCAATTTCCCGCTCATCCCGGGCCGGTCCGAACAGGAAGCGGTATTCCCGAGATTCGCCAGCTTCCAGCTCCATCCGGTATTGCATGACCGCGACCGGTGTTTCGTACCGCGCGTCTCCCTTCGCCAGCTCGGATTGCTCCAAAGCAGAAGGACGGGTAATCCCCCCTTCGCCTTCGAACGCCTCCTGGTTTACCTCCCAGGCAACCGGCGAGTGCTCTGCGATCAGGAAGGTTTTGTCGCGGAAATTTTTGATTTTATCGTAATCCTGATATTTCTGATAAGGCGTCACCGAAGAGCAGACGATCGCCCGCAGGTCCTCAAGGTATTCGCCGGATTGGTTCATCCAAGACATATAACCCACGGTAAAGTAAGGATAGACGCTCAGCTTCCGTGCTTGCTGCGACACGTTCGTCACCTTGACACGCCAGAGCTCCAGAGGATCTTCCTTCGGTAAGCTGAGGCTCATTTCAACCAACACACCTTGATGCTCCACCTTCCAGACGATCCGGCTCTGGCCGAGCGCAAAAGAGTAGCTGTCGGTCTTTACCCGCACGGGTTCGTAGGGTGCCGAAAACACGCTTTCGTTCTCCTCGTCCTTCACAAACACGAAACGACCCGGGTGGTGCGCATAGTAGGGTTGTTCCGGCTGCATGAACGTCTTCGCTTCCAGATTCGGCGCATGCGAATACTTCGCCGGTTCCGGTTGCATAAACTGGGCTACCGCATATCCGCGGCAGTTCATGTGAATCATCATCGTTTCGTTCCATAGGAATCCCGACGCCTTGGGCAGGAGCGTAGGGCTCAGCAACTCGTAGAATTCCTGGTCCTCCGTGGCTCTGAACATGGTTCAACCTCTTTTCCGCATAATCTTGTCTACTTGTCTACAACTATGTTCATTATACAACGGAAAGCCCATTTTTGAAGCGTTTTCTACCCTTTATCGCATAAAAAAAGAGCCGAATTTCGCCAGAACGAAATTGACTCTGATGGCCGCATGACCACACAAGCTTCTTTAAATAAACAGAAACGGGATCAGGAACAGTAAAGCAAGCGCCGCCCAATCAAATGCATAGGCGCCGTAACCATAACCCGGATAGCCTCCATAGCCTGGATAACCCGGATAGCCCGGCCCGTAACCCAACGCCTTCGTTTGAGCTTGCTCGTTGGCTTTGATGACGGCCTTATTCGCGCCTTTGGTTTTGGATTTCAACTGCTGCAGTTGCTTCTTGGCCTTGGCAGGTTGGGTGGAGAGAACATTGGCTTCCGAAGTGAAACCCCCGTTCAGTTGGATCCCGTTCTCGTTCACGTCTGTGATCGTGCCGATATAATAGCGGCCGTCTCGAAGGATCGCACAAACGGTTTTGCCGACGTGTGGTTTACAGGCGTCGACGCCAAGCGGATAAATCTGCTGCATGGACTCGTGCCTCCCCTCTCGAATGCTCATTTATCCTATTCGCCACCGGGAGATTTGCACAGGGCGAATGTCCCGATCCTTGAAATAAAGTCAATCGCTAGAGCCTTCCTTCCGGGGTGCACGCCCATCTTAATCGCGCCGGAGACGCGGCGGCATATTCTGCTGTGAGAGGAGTGGCGGAGCTTCATAAAGGAGGGGCAACAAAGGGATGAATTATCACGAAATCATCGCCGCCGTTGGGGAAGGTTCGGCGCATCCGGGGGGGTACCAGGGTACCGTCGACTTTATTCAGTCTGTCGGCATTGTACCAGGAATGCGCGTCTTGGAGGTCGGATGCGGAACGGGAAGGACGGCCTGCCTGCTGGCTCAGTTGGGGGCGCAGGTCACGGCCATGGATCAAAGCGTCATCATGCTGGAGAAAGCCGAGCGTCGGGCGCAGCAACAACAATTGCAAATCGAATGGATTCAAGGGGATATTACCGCGATCCCGCTGCGATCGGACACCTACGATGCGGTGATCGCCGAGTCGGTGACCGTGTTTGCCGCCGACCCGGTGAAGGCCTTCCGGGAATATCATCGCGTTCTGCGCAAGGGCGGGGAGGCATGGGACCGCGAGTTGTACCGTACGCAACCCCATCCGGCGCTGGAGCGGGAGATGCGCGAGCTCTACGGTAATCCGCATTTACCTGACGCCGCCGCATGGATGCGAATGATGCAGGATGCCGGTTTCCGTAGCATCCGACCTTGGGTGCCGGGTACTGGAGCTGACGATAGCGAGAATCCTGGTCCTAATACGACCCAAGGCCAAGGCGGTAAAAATTCGTCCTTCGACTGGCAGAATGCGTGGGACCCGCACCGCTTCCTCGACCTGGAGGCGCTGCAGGATCCCGCCGTCCGGACGTTTTTTAAGGAGAACGAAGCCTTTCTCCAGCGTTACCGGAACCATCTGTCGCATGGCGTATTTATAGCGGAGAAATACTAGATCACTTCCCCCGGGTTTGTGCCATATTTCCAATGGTTACAATGAGTAGCATCTATTTTTTTCTGATGTTCGGCTACTTAGAGGGAGCAGGGATATGGTGTATAAAATTTCCGGTTATCAATTGCTTACAATGACCTTTATCTACCAACTGGGGACGACCATCATTTTCGGATTCGGCAGCGCGGCAGGCCGGGATGCCTGGATAGGTGATCTTATCTCATTAGGACTCGGCCTAGTCGTGATTGGGGTGTACACAGCTTTAAGACATCTGAACCCGGGACTTACCTTGGTAGAATGGTTCCCGGCCCAACTGGGGCGCTGGCTAGGTACGCCGATTGCCTTCTTATATCCGCTCATGTATTTGTACCTCACGGGGCGAATCATTGCGGACACGAGGGACATGGTTTCGACTGCGATTTTACCCGGAACACCGCTGCTCGTGATTACGAGCGTTTTTGCCTTTATTACCGCCTATTGCTGTTACGGCGGAATCGAGGTCACCGCAAGGATGGGGGAATTGATTTTTCCCATTGTCATCCTCATGTTCATAACGGAAACCTTACTGCTCTTCGGCTCGGGAGTCCTGCATCCTCATCATATTCAACCGATGTTGGATGAGGGCTGGGGCCCCGTATGGAATGTCGCTTATCCGAACGGGATCACCCAAGGATTCGGTGAGAGCATTGCCCTCGCCATGTTCTGGCCGGATGTCAAAGACCAAGGAAAAATCACGAAGGTCACCCTACTCGCCACCATGCTGGCCGGGTTGATGATTGCCAGCTTTGATGTCTTGGCTATTTTGGTATATAACGATTTGTTTTCCCGTTTTGTCTATCCGCTCTATACCTTGCTTGGCGTGATCAGTGTAGGCAATTTCGTTGAAAACCTGCAGATGTTCGGAGTTCTATACTTTTTTGCAACAGCCCTGTTAAAAAGCGTGATCAACCTGCTCACCGCACTCCAAGGCATCCAAAAGCTAACGAAGATGAAGAGCTACCGCATCATGATTATTCCGGCAACCCTCGTCGCCTTAATCCTGGGGATGACGATGTCCAAGAATATTACCGAGCATATTTATCTCCAGCATTATAAAGTTTTGGTTCCTTATTTCTGGGTACCGATGTTTTTAATCCTACCGGCTATTCTGCTCATCTTGTCGTGGATTCGTAGCAGGGTGCAGAGGAAATGACCGATAGCCCCTTCATTTCTTAATCTCTCGCTCCTTCAAGTGCAGCGAGGGTCCTGTTACGCCAATTTTCCGGATCGTCAACTTTGCTTTAACAGAAATTTCGGCTTTCCGAAATTCCTGGTTCCAGTTGTCCTTTAAGGATCTCCAACGGGACGGGTACTTGCGATGGATGACTTCGCCAAATTCAAAAACGTCGGTTCCAAACTTATCCTGCACCTTGGTGATCGTTTGATAAGCGTTCGTTTCGACTTGTTTCTCCAACGCTTCCTGAACAAGGTTAAGATTATGCGGCTGCGTGAGGTCAAAGCCCGTATTGTTCTCCCGAATCATCCCTTGACCGATCAAGGTGACCTGGATTTTGATGTTGTCGCCTTCGAATATCGGTTGAACTTTGCTGTTCAACTTGTTCAGATCCATACTGATCTTGCCGTTATCCCCTGCGATCTGGGACGTAACGATAAGCTTTCCGAGCTCTCCTTTTATCCATCGCAACACTTTGCCTTCGTTCACGTCAATAAATCCCAGCAACTTCAGATCATTGTCGAAAATCCCCGTTCCCGCAATATGAAAGCCCTTCTCGCCCGAGCTCCCCCCCTGTTGCGCACTCTCTTGCCCCGGCGTATCAAAACCTATCGCTATGGCCGGCAATGCCGGACAATTTCCGTCACTAATCGAAGAGATCATCAGGTTGATCAGACCCATTTCCTTTAGCGTACCAATTTGGCTGTATTCCTTTAAAGCTCCCATACCTGGGATGTCCTCCAGCGGGTAGGCCACATTCAGAAACTCCTCGGCTGTCCCTCCCCTTACGATAAAAATATCGCTGCGCAGCTTGAGATTCGGGTCGCGGCTATACGTATCAAGCACCTCTTTGAGCCCCTTTCTGGCCTGCGCCTCGCCAATCACGATCACGCGTCGGTGCGCGCGGTACACTTGACGGGACAGCTTGGTTTGCATTTGCTGTACCGCATCCAATGTGTCTTTCCCGGTGCCGGTCACAACGAAATATGGCTTATCCTGGCCACCGCCTCCCCCGCCGCTGCTTTTCTGCGCGCTGCCAATCCGAAAAGGGGCGATCACCTGAGCGCTGATCATGACTCCCTTGTCCTTAGCCGAATCGATTCCCCAGGCCAACTCCAAGGCGAGATCATTCACCTCCGAGCTATCCCAACACCCCGCCGTCAACAACAGCGTCAGCATGGCTAAAGCGAAGACTCCGGCTTTCCGCATTCGGTTCATGGCTCTGTCCTCCCCCGTTTCGGACTCGGCCGTTGGCCTTTCGGCACGCGTTGTTTATTTCCCCCAGTGGAGAGCAAGGGCCGTTGATGCATGCTCCACCTTGGCGCGCGTATCCATACATCCTTCATGTTCTCAGGGAATTGCGGTGAGATCGGTGTCATATACGGAATTCCAAACGATCGAAGGCCCAGGAGATGGATAACGATGAGAAAGAGGCCCGCGATAACCCCGTACAAACCCAGGACGCCGGCTAAAATTAACATGGGAAAACGCAGCAACCGGACTGCCGTCCCGAGATTGTATCGCGGAATCGCAAAGGACGCGATGCCCGTCGTGGCGACGATAATCACGACGGAAGCGGATACGATGCCGGCTTGAACGGCCGCTTGTCCAATCACGAGCGCACCTACGATGCTGACCGCCGAACCGATCGGCTTCGGTAGGCGTATGCCCGCTTCCCGCAGGCCCTCAAACATGAACTCCATCAATAACGTCTCAATAACTGTCGGCAGCGGAACCCCCTCCCTGGCGGCAGCGACACTAATCAATAAACTCGTCGGAACCAGTTGTTGATGAAAGGTAGTCAATGAGACGAACAACGACGGAAGCAGCAAGGAAATGTTCAACAGGCCGAACCGAATGAGCCGAATAAACGACGTATAAATGGAACGCTCATAATAGTCCTCCACGGCCTGCAGTCCGGACCAAAAGGTCATGGGGGCAATCAGGACAAACGGCGTGTTGTCGACGAAAATGGCGATCTTCCCCTCCAGTAAGCTGGAACAGACGATATCGGGCCGCTCGGTATTTTGGATTTGGGGAAAAGGAGACAAGGGTACGTCTTCAATGAATTCTTCGATATACCCCGATTCCAACACCCCGTCAATCTCGATGCGGTGAAGCCGCTGGCGGACTTCCTTCAATACCGACTCCGATGCAACTCCCTCTAGATAAGCAATGACGATATCGGTCTTCGAGTACTGGCCGAGGGTGAGCGACTCCATTTTCAGCTTCTCGCTGCGAATCCGTCTGCGGATCAGACTGGTATTCGTTCGCAAGGCTTCCGTGAATCCGTCCCTCGGTCCGCGAACGGACAACTCGGCGCTCGGTTCTTCGATGGCACGCTTCTCAAAGCCCTGTAACCCAACCAGCAACGCCTGGTTCTCCCCATCGATCAACATGGCGAGGTCGCCTTTCAGAATGCTTTCCACGATGACACCGATCTGCTGGACCGGCTTGACCTGGGCAACGGCAACAAGCCGTTTGGTCAACAAGTCACTTAGCGATCCGGACCCGCCGTTCTCCGCATCGCCAGGTAAACCCTCGAACATCATCGGCTGCAGCACGACTTGATCTAGCATATTCGTGTTGACAAGCCCATCGACATACACCAATAGAAGGCGGGTTTGACCCGGAAGGGTGACCGTACGAAAGAGGATATCGGAGCTATTGGAGCAGACTTGTTTCAGCACCCGTTCGTTACTCGAGAGATGGGCGGCGACTTCGCCCGCCTGATCGTTCCGGTTCGGGGTTGCCGATTTCGTTCTCGGAACCGCCTTGTTATTCGATTTATACCGCATCGGAAACTTCATCTTTACGCACCTCATTCATGATGAAGTTAGTATTCCGGTTGAGAAGCGGATCATTCAAATCATGGGTGATTTGCATGAAAAAGGAGCCTTCCAGAGGGGGGCTTCCCCCTTTGACAAAGCTCCTTCGTATTCCAAGTTCCGGTATTATTATCGCGAAGAAATCACGCTGCCTTGCGCTGCGCGGCTTCTCGCTTTCAGAAAGACGTTTAACCGTTCGGAGAACAACCACATTGCGGCGGCCGACAACACGATGTATATCGGGAAAACCCCGATCGTTGAGTGCGAAGCCAGGAACCCGAGCAGGGGCGGCATAAAGGTGCTGCCGGTGTAGGCGACCGCCATCTGAACCCCCATAATCGTCTGGGATTGCTGCTTGCCGAAGCGTACCGGCGTTTCGTGCAGCATGCATGGGTAAATCGGGGCCAAGCCCAGGCCGATGATCAGGAAACCGATCAGCGACAGGATCGCGGGTAAAGGCAGGATTAGCAGCACCGCGCCAAACAAGGCTGTGATTTGTCCCGTGCGGATCATGACGCGATTGCTCACTTTGAACGTGACGAACCCTGCGATGAACCGACCAACCGTGATCCCGGCGTAATACATCGATACCCAGCTCGCGGCCGTTGCGGCCCCGATATTCTTGACGCCGACGAGGTAGCTGCTGCCCCAAAGGCCCACTGTCGCCTCCACCCCGCAATAGAACAGAAAGGAAACCAGCGCCAGCTTGACGCCAGGGATCCGCAGCGGTTTGACTCGGCCCGCATCCGACGGCTCCGCTTCCCGTTCGCCAAGCTCTTCCTTCCTGGAATCGCCGGCGGACTGAGCAACCCGGTCCCAAAGCGGCAGCGTGAAGAATAAAATGACAACCAGGGCAAATTGAATGATCGCTACCGTCAAATAACCGTTTCGCCAATGACCGTCGCCGGAGATGAATCCAGCCATGATCACGGGCCCCAGCGTCGCGCCGACGCCCCAGAAGCAGTGCAGCCAGCTCATGTGATGCGCTTTGTAGTGGGCCGCTACGTAATTGTTAAGGCCAGCGTCAACCGACCCGGCGCC
Source organism: Paenibacillus sp. J53TS2 (assembly GCF_018403305.1). NCBI lineage: Bacteria > Bacillati > Bacillota > Bacilli > Caryophanales > Paenibacillaceae > Paenibacillus > Paenibacillus sp. J53TS2. The sequence continues at coordinate 461,127 of NZ_BOSK01000002.1, forward strand.
CAAACCCAGCGGAATGGCACAGACGCCCAGCCAGAACACCGATGGGGCTAACGAATAGCCTAGCAAAGCCACAGCGGTCATGATACAGCTGGCGAGCGTCACCTTTCCCGTACCAAACCGGCGCAGGACTGAGCCGCTGGCCAAGCTCGACACGATCGTGCCCGCGGCTACGATCATGAACAATACGCCGGCGGTACCCAGCGGCGCACCCAGGTCGCCCCGAATAATCGGCCAGGCTGAGCCCAGCAGCGAGTCGGGCAGCCCCAAGCTGATGAATGCCAAATAGATAATCAACAAAAAGAATGTCGCCATGTTTCAATCTCCTTCTCCTATCCGCTTGTCGAAATCATCAATTGTCGTCCTAGATGCTGCAGTCCATTCAAATAATCCCGCCGCCAATCGCTCATCATTAGCCGAGGCAGATGCTCGGCTGGAACGTACCGCGCACTCCTTGCCTTGATTTCGTTCAGCAAGAACACGCTAACTTCATCATGGCAAAACACTATGGTATGCGGGTTGATCAATGCGGTACAGGTCGCGACCAGACGGCTGACCGCATCCACTCCTGCGGTGCCTATTCTGGCCTGGCCGGGCCCAAGATGGGGCCGCGCCTGTAAGGCCTGGCCGAAATTCTTTTCCTCATATTGAGGAACGTAAGAAACTTCTCCTGTGAAGAACGTGCTGCCTCGAACGACATCGCCGTTGATCAAGATCCCTGACCCCGGTCCATTCTGACCGAAATAGAGATAGACCAGTGAGGGATTATCGCTCGTATCGAGATGATGGTAATACCCCAGCACCGCGGCGTTCATGTCGTTCTCCACGATAGCGGGAAGTCCAAACCGCTTCTCCAGAGCGCCCTTCAAATCGAAATTTTGGAGCGCACCGTAGGCCGGGATATGAATGATCCGCCCTTGATTGACCGCCCCCGGAACGCCGATTGCCAGCGAACGAATCTTTGGAAATCGGCTCATTTGCTCCTCAATCAGCTCGGCCAGACTGTCGCCTGCATCTCCCAGCATGCTGGGGGCGTGGCCCTCTTCCTTCACTTCGCCGGAGCAATTATAGATGACGTAATTCGTTTCCGTTCGCTCGAGAAATACAGCAAGCCCCAGCATGACATCCGGATTGTACACATACCGCTCCGCCCGCCTGCCGCCGCTGGAATCGTCCATCCCGATGGCCGTAATCTCCCCGGCCTCCTTCAATTCGGCCAGAAACTTGCTGACCGTCGGAAAGCTGACGCCCAATTTCCCGCTTAGCTCCGCCTTCGTCGCGCTGCCCATGGCCAGCAAGGTGGAACGGATGCCGCTGCGAATTACCTGCTTCATCTCTTTAGGTGTAGCCGGCAGCTCGTTCATGGGGCACCTCCTTCCACTTTTTAAACAACTTTAATAAGTTGATATCAGGGTACCACAACCCTACGGGGAGAGGAAGGGGACGGAAGAAATTTTCTCTATTCTACGGCTCGTATTCGCTTAGCTTTCCTTCATAAATAAGCTGCAGCCGGTCGCACTGCCGAAAATCATCCGGCGTCACCAACGCAGAAAGCTTGTTCCATAGCTTGATCCCCGACCGCTCCAGAATTTCCGCAACGAATTGCGAGCAGAAATACGAGTTGCTGAACTCGATCGGCTCCTTCAAGGCGATCCCAATGATACCTAGGATGTTGTATAAGAACTTTTGCCGCTTGCGGATAAACAGCTGGAGCACGCGCTCCATTTTCTCCACCTCGCGCGGGGTGACCTTCAATTCGTAGATGACACAGGTTGTGTTCGGATATTTGCTGAATGTACCGGTCTTGATATCCTCTTTCACAAATCCGCCGTTCAGCGGGTTGTTCGGGTGTTTCCGCCCAAAGCTATACAGCTCCGACAGCTCGCGGTTAAACGAGATCGAAGCATGATTATAGGGCGCTCTTGTGTATCCCTTGATCATTTTGGTGAAGAGCGTACCCGTATTCGTTAGCAAAATAAACACCGAGCGATCCGCGGCCATCGACTTTAATTCCCCTTATCTACGGTAGACTATTTGTAGACTATTCCTCCATAATAACATATGATTCCTTTGGTGGAATCTACCTCCTAAGGAAGTTGGGATTTAGCATGTTAAACCCTCTGCAATGGACGATGATCGTGATCTTTGTGGTCTTGGCGGTCATTCATTCCATCTGCTTTATACAGGACCGGAAGCATCCCGGCGAGGGGTTCCCGGCCTTTCGGCAACGCCTGCGCACCTGGTGGGGCATGTGGCTGATCCTCTGCCTCGCGACCTTGTTTAATCCGGTCGTTTCGCTGCTGGCGGTGATGCTGCTGTCTTTTTTCGCGTTAAAAGAATACTTCTCCATGATCCGTTCGCGTAAATCCGAGCGTCGGCTGTTCTTATGGGCGTATCTGGCGATTCCCGCGCAGTTTTACTGGATCCTGATCGAGTGGTACGGCATGTTTATCGTTTTTATCCCGGTGTACGTGTTCCTATTCCTGCCGCTCCCCCGCATGATTAACAAAGGAACGGCCGGATTCTTGCGCAGCGTCAGCCGGGTCCAGTGGGGACTGATGCTGATGGTGTTCGGTCTGAGCCATCTCGCGTATTTCCCGTTCGCCACGCCGCAATATGGTGCGGGACTGGTGCTCTTCCTGGTTGTCCTAACCCAGTTAAACGATATCGCCCATTATGCGGCTTCCTCGTATCTCGGCAAGCGCAAGGTCGTGCCAACGGCGAATCCGTACGTAACCTGGGAGGGCTTTGTTTGCTCGTTTGCGGTGACGTCCATCGCCGCTTCCCTCTTGGCCCCGATCCTGACGCCGCTGGGTTCCAAGTTTGGCTTGTTCGCAGGCATGCTAATCGGGCTGGGCGGCTTTATCGGCAGCACCACCGTCTCCGTCCTGAAACGGGATTTGCTCATCGGCGACGACGACAAAGCGCAGGCCTTGAAGAAGAGCTACCTGAGCCTGGTCGACAGTCTGACGTATACCTCGCCGATCTTTTTTCACGTGACGCGTTATTTCTTTGATTTCATGTAGGATGATGAAGTCCTGGCCGACGCCTGAAGCGCCTTTTTAACATAACCCTAACATTCAGGCAGTATAGTGGATAAGCGTCTCTCATTCGCACGACCTAAGGAGGAACAGATATGGTGACCGGCATGATTCTGATTGTACTTACTTTGCTGCGCATCCCTTCGGCCATCATCTCAGGGCGCAACGAAGCTCGAATCAAAGCACACGGGGGCCTCGAATACGGCAAGACCAACAGCCGTGCGCTCATCGTCGTGCAGTTTCTGATTTACCTCGGCACGATGGGTTATGCCTTCATCGAGGAAGTACCTATCGGCACGCACACCTATATCGGCCTGGCCGTATATGTATTCGCCATGGCGGTGCTTGTGTATGTCATCCGTACGCTCGGTCGCTTTTGGACCTTCAAAATCTATATTGCCAAAGGCCACCAGCTCGTGGAAACCCCGCTGTTCAAGCGCATCAAGCACCCGAACTATTATTTGAACATTATCCCGGAGGTGCTTAGCTTCGCGATCATTTCCCAGGCCTGGATCGTGTTTACGCCGTTGTTCATACTGCATCTGATCACCTTGTTTAACCGCATTCGGTTGGAGGAGAAAATCATGAAGCAGACGTTCCGGGAGTATGGAAAGGGATGAGGGGCTGACGGTGTCGCCCCTTAGTTAAACTGGAACTGTGCTTCAAGCGCGGCACTTGCCGGAGGCAGCTCGATTCCTTGTTCCCAGAGCAGAATCGGCTCTTCCGGTGAACCATAATAAATCGCCCGGACATCGGGTGACTTGCCCATCGCTTTCCGGTTGGCGCGGATTTGTTCAAGATTGAGGGTATCGTACGTGTTCGCAAGGGATATGTCGGCGAATTTCCGCGTTTTGATCAACGGACGAACCGGAACCAAGTATAACCGGTCGTCATCCCATACCCCTTTGACCTGGTTAACGGCGTAACCGTCCGTCATTTTAACGTGGTAAGCAATTCTTCCGTTGTGCAGTTGGCTCACCTCCGTGATCCGAATGACTTTCGAAGGGACCCGCGTGATGTTCCACTCCGTTAGACCTAAATACCCCAAATAGAGAATGGCGCAGGCCGCCGCAGCCAGCAGAAATCCTCTGACGAAGGCAAATGTCTTGGAACGTTTCCAGGAGGCCTGGATCCGTCTTAACCCGTTCTCCTCCAACTGCCGAGCATTCAAGCTCGTTCCCGGACCGCTTTCCGGGAGGGGCAACGCGATGTCCCCGCTCATTTGATCCAGCAGCTCCCTGCATTCAGCACACGTAGTGAGATGTTCTTCCACCAAAGCCCGGGAAGCCGAGCTGCACACCTTATCGTAATAGAGCGGCAGTAAATCCTGAATGACCTCGCACGAGATCCGACTCATCCTTGTTCCTCCTTCCACAATCCTCTGATTTTGTACTTGGCGCGGTGAAAGATCACCCGGGCCCAGCTTTCGGTTCTTCCGAAGATTTGGGCAATTTGATCAAACGACAATTCCCCGAAGACCCTTAACATAAACACTTCCTTATAGGGTTCGTCCAGGCCATGCAACAACTTATGCAGGTGCAGGGCTTCCGTCTTGTCAACGAACCGTTGCTCGAAGCTGATCCGGCCGTCGGCACGCTCCAAGCTCCCTTCCGGGTCCAACCTTCTCTGCTTGTCCAGATAAGTGAAATACGTGTTCTTGGCAATTTGACATAACCAAACGCTTATTTTGCTAGTGCCCTGGAACCGATCCAGCTGCTGAAGCGCTTTGAAGAACGTCTCTTGCGTAATCTCCTCCGCCACCTGCTCATTTCGGCTTAACGACAAGGCAAACCGATACACGTCCCGAAAATAAACATCATAAATTTGTTCAAGTTCGTCCAAGCGTTCACCACCTTACCCAACATAAGACTCGCAGATCGTGATTTCGTTACAACCTTTATGAAAATAAAAAACGGCCCCCCCAAGGCGCAAACCCTTCTCGGGCGAAGCCGCTAATTGTTTGTTTGCTGGCAGGCTGCCGTTTAGGCCCACCAAGCCTCCTTGGGGTAGGCCGGGTCTCCGATATCCACCGGCTCGCCGATTTTCGGCGTGGCGACGGGCACGTTCCGGCGTTCGGCTTCCGCGGTTGCCCGGCGGACCGGGTCATTCCAATCATGCAGCGACAAGGTGAATGCCCCCCAATGGATCGGTAGGAGCACCCCGCCCCGTACATCCGCGTGGGCCTGAACCGTCTGTTCCGGCAGCATATGGATGTCGCTCCAGCGCGGATCGTATTGGCCACATTCCATCAAGGCCAGATCAAACGGTCCATACTTGTCGCCAATTTGCTTGAAATGCGGACCATACCCGCTGTCCCCGCTGAAGAAAACCTTCCGCTCCGGCGACGCGATCACCCAGGAGCACCACAAGGTACTGTCCCGGTTCGCAAGCCCCCGGCCTGAGAAATGACGGGCCGGAGTGCAAGCCAGCCGCAAGCCGTTCCAGTCGAGCTCCTCCCACCAATCATGCTCGCTGATCCGCTCCGGCGCAACGCCCCACAGTTCCAGGTGGCTGCCGACACCCAGCGGGACGATGAACCGTCCCACTCGGTCTTTCAATTTCCGGATCGTGCCGTAATCCAAATGATCGTAATGGTCATGGGACAAGATCACCGCATCGACCTCCGGCAGGTCTTCCAGATCGAACGGCAACTGCCGGTTATACCGCTTGCCGCCGAAGGGCGGGACCGGTGTTGGCGACGGGCCCAGCATCGGATCAAGCAGGAGGCGCTTGCCCCCGAGCTGCAGCAGCAGCGCCGAATGGCCCAGCCAAACGACCCGGTCGCGATCCCGGCCCTCCAGCGCGTTGCGCCCCAGCTTCACGACCGGCAGGATCCGGTCCGGTCTCACCCGCGGGTTCCCGCGCAAGTAATCCCGCAACAGTGAAACCATGTTGCCCGAGGAAGGCTCGAAGGAAGAAGTGGGCTCGGTGTAGGCGAACTTCTTGCCCTGCCATTGAGGAGATTGCGCATAACGCGCCCGCTTGGCGGGGGAGGCCTTCCCGCCGAAGGCCGGATACAGCCTTAGAAACAACATGATGCCAATCAGGAGAACCAACACGATACCTAAAGCTATATACATGTATAATACCGCCTTTTCTTACGTAAAGAGTTGATCATGGATCGATTCAAGGAGAGTATACTGCATCGCGGGGCGTGTTGCCAAATGGAGAAAAGGTACTTCCCCATTTTGCGGGTAAGCCGTTACCCTTGTTGCTATGAGACATATTGTGGAAGGGAGAACCATGGGTTGGCAAGACCACGAGCCAGAGGAGCGATGATATGGAGACCGGCCGAGGAATCCCCAAAATGAAACAACAACATGGAGTTTCCGTGATCACCTGCACCAATCGCCGAAGCTATCTCAAGAATATGTTTCATAACTTCAACCGACAGCTCTACCCCGTGAAAGAACTGATTATTGTCATCAACAAAGACAACATCCCGCTGGAGCCTTATTTGCGCATGGCGAAAAAATCGAAGAACATTCGCGTCTTTCGCGCTCCTGAATCTTGGTCCCTCGGCGCCTGCATCAACTTCGCCGCTATAAAAGTGAAATATGCTTACATTGCCAAGTTCGATGACGACGACTACTATGCCCCCTATTATCTTACGGCCAGCCTGCAGGTCATGCACAGAAGCCAAGCAGACGTCATTGGTAAACGAGCGCATTACATGTACTTAAACGGCTCAAAGACGCTGATCCTGCGTTTTCCCCATGACGAGAACCGGATTACTTCTCGGTTGCCCGGCGCAACGTTAGTATTTCGGAAGGCGGTCATAGATCGGGTTCCATTTCCTAAGCTGAATGTGGGGGAAGACGATGTGTTTTGCCTCCACTGTAAGAAGAAGGGATTCAAAGTGTATTCCGGTGAGAAAAGCAATTTCGTGGCGATCCGCCGCAAAAACTCCCAAGGGCATACCTGGGTCATCAGTGAGCAAGAGTTGATCTCCCACCACCGAAAGATTCCGAACGTCCGGAATTACAAGAAATTTGTACATCAAAAACCAAAGGGTGTTCTGTAATGAAAACCGGAGTTTCGATCATTACCTGTACCAAACGGCGAAACTGTATGGACACGTTGTTCCGAAACTATGCCCGGCAGGAGCATCCGCACAAAGAGCTGATCGTGATCTTGAATCACCCCAGCCTGCGAATCAGCGAGTACGAGCTGGCAGCCCGTCGGTTTCCGAACGTCAGAATCGTCAGCGTGCCGGATTCCGTCTCCTTAGGGGCTTGCCTGAACTTAGGGGTCAAGCTCGCCAAGCACCCGTTGATTGCCAAGTTCGATGATGACGATTATTACGCACCCCGTTATCTGACGGACAGCGTACGCATTCTTCGCCAGACCAAAGCCGACATTGTCGGAAAAAGAGCCCATTACATGCAACTGAGCGGCGAACCGCGCCTGCTGTTCCGCTACCCTGCGATGGCCGGTCGTTACGTCCCTTTAGTCCAGGGTGCTACCCTGCTGGTTCGACGTCGGGTGTTCAAACAGGTTCGTTTTCCCGACCGAAGTCGCGGGGAATGCGTTCGATTCTGCGCGTCCTGCCGGGCGAAAGGCTTCAAGATCTATGCCGGCAGCCCACGGCATTTCCTTGCCATCCGTCAACGCAACTCCAAAGACCATACCTGGATCGTCAGTGATAAAGCATTATTGAAGCGCAATGTTCGGTTGTTGGAGGTAGACGATGCGCGGCAGTTCGTGGGCGGAACGTAAAAAAGCTGTCTCCGCAGGTCTTACCGTGACCTGAGAGAGACAGCTTTGGGGTTGGATTCAGGTTCCGCAAAACGTGCGGTACGGCCGGTCGCAGGCCTTCGGCAGCTCCGCGTATTCCGCCTGCTGCGGCGTATGCGCAAAGGGCTGCGCCAGCGCCTCAAGCAGGCGCTGCATCACGCCATAATCGTCCCGCTCCACGGCGGCTTCTAAAGCTTCCTCCACCCGGTGGTTGCGCGGGATGACCGCCGGATTGCTGCGGCGCATGAGTTCCCGGGCCGCTTCTTGCGATTCGGCCTGTCCGGCGAGCCGCGCCTGCCAACGCGTAAGCCACCCCGACCACTCGGGGGTACCGGCCATCGGCAGTTCCTCTAGCCGATCAAAGGTCAAGGCGAGGAACGTATTGGTGAAATCGGCGCGATGCTGGTGCATCAGGTCGAGCAGGTCTTTGACGAGGGCGGCATCCTCCTCCTGTTCGGAGAACAAGCCCAGCTTCGACCGCATGCCTTGCAGCCAGGCCGCTTCAAATTGCCAGCCAAAGCCATGGAGCGCCTCTTCGGCGAGCTTGACGGCCTGATCTTCCTCCTCATGCAGCAGCGGCAGCAGGCTCTCGGCGAGTCTCGACAGGTTCCATACCGCGATGTTTGGCTGATTGCCGTAGGCATATCGGCCCTGACGGTCGATGGAACTAAATACGGTCGCGGGGTCGTACGCGTCCATAAAGGCACAGGGCCCATAGTCGATCGTCTCGCCGCTAAGGGCCATGTTGTCGGTATTCATCACGCCGTGGATGAACCCGACGAGCTGCCACTGGGCGATCAGCGCGGCTTGGCGCTGAGTTGCCTCCCTTAACAGCGCCAAGTAGCGCCCGGACTCGCCGATGTCGGCGAGCTCGGCCAGCTGCGGGTAATGGCGCTGGATCACGTAGTCGGCGAGCGTGCGGACGTCCGCCGACTCGCCGAATTGCGCGGCGTACTGGAACGTGCCGACGCGCACGTGGCTGGCCGCAACGCGGGTGAGAATCGCCCCGCGTAAGCCCTGTTCCCGGACCACCGTCTCCCCGGTGGTCACCACCGCCAAGCTGCGGGTCGTCGGAATGCCCAGCGCGTGCATCGCCTCGCTGATGATGTACTCCCGCAGCATGGGACCCAGCGCGGCGCGCCCGTCGCCGCCGCGCGAATACGGCGTCCGGCCGGAGCCCTTGAGCTGGATGTCGAAGCGATCGCCGCGAGGCGCGATCTGCTCGCCGAGCAGCAGGGCCCGGCCGTCCCCCAACATCGTGAAATACCCGAACTGGTGGCCCGCATAAGCCTGGGCCAGCGGCTCCGCCCCCGGCGGCAGCCGGTTGCCGGCGAAGACGGCAACGTTGGCTTCGCTTCGCAGCGCGGCAGGGTTCAAGCCGAGTTCCGCCGCGAGCGAGTCGTTCAGCACAACCAGCTCGGGCGAACGGACCGTCTTGGCCTCTTGCTTCGTGAAGAAGAACTCCGGCAAGCGGGCATACGTATTATCGAAATTCCAACCGGTATTCGGATTCTCGTGTGATTGGCTCATCGGCTTCTCCTTCCTTAGGGTTGTCGTCCCGGCCGGATCTCCCTGCAGGACGTAATTACTTCATTGTACTGGATGGACGCGCTCCGCGAAACCCACCCACTTTACGCGCTGATTCTAGTGTTTTCCACCAAGCTTCCGTCGGATATTCTTCCGATGCCCCGATCCGAACGGGTTCCCCGAGCTTTGGCGTGGTTAGCGGAATGCCCCGCTGCTTGGCCTCCATGGACAGCTGACGGACCGGATCGTACCAGCTGTGCATCGCCAGCGAAAAAGCCCCCCAATGAATCGGAAGCAACACATTCCCTCTCACATCGAGATGAGCTCGCGCCGTTTGCTCCGGCCGCATGTGGATATCCCACCACCGGTCATCGTACTGGCCGCATTCCATGAGGGTGAGGTCAAACGGGCCGTATTTTCCGCCGATTTCCTTGAAATGGGGTCCATATCCGCTATCCCCGCTAAAATAGACCCTCCTCTTCGGCGTGACAATCACCCAGGAGCACCATAGGCCGCCGCCGCCTTGTTTGAACAGCCTCCGCCCTGAAAAATGCCGGGCCGGCGTGCACGCCAGCCGGACGCCCTGGAGCTCCAACTCTTCCCACCAGTCGTATTCCTCGATTTGTCCGGGGGCCACGCCCCACCGTTCCAGATGGCAACGGATGCCGAGCGGCCCGATGAAGCGACCTACCCGGTCCTTCAACTGCAGGATCGTGCCGTAATCCAGATGATCGTAATGATCATGGGACAGAAGAACAACATCGATCGGCGGAAGCTCATCCAGCGAGTCGATGGGCAGCTCGCGATTGAATCTTTTGCCACCGCCGAGCGGCGACGTGGCGGGCCCAAGCATCGGATCCAGCAGGAACCGTACTCCCCCAAATTGTAGGAAAAGAGCGGAATGGCCGAACCAGACAACCGTATCCTCCTGCAGCTCCTCGAACGTCTGCCGATCCAACTTGACCTGTGGCAACGGCCGATCCGGTTTCAGTTGGGGTCTCCGCTGCACATACTCGCGCAGCGCCGTAATCATGCTGCCCGGCGAAGGCTTGAACATTTTCGTCTCCAGGGGATATTCGAATTTCGTTCCTTTATAGTTTGGAGATTGCCGATAGCGCTTCAGGTCTGCAGGTGACGGCTTACCGCCAAACGGCGGGTACAGCTTCTGGAACAAATTCAATCCAACGGCTAGGAGCACGACGAGACAAATCAGAACAAATAACCACATCATCGGGTGGATCGCCTCCTCTGAACGAATCACTTCATCCAGGAAGGTTGTGCCAAAGACCGGCGATTTATGCAAAAAGATAGGCAACTGCTGGCTGCGCGGACTTCTGCTACTGTATGCCTCGTTCCTGACGGAAAGCCTCGATCCGCTCCCGGTTGTTCGCGTCGATTCGCAGCGAAATGCCCCGGCTATTGAGGACGATGCCATCCATATTTTCGGACACCGCCAGCAGGTCGTCGTAAGCCGCGATGTTGCTGCTCCAGACCGTTTTGTCGTAAACTTTCTCGAATTCCGGCCAATCGGTAAACGCCGGCAGCCAAGCCGAACCGTCCTCCGCGCTTAGCACGCCGAATTGAAGGATGGCCCCTTGCTTCAACGTCTTCATGCCTTGCTCATCCGCGGGCGAAGGATCGGACTCCTTCAATTGCATGGGCAGCAAATACTTCGCCTGCAAAAGCTCATCAAGCATTTCCGCCTCCAGCGCGTTCAGCTCCCGCCCGCGTGCCTCCGGGTCACCCGTCGGCGCATGCAGCGTCTGGAAGAAACGGATCATCGCCCGCTGCAGCCCCGGATTGGTCACGGGAATGCTGATCTCCGGTGTCCCCGTCCAATCCGGCGGCGGCACGATCTCATCCCGGTTCAATTCGATGTGATACTGACCGTTGTCCACAAGGATTTTCGGCAATCCCAGAAGATGAAGCTGCCCGAACGTCCTCAGCACATCCTCCCCGCTGATCGGTTTCATCTCCAGCATCAAGTGCTGCTGACGGAAATAATCCTCCGCGTTCGCGGCATACGCCTCCTGCGAGAACATCCACACCCGGTCTTCCCCGTCCAAGTAAGGATATCCGGTTGCCTGATCACAAGCGAGAACCAGCGTTTCGGCCTGCTTCACTTTTTCGTAGAGTACGCCCGTAAAGGCCTTGATCCGTTCGTCCAAATACACATCCGGGAAAGCCTCTTCCGCCTTGAATCGCTTGGCGGCATGCACCAGAAATATCAGCTCCTGAATCTCCAGCCCGCCGAGCTCTTCCCGCGAAATCTCCGGCGTTAACAGAAACCTCCGCCCGACCTCGTCTTTCCGTTCCTCGTTCATCCGGCACCTCATTTCCCCTTTGTTTGAATATAGTATAGCTTATAACGATGTCGAGAAAGTAAATCATTGGTATAATCACTTCAATGACGAAAGGAGGATCTATTCATGAATTGATGATCATGGAAAACCCTTTTCCCATCCGGCTGATCCGCACGGCGCTAAAGCTAACTTTGATACGAATAAACATAAACTACACTCCACCGGTGTCCCCGGGTTTTGGAGACAAACCACAAATCTGCTGATTTTAGCCGGGGTCATTGCTGTAATTATTCTGATAAGCAGAATTCTATAGACGAACATACAAAAAAGGGGGGGCGATTGGATGCATAAATACAGCAATATCATTTGCAGCTTGATTCTATCTGCTGCGTTTCTAGGTGGATGTTATCTGCTGGCCGAGCGAGGAGAAGATAAGCCCGATCCGGCTATACAGGAACAGAAAGTCAGCGAAGATAAGTCGATATTGACGGAAAGCGAATTAGCCGATTACCTAGGAATCACCAGGAGTGAGTTGCAAGACATTCTGGAATTGGACCGGAAGAAGCGGGGAAATTTCAATGGGAACGTTTATGATACCTACTCGTTTTTGCCTCGCATGGAGCTCCCCAACCGGAGTTATATTTTCTTAAAGAGCGAAATTGAGAAATGGGTCGAGTATCATTCTTCCAAATTGGATTGAATCACGAGGTGTGAAGGGGGAAGTTATTCATGGATTTGCGTCTGAAGTTTAATGAGGACGTCGAAAACTATGAGAAGATGCGCCCCACGTATGTGGAGGAGCTTTTTCAGGATGTGATTCGGTATTCAGACCTCAACCAGGGTAAGAGGGCCCTTGAAGTCGGCATCGGAACGGGCCAAGCCACCCTTCCTTTCTTGAACGCCGGCTGCGAGATTACCGCCATCGAACTCGGAGAAAATTTGGCCAACTTTTCTGCGGAGAAGTTTTCGGGGTTTCCCCATTTCTGCGTGATTCAGAGTGATTTTGAAAGCGTCAGGTTGGAGCCTAAGCAATACGATTTAATCTACTCCGCCACGGCGTTCCACTGGATCCCGCAAGAAATCGGATATCCCAAAGCGTATCAGCTCTTGCGAAGCGGAGGCGTGCTTGCGTTATTCTGGAATCGTCCGTTCCCGGCCCGGAAAGACGACCTGCATGAAGCCATGCAGCACATCTACGCGAAATACGCGCCCTCCTCGAAAGAACCTGCGCCGCATACCGAACAGAAAAGCTTAGAAATGGTTCATACCCTCGAACAATATGGTTTCGCCGACGTGAATTTCAAAATCTATCATCAGACCCGAACTTTTGATGCGCCAAGCTATGTGGCCCTCCTAAATACGTATTCGGACCATCGGGCTTTCCCGGAGGAGCTCCGCGTGCGTATAGAGCAAGAGATGATTGAGGCCATCAACCATTACGGCGGAAAGGTTGAATTACACGATACCCTCGATTTGTATTTAGCCAGGAAGCCGTAGCGAATTAGGGAAAGGAGGACGACATTTGAAGCGGAGATTGATTCTATTAACGATGGTGTTAGGCGTCAGTGCTATTATTCTTTTCCTGTACCTGTACCCTCAACTCGGCAGAAACACGAAATATGATCTTCAACTTGGACACGTTCCAAATCAGGAGTTCGCCAGGATGAATGATCATTCGGATCATTTTAAAAACAATGCCGTTCTCATCGCCATGGCCATTTACCCGGACAAGAAGGAGAGCCTTCGTCAGGCTCAGTTATATGTAACCAAACGCGGGGACAGCGAAGTTCTTCAAGTTCAAAAAGAAAGAGAAACGGCTGACTTGGCTGTCTTTGAAATGCGACTCAAAAATTTGGAGTGGGGGCCTGGGGAATATACGCTGTATTTCAAACGCGGATTGGAAATTCAGATGAAGCTTGATTTTACGCTGGAGTAGCTGATGCTTCACATAAAAGAAAATAACCCGTCCAGGTTAGCGCCAGGGGTGCGGGTTATTGATCCAAGCACTTTGAGGTTTCCCACCCAAAATGTTGTGCGGGGAGTCGGATGGCCGTCCGGCTCCTTATTTCTGTCCTAGGCCCTGCCCAGAGAATAAAAGATGCCGGTTCCCGCCTTCGCTCAGCCCCCCAACCCATGAATCAAGGTCTGCACGATCGGACTGTTCCCAAACGCCACTAAAGCCAACCAACCACTAAACACGGTCCACGACAACTAAAAACTTAGTCGACTATGTTGAGGGCTATCTATCATCTCGGAAATTACCTGGAGCAGGTTTAGATAAATCAACAATAGCTAATGTTGTTCTCAATAGTTTAGAAGAACGAAATGAGGCCTTTAATTAATCTTTTTAAAAAATAGCACTCCAAACCCGCTTCATTAAGCGGCGACCCTGCAGTTATAATCCAATCGGTTGGACTCCAACATTACATCCTCGAAGTCCCAACCGACCACCTCCTCGTGTTTCGCAATCATTAAATTTCCCAACAACTCCAGCATCACGGACATGCAATGTCTTTACCAATCATGCTCGGTTTCTCAAACTCGCACCCATATTCATTAGCTGTACATAACTCCTATAGCTCGTTATATTTCGTCATCTTGCCAAAAGACTTGTCCACCGGATACTTGGCGCCGTTCCGCCGCATTTTGTCGCGAATGATCTCCTCGATGTTGAGGTCCAGCGCATCGGACAGATACACGGAGTAAATCAGCACGTCGGCCAGTTCGTCGGCGATGTCTTGTCTCTTCTGCGATACCGCCTCTTCGGACGATTTCCATTGAAAATTCTCCAGCAATTCGGACGCCTCCAGGCTTAACGAGATCGCCAAATCCTTCGGATTATGGAATTGTCCCCAGTTCCGCTCCTCCCGAAAAGCGAGCAGCATTTGGATCAGCTCTTCATTCATGTTTGTACTCCTATCCTTGGTGTAATAGCGTTTGAGCCGCGCGTAAACGGCGCAAAAAAGAGGCGGTCCTCCCCCTTGATGATTCGGGGCCCGCCTCTTGTCGTCTCTTGGTGTGGCCATGCTTTGGCCCTTGGTACATTCTTCCTACTCCCAAGTTATTACGAAATGGAAGATTCGTCAAATCCCGCCTAAATCCGTCTTACGAGTTCGGGGTTCGATGCTGCAAGTAATAAACCATAATGGCCAGAGTCGCTGACAGAAAGACGATTTGCATCAACGTACGGGGAAGCACCGCATCATGCGCGGCAGTCGCCATGCCGGAAAGGGCATAATTTACATTTGCCGGAAACATGCAGAGGAGGAGAAGCGAGAGCCCTCCCGCCGCCCAGATGATCGTCGGGCGCCACAGTAAGCCAATAGCTCCCGCCAACTCCAAAACACCGGTGAGCGTGACAATAAATCCAGGGTAAGGCAAAATGGGCGGCACCATGCTTATAAGCTCCTCCCGCATCCAAACGAAATGCACCGTACCGGTCAACACAAACATCGCTGCAACCCCGCCCCGGAGGGCAATCGGCCAAGTTCGCAGTCGTTTGACTCCCGCAGCTCCCAAGGCAAGGATCACCAGCGTAACAACGATAAGGGTAATCAGGGGTTCCATGAGCAGACCTCCGTTATTTTCAGATTAAGCGAATCCCATGGCATTAGAAACCTTTGGTGATCATGAGAAAAAGAATCCCGAGCGGCAGCAAGGTAGCCATCGTGCCATACACCGCCCAATTTCGAGAGGCCTTATGATATTCCGCTGTGACGGTGCCACTCTCAATGCCATCGGCGCTCAGGCGGATCATTTTGCGCTGCATGGGAATGAGGATAAGCAGCCAGATCAGTCCGGTCACGGCAAACAAGCCTAAGGAGAAGGTCAGCCAATTGAGACCCGCCAAAGAGTAGCCCAAACTCCCCGTCATCATGCCGCCGGAAAGGACGATCAGGGCAAGCCCGGGAATCGTAAAAATATAGTCCGCAATCATTACATTCTTAGCTGCATCGTGCATGATTAGTGGATTTCGAGTCCGGTCGGCCCGTATTTTCCAAAATGCCGCCGTTACGATATTCCCAACCATCAGTAAGACACCAAGAACATGCAAGGTTAACCAAATTCCCACGCCCGCTCATCCTTTCTCTTCCCGTTTTTTGCCGGGGTTCAAAATGTCCGTCATTAGCGCGGTTAAGTCCTGCGCTTTAACTATCGCCTGCACATTCGGAATTCTTGCGCGAATTCGGAAGCCGAGTGTCACCAAGGTGAACCATTCCGCCGTTTTGTCCGCCTCAACCGTTTTGGGAATGACGCCGTGCTGCTGACCTGTTTCAATCCAGAGCTGCGATAGAAATACGGTTCGTTCGTAATACTGC
Source organism: Paenibacillus sp. J53TS2 (assembly GCF_018403305.1). Classification (NCBI taxonomy): domain Bacteria; kingdom Bacillati; phylum Bacillota; class Bacilli; order Caryophanales; family Paenibacillaceae; genus Paenibacillus; species Paenibacillus sp. J53TS2. The sequence goes on from NZ_BOSK01000002.1 coordinate 477,051, forward strand.
TTCAAGGCCTCCGCAACCGCCGGATCCTCCTCTTTGCCGAACAAGTACACGAGCACTTTGTTGGTCACGTTCTGCGGATTTTCGTATTCGACAATGCTGTCCTTGATTTTCTGCATCGGATCATCAAAGTTCCGTCGACCTTCCTCGATCTCATTCATGAAGCGTCTGTTGGTTTCTTCAAGCCCTCCTTGCAGAAGCATCACAAAGAGTTCATCCTTACTGTTGACGTAGTGGAAAATCGCGCCTTTAGACAGGCCGGATCTGCCCATGATGTCCTGCATCGTAATCGAATGGCATCCCTTCTCCTGAATCAACGCTTTCGTTGCATCGATCAGCTGTCTTAACGTTCGTTGTCTGCGCTCCTCCTGTTTCAAAACCAACCCTCCAGATCATACTTCAAATTTTATGTAATTTCATTATAAATACCGACCGTTGGTTTGTAAATAGTGAAACTTAACTGATCGCTGAGAGTTATAATAGGTATAAAAATCGCACATGGAGGAACCTACCCATGCCAGCATACGCCAGTAAACAAGCCTTAATCTCTGAAATCCAAAAAACCGCTCAGCTTTTTATCGCGGAATTCGAAGGAATCCCCGAAACGGATAAAGCCTTGCGGTTGGAGGAAGTGGACCGTACGCCACAGGAGATGATTGCCTATCAGCTGGGCTGGATCAATCTCATTCGCGGGTGGGATCGCAACGAACTGGAAGGCAAAGAAGTCGTTACTCCCGCGCCCGGATTTAAGTGGAATCAATTAGGTGGTTTATATCAAAGCTTCTATGACCCGTATCGGGACCAATCCTTATCCCAACTCAAAGCGTTGTTTATAGCGGCTGTCGATGAGCTGACGCCCTGGCTTGAGAGCTTCAGCGATGAAGAATTATTTGCGCCGGGAGGCAGAAGGTGGGCCGCTTCAACCCCATCCAACTGGCCGATTTGGAAATGGGTCCACATCAATACCGTAGCGCCTTTCAAATCCTTCCGCAGCAAAATCCGCAAGTGGAAGAAAGAGTACTCGTCGATGAAGACATAGGCGCTCCCCCGTCCCTACGACCCCATCTCCCCCTCAATCCGCTTCATAAACTCATCTACCGCGCTGTAACCTAGTTGCTTCAAGTACCAGTTGTTCGCCGCGGCCTCGATCAGGCCGGCGACGTCCCGGCCGGGTTGGAGCTGGATTTCGATATGCGGAATCTGGACGCCTAGATATTCCGTGAACTGCGGCACCGTCTCCAGTTCGTTGTTGAGGGCATTTTCCTGCCACGGCACCAGCTCGATATCCAAGACGATCCGCGTCTCATCCTGAAAAGCCCGGCGTCCGTATTGGCGGACCACGTTAATCAGCCCGATGCTGCGTAATGCCAGGAATTCGCGGGTTGTCTCGTTATGGGTTCCGAGCAGCGTGGTGGGGCTCAATTTCTTCAACACCACGATATCGTCCGCGACAAAACGGTGCCCCCTGCGGATCAGCGTATGCGCCGTTTCGCTTTTGCCGATCCCGGACTTGCCGCGAAGCAGGATGCCGATGCCCGATACGTTCACGCACACTCCGTGGATTGAAATTTCCGGAGCCAATGCCTTGACCAGGTAACCGTCCAGCTTGGCGATAAACTCCGTCGCCGTTTCCTCGGTACGCAACAGCGGAATGCCCTCCTCCTCGCAGTACAGCTCCAAATAAGGAATCTCTTGTTGCCCGGACGTCACAATGAAGCACGGAGGGTGATATTTGACGATATTCCCGATATGCAGCTTGCGTTCCTCCACGCTTAAAGTCAGCAAATAATTGATCTCCTTACGTCCCAGCACCTGCACTCGGTTCATTGGAAAAAAATCGAAATATCCCACGAACTCCAGCCCCGGCCGATGCGCCCGGGGACGATCGATCTCGCGACCCAGGTGCTCCTCCCCTGCCAGCACTTCCAAACGGAACGTGTCCACCAGCTTCTGTACGGTGATCGTTTTCATCTGATTCTCCTCCTGCTATTCAATATGCGATGTTCCCATCCAGCGCTCCGGGTTCTTCAACGGCTCGTTATCGGAGAACAAATCCGGCTCCTCCCTTAACATTTCCGTGATCACTTCCGCCACGGCGGCCGCATCGCAAACTCGAACAACCGCATCCCCCAGTTTGCCCTTACGCATCGCGCCGCGAACCTCAAGGACTTCTTCGACTTTCCAAAAATGTTCCGACCAAGGCAACCCGCAATGCCTGCGGGAAGGGACCGGAATCTCCGTGCCATCCGGTGTAATCGTGTATAACATCTCGTGGTCGTCCGTCATTCTACCCGGGATATCCGCCCATTCCTCGACGCCATGAATGAAGGTATTCCGTTTCAAATCAACCCCCACCAGCAGAATCGTCGCTTTGCGGTCCAACAGCTTCCCCCACGAGGAACCTCGGGCACAAGGCGTATCGAACAGATGATCCTCCGCCGTAAACGCCTCGGCCTCCCGCCCCAACGCGGCGACCGAATGAGTAGGATGCCACGAGCGAATGACCCCCGGCCTTTTACGGAAGAGTTCCGGTAGAATGCCCACACACACCGGTGAATTTTCGACCTCGAACCGAGGCTGATCGTGATTGATGTACGACCAGGTATGGGTAGGCAACACGAGCAACCCTTGCTCCATATACGCCGAAAAAGCATCCAACACGGTATCCGCTCCGCCCTCCACTTCGCCTAAGCTTTTCATGGAGGAATGGACCAGCACCGTTCCCGTACCGTCCAGGCCTAACGCCTCCAGTTGCTTGAATAAACTCTCTTTCGTATGCCTCATCCTTGCGCTCTCCCTTCGTGTACGAATCTTGCTGCCTCGGCGCACTGCTCTTCTGTCACGCCTTCCAATGTTACGAATCCACGCGGTTTGTGTTGCTCCAGCAGCTTCCAAAACAGCGGGTAATTCAACTCCCCAAGCCCGGCGGCGGTTTCGATCAGCAAGCCGTTCGGGCTGCGCTGCAAATCCTTGGCGTGGGCGCTCACGATGCGGGGGCCCAGCAGGTCGAAGGCCGTTTGAATGACTTCATCCTGGCGGGTAAAGTTATCGGCATTCATCAAGTTGCAAGGATCGATTACTACGCCAACGCAGGAGGACGGGAAGCGTTCCAGGGTTTGCGCCATCGTCTCCGGCGAATCGATGAAATGACCTTGGGCGGCTTCGAGACCAATGGTCACGCCCCAGCGCTCCGCTTCTTCTACAAGCTCCTCCAACGCGCGGATGAGGCGCTCCTCATACTCCGGCAGGCGGCTTCGATCCGCCGGCTTGCCCACCTCCGTCGCCACGATCGGCGCGCCGAAATGCCGCGCATGCCGCAAATGCTCTTTAAACCGGTCCACGTTGTGCCGGTAACTCTCGTCATCCAAATCGATCAGGCTGGCGTAGCAGCCGAGTACGGCAATCCGGACGCCCCGATCCGCAAAAGCGCCACCGATCTCGGAGGCCAATCCCGGGCTTATTTTTCCCAACGAGCAATCCACATCCGAAATGGCCTTGGACAAAGCCAACTGCACATACGGAAACTCATATGCGGCTACCTTCGCCGCCAGTTCCCGAAAGGGCTGCTTCCCGAGCAAATGCGCTAGAATGCCTACCGACATCCATCTCTCCTCCTTTGGGCTTCAATCCATACGTACTCCTCCGCTAAAGGATACATTCGACTTCTCTCGGTAAACTCCTGTGTCAATGATGTGAAGTAGCTCCTCTAGCCAAAAGACCTCACCCGCGCTTCGCAGCGATCAAGCAAGGTCTTCTTCGCAAGCTTTCTGCAGCCGATCACTTTCTTCGATACATCTGGTTGATTTGGTCGGCCAAGTAGCTTGGACTATACGGGGTGCCTTCTTCGATCCACCAAGAAACGATGCCAAGCGATGAGGCGGCAACGATTTGGATGGGAACCTGCTTCGCGGGATCCGCCGTCTTCCTCCGCTCCCTTCGAATCGAAACGATGTCGGTGAGCATCGCGAACAACCGGTGGCGGAACTCCTTATTTTCCATGAGGACCTGAAATAATGCCGCGTTCTCGAAAATTTGCTCCAAAAACGAAACCAGCGGCGATTGCTCCTTAGACGGGCCGCTCTCGGTGAGCGGGCGCATTCTTCGGGCCAGCTCGTCCAGCACTTCCCTCGTTAACTGCTCCAACAAATCCTCCACGTCGCGGTAATGCAAATAAAACGTAGCCCGGTTCAATCCCGCACGACTCGCCAAACCCTGGACTGTGACTTTATGCGGATCGGCGCTCTCCTGCAGCAACGAAATCAGCGCCTCCCTGAACAGGCGTTTCGTTCGCGTGACCCGAGGATCTACCTTCTCTTCTGGATTGGTCGACATCTCATCTCTCCTTTGATGATCATCTGCAACTTATTCGACACCGTCCCGCCCCTCTGTCGCATAGTCTACACTTCTCCGTAAAGTGTAAATGGCCTTTTGCCGGCTCGCATGATACTATGTTTTATCGACAGAGTATCAATTAGTCGACGTTACGTCAATAAATGACCTTTTGAAAGGAGCCCGACCTTGAATCCCTCAACCCCACAGGTGAATAAAAAAATCCTGATGCCCGTCCTGCTATTGGGCTCATTCTTATCTATCCTGAACCAAACGATCCTCAACGTCGCGTTGCCCGATCTAATGAAGGAATTCGCGATTACCGCGACGACCGTTCAGTGGCTGATTACTGGCTTCATGCTTGTAAACGGGATTTTGGTGCCGGTCACGGCATTCCTCATGCAACGGTTTACGACCCGCCAGTTGTTTATCTGCTCCATGCTCCTACTACTGGTCGGAACATTCATCAACGCCATCGCGCCAAGCTTTCCGTTTCTCTTAACAGGACGGCTGATCCAAGCCGCAGGTGCCGGCATTATCATGCCCCTCTTGATGATGGTTGTGTTGGTGGTGTTCCCCAAAGAAGGACGCGGAGCGGCCATGGGGCTCATCGGCCTCGCCATGATCGTCGCTCCAGCGATCGGGCCAACCTTAGCCGGCTTCGTCATCGAGCATCTATCATGGCGCTGGATTTTCATCGGGATGGTGCCGCTGGTCGCCCTCGTCATTCCGTTGGCCCTGAAATATTTGGTGAATGTCTCGGAGACCTCGAAACCGAAGCTGGATCTTGTCAGCATCGTCTACTCGACCATAGGCTTTGGCGGTATTCTGTTTGGCTTCAGCAACGCGGGCAATAAAGGCTGGGGGAGTGCCGAAGTGCTGGCTTGTCTCCTCGTCGGTGGTATTTTTCTGTTCCTGTTCTGCCGGCGACAGTTGAAGGATTCCACCCCGCTTATGAACTTGAGAGTGTTCCAGGACAAGATGTATACGGTCACGACGATCATCAGCGTAATGATTATGATGGTCATGTATGCAGATATGATCTTGCTGCCGATTTACTTGCAGGCCAGCCGGGGATTTTCGGTGCTGGAGACCGGTTTGCTTCTGTTGCCGGGGGCCTTGATCAACGCATTATTGTCACCGGTTTCCGGACGCTTATTGGATAAGTTCGGGGTCAAGCCCATCGCCATCATCGGTTTGCTCTTCACGATTCCCGCCATCTGGGGAGTGACGCATTTAACCGAAACGACGACCTATACCTATTTGGTCGTGCGAACGATCGTCTTGCGCATCGGGTTGAGCTTCCTCACGATGCCGCTCAACACCGCTGGATTAAACGCCCTACCGAAGCACATGAACACGCACGGTTCCGCCGTGACGAACACGGTCCGGCAAGTGGCGGGGGCGATCGGAACGGCGCTGGTCGTCACGATCTATACGGCGAGAACCAAATTCCACGCCGCCGATTTGTTGGAATCGGGCCGGGCACTTTCCAAGGCCCAACTGAAGGAGATGTCATCGATCCTTGGCACGAACGACGCCTATCTGTGCATGGCTGTGCTAAGCGTCTTGATACTGGCGGTCACGATCTTCATGCCCAACCGAAAAGGAGCGGCCGGATCGAAAAAAACGGAAGAGATGGCAGCACAACCCGCTGAAGAATACTAAAGTGAAGGCGATCGGACTTTAACCTCCGGTCGCCTTTCCTATTTCCGGGCTTCCAACGGTAATCTATTCGATTTTTCATATCCAATTTGATAGAAATACCGGAAATGGCCGATTGTACGCGATTTTTCATATAGAATTCATCGGAAGTCTGCGGAAACGCCTCATTCTATTCGGTTTTTCATATAGATTTCCGATTCCATTCATCCAAAACGAAATTGTGTATGATTTTTCATATCAAATGCACTAGCGAACGACGCCTCGCCCTTGCAGTCTGGCCCATGATGACCTTCCACACTTGCACCGCACCTTGCCGCAAAGGATGTGATCCCCCACCTTGTACCTCCTGCACAATCTGTTTTGTTTCTCGTGAAATAGAAATTTCCCCCATGACAATCCCTACCAATTCATATAAAATATTAAAGTCAATTTAAACTAATTTTTCGGCACAAAGCTTCGCATGACCCCTGTCAGGGAGTACCCAAATTCGAAGGAGGAATGAAATTGAACAAACCTCGCAGTCTGAAATTCATCCTGATCTCATCCCTGTTGGCAGCTAGTTTGGCAGCCCTGCCGTTCTCGGCATCTGCAGCGGACAGTACCGGAGCGGCGACCGTCGAGCTTCGCATCCTGGAGACCACCGATCTGCACGTGAACATTGTTAACTATGATTACTTTGCGGACAAGCCAACCGACGAGTACGGCTTGGCTAAGACGGCTACGCTGATCAAACAAGCTCGCTCGGAAGCGAAGAACAGCTTGCTCATCGATAACGGCGACCTGATTCAGGGCAACCCGCTGGGCGATTACGTTGCAACCGTGGACAAGCTGCAGGAGGGCGAGACCCATCCCGTCTACAAAGCGATGAATTTGCTCGGTTATGATGCCGGCAACTTCGGCAACCACGAGTTCAACTATGGCCTCGACTTCCTCAAGACCGCCGTCAAAGGCTCGAATTTTCCTTACGTCAATGCCAACATCTATCTGGACGATAAGGATCAAGATCCATCGAACGACAAGAACGCCTTCACCCCTTATCTCATCCTCGATAAAGAGGTAACCGACAGCACGGGCGCGAAGCACAAGCTGAAGGTCGGAATCATCGGCTTCGTACCGCCGCAAATCCTATCCTGGGACAAAGCGCATCTCGAAGGGAAGCTGGTCACGAAGGATATCGTGGAGACGGCGAAGAAATTCGTGCCTCAGATGAAAAAAGAAGGCGCCGACCTCATCATCGCGGTGCCGCACTCCGGCTTCGAGGACATCCCGCAAACGCCGCTGATGGAGAACTCGGTCCTGTACCTGAGCAAGGTAGAAGGCATCGACGCGATCTTGTTCGGCCACGCGCATAAGGTATTCCCGGATGCCTCTTTTGAAGGTAAGACGGGCGTCGACTTGGCCAAAGGCACGATCAACGGCGTACCGGCCGTCGAACCGGGGTATTGGGGCAACAACCTCGGAATCATCGACCTGACGCTGGAGAAATCCGGCGATGCCTGGTCGGTGAAGAACTCCAAAGTGGCCGTGAAGCCGATTTACGACACCGCCAACAAGAAGTCGCTGGTGGACGCGGACCAAACGATTTGGGACGCGATCAAAGAGGATCACGAGCATACGCTCGAGTATGTCCGCGGTCCGGTGGGCAAAACCAGCGCGCCGATCAATAGCTGGTTCGCTTTGATCCAAGACGATCCCTCGATCCAAATCGTGACCAATGCGCAGAAATGGTATGTAGAGAAGCATCTGCAGGGCACAGAATATGAAGGTGTGCCGGTGTTGTCGGCCGGAGCCCCGTTTAAAGCCGGCGGACGCCAAGGCGCGAACTACTACACCGACATTCCGGCAGGCGACATCGCCATCAAGAACGTGGCCGACCTGTACCTGTACTCCAACACGGTGAATGCCGTGCTGGTGACCGGCGCTGAGCTGAAGGAATGGCTCGAATGGTCTGCCGGGCAGTTCAACCAAATCGATCCGGCCAAGACGGAAGCTCAAGAACTGGTTAACTATGACTTCCCAACGTACAACTTCGACGTGATCGACGGCGTGACGTATCAAATCGACGTGACGAAGCCGGCTAAATACGACGCCAAGGGCGGCGTGTTGAACGAGAAATCGAGCCGCATTGTGAACCTGTCTTATAATGGCAAACCGATCGATCCGGCGCAAAAATTCGTTGTCGCCAGCAACAACTACCGCGCGTCGTCCAGCAAATTCGCGAACCCGGACGGCAAACGGATCATTCTAGCCTCGCCGGATGAGAACCGCCAGGTGATCATCGACTACATCCGCGAGAACGGCACGATCAACCCGACCGCGGACGGCAACTGGTCGCTCGCTCCGTTCGGCAAGGCCAACGTCACGTTCGCAACTTCACCAGCCGCCAAAGAGACGGCTTCCAAGTCGGGCAGCTTGAAGTACCTGGCCGACACGAAGGACGGTTATGCCACCTTCCAGCTGAGCTCGACTACCGAGTCGGCCAACCCGGCACCGACACCGACGCCTGCGCCAGCTCCATCACCTGAACCGGCTCCTGCTCCTGCTCCGGCTCCGGCGAAGCCGACGCCCGTTCCCGCTCCCGCTCCTTCGGCCGGGACGGACACCGTCTACATCGTCAAGAAAGGCGACACCCTGTACGACATCGCGCTGGAGCACGGCACAACGTGGCAGGCTCTGGCTAAATACAACAAACTGTCCAACCCGCATCTGATCCGGATCGGACAGAAGATCGCGATTCCGGTGAAATAACGATCCCCAAGGCACCACTCGTCAAGAGAGCCGCCGATCGAGTTAGTCTCGATCGGCGGCTTTTTTCCACATTCGACATGGGTGATGACCAGATTTTTTACGCGACGCTAACATTCCGTTTACGCTAAAAAGGTCGGAGCGTGATACGATCGGACTATAGAGACAAGCTTTGCGAAGTCCCGGTCTCGATTATATGGAACTAAAGGATGAATCCGACATGAAAACGCCGCTCTCTCCTACCGAGGTGAATAGCGGTCTGTATCATTACATGACCTATTTTTATCACGCCACCCGCCAATATTGGCTGTCTTCCCGAAGGTTCTACGCCCTGCAGCAGATCATCCGCAACCAAACGCTGACGACGTTTTTCCAACCTATCTTGAATCTGCAGAACGGAACCTGCCTGGGATATGAAGTGCTGAACCGTCCGCCGGTATCGGCCTTGTTTCCCCATACCGAATCGTTCTACGACTTCATCGGGCAAACGGACCAGGTGTTTGCCTTCGAACGCTTTTGCCGCGATATCTCCTTCAACCGCTTCCGGCTTGCCTTGATCCGTTCTCGCAAACCGGCGGACACCATTGTATTCGTTAACATTCATCCGCAGGTGCTGTCGGACCCCGGTTACCGGAGCGGCGAAACGATCCAACTCTTGTCCCGGTACGGCTTATCGCCGCAACAGGTTGTGTTTGAACTGACGGAGAAACAAGCGGTACACGACTACGTTGCCTTCGAGCGCATTTTATCTCATTACCGTTACCAAGGGTTTCGCATCGCCATCGACGACGCCGGCTCCGGTTACAACAGCCTGAAGGCCATCGTGAGCTTGAAGCCTGAATTTATTAAAATCGACAAATCCCTGATTCGCCATCTCCACCTTCACCCGAATCAACAACGTATCGTGATGCTGCTTCAGGAGTTTGCGGCCGAATCCGGCACGCATATCATTGCCGAGGGCATTGAGGAGCCGGAAGAACGAATATTTCTCCAACGGGTGGGTATCGAATATGGGCAAGGATATGCACTTGGTAGACCGGCTACGGAAATGGGTAATGACGCTTTGCGAGAAATCGTACAGTAATGGTGGATAAGAGGGAGGGTTTACGACTTGTTGACGAATATCGGCGAAATTGCGGAGACGATCCCGATCGTCGCTCCCGACACGAAATGCGGCTTGGTCAACCATCTTTTTAAGCAAACTCCCAAACTGGAAGGCATAGCGGTTGTTGACGAAAACGGTCGTCCGGCACTATTGATGCGAGCTCGGTTCTACCAACTGCTGGGCACACAATACGGCTACCAGATTTATATGGGCCGCCCCGTCATGCTCGTCGTAAACCCTCATCCCCTCGTCGTTGAATGGGACGAGCCCATCACGGAAGTCAGTATCCGGGCGATGAACCGTTCTGAGGAAGAGCTATACGAAGGCGTTCTGGTCCTGCGGGACGGGAAGTTGCATGGGTTTGTCAGCATCCGACGCCTGCTATTGGAAGTTGCCAACATCCGAGCGGAGATGGCGAGTTTCCTGAATCCACTGACCGGGCTCCCCGGCAATCGACTGATCGACGACCGCCTGCAGCAATCTTCCGGGCAAGAGCAATTCAGCGTCCTCTACATCGATCTCGATCATTTCAAATCCTATAACGACAGTTACGGCTTCAAAATGGGTGACGCCCTCATCCAGGCGACGGCGAATTTGCTGCGAGAGCCCTTCTCCGGCCAGGGGTCTTTTCTCGGCCATATTGGCGGGGATGATTTCATCGCCATCTTGAACCATCACAACTATCCGTACGCATGCACCAAAATCATCGATGGCTTCGAAGCCCTGAAGAAGGAGTTCTATAGCAAAGAAGATCTGAAGAACAACTACGTCCTGGGCGAGGGTCGTTCTGGGGTTTATGGCCCGATTCCCCTCGTATCGATCTCTATCGCCGTGGTAACAAACCGGACCCGCAACTTCGAGAACATGGAACAAATCGTTGAGGAAGCCACCCGAATGAAGAAAATTTGCAAATCTCGGCCCGGCAGCATCAGCATCGCCAATTAGTTACTCGGTCGATCCCTCCTTAACCTTCGGTTCATTGTGATGTGCCCCTTCCCGTTTTTAAGGTTCATTAAAGGTTCGCAGCGTATCCTTGGTCCAGATCAAGAACTTCGCCAAGGAGGCTGAATAGTCCATGCAGGAACGACAGACCCCACCGCGGGATCGTAAGAAAAAGGAAATCATGTACGTCAAATTCGGACTAGATCTGCTGATGGCGTTGACGTTTGTCCTTTTCTTCAACAAACAGGTGCTGGGCGGGCTCCCTTTCCATGAAATCGCCGGTGTCGCCATGGGCGGCGCGATTCTGACCCATATTTTGCTGAATTGGCGTTGGGTAGCCAAGATCACGAGGAAGCTCTTCGACCGCAAATTGCCGCTCAAAACGCGAATCAGCTATGTCCTGAATTTGCTTCTGCTGGTATCCATGGGATTCGTGATCATCAGCGGGATCTTCATCTCCCGGGTGGTATTCCCCAATATCCACGTCGGTAACGAGTCCTGGTTTAAACTGACCCATATGTCCGTGTCCTACCTCGTCTTGATCCTGGTGGCCATACATATTGGCCTGCATTGGAAATGGGTCGTGGGCGTGTTCCACCAAATCATTCATTACCGCATGAAGAAACCTAGGTTAGGGGTCCTCGCCAAAGTGGCTGTGGCACTCCTTCTGGTATTTGGGGTTTATCAAATGTACGCCACAAACTTCGTCGGTCATGTGCAGAGCATCAGTAACGTATTTGGCTTGAAATCGATGACGGCACACGCGGGTGACTTCGGTGACCGGGAGAGAGGCCAAATGGATGCGGATGGTGATTTCGATCGGGAGAGCGGCGAAAGACCTCAATGGCCTGACGGCGACGAAGGAGGATCCCGCGAAGGCTTGGGCCATTCCGGGAAACCCAGTGGCGGATTACGTGGCGAAGGGCGCGGCATCGGATCGGTCGGATCGGGTCCGAACGTTTTTGGCGTAATCGCCGAATATTTGGGAATCATCGCCGTAATGGTCATCGCCGTGTATTACCTGGAGAAATGGCTGATGAGGCGAAAAGCCCTTCGGAAGCTGCCACTTCGCAACGAATAGGATGAAAAAAGAGCAGCGGGATAAAAAATCCTGCTGCTCCTTTTTGCGAGGTACTACAACTTCACCGTCTTATTCAATTCGGCTTCCGTTTCCTTGCCGGTCAGTTGGGAGAACATGCGCTTGACCATCTTGACGAGATTGCCGGTTTCCCAGTATTCCGCCGCCTCGGCCTTCACTTTGATCAGGACTAGACTCGGGTCATCGCTGGTGGTGTGCAGGAATTTGGCGTAGGCCGCATTCCAGAATTGGTCGATCTTCGCCCGGTCGTTGACCACCTCGGCAGTTCCGCGTACCGAAACGTAGGAGTTCCCCACGTACGACACGTTGACGCTGGGATGCTGCTTGAGTTGGGTGTATTTATCTGTCTCCTCTTTCGTCAGGAACCAGAGGTCGCCGTCGAATTCGACCTCCTGGGTTTTCATCGGACGCGACACCAGCCCTTCCTGCGTGACGGTGGTCAGCATGGCGATCTCGATGCCTTTGATCAACTTCCGGACGGTTTCCACGGCTTCCTGGTGCGCCGTTTGGTCGTTTGTCATATCTAGTTCACTCCATGTTGGTTATTGGGGGTGGATGGGTACTGCTTGCTACCCCGTTAGGGTGAACCGAGAAGGGCAAAATTAACCATTCTGGGCGCGGATGGCGGAACAAATGTTGTATGTGTTGCAACATTTCGAACATAAAAGCCCGCCCCCCCATAGGGGAGCAGGCTTAATCATGCATCCGCTTATTTCAGCGGTTTCCAAACCCAGTTTTCCACTTCCGGCAAGTCGATGCCTTCCTCGCGGATGTACGCGTGGTGCTTCTTCACCATCGCATCCATTTCGTCGGCGATCGAAGCGTATTGCTCGGCGTTCGGCAGGTTCAAGACCGCTTCTTTGACCAGGTCGAACCGGTCCATTTGGTTCACTACGCGCATATCGAACGGCGTTGTGATGTCGCCATTTTCCCGGTAACCATGCACGTGCAGGTTATGGTTGTGGCGGTCAAAGAACAGGTCCTTGATCAGGCCTTCATAACCGTGGAACGCGAACACAACCGGTTTGTCTTTGGTAAAGAATGCGTCGAATTCAGCATCGGACAAGCCGCGTGGATCCAGCTTCTGGCTTCTCAGCTTCAACAGGTCGACAACGTTGATGTAACGGATTTTCAGATCCGGCAATTTCTCATGCAAAATGCTGATTGCAGCCAAGCTCTCCATCGTCGGCTCCGTGCCGGAGGAAGCGAACACGATATCCGGCTCGCCGCCTTGATCGGTGCTGGCCCAGTCGATCACTTTCAAGCCTTTTTCCACCAGTTCCGCTGCTTCGTCAGCCGTAAACCATTGCGGACGCGGATGCTTGGAGGAGACGATCAAGTTGATCTTCTGACGGTCGTTCAGGATCGTATCAAACACGGCCAGCAGCGTATTGGCGTCCGCCGGCAAATACTCGCGGATGAACTCCGGCTTCTTGTCAGCCAGATGGCCCAACAAACCTGGGTCTTGGTGCGTATATCCGTTGTGATCCTGCTGGAACACCGTGGAGGTTGCCACGACATTCAAGGACGGGATCTTCCCGCGCCAACCATGATCGGTTGCTTTGCGCAGCCATTTGAAGTGCTGGGTGATCATCGAATCAACTACGCGCAGGAACGCTTCGTAGCTGGCGAAGAAGCCATGGCGCCCAGTCAGCACATACCCTTCCAGCAGACCTTCCGCCTGATGCTCGGACAGCTGCGAATCGATGACGCGACCATAGGAAGCCAGGAATTCATCGTTTGGCTCCTTCACGGCGTCCAGCCATTGGCGTTTAGTGACGTCAAACACCGGTCCGAGGCGGTTGGACATCGTTTCGTCCGGGCCGAAGATGCGGAAGTTCTTGTTCGCTTCGTTCAGTTGAACGACCTCGGCTACGTATTTACCCAACACAGCCATGTCCTGAGCGACAACTTTACCCGGTACGGAGTTATCGAGGGCATAATCCCGGAAATTCGGGAGGCGCAGATCCTTCACGAGACGGCCGGCGTCGGTAACTGGATTTTTGCCCATGCGGCGGTTGCCCTTCGGCAGGATTTCGGCGAGTTCGTCTCTCAAACGACCGTTCTCGTAGAACAGCTCTTCCGGACGGTAGCTCTTCATCCATTCCAGCAAAGCCGGAGCGTGTTGCATGTTCTTCTGATCGACCGGAATCGGTACTTGGTGGGCACGGAACGAATTTTCGTTCGGTACGCCGCCCCATTCCTTTGGTCCCGTCCAGCCTTTCGGGGAACGGAATACCAGCATCGGCCATACCGGACGAGTAGCGTCCCCGGTTTCGCGCGCATGCTTCTGGATGGCTTGGATTTTCTCAACGATCGTGTCCAGCGCCTTCGCCATCGCCGGATGCATCAACTCCGGATCTTCGCCTTCTACGAAAATCGGTTCCCAGCCCATGCCTTTGAAATAAGCGGTCATTTCCTCGTTCGTTTGACGAGACAGGATCGTTGGGTTGCTGATCTTAAATCCATTCAAGTGCAAGATCGGCAGAACAGCGCCGTCCGTGATCGGGTTGATGAACCGGTTGGAGAACCAAGAAGCCGCAAGCGGTCCGGTTTCGGCTTCCCCGTCGCCTACGACGACCGCCGAAATGAGGTTCGGGTGGTCCAAAATCGCGCCTGCGCCATGCGAAAGCGAATACCCCAATTCCCCGCCTTCATGAATCGACCCCGGCGTCTCCGGTGCTGCGTGGGAAGCAATCCCGCCCGGGAAGGAAAATTGCTTGAACAACTTCTTCATCCCTTGAAGATCCTGCGTAATTTCCGGATAGATTTCCGTGTAGCTGCCATCCAGGTAAGAGTTCGATACCATCACTTGCCCGCCGTGACCCGGTCCTTCGACGTAGAACATATCCAGATCATATTTGCAGATGACCCGGTTCAGGTGGGCGTAAATGAAGTTTTGGCCCGGAATCGTGCCCCAGTGCCCGATCGGCTTGACCTTCACATCCGAATCCTTCAACGTTTCCAGCAGCAGCGGGTTGTCCTTCAGGTACAACTGCCCCACCGAGATATAGTTCGTTGCGCGCCAATAAGCGTCCAGCTTGGCCAGGTACGTTTTGGAGGAATAATCGACTTGCGTCATCGTAAATGCCATTTCTTCCACTCCCTTTGTTTTTTCTTTCTCTGATCTTGTTCTGTTGCGTTCGATTCTAACCTTGTGAATGTTTTCACCTATACTTCTATAATAACGACCTTTTCAAAAATTGATACGGTCCAATTACGTGAAATATTGAACATACTATGAAAATTGATCGGTCCGCCGCTGCATCTTTCAGTGCCTTTAGCATGCCCATTTTCCCGTCACCGGATAAAAAAAGCAGGCCGAACCTAGGTTCAGCCTGCTTGGATGTCATTCCGCACTTATTTCTCTTGTACCGAAACGAACGTATTAAATTTCGAATATTTATAGTGGAACCGCATGTGCGAGAACTCGAACGGCGTGCCGTTATCTAAGAAAAAGATCCCCTCCATAATGCTGACCGGCTCATTTGGTGCCAAATGCAGCAGCTCCTGGTCTTGCAAATTGGACGGCTCGGCGTAGATCGACAGGAACGACTTGGTCACGGCCAAGTTCCGCGAGTCCTCCAAATAGTTGAAGATCGATCCCTCGATAATCGTCTGGTTCAGGTCCTGCACAATTTTGATGGGGATGTACCCCGTTTCGATCATAAACGGCTCCTCGTCGAAGAGGCGCAGACGGACGATTTTGTACACGAAATCATGCGGCTCCAGAAACAAATCGCGCTGCAATTCCTCGGTCGGCGGAATCACCTCAAAGCTGAGCACCTTCACCTTCGGCTTCTTGCCGTGCATCTGGAAGTTGTCGGTGACCCCAAGATTGGAGCCTTCATAGTTGAAGATGGACTCATTTTTTATGTATAGGGGATTGATGAACGTGCCGGAACCGCGCTTCTTAAAAATAATGCCGTCATGCTCCATCTTCGTCAGCGCGCGCTTCACCGAACTGCGGCTCACCTGGTACGTCTCGCTCAGGCTGCGCTCGTCTGGCAGTCTCATATTCGCAAACTGTCCGGAGAAAATCTTCTCCTTCAGGTCGTCTATGATTTGCTTATAGACTAATTGTGCCATGGGGTACCTCTCCTTCTCCTCTTATTCTACCCTTTTTAGGCGGAACGAGGAACTCCCTATTCCCTATTCTCAACGAGAGTCGAGAGGATTATCTATGAAATTTCGAGTATAATGGGCTATTCGGCGATGATTCGCCATATTGTATTCGAAAAATCATATACAATTGCTCGTCTGAAGCGGAAAAGGCCTATTGTATATGAAAAATCATATATAATAGGTCGCTGAAAGGGCAAAGTGGCTTATTGTATACGAAATATCATATACAATGGGCCCTTCGGTGATGATTTCCCATATTGTATTCGATAAATCATATCCAATTGCTCGTCTGAGGTGGAAAAGGCCTATTATATATGAAAAATCGACTCCATGCGGCAAAAAGGGACCGCCAGGACCTAGGATCCTGACGACCTCTTTGGGAATCCGGACCCACACTCGCGCACGGACCGCCGCATTTTAAGCGAGCAACTGTCACACACTCGCGTGACCCGTCATGGTTTGAACCTGGCGGCTAACCTTGCTGCGCCCCGCCCGTCAACCCGCGGACGAACGCCTCGAAGCTCGGCGCCAGGCGGGTGACTTTCTTGCTCGCTTTCTCGACGTAAACCACTTCGGGTTCGCCGTCGTTGGCAGATTCGCGGTAGTCGAGCATAACCACCCCGGCGTCGGATGGCGTATCGCAGAGGACAACGCCGAATTCGGGATACCCCTCCCGCTCGATCGTCGCGCGGCTCCCGGCGGCTCCGCACAGCGAGTGCGGTTTCTCGCGCCCGATGCCCATGAGACCTAAAATTTCGACGGTCTCGCCGGATTCGCTCCGGAAGTATCGGCCCCGGGGGATTCCGCCATTATGCACTTTCATCAGGTTCACGTAAAAAGCCGGCAGACGGAAAACAAGCGACTCCTCCACGGACTCGATTAATGCGTCAGTTGGCGGTGCGGAGACGTACTTTTCGGCCGCGGGATTGCCGTCATCCCAGAAGCTCGCCGCGTCGAAGTCACCTTCGAAATTAACCGGTGCCGCCAAGGTTTGTCCGGCCTCCGGCTTCGTCGCTTCCGTCTCAGATGCTGCCTCGTTTGGAGTCGCTTCCGATCCAGATGCGCCCTCGGCCGTCTTTTCCTCGATCCAGTTCAGGAATTCCAGGGTGTCCTCGTCTCCCGGCTCCAACCGATCGGCGTTCTCGAACGCCGTCCGCGCTTCGTCGTACCGGCCCAAGTAGTAATACGCCAAGCCGATCCGGTAATGCCAAAGCGGATCCTCTTGGCCCTCCGCGGCAACAGTCAGGAACTGCCCGACCGCCTCATCATACCGCTCCAGATTGTTCAGCGCCCGCCCTAAATGGTTAACGAGCTCATAATCTCTTTCCTCCGCCGGCACGTCCATAATGGCTTGAACGATCTGTTCGTACTCATCTTCTTCATGCCACGTTTGCAATTGTTCCAATAGCTCTTCTCTCATCGATTGGCCTCCCAAGCGCATTTTCCATAAGCAAATTATACCATCTCCGGGACATGCATCACCAGCAAGGCCCACTTGGGAGGCGTACAAGCCTCTTCTTATTCTCCCGCCAACCATTCCTCCGCTTCGGCTTGACTGGCAAATACTCGGAACAGGTTGCCTCGATTGGATTCGGCGAGCAGCTCCTTCATCCGCCCTTTAATCAAGCTCCCGTCGGCAACAATAATGGCGGCGCGGAGCGAGAAGTTCACGAATTTCTGCAGAATTTCTCCGGCCACTCCTGTTCTTAACTTAAAAAAGTCCTCAGACAACGCCTCGGCATGAACGGCGATCCGTCCTGCGTTATGCTCGACGCACACTTCGATCAGGCCAATGGCGTCCTTACCGGTCGCGATCGGCGGTTCGGTGGACGACACGACGACGATCGTTTGATTGTTTTTTTCCACAAGTTGATAGTTCATGGTATGGTTCTCCCCTTCCTTCGGATGACGGATTCCCAGGTCTTCGCGCAGTTGGCGGATCCAGTCGAGTTCGCTCCGGTATTGCTCCAAGACACGGCCGTGGATTTGCTCCCATAGATAGGTTTCGCGGGTTGTGCGGCGCGGTGAGAATTCACCCCTGCGCAGCTTCTCCTCTTCTGCGGCGATCTGCAGGTAAATTTCCTGCTCATACCCCGTGAGGAGTGAATTCAGCTCTTTGGGATCTAGCGAATCCGCCCAGGCGAGGCGCACCAGGAAGGTGTTTTTGAACTCCGGCAGCTCCGGCGGAGACAGCACCCAGGCCTTCAGCTCTTCCCGCCCGGCATCGGTGATCGTATAGATCTTCTTCGACGGGGCGCTGTCCTGATGGTGCACCTCGTTGGTCACCCACCCCTCTTCCAGCAATTCCACCAGTGCCTTGTAGATTTGATTGTTGTTGCCCGACCAGGGCATGAACGGCGAATCCTGGATGATCTTCTTCAAGTCATAGCCAGTCAGGGAACGGGCGCTCAGCATCCCAAGAATCGCATAGTTGATCGACATCCGACTCACTCCTGTTTTCGTTAACCTATGTTAATAGTAACATATGTTTCCGAAAACGCAAGTATATAAAGCAGAAGGCTATGATGAACGGGTGGTGTAAAGACAATAGGCGATGCCGAGGAGTAAAGAGGGAGGGTTAAACCAAGCGACTTGGGGAATGGGGTTAAAAAGCAAGGGGCTAACGGACCGGAGAGCCGTTATTGGCGCTAAAAGACACGCTCCCCAAATCTAACGGACACCAAAGACCTTATAGGCTCGAAATGGATGCGAATTTAGCTAGCGTCCTTGAAATAACGTCATTCCCGTCCGTAAGCACGGGAAATCTCCGGGAAATTGGACAATAAAGTCTTTACGGTCCGTTAGCGGAATGCTGCCTTGAAAAAAAGCTTCAGGCCGCCTCAATAGCGGCCTGAAGCTTCTGCGGGTTTGCCTACCGGGCCGGCAGGCTGGCCCAAGCGTCCAACGGGACGCGGGCCACGAGATCGTAGCCCTGCCCCCGGCCGCGCGGGTGCACGATGACCGCTCCCAACTCAGGGAGCGGTCCAAACCCGACGCCCGGCGGGAAGCTGTGGGCGACGATCACGCGGTTGGCGCCGACCGGAGGCGGCTCCTCCAGCCGCGCGTCCAGCGCGCGCAAGGTCGCCTCCCGCTCCGCGGGCGCTGCCGCCCCGCCGGGGGCGCCTAGCCGCGCCAGCCCGAGCAGCGCCGGCACGGCCTGCACCCGGGCGGGGCCAAAGGCCAGCGCGGCGGTTTCGCGCGTCCGGCACAGCGGGCTGGCCAGCACCGGCGTCGCCACCGGGATACCACGCGCCCGCAGCGCGTCGCCGAATTGGCGCGCCTGGTCGCGGCCGACGGCGGACAAATTGCGCTGCGTCGCACAGTCCTCCGGCCGCAGCCCTGGCTGGTCCTCGCCGATGTTGGCTTCGCCGTGCCGGACGTAAATCACGTAGCCGCCCTGGCGCAGCGCTGCCGACAGTGAGGCCGAGATGCCCTCCCCCTCCGGCCGTGAAGCCTCTGCGCTTCCCGCCTCGAACGAAAGCGAAAATGCCAACAGGGCAAGCAGCATCGCCAATCTCCCTATGAGACGGATGCCGCCCCTTGCTTCAAGTTTCATTTGTTTGACCTCCTTTGTGACACATATCTCGATCCCTAGTGTGCACCGGAAAGGCGTCATTCATTTCTGGATGGATAACTCCATTTTTGATATACTAAGCTCATGAAGAACACGATGACAACAATCAACTCGGAACAGAAACTCACAAAGAAGGGAAAAGAAACGCGCAGCCGCATCGTCGCGGCCGCCGCCGGACTGATGTTCGAACGCGGCGTTGCCGGAACGAGCGTGGAGGATGTACAGAAGGAAGCCAAGGTCAGCTCCTCCCAGCTTTATCACTACTTCAAAGAGAAGCGAGAGCTGGTGCAGGCCGTCATCCTGTTCCAGACGGAGCAGGTGCTGGGCGCACAAGAGCCTTTGCTTAGCCATCTGGACAGCATGGAGGCGCTGCAAACCTGGCGCGACGCCGTTATTCAACTGCAGGTTGACCGAGAGTATCAAGGCGGTTGCCCGATCGGTTCGCTGGCCAGCGAGCTTGCGGACATGGAACCGGCAGCCCGCACGGCGCTTGCCGCGGGTTTCCTGCAGTGGGAGCAGGCGATCAGCCAAGGGCTGCGCGCGATGCATGCACGTGGAGAAATGCGCGCTGATGCTGACCCGGACCGGCTGGCGTTGGCGCTGTTGACTGCCTTGCAGGGCGGCCTGCTGATGACGCAGGTCCGCAAGGATATCTGCGCGCTAGAGGCTGTGCTCGATGCGATCTTGGAGCATATCCGTTCCTATCTCGTAGGATGACGGTGCGCCGTTCGGTCTCCCGGTAAAAAGAGACAACCCGGGCTTGCACCCGGAATCGGCCACAGCAAAGGAGGTTAATCTACGTTTTTAATGGACCCCGTAACCGGCGGTAAACGCCGGGTTGCGGGGTTTTTGTGTGATCTGCGAAGGAGGAACATCCTCCTTTTCTGAAAAATGGAGTTGACAATCCAAAAAAATTTAAATAAAATGAGATCAGCTTAAAAATGGAGTAGTCACTCCAAAATAGAACGAACGGAAGTCCCCACCCCGTACAGCGGAAGGGCCGCCGTATCTACCTAAATGAGGTGTATGAAGATGACATTCACGCAAACCCTGGATCAAATGAGACAAGAGTTTATTGCAAATACCCCAGCCGATGTGTATAACGAGTTATTCCGCTTGATCAATGGGCAACAGCAAGCGGGCAATGCGTTCGGTCTGTCGGAGGGCCAAAAAGCTAAAGACTTTACTTTAAACAACTCGCTTGGGCAAGCCGTGAATCTTTACGACGAATTGTCCCAAGGTCCGGTTGTGCTGACTTTTTATCGGGGAGGCTGGTGCCCCTTCTGCAATATGCAGCTACGTTCGTATCAGAAGGTGCTTCCGCAAATCGAAGCCATCGGCGGCCGTTTGATTGCCGTTAGTCCGCAAAGTCCCGATAATACACTGACTCAGCAAGAGAAAGAAGATCTTCAATTCCAGGTCCTGAGCGATACGAACGGATTAACCGCGGCGGCTTATAACATTCTGTACGATGTACCGGACTACATTCAGGACATCTTTCTTAACAAATTCAACCTGGATCTAGCTGAATACAATGCTACCAACCGCTGGATCTTGCCAGTTACATCCACGTTTATGATCGACGAATCGGGTATCGTCCGCTCCGCCTATGTCGAGCCGGATTTCATGAAACGCCCCGATCCGGAGGACATCCTGGAGCAACTTAGACGCCTGTAATTGCCTTGGGTTCTGCGTCCCGCCCCTTATTCCGGCCGGAACTGCGCCCGCGCCGCGTCAAGCGAAGTGCATTCAGAATCACCAGCAGCACGCTGAATTCGTGAATAAACATACCGGAAGCCAGATAAATATGCTCCGTTAATACGCCTGCCAGCAACAGAACCACCACCGCCACGGCAAACGATACGTTTTGCTTCATGTTGCGGACCGTGCGTTTCGCCAGCTGGCGGGCGTATACCAGTTTATCCAGCCGATCGGTCATGATGACGGCATCCGCCGTCTCAATCGCAACGTCCGTTCCCGTCCCTCCCATTGCCATCCCGATGTCAGCAGCGGCGATGGCCGGAGCGTCGTTGATGCCGTCGCCAAGCATGGCGACGCGGTACCCCTGACGCTTCCATTCCTGGATATGCGCCACTTTATCGGCCGGTAAAAGCCCTGCGTAAACCTGGTCGATCCCCACCCGATCCGCGACGTGTTGGGCGGCATGTCGATTGTCGCCGGTCAGCATCAAGACCCGCTTCACCCCCTGCCGCTTGAGTTCCCGGATCGCTTCCTTCGCTTCGGGCCGCACAGGGTCGGTGATGGCGACCATGCCGATCAATTTCTCGTCAGTTGCCACAAACACGACGGTATAGCCCTGCTTCTCTTGGCGTTCGGCCTCCGTCCACGCTTCCTTGTTCTTCGCAACGCCTAAATGATCCATCCACTCCCGTTTTCCAACTAAAACGGCCTTTCCGCCAACCGTTCCGCTAATCCCGCTTCCTTTGTGTACTTCCACCCGCTCCGGCCGCTCGGCGGGCTCGACTTCCCGCTCCTTCGCCGCGTTCACGATGGCCTGGCCAAGCGGATGCTCCGATGCAGACTCGACTGCGGCGGCCAGCATCAATAGCTCGCGTTCCTGCGTGCCGCCATAGGTGTGTACCGCAACCACGCCCGGTCTGCCTTCCGTCAACGTTCCCGTCTTGTCGAATACGATGACTTCCGCCTTTGCCAGGTTTTCGAGAACCTCTCCGCCCTTGACCAGCAATCCGTTCGCGGCTCCGTTACCGAGTCCGGCCACCATGGACACGGGAGCGGAAATGACCAGTGCCCCAGGACAAGCGATCACCAGAAACGTTAGCGCCAGCTCCGGATTTCGAGAGATAAAGTAAACCAGAACCGCTAGCGCCAGCATGCCCGGCGTATAGTAGGAGGCAAATTTGTCGAGGAACTTTTGCGTCTTTGCCTTGGACTCCTGAGCTTCTTCGACAAGCTCGATGATTTTGGCAAAGGTCGTGTCTTCGCCAACTTGCTCCGCGATGACTTCAAGGTATCCGGTATCCACGGTCGTTCCGCTGAAGACGCGGTCGTGAACCTGCTTAGCGACGGGAACCGGCTCTCCAGTGATCGCAGCTTCGTTAACGAGGGCCTGACCGGAAGCGACCTGGCCGTCGACCGCGATTTTGCTGCCCGAAGGCAGAAGCACCCGGTCCCCCCGGGCCACTTCGGACGCGAACAACTTGACCTGGGTGCCGTCCCGCAGGACGATAGCTTCGGCTGGGGCCAGATCGACCAACGCCTTCAAGGCGGAGCGCGTCTTGCCTAGCGTAATCGCCTCGAGGTACGCCCCCAGCCGGAACAAGAAGGCCACTGCGGCCGCCTCAACGTATTCGCCTAGGATCACCGCTCCGATCATCGCGATCGTCACCAACAGCTCGATGCTGAAGGCGGACATCCGAAGCGATTGAACTGCCTTGACCGCGATCGTCCATCCGGATATCGCAGACGCCAGCAGCAACGCCCCATTCTGTGCAACCTCCCAGCCCAGGAGGTGGAACCCGCCCGCCAGGGCTAGAAGCAGCCCAGACGCCAACAACGCTGCCGCTTTACGAGGTTTGGCCATCGCTCTGACCTCCCCCAATGACCGGGTAACCCAGCTTCGCCATTGCGTTTCTCAGTTGCTCCTCCTGCACCTGTTTCTCGTCAAACTCAACTTTCACTTGGCTGGAGTGGAACAACACTTTGGCTTCCTGTACCCCCGGCTGTTTCGTCAGTACGGTTTCGATTTTCTTGATGCAGCTCGGACAAGTTAACTCTTCTACTTTCCATTTCACGTTGACCATTTGGCATATCCCCTTTCGGTTATCGATGGCTTCATCGTAACCTGGATGCCAAAGGGTTTCCTTGATTCGCGTCAAGTTGGTGATTAGGGATGTGCGACGGGGTGCGATGGGGGGTACGGAGGGGTACGGAGGGGTACGGAGGGTTACGGGGGGGTTACGGGTTCGACTGGGTGTGACGGAATGAGCCTAGTCGTGTAACGCTTGTGACAAACGCTATTCGCGCCAAAATGGAAGTTTTCTACGCGTAACGCTTACCTGGAACTCTATTGGGTCGATTTTACGAGTTCTACAGCGTATTTTCCGTCCATAAGCTCGCTGACAAGCGTTAGTACGCCAGCCCCCCTGTTTTTTGCCAAATAAGACTCGTGGCAAGCGTTAGCGCAGACGGACGCGCAGACAGATGAGCAGACGAACGGGCAGATGGATGGGCAGACGCGCGGGCAGACGCGCGAACAGACGAACAACCCACGTAAAGCACCCTAAAACTCAAGAAAAATTTATTTTAAATTAGCTATTGCCGTCCGAAACAGTTCCTGCTAATATAAAGGAGCATGATTTTTGGAAAGGTTGTATTCAATATATCGCGAGTCTTTCCAAGCAGATAATTTTTGACCACTTTCCTACAAGAGAGTTAAGGCCATACGGACAGCCGGGTCAAATGCCGATTGGCAACTTAGTTGCCTTATTGATTGAGTTAAAAGCTCAAATTTTATAAGTTGGTTACTTTACAACCAGTGCATATGCACATCAACTTGTGAAACGGTCAATAAGAGTGGTAAAGGCGAATTATTTGCTAAATAGACTCTGATCAAAGCATGATATATTGAATATTAAGACTTCCACTACGTGCGTTCGTGCGATGGTTTCGTACGGCGATGCAGACGGGCGTTCGTCCGTCATTCTGGAGCTTACTTAATATTGACTATATCAGAAGCAAGTGATGATGCGCAGGTATGCGTATGTTCACTTGCTTTTTTTACGTTTCACGCCCGCTATGCCAAAATTCGAAGAAGGTTAGGAGATGGAAAAATGGGAAAAGCACTGATCATCGGCTGCGGCGGCGTCGCTGCTGTAGCCATCCACAAATGTGTTCAAAACAGCGAGGTTTTTGAGGAAATCTGCATTGCCAGCCGCACGAAGTCGAAATGCGACGCACTGAAAGCGAAGCTGGACGGCGGCAAGACGAAAATCACGACGGCGCAAGTCGATGCCAACAACGTCGACGAACTGATCGCGCTGATCAACGAAGTTAAACCGGACGTGGTGATGAACCTGGCTCTGCCGTATCAGGATTTGACGATCATGGACGCCTGCCTGGCAACCAAGACGAACTACATGGATACGGCGAACTATGAGCCGGAAGATACCGCGAAATTCGAATACAAGTGGCAATGGGAATACCGCGAGCGCTTTGAGCAAGCCGGCATCACCGCACTGCTGGGCAGCGGCTTTGACCCAGGCGTAACCGGCGTATTTTCCGCGTATGCCCTGAAACATCACTTCGACGAAATCGAGTACATCGATATCCTCGACTGCAATGCGGGCGACCACGGCTATCCGTTTGCGACGAACTTCAACCCGGAGATCAACATCCGCGAAGTGTCCGCGAAGGGCAGCTACTGGGAGAACGGCGAATGGATCGAAACCGAGCCGATGGAAATCAAACGCGTCTACAACTTCCCTGAAATCGGCGAAAAGGATATGTACCTGCTGCACCATGAGGAAATCGAGTCCCTGGCCCTTAACATTCCAGGCATTAAACGGATCCGCTTCTTCATGACGTTTGGCCAAAGCTACCTTACGCACTTGAAATGCCTCGAAAACGTCGGCATGACTTCGATTGAGCCGATCGAATTCGAAGGCAAGCAAATCGTGCCGCTGCAGTTCCTGAAAGCCGTACTGCCGGATCCGTCTTCGCTTGGACCGCGTACGAAAGGCAAAACGAACATCGGTTGTATTTTCAAAGGCAAAAAAGACGGCAAAGATAAGCTGTACTATGTATATAACGTGTGCGACCACGAAGAATGCTACAAAGAAGTCGGCTCCCAAGCCGTAGCTTACACGACCGGCGTTCCGGCGATGATCGGCGCAATGATGCTGATGAACGGCACTTGGAACAAACCAGGCGTTTACAACATCGAGGAGTTCGATCCGGATCCATTCATGGATGCGCTGAACAAATGGGGTCTGCCTTGGCAAGAAAGCTTCAATCCGGAGCTGGTAGACGCGTTCCCGGAAGAGGAGACCTCCGCAGAGCGCAAAGAAACGGAGTACGTTAGATAATATGCGCTTCGAGGAACTGCCAACACCTTGTTATGTGGTCGATGAGAAACTTTTGGAACAAAACCTGAAGATCCTGGGCGGCATCATGGAGCGGACGGGCGCGAAGATTATTTTGGCGCAAAAAGCATTTTCGATGTACACCACTTATCCGCTGATCGGCCAGTATTTGAGCGGGACGGCATCCAGCGGCCTGTTCGAAGCCCGGCTCGGTCACGAGGCGATGGGCAAGGAGAATCACGTCTTTGCCCCGGCCTACCGGGACGATCAGATGGACGAAATCATCGAGCTCTGCGATCACGTGATCTTTAACTCGTTCTCCCAAGTGGAGAAATATCGCGATCGGGTGCTGGCGGCCGGTAAAAAAATCGGCCTGCGCATCAACCCGGAATGCTCCACGCAGGTGGGGCATGACATCTACAACCCTTGCGCCGTCGGATCGCGGTTTGGCGTGACGCTCGAGCATTTCCGTCCGGAACTGTTGGAGGGCGTGTCTGGTCTTCATTTTCATACCTTGTGCCAGCAGAACTCGGACGATTTGTCGACCACGCTGGATGCGATTGAAGAGAAGTTCGGAACATGGCTGCCGCAAATGGAATGGATCAATTTCGGCGGCGGCCATCACATCACGCGGGAAGACTACGATATTCCGTTGCTGGAAGCGTGCATTCGGCGGATGCAGGACAAATACGGTTTGGAAGTGTATCTGGAACCGGGCGAAGCTGTGGCGCTGAACGCCGGTTACCTGATCACGACCGTGCTGGATACGATGAAGAACGGCATGGACATCGCCATTGTTGATGCCTCGGCCTCCTGCCATATGCCGGACGTGCTCGAGATGCCGTACCGTCCACCGCTGTTCGGTTCGGGCGAAGCCGGCGAGAAGCCGTATACCTATCGACTGGGCGGGCCAACTTGCCTGTCCGGGGACAATATCGGCGACTATTCGTTTGACCAGCCGCTGAAGCCTGGCGACCGCCTGGTGTTCGGCGACATGGCGATCTACTCGATGGTGAAGAACACCACCTTCAACGGCATGCCGTTGCCAGCACTTGTGCTGCAGCATAAGGATGGCGACTGCGAAATCCTGCATGAGTTTGGATATGAAGATTTCAAAATGCGGTTGGCGTAAGTCGCCGCTTAAATGAAACGGAACCGCCTTTTCGATCGAATGGGGCGGTTCCGTTTTTGATATGGATTAGAAATTGCGAACCAAGAATGAAAAATTAACTTAAGTTAATGCCCCTTCCAGCCCCTTTGGCTAAAATGATGAATGATTTCAAGTCATTTTAGGGGGTTGTATGAAATGGAAACGTTGGAAAAGGAACGAGGGTTTCGGCACCAAGCGGCTCGAATCGGAGGTGCGGCACTGCTCCTCATGGCCATCGCGGCATCGTTCTCCTATGGTTTTGTCCATGAAAGCCTAACGGGCCATGGCGACGCCAGCGCCACATGGAATCATCTTCGATCCGCCAATCTGCTGTTGAAAAGCGAAATCGCGGGCTGGATCCTCATCCTGATTTGCGATATCGTAGCCGCTTGGGCCATTTATGTTTTCCTGAAGCCTGTTCATGAGGCCTTGGCCTTGCTCAGCGCTTGGTTTCGACTGACTTACGCGGCAATCTTAGGAGTTTCCATATTGAATTTATTGTTCGTGTCGCTGCTCTCTGGTTCTCCAGAAAAATTCGCCGGGTTGGGCCAAGGACAGCTTCCCGCCGTTACGATGCTATTCCTGGATGCGTTCGAGTCCATCTGGTCGGTAGGGCTGATCATTTTTGGCGGACATCTCCTGATTGTGGGTTATGTGGCTATTTCATCGGACCATATCCCGAAAATCATCAGTATTTTATTGCTTCTGGCATCCGCCGGTTATATTCTCATCCATCTCGCTCCTATGTTTCTATCCGCATCCGATCCTATCGTTGTCGTCATGGAGTATATCTTCAAGGTGCCTATGATCTTCGGCGAATTGGGTTTTGGTCTCTGGTTACTGTTTAGGGGAGGGAAGGTGACCGCAAAGAACTAAGGGTTTCTACCGGCGTTTAGCGGGACCTTTTTTTTCATCCGGCTTAGCGACTCGGGGGTCATGCCTAGGTAGCTCGCCAATTGATGCTGCGGTACCCGGTCGGCGAGCCCGGGCCGGCTCAGCAAAAGGTTTTTGTAGCGCTCTTCGGGCGTGGAGGCGATAAACGCGGCGAACTGATCTTGCACCTCTCCAAAGTTCTCTTCGATCATCCTTCGCGTCATCGTCTCCAATTGCTTATATTTTTCATACATCCCTTGTTCCGCGTCTAACTGGCCCACAACCAAAACGCAAAATTCCAAACAGATCAACGAATAATCGGAAGTGCTGCCCTGTTTAGGTCGATTGAAGTACGCTATGGCTTGTTCTTCTGTATAGAAGTTGGACGTAACCTCTTTCCCGTCCTCATCCACCGAATACTGCCTCACGCAGCCGAGCAATACGAAATAACACTTATCCAGTGGTTCCCCTTGCCGTAAAAGGAGAGTTCCTCTTTCAAATTCCTCCACCCGGCGATCTGAAAGAATGGCCCGCTGTTCATCTTCCGTTAAGGAGGTAAACTTGTTCATGTACTTCATCAGACGTTCTTTCATGCCTATCCGCTCCTCCCGGGAATCCCTTCTGATTTCATTATATCTATCCTCTCCTTGAACGGGGCAAGAATCTGAAAACCGGCATACATCCGTTGGGATAGCCAATGATCTTAATCCTGCACACCATTCTCATAGAAATACACCTTTATTTGGAAATCAATCCTGATTTATGATGGGGATGCGGTACCTATACCGATTAGCGTGAATAGGGGGGAATGCGTCTTTTTCTGATATCGCTTACATTGGTATATTGTGCAGATTTCGTAAAGTAAGTCCCCGCTGGTCCACCACGAAGACTCTACCAGATGTAAGACTCGTAAGATCTTTATTCTGAAAGGAGAATGAAATCGTGAAAAGCCAAAGACGCATCATTGCCTGGATTTGTGTCATGACCCTGTTCGCAGCAACGTTCTTCAGTTCGGCAGGGTGGACCGCACCGGCCCATGCGGCAGGCGGCCCGAATTTGGCTGCAGGAAAACCCGCAGCGGAATCCGGCCATGCTGATGTATACCATGCTTCCAATGTAACCGACGGGAATGTCGCCACGTATTGGGAAAGCACGAATAATGCTTTTCCCGGGTGGGTACAGGTCGATCTCGGCAGCGCTGTACAGATCGATCAGGTTGTCTTGAAGTTACCGTCCGGCTGGGAGAGCCGTTCTCAGACCTTATCCGTGCAAGGAAGTACGAACGGATCTAGCTTCACTGATCTGAAGGCCTCGGCCAGCTATACGTTTGATCCGAGCGCCGCCAACACGGTGACGATTAACCTTACGTCCGCCAGCGCGCGCTACGTGCGAATTCAGATCACGGCGAACACCGCCTGGCCGGCAGGGCAACTCTCTGAAGTAGAGGTATACGGCGCTTCCCCGGCTACCCCTTCCACGATTCCGGGCAAGATCGAAGCCGAGAACTTCAGCGCGATGAACGGCATTCAGACGGAACCCACCTCGGATACGGGCGGCGGGCTGAACGTCGGCTGGATTCATGCCGGGGATTGGCTGGATTATAACGTAAACGTCCTCAATGCAGGCACGTACACCGTGGAATATAGAGTAGCGAGTAATGCCGGGACAGGAGCAATCCAGCTGCAATCCGACGGGACGACGCTAGCTACGACTGTAGTGCCGAACACCGGCGGCTGGCAAAATTGGCAGACCGTGACCGCCAGCGTCACGCTAAATGCAGGCTCTCAAACCCTTCGCGTCTATGCCAGCGGAAATGACTTCAATATCAACTGGATCGGGTTTACTTTGGGGAACAGCGGTGTAGATACCCAGCCGCCAACCGCTCCGGCCAACCTGGCGTTCACGCAGCCGACCTCCAGCTCCATAAAACTGACCTGGAGCGCCGCAACCGATAACGTCGGCGTAACCGGATACGACGTCTACGCCAACGGCCAGCTTCGCGGCAGCGTCAACGGATCGACGTTGACATACACGGATACGCAACCCGCCGACGTTACAGTGACCTATTCCGTCGTAGCCAAGGATGCGGCCGGCAATGCGTCGACACCAAGCAATACCGTGACGCGGACCGGATCGGGAGGAGGAGACGGATCCAATCTCGCCATTGGCAAGACGATGACGGCTTCCTCATCGACGTTCACATTCGTCGCGGCGAATGCCAATGATAACGATACGACCACCTATTGGGAAGGCAACGGTCACCCGAGCACGCTCACCGCGGACCTTGGCGCCAACGCCAACATCACGTCGATTGTCCTCAAGCTGAATCCTTCCAGCGAATGGGCGACACGTACGCAAACGATTCAAGTGCTGGGACACGACCAAAATTCGACGACCTTTACGAACCTGGTCTCGGCGACTTCCTATACATTTAACCCAACTTCACAAAATACCATCACGATTCCTGTCAGCGCCACGGTGAGTCAGGTACAATTGCGGTTTACGGCCAATTCCGGCGCACCGGGCGGACAAGTGGCTGAATTCCAGGTGTTCGGTACGCCTGCGCCGAATCCGGATCTGACGGTGACCGGCATCTCCTGGTCGCCGGCATCCCCAGACGAGACGCAAGCCGTTACGTTAAACGCCACCGTTCGCAATGCAGGTACCGTTGCATCGAGCGCTACCAGCGTGAACTTCTACCTGGGCAGTACCCTTGTCGGCACGGCTTCTGTTGGTGCGCTTACTCCTGGCGCTACGGCTAATGTCTCCGCAACGATCGGAGCGAAGGAAGCCGGTTCTTACGCCGTCACCGCCAAGGTAGACGAGAGCAATGCCGTTATCGAAACCAACGATGCGAATAATAGCTACACCCACGGTTCGCTGTTGACGATTGGCCAGGTGCAAAGCTCCGATCTGATCGCGACCGCGGCATGGACGCCATCGAATCCAAGCGCAGGCAACACCGTCACTTTTACCGTGAATCTGAAGAACCAGGGGACAATCGCTTCGGCGGGTGGTGCACACGCCATCACTTTGGAGCTGAAGACTAGCTCAGGGACAACCGTGCAGTCGCTAAACGGTTCCTACAGCGGAGCCCTTGCGCCGGGAGCATCAGCCAACGTTACCCTGGGAACCTGGACCGCAGTCAACGGCAGCTATACAGTAACGACTACTGTAGCAGCAGACGCAAACGAAGTCGCCGTGAAACGGAATAACAATACCGGCACCGCGAGCTTATATTCCGGACGGGGCGCCAACATGCCGTTCTCCATACTGGAGGCTGAAGCCTCCTCGAACAGCACGAACGGAACCAAACTCGCTCCGAACTTTACGCCGGGCGACTTCGCTGGCGAGGCATCCGGGCGATCGGCCGTTCAACTTGATGCTACGGGGGAATACGTGGAATTTACCTTGACCTCGCCAGCCAACGCATTCGTATTACGTAATGCCGTAGCCGAAAACACCACCGGTACGGTCAGCATTTACGCGAACGGCGTGGACAAAGGCAACTTCACCGTAACGTCCAAATTCTCTTACTTGTATGCAACGCCTTCCACGCTCGGACGGCTTGGCTATGATAACTCGGGCTCTAAGGCTTACTGGTTGTACGAGGATTCCCAGCTCATGCTCGACCAAGTCTATCCAGCTGGAACCAAGATCAAGATCCAGAAGGACGCCGGGGACGTCCCCTGGATTTACGTAGATATGATTGAAACGGAGAATGTTGCTCCGCCGGCAACCAACCCGGATCCAAGCAAATACGTTCAGGTGTCGAGCAACAAATCGATTGAACAAGCGCTGAACGAATTCCGTCAGGATTCGTCCAAGAAGGGGATCTTCATCCCGGCAGGGGAGTGGACGATCTCGTCCAAGATCTTCTTGTACGGCCGGGCGACGGAGATCATCGGGGCAGGCCCTTGGCACACCAAGCTGGTCGCTCCGCAAGACCAAACAAACACGGACGTTGGGTTTAATATCAGCTCCGCCGCCAACGGATCAACCATCAAGAACCTGTCCGCCTGGGGTAACTATATCTACCGTCAGGACGGCCCAGGCAAATTCATCGACGGAAACGGCATGCAGAACGTGACCATCGAGAACGTTTGGGCGGAACACTTTGTCTGTCTGTATTGGGGCGTAAACTCCTCCTACAATACGTTTAAAAACAACCGCATCAAGAACATGTTCGCAGACGGCATCAACATGACCAACGGCTCCTCCTATAACGTAATCGACAATAACTATGCCCGCGGTACGGGCGACGACTCGTTTGCGTTATTTAGCGCGATTGACGCTGGAGGTTCTTATAATGTGGGCAATAAATATACTAACCTCACCGCCGTCAATGTACGCCGAGCCGCGGCCTTCGCCGTCTACGGCGGCCAGAACAACCTGTTCCAGAACCTGTACGGCGCCGATACGCTCACTTATCCCGGCGTTACCATCAGCAGCTTAAGCTTTGGCTACAATACGCTGGGCTTCGGCGACCAGGACACCGTGATTGACGGCGTCACGCTGGACCGCACCGGCGGGGATTTCTGGACCAGCGTTGGGGCCGACGACAAGATCAACGATTATCAGAACTTCGGGGCCATCTGGTTCTTCGGTGGCGACCGAGACCTTAAGAACATCGTGGTGAAGAACGTGGACATCAATAACCCGGTCTATTTCGGCCTCATGTTCCAATCCAAATCGCCGGAGAATCTGCCGATGCAGAACGTTCGCCTGGAGAACATTACGATCAACAACCCTACCCGCTATGGCATTAAGCTGGTCGTCAAGGCCGAGGACGGGCAAGGGCCCGCCGTCGGTGAAGCCCGCTTCACCAATGTGAAGGTAAATAACCCGGGCGTCACGGCCATTTATGGTGAGAACCAATCGCCGAACTTCCACATCATCCGAGGAGCGGGGAATAACTGGTGATCCCGATTTAACAACGTAATAAAGACGGTGCCGGTCCATGACGGGTACCGTCTTTTTTATATCTATTCTCGGCATAACTCTCCAAACCCAGGGAAAGCTATCCCTTAAAAACAGGAGGTTGTCCGAGCCGCATGAATAAGCCAGCTTTAGCCCCCCATGAATCGATAGATCTTCATGAAATCCTCAATTTCAAGACATTGTGCTTGGCGAAATCCAAATTGATGCAAGGTCTCGTATTCGATCAGGAGCTCAAGGATTTGATGCAAAAGGACGTGGAGCAAACGCTCCAAGCCCTTCAGGATCTGCAGGCTTTATATGGCCAGGTTCCTTTTCAAGCCCCCGTTCCCGAAAGCCAGCCCGAGCCGATTATCCAATAGAAGGAGCGTCGAGATGAACAACGATCATTTGGATCCGATAAACGCGCTAAATATGCCAGAAATCGCTGACATGACCTTCGCTGTCGACTTCCTGATGCGGGCCAAGGAAGGTGTGCGCAATATTGCGATCGCCCTGACGGAAACTGCCTCACCCGAAGCCCGGATTTTGCTGCGCAACCTGCTAAGGCAGGGCATTGCCATGCACCAGGAAATCACCGAATTGATGATGCGCAAGAAATGGTTCCATCCCTATGATTTAACCGAGCAATACCAACTGGACCAACTTTCGGCTAAGAACACCATCCTCATTGGACAGATGGATTTATTCCCTGCGGATACACGGCGCATCGGCATGTTCGATCGGACGCCGGACGAGCATTTGGAGGGGAGCCAAGCATGAAGGCCGTAACCTATCAGGGAATCAAAAACGTGATCGTCAAAGAAGTCCCCGCCCCGAAGATCGAAAAACCCGATGACATGATCATCAAAATCACCAGTACGGCGATCTGCGGTTCGGACCTTCACTTGATCCATGGGATGATCCCGAATTTGCAGGAGGACTATATCATCGGTCATGAACCGATGGGGATCGTGGAAGAGGTCGGCCCCGAGGTAACCCATCTGAAGAAGGGGGACCGGGTCATTATCCCGTTTACGATCGCTTGCGGGGAATGCTTTTATTGCAAAAATCAGTTGGAGAGCCAGTGCGATAACGCCAACGAACACGGTGATATGGGCGCTTACTTCGGTTATTCCGGCAATACGGGCGGTTATCCCGGTGGCCAGGCCGAGTATCTGCGCGTGCCGTACGCGAACTTTACTCATTATAAGATACCAGAGAGCTGCGAACAGCCTGACGAGAAGCTGGCGCTCATCTCCGATGCGATGCCAACGGCCTATTGGAGCGTCGATAACGCAGGGGTGAAGGAAGGAGATACCGTCATCATATTGGGTTGCGGTCCGATCGGACTGCTTGCACAGAAATTTGCCTGGTTGAAGGGCGCGAAACGGGTCATTGCCGTCGATTACGTGGATTACCGGCTGCAGCATGCCAAGCAGACGAATCAGGTGGAAACCGTCAATTTCGAACAATACGAGAACGTCGGCTCCTATCTCAAGGAAATCACGAAAGGCGGCGCAGACGTCGTCATCGATGCGGTGGGCATGGACGGAAAAATGACGAACCTCGAATTTCTGGCCAGTGGCCTGAAGCTGCATGGGGGAGCCATGAGCGCTCTGGTGATTGCTTCGCAAGCGGTCCGCAAAGGCGGAATGATTCAAATTACCGGCGTATATGGCGGCCGATATAACGGGTTTCCGCTTGGCGACATCATGCAACGCAACGTGAACATCCGGGCCGGTCAAGCTCCGGTCATCCACTATATGCCGCACATGTACGAGCTGATCTCTTCCGGCAAGGTCGATCCCGGTGACATCATCACCCACGTGATCCCGCTAGATGAAGCTAAACGCGGCTACGAAGTGTTTGATACGAAGACCGATGCTTGCATCAAGGTGATTTTAAAGCCGTAACTCACCAACACCAAAGCAGGAGGAGGAACCCTCATGAATATAGCGAATCAAGCTTTACATGAAACCCTGGAAGTCCACGAGCTGGCCGCCGCTAAAACGATTGCCTTAACCAAGGCAAAAACGATGCAGCTGCTGGTCTCGGACCCGGAGCTAAAACAGATTTTGCAACATGACGTTCAAGTATCCACGCAGCAATTGCACGAACTAAGCGGTCTTCTGTCCCCGGCTCCGTCGGGAGGGAGGGACCTATGAACCCGGTGCTCGAACACTTGATGGGGTTCGATAAGCTGACCGACGAAGTCATCGCTATGGACTACTTGCTAAATGCAAAGACCTCCGTCCGAAACTATGCCATGGCCGTCACGGAGTGCGCCACACCGGAGGTCCGGAATGTCTTGACCAAGCAACTAGAGGAGGCCATCGACGCTCATGAGATGATTATGGGCTACATGATGAGGCGCGGCTTCTATCAGCCCTATGAACTTCAGGATCAAATCGGGCGGGATTTGCAGAATATTCAAACTGCGCTGAATATCCCTTCCTGAACCCGTTGCAAGATAGGAAAAGGTCGATCAGGGGGCGTGCTCCTGATCGACCTTTTTTGTTTCCTGCAATCCCATGAATTAGATAGGCCGCAGCTTTATATTATTTTGAGCTCTTAGGCCTTCCACCATGTCGTACCAGGCCTGCGGTTTGTTCTCCAGCACCGTGTAATACCGCTCCAGGAATTGAACGATCAACCCCGATTCCAGGCTATCGTCGCTGCCGTCCATCGGCAGGAAGCAAAGATCGAGCCCGCTGACCGCTTCCCCGTCATTATTCCAAGACGGATGCACGTATGGGAAGTCCAACCGCATGTAACCAAGGTGGGACAATACTTCGCGGCGCACGTACGGATCCATCGGCTTCACTCCGCCGAATTCGTGATGCTCCACCCGGTAAGGATCGTAGATTTCCGCGAACATGCCACGCAGCTTCTTCCCGTTTGCCTCCGCCAAGGCGTGCAAATCGCGCAGCCGGCGATCCGCCAGGAACCGACCGATGCCAAGGCCCGCTTGGCCGATAATGGTGAAGTCGGTCATCGCCACATTAAAGTCCTCGTAGTACCGATACTCCGTTGCTCCGACAACCCGCCCTTCATGCACCGCGACGAATACGCGAATGCCGGGGTCTTCCAGGGGCTCCTTCCAAAGGTCGAATTCCAGCACTTCCTCCGGTGGGAATACGTCTTGCATCAACTGATGCATGGATTTAAACAAAGGGTCCTGAATATTCGTGATTCGAGTAAATTCCATGGGCTTCTAACGCCTCCTATTCAAGTAGAGATTGGATAAATGGATTCTTCCATTCCATCAGTGCCGCGTAATTTAGCGATTCCTCATCTTCCAAATAATCGGGTACAACCGCAACGGGCGTACGGCCGCATCGCAGCAAGAAGGTGATCACCGGATCTTTCAGCTCGCCGCTCACGACTGCGCCCAGATATTGCTCAGCCGTCATCTCTGCCGCGTGCTTGTGGTACCCCGGCATTCTCCCGCCGCCGAGCAAACGCTGGAGACCTTGGTGTACCACCCGCTCGTACATGGACAGCATCAACCATTTTCCCAGGCCCCATTGCCGGTAAGCCGGTCGCACGCCGATATCAACAACGTATAACGTGTTCCCCTCGGGGCGGTGGTTCCTTATGTACCCGTTATCGGTGATGTCCGCCCAGGAATGCTCCGGCTTGCCGGGATCGAAGTCGACCTTGAGCCCGGTCATCGATCCGGCCAACTCGCCGTTCACTTCGACGCACAACGCGCCTTCCGGGAACAGCTGAACATGATGGCTCAGCTGTTCCTCCGTCCACCATAACTCCGAAGGAAAAGGGGGCGGAAAGCTCTCCTGCTGAATGCGGATCAACCCCGGGAAATCCCTCTCTTCATAATTTCGAATCACAGCCGGCACGGGCCGGCCTTGATCAAACACATACCATTCCTTGCGATACATCGCGTCTCGCCTCCACGGACAATTGCGTTATTCTAGATTTATTTCCAGTCGGGATACAGATCCGTTCGCCGGTCCCGCCAGGTCGTGACGGAGCCTTTTTCTCGAACCTGATAAAGCAGTTCTAAATCCAGATCGGCAGTCACGATCATATCGTCGTTGATCTCGCCCTCCACCAGGATGCCGCGCGGCGGGAACGAAACGTCATTTGGCGTAATTACTGCCGCCTGTCCGAAGTTGCCCCGCATGAAATCCACCGTCGGCAGTGAACCAACCGTACCGGTGGCGACGATGTACACTTGGTTCTCGACCGCTCTCGCATGGCAGCAATAGCGCACCCGATGGAAGCCATGGCGGTCGTCCGTGCAGGATGGACAGAAAATGACATCCGCGCCTTTCGCTTTGGCCATCCGGACGATCTCCGGAAACTCGATGTCATAGCAGGTCAACATGGCGATTTTGCCCTTCTCGGTTTCGAACACCTCCAGGCCGTCGCCCGGCGTCATGTTCCATTCGGTTACTTCGGTGGGGGTAATATGCAGCTTGGCTTGCTCCGCGATTCTCCCGTCAGGGTAGAACAGATGCGCCACGTTGTACAACTGATCCCCCTTACGAATCACATGCGTCCCGCCGATGATATGCATCCCGGTTTGCCGGGCCAACCCGCTAAACAGGGTGCGGTATTGCTCCGTGAAGTCCGGCAGCTCCTGGATGGTCAGCGCTCTGCCGTCCGGCGATCCGATGGACATGAGCTGCGTGGTGAAAAACTCAGGGAACAGCACGAAATCCGCGCTGAACTCCTCCGCGGTTTTAATATAATGTTCGGCCTGACGGGCGAACTCGTCGAAGCTGCCAATGGTGTGCAGATGATATTGGACAGCGGATACTCTTAATTTCATGGGGATCCCCTTTCCTGTTCGCAATAGGCTCAGATCGGCGAAAAGTCCGCCTTCGTAAATTTCATCATAAAGTCAGGAAGATTGCAATTCGGCCGCCTTGCTACAGACAACACTCACAGACGAACCGGGAGGCTGCCGCCTAACACGATCTCCCGTTCCGTCACGATGGCTTCATAAGCCAAGATACGGACGCCTTGCCGGGAGGCCTCTTTGAGCGCATCCGCAAAGGCCGGATCCATTTCCCGGTAAGGGGTAAACGCGTGACAGCCCTTCATTTGCACAACGAACAGAACTGTCCCGGCATACCCTTCTAGGATCGCCTTGGCCAGTTCCAACACGTGTTTGGTTCCCCGCGCCGTTGGGGCGTCCGGGAACATGGCGATGCCTCCCTGTTCGAGCGTGACACCTTTAACTTCAATGAACCCACGTTTCTCCCCCTGTTCGTAATACAGGTCAAACCGAGAGTCCCCATACGTAACTTCCCGCTTTGCACGGGTAACGGGGCCAATTTCTGCGATACTCCCCGCATTCAGCGCCTCGAACGCCACCGGGTTAGGTGCTTGCGAGTCTACGTTCACCCAGCCTCCGTCATGGGCAGCCGCGATCAAGGAATAATTCGTCTTCCGTTCCGGACGATCGGAGGCTTCTAACAAGACCTCGGTATCCGGCAGCAAAAGCTCTTTGAGCCTGCCGGTATTTTTTACGTGTACCTGTTCCACGGCGTCGCCCACCATAACCTCGGCAATAAAACGGTTCACCCGCCGCTGTAGCCGGCCCTGCACGATGTCCCTATACTTCATCTATTCACATCCCTAATCGTCTACCGTAGTTGTTCGATCCAATTCACGCTGCGTTATGATCCAGCCATAGTCATTCATGGAACACACACCTCTGATTATACCAAACCCGATATCACCGCAAAAAAAGGATGGGTTATGAGGTCCCCCCATGCCCATCCAGCTTTCATCAATTCTACTTCGAGCCCGTCAGCCGGTCTACGTACATGATCTCGTCATTTCCGCCAACGAAGATATATTTGCCATAGACTTTGATTCCATCGAACATTCTTTGCGTGCCGGCTCCGTCAATCCCTTGATAGATTGGGGGAATCGCTACCTTCTTCCACTGCACTCCGTCTTTGGACAGATAGTACACGCGGTAAGGAACATACTCCCCGTCCCCGTTAACCTCATCATAGTCCGTTCCCATTGCGAAGAAGTTACCGTCGAATGAGGTTAAGAAGTCCAAGGCATCAAAACTGCCGTTCGGGAACGTCATTTGTTTCTTTGACCAATTCAATCCGTCCTTGGACACCCATGTGTTCGTAGAATTATATAGATCTAATGCCACATAGGAACTGCCGTTCCAAGCCAGGTAGGTCTGATTCAAATCGATCGTCTTCACCAGCTTCCAATTCATCCCGTCCGTCGTCTGCATCAGCTTGGTTGTCCCGACGCCGGTGTTGTAGTTATGCACGCGGAAAGCAGCTAGCAGACGCTTGCCGTCCCAGACCATCGAGGTCAGCCAGTTTCCATTGCTCACGCTAGCCACCCGAGTCCATTTCACCCCATCCTTAGATGTATAAGTGCCATAGGATTGATCCGACGCTACAAAAAACTTACCGGTCCACAAAATATTGCGCAACTGACCATACTGATCTTTGAGAGGTACATTGGCCTTCTTCCAGCTATAGCCGTCCGTGGAGTAGTAAATACCGTAATGACCGGTTGCAACGAACTTGTTTGCTCCCCAGACCACATCGTATAAATTCGGTCTACCCAGCCTGTCCCGATAGGCAAACGGATTGCCGCCCCGCCAAGTAATCCCGTCATCGGTATAGATTACGTTGCCAGCCAACCCAACGGCCACGGTTCTCTTCCCGTTGGTCGCGATGCCTCCCAGCTCCCCACCTGTCTGCGAGCCCGTCAACCGGTAGCTCCACGAGCTGCCGTCTTTCGTATACAGAGCGTAGGTGCTATCGGGGAAATCCTGCCGATCATTGGAACCGATTCCTGCAAAACCGCTGGCTACCGGATAGATGATGTAGATATTCGCGTGAAGATAAGAAAGATCCGTCTTCTTCCAACTCACGCCGTCTTTGGATGTATAGGCTACATTTTTGTTGACCCCGCTCGTTTGACCTGCAGCACCGGTAACGATGTACAGGCCATGTCCGGAGGTAATCGTCATCAGCTCGGCGCCGCTTGGGGACTTCGCCTGTTTCGTCCAAGTAAACCCGTCGGGCGAAGTATAGATACCGTTACCAACACCCAGGTATTGCTTCCCGGTCCAGATCATATCCTGAATCCCGGCGGATGCGTTATAGGTTTTGGCGGACCAATTCTGCCCATCCTTCGAGACGAGGACAAATGGATCTTCGTATTGGTTGGAAATCAAATAAATCCCGTTCACATACCTCAGGATATCCGCGCCATAATCGTTAAACAGCGTGCGTTTGGTTTCCCAGTGCTCCCCATCCTTGGAGTAGAAAATATGCTTTTGCCCCACCGCGACAAATCCGGATTCTCCCCATGTCAATTGGTAGATTGTCTCGCCCGGATCAAAATCAATCTTCGTCCATGTTAGGCCGTCCGTGGAGGCAAATCCCTCAGAGGGCTTCTCATACAGGCGACTAGCATATTCCGTGTTGCTGCCGAACATTACGTATTTGGAGCCATCCCAGTCGATGGCGGTAAAATGATAACTCCCGAACTTCGACAAGGCCTTCCAGGCAACCCCGTCCGTAGACTTCATCACCGTGCCGTAAGGGCCAACGGCGAGGTACTCCTTTTTCCCCTTAGCTAACGCATAGGGGGCATTCGAATTAAAGCTTGCATTAACGGTCCAGCCCTCTCCAATCGAGAAAGGCGACTCCCTCAGCGTAATCGATTCAATCGGCTTGTAATCGGTGCCAGCCTGAACCGGAGGCCCAGATGAAACCCAAAACGACAAAACCAACGACAGACAAACTACCCATACGAACGAACTCTTTCTCTTCATGTTCCCCTCCTGATGTTAAAAATGTCATGATGTTGACACATCTTGTTATCGGTAGTTTGGTCCTATTTTTTTACGGGACTTAAGACTCAATCGCCGTCATGCCTTCATTCGCCGGACCTAATCCCCACCAAGGAACAACTTGTAAAAGGCAATCCGTCATAAACCGTGGTATAATAGCCTCTGGCATAAACGAAGTAACTCAGGTTCATTTCGTTTGATGCGGGTGGGAGAGGGATATTTTGAAAGTGTGATTGATTCATGAAAGGAGTATTTCAGCTTAAGCAACACCAAACGAATGTGAGAAAAGAACTTGTCGCAGGATTAACCTCGTTCTTCTCCATCGTGTATATTATCGCCGTCAACGCCAATATCCTGAAGGATGCGGGGATTCCGCTCGAGGCCGGGATCTTGGCCACCGTGCTGTCTTCGCTTGTCGGCTGTTTGCTGGTTGCGTTCGTGGCGAACGCGCCATTAATTCTCGTTCCCGGCATGGGGATCAACGCCTTGTTTACCTATACGATCGTTGGTTCGATGGGACTCAGCTACCAAGAAGCCTTGGGTGCCACGGTGCTTGCGGGCATCCTGTTTGTCGTGGTCGCCTTTACAGGCTTGTCCTCCCTGATTTCCAGGGCTATTCCGGTTTCCCTAAAGGAATCCATTTCCGTAGGAATCGGTCTGTTTATTGCTTTTATCGGCTTGCAGAAGAGCGGCATCGTCACCGGCAACACCAGCCACTTTGTGGCGCTCGGCGACCTATCGGCCCCGCTGGTTCTGGCTTCGATCATCAACCTGATTCTTACGCTGTTTCTGTTCTTGAAGAAGGTTCCCGGGAATTTTCTCATCAGCATTATTGTAGGAACGCTGGTGGCCTGGTTGTTCGGGATCGTGGATTTGGGTTCGTTCGCCTCGGAGCCGATTTCGTTTCAAAGCTACGGTAACGTCTGGATGAGTGCGGACTTCCGTCATATGGCCAGCATTCCGTTCTTAACGGCTTGCTTCTCGCTGGTTCTGGTATTGGTCTTCGAGAATATCGGGCTCGTCCATTCCCAAGTCGACGGCATGCTTCAAGCTCCAGAGAAAAATGGGAAATCGCTTAAATCTGTATCGATTTCCGCGGTGGCTTGCGGACTCTTGGGTACCAGCCCGACGGTATCGACGGTCGAGACTGCGGCCGGCATTACCGCAGGCGGAAGAACCGGGTTAACCTCGGTCACGACCGGGTTGTTATTTCTGGGTTCGTTGTTTTTTATGCCCTTGATCAAAATCATCCCGGACGCCGCGATCGCCCCGATCCTGATCATCATCGGCGGACTCATGCTGACGAATATCACGAAGATCGATTTCAGCGATTTCTCCGAAGCGTTTCCCGCGTTTCTCGTCATTCTGATGATTCCTTTAACGTATAGCATTGTCGACGGTATCGCCTTCGGCTTTATCGCGTATCCGCTGCTTAAGATGTTCTCGAAGAAGCGGGAACAGCTGTCGGTCTCCATGTTCGTCATCTCGTTCCTGTTCCTGGCCAACTTCCTGCTGCAGTCGGTTCTATAGAACAAAACAAAGGGCACCCTCTTGGGTGCCCTTATTTCTTATTTTACTTATCCTTGAAGAAATTTCACCAACGCCGCATTAAATTCTTCCGCATGCGTCACGTTAAATCCGTGTGGGCCGCCTTTGACCACCACAAGCTGGCTGCCCGGAATTTGCTCGTGCGCTCTTTGGCCGCTAAACTCTACCGGTACAATCGCGTCCGAATCACCATGAAGGATTAAGGTTGGTACGTTGAATTTATCCAGATCCCCTCGGAAATCCGTATAGCTAAATGCAGAGATGCAATCCAGCGTCCCTTTCGGGGAGGCAAAGGCAGCGATATCGCGGTTGTATAAGCGGAACGGTTCACTCACCAGGTCGGTTCGACCTCCAGCCGCGAAGAAATTCGTCGTGAAGTCGTCCAGGAAAGCCAGCCGATCCGTGAGTACGCCGTCCTGGAATCCCTTGATGGCGGCGTCATCGAGCCCGCCGTCCGGGTTATCCTTGGATTTGTACAGGTACGGCGGAACCGCCCCAGCCAGAACCGCCTTGCTTACCCGCTGCGTCCCGTAGGTTCCGATATATCTAGCCACTTCTCCGCCACCCATCGAGAATCCGACCAAGGTGACATCGCGTAAGCCCAGATACAAGATCAATTGATGCAGATCAGCAGCAAAGGTATCGTAGTCATAACCGTTCCAAGGCTGCGACGACTGGCCGAACCCGCGGCGATCATACGTAATCACCCGGTAGCCGGCTTCCACCAAAGCAGGCACCTGCTTCTCCCACGATCTTCCGCTCAGCGGCCAACCGTGAATCAAAATCACCGGCTTCCCCGAACCTACATCCTCGTAATGAAGCTCCACCGGAATTCCATTCTCTTGACCAACCGTAACTTTTGCCATTGTTAATCCCTCCACGTTTTGTTTTTCAAAATTATATTGTGCAAAATATTTATATTCACATCTTACCCGCCCTCCACAATATTGTCAACAATTAAATTGTAAAAAATATAGTTTCTTTTTCTTGCTTCTGTTATGATGTTTGTAAACTTACATTAAAGGCAATCGAGGTGCATCATGGAAACGAATGAGCCAAGCTTGAAGTTAGGTGAACATCTTTGTTTTTCGCTGTATGCCTGCTCCCGCGCCATCCTGCGGCTGTATCGCCCGTATTTGGATGAGCTGGAGCTGACCTATCCGCAATATCTGGTCTTGGTCACCTTGTGGGAGAAGGAGAAGAGCACCATTAAGGAGCTCGGAGAAGCGTTGGATCTGGATACCGGAACTTTAACGCCTTTGTTGAAGCGGATGGAAGCTGCGGGGCTAATCGAAAGACGCCGCGATTCCGCCGACGAGCGCGTGGTGAATGTGCTCATTACCCCGAAAGGCAAAGCGTTGCAAGAGAAAGCAGCCTGTGTTCCGCAGTCCCTGCTTGCTGCTTCAGATATGGAGCCTGAGGAGATAAACCGCCTAAACGAAACGATCATCCAATTGCTTCAGCAGGTGAACGCCTCGTCGAAGAAATAAACAACCCTCTTCCGTTCCTTCCCAGGCGCTCGAATTACGAGAGACATTGGATATAAGCCATCAGCTCTGCGATTCCTCGGTATTGGGTCGTGAGCTTCTGGTTTAGTTTCTCGAGAGCCACTTGGAAGGAACGGTCGACTTTGGATAAACGGAAGGCTTCCATGTCTTGCAAAATATCCCGCAGGTTCTCGATATAATAGATCGTTTTACGTAAACTGCTGATGACCAGAATCTTACGCAATTCGGGCACGGAGAATAGGCGATATCCGCTTTCCGGGTGCCGGGTCGAGGTGATCAGCCCCTCCTTCTCCCAATGCCGAATCGCCGAGGGATTCACCCCCGCCAGCTCGGCCACCTTCCCGATCGTCATCGCTTCGGTCAGCTTCCGGTTCTTATACGAACGGAAATCCGCCTGCCGGATCATGGTTAACAGCCCTTCCACCCTCTGCTTCTCTTCCTGGACCTGGTACAATTGATGATTGATCAGCCACAAGGCTTCCGTGACGCTGCCTTCTTTGATTCTTCGCATCACCTCATAAACGACAGGGATCTCATAACCGGCTAACAACGATCGAATGGTGATAAACGCTTGGATATGGACCGTCGTATAGATTCTATGGTTGCCCGCCGATCTCAAGACCTCTGGAATTAACCCTTGTTCTTCATATCGCCTTAATGTGGTTGTGCTTACGTTCAGCCGTTCCGCAATTTGTGCTGGCGTATAGACTTCCTGCATAAGCCCACTCCCTTTGCTTAAAGTAAAACCTTAAAGTGCTACGTTAACCTAGTGTCGTTATAATCATCATAACATCAGGCATTCGCGGCACAAAACCGAAAGATTGCATGAATGTTATATCCTGAAGGTATCACATGCAAGGGAGCGATTCGAATGAAACATCAGAAGCTTGTCACCTTAGCCGATGGTTCAACGTTGGAAGTCGGCCTAACCGGAAAACCCGGAGGCAAAACGATCATGCTGCCTATAGCCAAAAAGCCCGCCTACGGACAAGAAGCGGAAAGCCTTAGGATGTGGGGCGTTGATCCCGAGTTAGGCAAGCGCTTCGTAGAGGGCTTGTCCGATCAGTTTCAAGTTCTGCATTTTGATTATGAAGGGCATCGGTTTCAACACCCTGAGCCCGATCATTTGACGCCGGATCGTATCGTGCTCGATTTCCTGCGCATCGCCGACGAGATGCAGGTCGAAACCTTTAGTTAC
Source organism: Paenibacillus sp. J53TS2 (assembly GCF_018403305.1). Lineage (NCBI taxonomy): Bacteria > Bacillati > Bacillota > Bacilli > Caryophanales > Paenibacillaceae > Paenibacillus > Paenibacillus sp. J53TS2. The sequence goes on from NZ_BOSK01000002.1 coordinate 521,707, forward strand.
TACGGCTATTCCTGGCTGGCCCTAGCCGGCTTACAGCTGGCGATTCGGACGAACCGGCTGGAGAGCTTGATCATGGGGGGATTTCCGCCTTATGGAGGACCCTACCGAGAAATGTTGACCGTCACAGCCAAAACTCATGAACAAGCGCTGAGCCCCTCCCCGTCTTCAAAAGAACCCCTACAGGACTTCGGCAGCCCGGAAGAATTCGACTGGGATCAGGTTCAGGTGACACTCGATCCGAAGCAAACGAAGCAATTTTTGACCCTGTATCTAAGCTTGATCGATTTCGACGACACCTCCGTGCAGGAGAATATAACCCTTCCGAGACTTACCTTTGCCGGCGAAGCGGACTGCATCGTGTATGGCGAGAACTTTGGGAGCGTAACTGTCGATATCACGGGGACATTACGCAAGCATGAACAAACGTTACGCCAGCTCGGCTGGGATGTGGCGATCTTACCGGGGAACGAGATGGACCATACGAAAGCCATGCAGCCTGACACTGTTCTGCCTGTGATCCACCCCTGGCTGGCCGCGAATTTATTAAACTAATGGAAAGAGCTAAGCTCGGCTTGACGCCGGCTTAGCTCTTCAACATGATGCAGAACAAATTATGATACCGAAACGGCTTGTGGCTTGGTTTCCGATAATCCAAGTGCCTGTGAAGTTGCTCGATGAACCGACTGGAAGAGGTCCGGATTTTCCGACAACGAATAGCCAAATGAAGGAATCATTTCTTTGATCTTAGGCTTCCAGGTTTCATACTGCTGCGGGAAGCATTTCTCGATAACCTCCAGCATGACTTGCACCGCGGTCGAAGCCCCCGGGGAAGCGCCAAGCAATGCGGCTATCGTGCCATCGGCGGCACTGACTACTTCCGTGCCGAATTGCAGCGTTCCTTTGCCGCCCTCCACTGTATCCTTGATGACTTGCACCCGCTGACCGGCGACGATCAGATCCCAATCCTCGCTCTTGGCCCCCGGGACAAAGTCCCGCAGCTCCTCCATACGTTGTTCCTTGGACAACATGAGCTGCTGAACCAGGTATTTGGTCAGTGACATCTCCTTTACCCCGGCGGCCAGCATCGTCAGAAGATTATGCGGTTTGACGGAGGTGATGAGATCGAATAGAGAGCCGGTCTTGAGGAACTTCGGCGAAAAGCCGGCAAAAGGTCCGAACAGCAGCGCCTTCTGATTGTCGATGAACCGGGTGTCCAGATGCGGAACGGACATCGGCGGTGCCCCAACCGAGGCTTTGCCGTAAACCTTGGCATGGTGCTGCTCTACGACTTCCGGATTGTTGCACACCATAAACAACCCGCTGACGGGGAAGCCGCCGATCCGCTTCCCTTCCGGGATGCCGGATTTCTGCAATAAATGCAAGCTCCCGCCGCCAGCACCGATAAAGACGAACTTGGCGGTATGGCGCTGGGTCACGCCGCTGCTCAAGTCCTTCACTTTCAATTCCCACAACCCGTCCGGCATCCGCTTCAACTTCTTCACGCTGTGCTTGTAACGGATATCCACGTCCTGTTCCTTCAAATGATTCAGCAGCATCCGCGTTAAGGTACCAAAATTCACGTCCGTGCCCGAATCGATCTTCGTTGCCGCAATCGGCTCTTGGGCTTTTCGCTCTGTCATCATCAACGGAACCCATTCTCTCAGTTTCCCAGGATCATCGGAGAACTCCATCCCTTGGAACAGAGGATGCGAGGATAAGGCTTCGTAACGTCTTCTGAGGAATTCAACATTCTGCTCCCCACGCACGTAGCTCATATGAGGCAGCGGCATGATGAAATCCTGCGGATTCCGGATCAGATGGCGTTGAACCAGATAAGACCAGAACTGCCTTGACACCTGGAACTGTTCATTCACTTTAACCGCCTTGCTAATATCGACGGTTCCGTCCAGCCGCTCCGTGGTATAGTTCAACTCACACAACGCGGCATGACCCGTTCCCGCATTATTCCATTCGTTCGAGCTTTCCTCCCCTGCTCGGGCAAGTTGTTCAAACACCGTGATGTTCCAGTCCGGCGCCAATTCTTTCAGCAGGGTCCCTAACGTCGCACTCATAATTCCGGCACCAATCAAAATAACGTCTGTACTTGTTTGTCCGTGATTCATGTTTACCGTCCCTTATGCCCTTATTTTGCTGAAAGGATGTAAGCGCTCTCGAATCGCTCTCGCTACAAGTCTGGAGACGAGCCGGCCCACACCTTTTCCGTAATAATTGATTTGATTTAAGTGTAACAACAATAGTGAGGGATTGAAATATTAATTTCTAAGATATTTAATAATTGATTTTTTGAAGCCATCCAAAAAGAACTTATCAGGCACTCTTAACAAAAGTATCATTTCTCGATATATACATTTCATTTATTAATAAATATTTATTGATTATCGATAAAAAACATGCTAAATTAGCTTCGACACTATCACTACGCGAGGTGCTGTTAATGATGAAACGTGAACAAGGTTCTACCCTTTTCTTAAGGGGGGTCGTTTTCTTGATGGGGATCGCCATCCTTGCCGTATGCGTGATTGGGGTACCCACGATTGCCAAGGATTTGGTGGAGTATTATCCGCCGTTGATATACTTGACCCTGCTCACTGCCATGTACGCTTCCGCTATTCCCTTTTTCTATGCGCTATACCAGACACTGAGGCTGTTAAGTTATATCGACAAGAATACTGCCTTTTCTGAAGCCTCGGTGATGGCTTTAAGACGGATTAGAAACTGCGCCATCACCATCTGCATCTTATATGCGGTCATCTTGCCAGTCCTATTCATCATCGCGGAGAAGGACGATGCTCCGGGCCTCGCCGCTCTCGGATTGGTCATCTGCTTCGCTTCCCTCGTCATTGCCGTTTTTGCGGCCGTGCTGCAGAGGCTCTTAAGAAATGCTATCGACATCAAATCGGAAAACGATTTAACGATCTGAGGTGAGGGAACCCATGGGTGTAATTATCAATATCGACGTCATGCTGGCAAAACGGAAAATGAGTGTCACGGAGCTTTCGGAGAGGGTCGGTATCACCATGGCCAACCTCTCTATATTGAAAAACGGGAAGGCCAAAGCCATTCGTTTCTCCACCTTGGAGGCGATATGCAAGGCGTTGGATTGCCAACCCGGTGATATTATGGAGTACCGAAACGATGAGGAGTAGCCTGAGTCAATCCCTGAACAAAGGGGAGTTGCGCGTAGGTGAACGCCTTGATCATGCCCTTCGGCAGTTGGTGCGCTTCGGCTGGCAGCAGGCATTGTCCTGCGTGTTCCCTGTGGTGATTTTTGCATCGCTGGCTTTGACGCAGTTTCTTCCGCTGCCTTGGCTCCCCCGTTATGACTGGTTGCTGCTGATCTGCCTCGCCATGCAGGTCTGGATGGTTCGTTCAGGACTGGAAACCCGCGACGAACTGAAGGTCATCACGGTCTTCCACTTGATCGGCTTGGCGCTGGAGCTGTTCAAGGTTCATATGGGTTCTTGGGCGTATCCCGATGAAGGGTGGACAAAGGTAAACGGCGTGCCCCTCTACAGCGGGTTCATGTACGCCAGTGTGGCGAGTTATCTGTGCCAGGCCTGGCGACGTCTGAAGGTGGACCTGGTCCGCTTCCCCCCGCTCTGGTTGGTCGTCCCGCTGGCCGCCTCCATTTACCTGAATTTCTTCACCCACCATTATTGGATCGATGTTCGGTGGTGGTTGTCGGCGCTGGTGCTGCTCGTCTTCTGGCGGACCTGGGTCACCTACGAGGTTGGCGGCAAACCCTACCGGATGCCGTTATCCCTCTCCTTTGTGCTGATTGGCTTCTTTATCTGGGTCGCAGAGAATGTCGCCACGTTCTTCAGCGCCTGGAGGTACCCGAACCAATCCGATGGCTGGCATCTCGTCCATCTCGGCAAGATTAGCTCCTGGCTTCTGCTCGTCATTATCAGCTTCCTGATCGTTGCGGCATTGAAGCGGGTGAAGGGGCAACAGAAATAAGTAAAAGGCCATCCAGCAGGATGGCCTTTCCCCTTTATCCCTTCTTCTTAACCGGTCGCAGCACGGCATATCCGTAACCTTCCGGGTAATGCCGTTGATAGTCCTGCTTGAGCTCTTCATCCCATTCGTACCCCAGTTGGCTGGGATCAAAGTTCCAAGCAACCTCCTCCACCGCGCTCATCACCGCTCCGTTATCCTTTAGGTAGTCAAACGGCGGGTGGAAGAACACCAGGTATTCCGACTCCGGGATCTCCCGGCACTCCATTCCTTCCGGAATCGGTCCGTCATCTTCCAGGGGAACCGGGATGCCGTACAGATACCCTTTTTGGCCGTCCCGGTAAAACCACCCCGCCGTCTGCCCTAATTGCCCCTTCAGGGTATGGTTAGACATGCTTTCTAAGGTTCCGCTGACTTCGTCGCAGGAGTGCCCGTTCTCCCAGAAATCCCCGTAGTTGTTGACGGTCAAATCCCAGATCCCGATAAACTTATGGGCCGGAATGAACTCGACTTTGATCTCCGCCGGCTGCAAGTGAATTTCACTCATGTGATCCCGCTCCTTGATCCAATAGTGATAAGGCGAGAATACTTCCTGACGAATCGCTAAGGGAATGGGTCTTGGCGCCTTTTGGTAGGCCGCAGGGGTGAGCTGAAAGGCTTTCACGAACGCTCTCGTAAACGCCTCCTGCGATGAAAATCCATACTTTACGGCGATATCCAGGACCCGCTGATCCGTGTCGCGGAGCTCCATGGCGGCACGGCTGACTCTTCGCGTCCAGATATAATCCCGCAAGGTCACCCCCGTGTACTGGTTGAACTGTCTGGAGCAATAAAACGGGGAATACCCCAGCGCGTCTGACATCTTCAATAGAGACGTATCTTCCGTGATGTGCGTCTCCACCCAGTCCACCATGCGTTGAACCGTCTCATTCCATTCGTACATGGAAGTCCTCCTCCTTTCACCCTGATCATATCACCGGAAAATCCTATAAATTTGATTCGAATTGCAAACCTGGAAGCCGCTGTTATAGATGGGTTTGCTCTAGGGGTGCAGGGGTTGCCTGTTCCTTACGCTTTCTCATCGCATGCAAGACGAACAATAGAATGAACCATAGTGGAGTCAACAATAGGGCCGGACGTGTCTCATCCGCGAACAACATAATCAGCAGGATTGCTGCAAACAAGGTGAGAACAGCATAATTGATAAAAGGGGTAAACAGCGCTTTAAACTTCGACTTAGCCTGCAGCTCCGGTTGCGTTCGCTTATAACGAATATGACACACAAGCACCACGCCCCACACCCATATAAAACAAATGGCGCTAATCGTCGTCACGATGCCGAAAGCTTGCCCCGGGATCAGTTTGCTTAACAGCGCCCCGACGGAGATGATCAGCGTGGAAATCAGCAGTGCGTTGCCAGGCACATGGTTCTTGTTCAATTTCGCCATCCGGGTAGGAGCTTGATTATTCTTGCTTAAGTTATACAGGATCCGGCTGGTCGAGAACATCCCGCTGTTACAAGCGGAGGCGGCCGAGGTCAAAACGACAAAATTAATGATCCCCGCGGCAATCGGAATGCCGACCAGACTAAATGTCTTCACAAACGGGCTCTCCGCCGGAGTCAGCCCCGTCCAGGGGTTAATGCATAAGAGAGCGACTAAAGCGCCAACGTAGAAGAATAAAATTCGCAGCGGAATTTTATTGATGGCGGATGGGATATTTTTCTCCGGATCGGAGGTTTCTGCAGCGGATACCCCAACGAGCTCCACGCCAACATAGGCGAACACGACCATTTGGAAGGAAAGCAAGAAACCGGTTATTCCGTTGGGAAACAGCCCTCCGTGCCCCCACATATTCTTCACGGTTACGGCTCCAGCATCGGTCTTGAATCCGATGACCAGCAAAATCACACCGATGGCGATTAACACGAGAATCGTCACAACCTTAATCAACGCAAACCAAAACTCCAACTCGCCGAAATTCTTCACGGTTAACAGGTTAAGTCCCAGCAAAATAATCAAGCAAATCACCGCCGGCACCCATTGCGGGATATCAAACCAATATTGCACGTACACCCCAACAGCAATGACATCCGCCATCGCCGTCATGATCCAGCAGAACCAATACGTCCATCCTGTAACGAACGCGGCCCAGGGCCCAAGATAGTCTTCGGCAATGTCCGTGAAGGATTGATATCCCGCTTTCGATAACAGCAGTTCTCCCAGCGCTCGCATGACAAAAAATACGGCGATCCCCACAAGTAAATAGGCAAAAACGATTGAAGGGCCGGCCAGTTGGATCGCTTTCCCTGATCCTAGGAATAACCCGGTCCCAATCGTTCCTCCTATAGCGATCAGTTGAACATGTCGATTGGCTAAATCTCTCTTTAATTCTTGTTGCGCCACCCCTAACTCCCCCTTAATCCTTCATGATTGACTACATGTGAAATATTGAACAAATAACGCCAAAAAAAAGAGATTGGATGCGCTCCAATCTCCGGGTCATAAGAATAATAAATAACCTAAATAAACAATTATTTAGTACTCTTCTGTCCTTTTGCCTGAGATTGTGAACCCTTCGGCGCCGCGGAATCTCCGCAGTCTCTCCAGAAGCTGCTCCGACTATAGTGTGATCCATAGCCATCATAGCTTGCGAATTATTCAATTTTTTCAAATACTACTCGCGGATAAATATTTTGTCAATAACATTCCTTCCATCAGTTCTTCGGTCTTGTCATGCGTTCCATGATCAGGGCCACTCGGCGTCGGCTTACAAATCGGATCATTTGAGCCATAAACGAATTGGATCGACCCTCAATGATATAACTGCGCCCTTGGTCAATCCCGCGAAATCCGGTCTGCACTACCTTTTCCGGTGTAGAGAGCTTGTTGCCTGCAGCCATGTCTGTACTGCCAACCGCATCGAAGAATCCTGTATCGGTTGCCCCTGGGCATAATGCAAGCACTCGAACGCCCCTTCCCCGCATTTCCGCCCACAGCGCTTCAGAGAACGAAATGACAAACGCCTTGGTTGCGCCATAAACGGCCGAATATGCACAAGGCATAAAGGCGGCCATCGAAGCCACATTCACGACGACTCCGTCCCCCCGCCGCAACATATGGGGCAGCAAACGATGCGTAAGATCGACTAACGACGCCGTGTTCAGCGTGATTTCTTCCTGCTCACGACCCGGGTCGAGCTCCTCGAAGCGTCCATGTGTACCGAACCCGGCATTGTTGATCAAAATATCGACCGTCAAGCCCAGCTCGGCAATTTGATCGGCTAGTTGACGAGGCGCATCCGCTTGGGACAAATCGCATGCCAAAACAACCGCCTGCACCCCGTACTGACGTTTAATATCCCCTGCAATGGCCTCCAATTTATCCTGGGATCTTGCGACCAGCACGACGTGACTGCCCCTTGCCGCCAATTGTTTGGCATAAACTTTTCCGATCCCGGATGAAGCCCCGGTGACTAAGGCCAACTTATTAGAATATTCATACTTATTCATGAAATAACCCCCCTCCTAAGGACAACACTTCGTGTCTTCAATGATCTTCATCTTATCTTCGCCAGGAGGGGGCCAGCCACATCATATTTATACTATTAATGGGATTACCCGGTAAAGGCGATCTCTTGTGGCAAGAGTCACGGAACTGGGACTATAATGGTCTTGGGGGGTGAAAAATGTGAATGTAAATCGGACCTCGTCCGCATTGGGGGAATTCATCAAATCCCGTAGGGAACGGCTGCAGCCTTCCATCGCCGGGATCAAGCCACTTCCCGGACGTAGACGTACCCCGGGCCTGCGAAGAGAAGAAGTCTCCTATCTCGCGAATGTCAGCTTAACCTATTATACTTGGCTGGAGCAAGGCAGAGAGGTTAACCCTTCACCTGAAGTGTTATTAAATATCAGCAACGCTTTGATGTTGGACGAAGACGAGCGAAAATATCTATTCGGCCTCGCCAATCTCGACCCGGCCAGCGCTGGAGTTGTGCACCATCGCGAAGGGGCGGATTTTGGTTTCATGCAAACCATCGTCGACCAAATGGTGTATCCCTCCTTCGTTACAGACGAAGGTACGGATGTCATCGCCTGGAATCGGGCAGCTAAACTGATTATCGCCGATTTCGGTCGTCTACCCAAGAACGAACGGTATATGCTGAACGTCCTTTTTTTCAGTGCGGATTACCGTGAGAGGCTGGTGAATTGGGAGGAATTTGTCCGATTCAGCACGGCTACGCTTCGGGCCAACTTAGATCTATATAAAGATCATCCGCTGTACATGGAAAGATTAGAACGTCTGAAACGGCACAGCGAAGAATTTTCTCGTTTCTGGGAGCTGTATGAAATAAAACAAAAGCGGGTGTCCACCGCATTATTTCGTCTTCCGGATGACCAGATGATGGAGTTTAAGGTCCATTCCGCCTCGATCGATAACAATCCGGGGATGCATTGGTGTTTCTTTGTTCCCGTGCCTGGAACGGGTACGGAAGAGAATTTATTGCGCATGTTGGAGCAGGATGAGAAGGATAATTAAGCTTTACACCGCGGTGAAGAAAGGAGGAATGACCCATGGCCAGAAAACAATCCTACTCCCATTCGGAGCTGCTAGACCTAACGAAACGTTTGGTGCTGGAGCGCGGTTATGACGGGTTTAACCTCAAGCTGCTCTCGGAACACTTACCCGGTGCACGAAGTACGATCTATCAATATTATGCCAATAAGGATGAGATCATTGCAGCCTGCATGAAACGAAGCATTGGGGCCATCCTAGAGAAAGCCTCTGCGCTTGACGAAACCGACTCCATGCGAGCCCTTCAGGAATTGCTTAACATCTACCTCGAGGAGTTCCAGTTGCATCAGCTCTTAGCGGATGCGTACAAAATCAAAACAACCGCATCGGAGGCCGCACGCAGGGATATCGAATATGTGGAATCCGCGCACGAGTTTCTTAAAGTCCAGCTCACCCGTCTGTTTCAGAAAGCCCAGCAGGAGAAGCACCTCAGAGAAGACATCCCCCTGCCTGTGCATGTCGGCATGTTCTTCAATCTCATCAACACGCCGAATATGATGAACGTTCCCGTCCCTGAGTGGAGCAGGATGCTGTTTCAAATATGGATGGGTGGGGCCAAGCAGTAAGGGCGAAGTCCTTCCATATTTTAATTTTGACACAGGTGTCAAAATGGTGTTTAATCAAGAGGTAGTCATTAAGTGATATTTGATATCCAATCTGACACTAGTGTCAAAATACAGAGTGAGGAGCTGAATTACATGTTTTTAGCTATGAGAGAAATCATGCATAGCAAGCTGCGATTTTCGATGATTGTCATTATTTTTGTCATGATGGCTTGGCTGGTCTTTATCCTGTCAGGATTGGGGAACGGGTTATCTTCGCTGGCGGCGTCAGCGTTTAAGAATATGGAAGCCGATTATGTGGTCTTCGAGCAAGGCTCCCAGAATTCCATGAGTAAATCCCTGTTATCCGATCAGTTGGTAGAGGAAGCCGGGAAACTGCCGAACGTCATTGCGGCAGCTCCTATGGGAAGCACGATGGCGACGGCCCTGAAAGGCGATAGCACGAAGAATGACGATAAAGTCGATATCGCAATCTTGGGCATCGTTCCCGGCAGCTTCCTAGAGCCGGAGGTCATCGAGGGCGATAAGCTTACGAATGATCAACTAACTGGTGTCATCGTAAATGATTCGATGAAGGAAGAAGGATTTAAACTCGGAGATACGTTCAAATTGGACGGTTCGACAGAGGCTTTGACGATTATGGGGTTTGTTGAGAATCAAACCTATAACCATCTGCCGGCCGTATTTATTCCGATGCCGGAATGGCGCAACATTGCATTCGCCGCGCCCGGCTCCGACAAAGGGATTGAAGGTCCTGTCAATGCCATCATGCTGCAGGGATCCAAAATTGACCCGGATACCATCAACGACAAGCTTGGGAATACGGACACCGTGACGCGTGCCAAAGCGGTACAGGGCATGCCGGGCTATAAGGAGGAGAATGGCACGATCCTCATGATGCTGGCCTTCTTGTTCGTCATCTCCGCATTTGTGTTGGGTGTATTCTTCTACGTCATGACGATGCAGAAAACGAATCAATTTGGCATTATGAAGGCGATCGGCGCAAAAAATGGATTCCTAAGCAAAGCGATCGTGTCGCAAGTGACGGTTCTCTCGCTTGTGAGCATTGTCATCGGGGTTCTTCTTGCGTATGGGACCGCGGCTATCATGCCTAAGGGGATGCCGTTCAAGCTGGAGACGAATCTCGTCGTGGTGTATTCGGTGGTCCTTCTGGTAATTGCGGTGCTAAGCTCCCTGGTATCGGTTCGCAAAATCACAAAAATTGATCCGCTTCAAGCGCTTGGGAGGGTGGAATAATGACAACAGGTTTGGAAATCAGCAAGGTATCGAAATATTATGGCGAGGGAAGCAACAAGGTCACCGCTTTAGAGCAAGTATCGATCTCCGTCGAGCCAGGTGAGTTCGTCGCTGTAGTCGGCCCGTCCGGATCCGGGAAGAGCACCTTTTTATCGATTGCCGGGGCATTGCTCAAAGCTTCCGAAGGAGAAGTTCGTTTAAATGGACAACCGATTTCGACATTCTCCGATAAAGAGCTGTCCAGTGTTCGGTTGAAAGAAATCGGATTTATTATGCAGTCCTCCAATTTGGTCCCCTATCTTAACGTTCTTGACCAACTTCTCATAGTAAAGAAGATGGCGGGCAAGATAAAAGCGGAGGATCGAGCATTCGCCGTTAAGCTGCTGGAGGAACTGGGACTCGGATCGAAGCTGAAGAGCTTCCCGGAAGAGCTGTCTGGCGGCGAAAAACAGCGCACCGCGATTGCGCGGGCGTTGATGAATCATCCCAACGTCATTTTGGCCGACGAGCCCACAGCCAGCCTAGACACCCAGCGGGCGCATGAGGTGGTCAATCTGATCTCGCATCAAGTAAAGACGCGCAAGATTGCGGCGATTATGGTCACCCACGATGAGCGCATGCTTGAATACTGCGATAGAGTGTATCACATGGAAGATGGCAAGCTGCTGCTAGCAGAACGGGCGAAATAAACGAATCCATGAGAAAAAGGAGAGGTTGAAGATGATCGTCATCACGAACCGAATCAAAGTCAGAAAAGGGATGGGTGCCGTCATGGCTCCAGGTTTCACGGCCTCCGGACCGCTAGACCAAACGAAGGGCTTGGTGAAAGTCGAGGTTCTCCTGGCACAACACGAAGATCATGATGAGCTGAATGTGAACATGCATTGGGAGACCATGGAGGATTTCACGGCTTGGAGAAACAGTGATAGCTTCAAGGAGGCGCATAAACGTCCGGAACCCGGTGCCGGTGCCGAGCAAAAGGAATCCCCGATTCTCGACAGCCAACTGATCACTTATGAAGTGGCCTCTTTGAAAGAAAGAACGAAATAACTTCAATATCTCGGCATACGAAGACGGAAAACCAGCCCATTCTGAATAGGCTGGTTTTTTTGCTTGATGGTTAAAGCGACGGCGTTCCCGCCTGCCGCCCCAGCAAGAAGAACAAATAATCCGTAGGGACGCCGGCATACCCTTGCTGCCGCAGCATCGCGGTCACGTTCCCCCGGTGATACGTCCCGTGATTGACCACATGATGCAGAATATCGGAGAAACGCGTATCCAGGCTGCCATATTTCGGGTGGTGGATCGTCATCGCCATATCCGGGTCGGGCGTATGCTGCAGCAGATCGCGGAACCGATCGGCGACGCCGGCGAACAGCTGCCGTATTTCGCCTACGGACTTGCCTTTCGTTTCCTCTGACCAGATCGGCATTTTCGGAAAAATGTCCTCGCTCGGAACGCCCTCAAGCACGGACAGATAAAGCTGATCGAACAGGTAAATATGTCCCAACGCCTGAGCCACGGACGGGAATACGCTCGTCACATCCGCATGGAATACCTCCTCCGGAAGCTGCTCCAAATGAGTGAACAGTTGGTCATTCGCCCAAACATGATAGTTAAGCCATTGATCCGAAGGTCTTTGCATGGATCGTTTCACGCTCCTTGTCATTGTCGTCGTTAGGCTGCCGCTTCCGCTGAAGCCGTGTCTCTATCATATACCGGACTCCATGACAAATGCTGTCAGCGAAGATCAATCGGTTTCATCCAAGTAATGTTTGGCGATGCCGTAGGCAGTCTCCTGAATTCTGCGTTTCAACTCCGGCGGTTCAAGGACTCGGATGGCCGTCCCGAACGTGATGAGATACTTCGGAAGGTACTTGTTCATCGTCGGAACGTCGAGCGCAAAGCTCGCCTCCCGGTCGGTGCGTTCCGTCAAATAGTGGCGTAGATGCCAATGGCTGCACACCTCGTTGAGCCTGTCCGGTAATCCTTGGATACGAACGACGACCAACGGCCCTTCCGCTTCCCGCCCCTGCTCGGTCTGGTCGCGGAAATAATCGGATGCCGAGAAGCCTTCCGGTTTTTCAAACTGCCCCTCGGTCGGCTCTAACCGCTCGATGCGGTCCACGCGGAACGTCCGCATCGCATTCGACCGTCGGCAAAACGCGACCGCGTACCATTCGTTCCGGTCAAAAGCCAACCCGTACGGATCAACGTCGCGTTCTTCCTCCCGCTCCGAGTTGGCCTTGCGGTACACGATGCGGACCGTCCGCCCCTCTTTCGCCGCTTGCTCCAAGTCCCGCAATGCTGCGATCAAGAAGGGAGGGCGCGCCGGAGATATCACGTCAAATCCGCTCGTTTGCGCCGAAAGATCCTGACGCTGCTCTTCATGCAGGCTGTTCTCCACCTTCTTCAACGCGCTTTCCAGCTCTTCCGTAAACGGATATCCGGCGCCCTGGGCAAATTTGTACGCGTCGACAAGCGCCTTTAGTTCTACCGAGTTGAAGAACAAGGGCGTTTCCTTGAAGCTGTCCAGAATGTGGATGCCTCCGTCGTGGCCCGATTCCGCAACGACCGGCACGCCGCTGGCGCATAAAGCATCGATATACCGGTACACGGTGCGGACGCTGATCTCCAGGTTGTCTGCGATCTGGGCCGCCGTAAGCTTCCTGCCGAAACGCAGCATCCATAACATGGACAACATATTATCCCATTTGGCCACGAGGCGGGCCCCCTCTTCTCGTCGTATAACCTCATGTTCGCATATTCGCCGCCAGCAGATCAACCGTTCCCCTACAAAAAAACAAAAAGCCCACAAGGGGGCTTCCTGTTTATGAGCCTAATAACGCTGGCTCCACCGCTCAAAACGGGTTCGTCGCAATGAAGCTGGCCGTCTTCACATAAACGCGTTGACTCAGTTTCAATTGGCTGACAATAAATTCTGCCAGATCTTCCGGTTGAACGAACTTGGAGTCGTTATTGTCCTTAATCAAATTCAGCTCAAGGGCCAAATCGGTTGCCACTGTGCTTGGCGTTAAAGCCGACACCCGGATGTTATTGCGGCGAACCTCCTGAGCAAGGGACTCCGTAAACCCGATCACGGCGAATTTCGAGGCGCTGTAGGCGCTCGAGGTCGCTGCCCCGTTCAGTCCATTCGTCGAGGAGATGTTGATGATATCTCCGCTATTTTTTTCGACCAGTTGAGGTAGTACCGCTCGGGTTACGTAGTATGTACCCAATACATTGGTGTCAATAATACCCTTCCATTCGGCCGGGTCCATCTCCAGCACCGTCCCAAACGTAGCAATTCCCGCGTTATTGATCAAAATATCCGCTGGGCCCAGCTCGTTCTTCAACGTTTCAACAGCCTGCTCCACTTGTTCTTTCGAGGCAATATCGGCCACCGCATAAGCGACCTTGACTCCCAACCCTTGCAGTTCGGCTGCGACCTCTTTCAATGTCGACTCCGTTCTTGCGATTAAACCTACGTTTACGCCTTCTTTGGCTAAGGCCACGGCTGTTGCTTTCCCGATCCCTCTAGCTGCGCCTGTGATGATCGCGACTTTACCTTGTAATGATTGTGCCATTTCCCTTGGCTCCTCTCTTTGGGGTCTTTCACTCCTCCCCTATTATACTGTAACCGAGCAGGCTGACGTAAATGCAAACGAACTTGTTGACTTAAACCATAGTTTAAGTCGTATCATAGTCATGTCGACAAGAAACCTTAGATTCGGGGGCCTCCACTCATGAAGTATTATTCCATTGGCGAAGCTTCAGCAACCTACGATATTCCGGAATCCACCTTGCGTTACTATGAGAAAAAAGGGCTGCTCCCGTTTATCGAACGGGACGAGGCGGGCAGACGCTTATTTTCAGAACGTCAATTGGCGCTGCTTCAAATCGTGATTTGCCTCAAGAACACCAACATGCCCATTAGCGGCATTCGGCAGTATATGGAATGGGTTGTCGAAGGGGATGCCTCCATTGAGAACCGGCTTGAGATGCTGGTGAACCACAAGAAGAAGGTGACGGAAGAGATCGCTTTGATGAACGAGCACTTGCTGGGGATTGACGATAAAATCGAACGTTATCAAAAACAACTAGAGGAGGAAAGCAAATGAAGCTTTCAGAAAATACGATATTGATTACCGGCGGCGGCTCCGGGATCGGGCTGGCTTTTGCGGAAAGATTCGTGCAGTCCGGTAATACCGTCATCGTGTGCGGCCGACGGGAGAGCGTGCTCCAACAAGCCCGGGAGCAAGTGCCCGGCTTGATTACCCGAGCCTGCGACTTGGAGGTAGAATCTGATCGCGTGGCGTTGTTTGACTGGGTGACAACGAACTATCCGGACGTGAACGTGCTGGTCAATAATGCCGGCATCCAGTTGCGATATAACCTGCTGAAAGCAGATGCGAGAGACCACTGGCACGACTATGGCAAGGAGATGACCACGAATATCGAGGCGCCTGTCCATTTATCCATACTGTTCGCTCCGTATTTTGCGAAGAAAGAAACCGCTGCGATTCTTAATGTCACCTCTGGGCTGGCGTTTACCCCCTTTGCGATTGCCCCGGTTTATTCGGCTACCAAAGCGGCGCTTCACTCTTTCACCGTCAGCTTGAGACATCAATTGTCCGATACATCGGTTGAAGTCATTGAAATTGCTCCGCCCGCGGTGAACACGGATCTCGGGGGGTCTGGATTGCATACGCACGGAGAACCGCTGGATGCCTTCACGGATGGGATTTTCAAGGGCTTAGCCGAGGGAAAGAAGGAGATTGGATACGGCTCGTCAGCAGAGCGTTTGCGCATGTCCCGGGACGAGATCGACGAATATACGGAAAAGCTGTATCAAGCCACGAAGGACTCGATAGAGTAATGGGGCGAGTGCGCAAAAATGAAGAAGCCGCTTCCGGTTGAAGCGGCTTCTTTTTCGTTTCCTTTAAGCCAGGGGATGTGGCACGTAAAGCTCCTCCAAACTCACGACTTCTTCGGGTGTCAATTGAACCGACAACGCCGATACGGCATCGTCGAGATGGCGGGATTGAGTCGCCCCGATCATCGGAGCTGTGATCCCTTCTTTTTGCAGCAGCCATGCCAGTGCGATTTGGGCTCGAGGAACGCCCCGGTTCGCGGCAACCTCCGCGACTCTCTCCGCGACCTTGCGGTCCGCTTCTTCGGTTTTGACGAACAAGGCCTTGGCGATCGCGTCCTTCTCCGATCTCGAAGTCTGCTCGCTCCAGTCCCGAGTCAGCCGCCCCGCGGCTAGCGGCAAGTACGGCGTGATTCCCACCCCCTCATCGATGCATAAGGGAATCATCTCCCTCTCCTCTTCGCGATACAGCAGATTGAGCCGATTCTCCATGGAGATAAACCGGGTCCAACCGTTACGTTCGGCAACGTGCTGAGCCTTGGCGAATTGCCAGGCCGACATGGAGGAAGCGCCGATGTACCTTACCTTCCCGGCCTTCACCAAATCATGAAGCGCCTCCATCGTCTCTTCAATCGGCGTATTCGGATCCCAACGATGAATCTGGTACAAATCGACGTAATCCGTACCCAACCGCTTGAGACTGTGATCGATTTCGGTCAGGATCGCCTTGCGGGAGAGCCCCATCGCGTTGGGACCCTTGCGCATCGGAACAAATACCTTGGTGGCAATGACGACCTCGTCCCGGCGGGCATAATCGCTTAACGCACGCCCTAGAATCTCTTCGCTGGTTCCGTCGGAGTACATATTGGCGGTGCTAAAAAAATTAATCCCCGCTTCAATCGCCTTCTTGATGAGCGGTCTACTGTCTTCTTCGTTCAGGGACCATGGGATGGTCCCCCTTTCAGGTACGCCAAAACCCATGCAGCCGAGGCATAGTCTCGATACCTCCAACCCCGATCGTCCAAGCTTGAGATATTCCATAAGTGCACGCTCCTTATTGTTGAATCCATTTTAGGTTGATACGTCAACCAACGCTCTCACTTTATCATATTGTGGTTGACACGTCAACCGTGTTATGATGTGGCTATGAAGAAGAACGAGTTAACCGAAGAAGAAATGCGAATATGGAACTTGTGGAAGGGCTCCTTCAAACGGATCTTCGGCCATGTCATCAAAGACCTGACGGAGCAAACGGGACTTTCCGAGGGGGATTACGGCATATTGGACCGGCTTGACCTCCTGGGGGAAGGCAGCTTGCGGCAGCAGGAACTAGCCGATTCCATGGACTGGGATAAGAGCCGCTTATCCCACCACCTTACGCGGATGGAGAAACGTGGGCTGGTCGAGCGAAAACCGCTGGATACGGACCGCGGCGTCCAGGTATTGCTTACGGCTGCGGGCAGATCCGCCTTAGAGGACGCACGACCGGTAGTCTCCCAAGGCATCCGCAAGTATTTCCTGGATCCATTAACGGAGGAAGACATCACCTCGATTACAAAGTTGGCGGAAAGAACCAAACCCGGCTCGTCCGGGAACCTCCCGCCGTCATGACAAAGAACCCTCCGGGAACGGGGGGTTCTTGCTCGTAAAGCTGAACTCGCTTATTCAAGTAAAAACAACTGTCTCTTACAAACATCTCAAATCTGACCGTTTATTAGCGGTCAGATTTCGTTTATATTCACCTTATCCTACAAATGAGGTGATATCGAAATGGAGCAACCGTTAATTCTACGACATCTTCTCGGTCAAGGCATTCTTCCGGAACAGTTCATGGAGAACATGCTGGACCGACAGATGCCCTTAAGCGGGATCGCGAACACCAAAGAGCGATTCCGGGAGATCTATGACCATTTTACTTGGGGGAGCGATGAAGATCGTCAATTTTTCTTTCGCTTCGGCGAGCATGCCAAGATGACCTGCCTGATCCTCTGCACGGACTGGTGTCCGGATGTCATCTGGAACGTTCCCGTGTTATTTCGAGTGATGGAGCATGCTGATATCAAGGCCGGCGTCCTGCTCATGGAAGAGCACCTTGAGGTAATGGACCTCTTCCTCACGAACGGAGGACGAGCGCAGCCCATCGCCGTCTTTATGGATGAAGACGGCCGCGTGCTCGGCCGATGGGGGGCGCGCCCCGCTTACATTCAAGCCGTGATGGACGGGTTCAAGCAATCCCATCCCAATCCCCAAGCCTCCGATTATCAGGAAAATCTGAATGAAACGTATAAGGCTATTGGAGAGCTCTACCGCGCCGACTCGGGGATCACGTATCAAAATGGATTGATCGGAGAACTCAGGCAGCTATTCAACCGGTTTCCGCTAGAATCAAATCCAAGGGGCCCGCGGTCATGAGCACCCCGCGTTCCCGTTACCTTGCCCTATTGATGCTGGGTGCTATCTGGGGCGGCTCCTATTATTTTATCAAGCTCTTAGTGGCGGACTTTGGCCCTTGGACCATCGTATTTTTCCGCTCCGCCCTAGGTTGTCTAGCGATAACGGCCGTGATGCTGCTCTTTCGGATCCCCTTCAAATGGAGGCAAATTCCATGGCGGCCCGTTGCCTTGATGGCAATGGTGAATACCTGCATCCCCTGGGCCTTGATCGGATTCAGCGAAACCCATATTTCGAGCAGCATGGCTTCCGTACTGAACGCGACGACGCCGCTTTTTTCCTTGGCGGTAGGCACCTTGTTTTTCGGAGCTTCGATGCATAAGACAAAGTGGATGGGAATGGCTGCAGCCGCGGTAGGGGTGCTCCTAATCCTTGAACCTCATCCGGGTACCGTGTCCGAAACCGGCGCATGGGGGGTTGCAGGTATGCTCCTCGCATCGCTGTTCTACGGCACCGGCTCCCAACTATCGGGTCGGCTATTGCGCACCCTCTCGACATATCAAGCCACTTTTGGGACACTGCTCTTCTCCATGGCCGGCAGCGGGGTATTTGCCCTGTGCTTGGAGCCGATCCCCTATGCCCGTATGCTGGAGCCTTCCAACCTCGGGGCCATGATGGGTTTAGGCATCCTGGGCTCAGGATTAGCCTACATCCTGTTTTATTGGCTCGTCAAACATGGCGGGCCGACGTTTGCAACCTTCGTCACTTACCTGCTGCCCGTATTTTCGCTCCTATGGGGCGTCAAGCTGCTCAACGAGCCGTTTCATTGGCGGATGATCGCAGGGCTTGTCCTGATTCTGAGCGGCGTTTTCCTAGCGGGAACAAGCAGCAGAAAACGTTCGAACCCAGCGACAACCTTAACCTCTTAAGGTGTGGCATCGTCAATGAATCCTTCGAACCAAGCTTTGCGCAATAACCGAATGCCGGTTTCCATCTCCTGCAGGCCAATCCCCGCAAATCCCAGGAATACGTTGGGGAATTTCTCGGCTATCGGTTTCTCCCCCATCCACATTTTATGAAAATCATATACGGCCACGCCGGCCCCCGCCGCCAATTTGACTAAGCTTTGAGCAGATTGCCGGGTTTTTACGGCCAGTTGAAGATGCAGTCCGGCGTGCTCCCCCGTTACCTCCACAAGGTCGCCTAAATGCAAAGCAATCAACGCGAGGAGATGGCGATGCTTTCTCCGGTACGTGTTGCGCATTTTACGGATATGCCTATGCCAGTGACCCTGCTCTATAAAGAGGTACATCGCCCATTGCTCGATACGGGATGGCGCGAAAAGAATTTCATACGGCATGGATCTCAAGGTTTCCAGCAAAGCAGGCGGCAATACCATGTAATTGAGACGCAGGGCAGGAGTGACCGCCTTTGAGAACGTCCCGATATAAATCACCCGATCGCGTCGATCCAAGCTTTGCAGGGACGGTATCGGTTTGCCCGAATAGCGAAACTCGCCTGCATAATCATCTTCGACAACATAAGCTCCTCGTTCCGCTGCCCAATCCAGTAACCGTTCCCGGTCCGGGTACGGCAAAATACCGCCGGTAGGGAATTGATGGGATGGCGTTACGTATACGGCCTGTGCCGAACTTGTCCAAAGATCGGACACTTCGATTCCATTTTTCCGTACCTCAATGGGATCAATCCCGTATCCGTTCAACACGAATTGATCACGCACCAAATTATACCCCGGCTCCTCCATCGCAACCCGCTTCAAGCCGGGCAGCAGTTTGATCAAGATTCCGATGCTGTAGGCCATGCCGGAGCCAATGACGATTTGTTCCGGCAGGCAATTTACTCCTCGAGAGCTCCACAGATATTGAGCTACGGCTGTTCGCAGCTCCCACTCCCCCTGCGGATCTCCATACTTCCCCATGTCCCCTGCAAAATGTTCTAGAGATTGTTTCAGCAACTTACTCCATGTTCGGAACGGAAACAAAGCAGGGTCTAGGGACGTCGGGTTAAAATCAACAGCGGTCGGGCGTGCCCGCAAATGGAGTGGTTCTTCCGGTCTGCCCGGCGTCGGCGAACTGTTGAAAGGTCTCGACGGTTCGGTCGGGAACAGCCGGTCATAATCCGCTATGTACAACCCCGAGCGAGGAACGCTGAGCACGTACCCTTCCGCAAGCAGCATTTGGTACGCCGTCTCGATCGGCGTCTTGCTACTGTTCAGTTGAACCGCAAGCGAACGGACCGAAGGAAGCCTCATGCCACCCTGTAGCCGGCCAATGTGGATTTGCTCCCTTATTTCGTCGTAGATCCTTTGGTATAAGGGCGTATCTTGCTGTTCCGTGATGAGAAGATCGAACATCTGACTTCATCCTTGTCATGAGCGGTTGCGTTGACTGCGATCCGAACTCGTATTTTCCTCATTGTACGTATAAACGATTCAATTAACAACACATCCGGCCAAAGGTCTTGTTAGGACAAAACCGTCGAACGGATGCATGGAAAAATGGATGCGAAGTGAGAGAACGATCCATTCGTCCTTGTCCCACTTCCCATCCATCGAGTCCGCATGTATTCTTTTCGTCCAATAGTTCCGTACGTGTTAGGCTGGCGCTCCAAGGCCGTCTTCCGTTGCGGAAATCGGCTTGACGAGCGCTTTCTTCTCCCAGGTGCGGCTTCTCCAGCGAAGCAGCATGATTAAACCCCGCAGCCATTCATCCACAGCAAATGCAATCCATATGCCAAGCAGCCCAATCTCCAAGTGAACCCCTAGCAAGTAAGCCAGTGGAACCGACACGCCCCACATCGAGCATACGCCCATGAGAACAGGGAAACGGGCATCCCCGGCGGCGCGCAGCGAATTGATGATGACCATGTTGAAGGTCCGGCCGGGCTCAAGCACGATGGAGAGCAAGAAGATGCTTGCTCCGGTTGCGATGATCGCAGGATCATCCGTGAACATGCCAATGAGGTCATGGCGGAAAATTGAGGCCACCCCCACGATGGCCAACGTTAACAGGAAGCTGATCCGTACGCTCTTCATCAGTCGCTTATAGGCGGCCTTCATTTCGCCAGCACCGACCATTTGACCAACGATAATCTCCGTCCCCGCCCCGATCGACGCGGCCAGCGCCATAAAGTAGTTCGAGATGTTCATCACGTAAACATGCGTATTTAAGGCCGTGATGCTGATCATGTTCACGAAACCGATGATCATGAGGTACTGCGATTGCCAAGCGAGATGCTCCCCCGCCGCAGGCAACCCGACGCTCAAAATCTGTTTAGCATAAGTCCCGTTCCAGGTCACGTAATCTTTCCCGCGAATCGGCGCTGCAACTCGGCGGTATAAGATGAAGAACAGCACGATAATGCCGACGAACCGGCTGATCACGGTCGATATGGCCGCGCCGGTAACACCCATCTCCGGAAAGCCCAGGTTCCCGAAAATGAGCAGATAATTCCCCGTAACGTGCAGGAGATTCACGCCGAGCGTCACGTACATCACGCTTTTGGTGTTCCCGCTTGAACGGATGACCGAGGAAACCGCGTAAGACAACGCCTCGATCCACATAAAGCCACCGATGATCTTCAAATAATGGCTTGCGATGCCAATCTGTTCCGGATTCAGGTTAAGCAGCCGCAGGAGAGGCTCCCCAAAGCTAAAAAGGATAAAGCTGACGAGAATCCCGAAAATGAGGTTCATCGAAATCGCCAATGCCGAGACGCGGCTCGCTTCTTTCTCTCGCCCGGCGCCGATATACTGGGAGACCGCCACACTCGTCCCGATGCCGACAAATCCAAACATCAAAATGCAGAAATAGATGATTTCATTCGCTAAGCCCACCGCGCCTGTTGCCGTATCGGAAATCCGGCTCAACATAAACACGTCCACGGTGCCCAGCATCATCCTTAACACCGAATCGATGAAGATGGGCCAGGTCACGGCAAAAAGACTAAGTTTCTTCCACGAAGGGATACGTTCAGTTATCGTCACGTTAAACAAGCTCCTACTAGATGTATTCTTTGTCGCCTACCCTAGTGTAGCTCCAACTGACAAATACGTCTATTGGAGTTTTTTGTCGTGCTCCAGAATCGACGAATGAATCCGTGGAGACCGACATAAACGATAATAAAGCGAATAAGGGAGAGAGTTTCTTGGGCCATTTCAACCCTGATAAACTGTTTGTTTGTTACAGAGACGGCATCACTTCTACGGAACCGGTAATGCCTCGGCGTCACTCCTTAACTCACTCGGATTCGACGGGAGCGTTATTTTTAACGATTGGATTGGAGTATGCTTGGGATAAAGTCAATTCGATAAGAGATGAGGTATTAGGCGAATGGCGCCTAGACGGGGGTTCCTTGATTTATGCGGTGTCAGTATATATCGATCAAGGTGAATATAACCAAAGCGCATCAGCCAGGCGCTACGAAACTTTTCGACGCGAACTCCCCCTTGCATTCACCGCCATTCGATACGGCGACAGGTACTTATTTGATGTATACCCCGAATTGGATCGTACCCCTGTCATTGTAAACTTTGTGTCCTCCTATCCCCTGTTTGCTAGACAAGAAAGCTGGGGGGCTTTCCGCAATTATTCTATACTTCCTTGATTCCATTCGAAAAAAGGCGCCCCTTGAGGCGCCCTTTCCGTTTCTTAGGATTGTTCCACGTACATCTTGAAATTGTCCAAAATCGCTTGCCAGCCGGCCTGTTGAAATTCCACCGGATGCGTGCTTTCGGCATCAAACGTTTCAACGACCTTCGTCCCTTGGCCTTCTGCGGCGAAGGTGATCTCCACCCGTCTCCCATCTCCCAAGGTGTAGGAGATGAATTCATGCGTTTTAACTTCATCATAAACTCCGCCAAAATCAAAACCCATGCTGCCATCCTTCGCTTCCATCCGGGTCAGGAACGTGCCGCCCGCCCGCAAATCGTTCTCCGCTCTTGGCGCATGCCAGTCGTCGGAGGCTTGATTCCACTTCGTAATGTGCTCCGGCTCCGTCCAATCGCTCCATACTTTTTCAACAGGGGCTTGAATGACCGCTTGAACGGTTACTTTCGTCGGTTGGTTCGTTTCCATCTCTCAAAGGCACCTCTTTCAACAGGATTGTTTTTACTTTACATTCCTATAGACGTAACCCGAATTTGAAATTCATCGGTCCAATCGCTCCGGCAGCCCCAATCGGGAAAATAACTTCGTGTTAATGAAATTTTGGACGTGGAGGATGCGATCCTCTTTCGTTTCAAGGACATGAATCCCCCAAGGCACCAGGCCGGAGCCCTCCTTGCTTGGCATATACTGAGCAAGCGCCGGATACCCGCCGTTAATTTTGACCGGCAAAAACCGGGAACCCTCGCAATGCCAACGCGTAAGCGTGAAGAACTTCGACAAATCCTCTTTGCCGCGGACCCACATCGGGAACGGCGGCATGGACATGCACCCTTCCTCGTGAAACAACGCGACCAGCCGGTCGACGTCAAATTGCTCAAAGGCCTCCACATACCGCGACAACAGCTCGCGGTCCGGCTCGCCTTCCATCCGACTAAGCTCGTCGGAACGAAGCCGGGTTCGGTCCATGGTTTCCCGGGCCCGCTGCAAAGCGCTGTTCACGGCCGCCGGCGTCATTCCCAGCGTCTCCGCAATCTGTTTGGAGGACCAGTCGAAGACATCCTTCAGAATCAATACGGCTCGCTGGCGGGGCGGCAAGGTCTGCAGGAGCGCGATGAAGCAGAGCTGCAGGGTATCCTTGCGGATGAGCGCATCCTCGGGATTTTCCCCGAAATCGGGAGCCAGCCAGATCCATGAGGAATCGGGCAACGTCTCCCGGGGTTCGTTAATGGAACCCGCCGGATCGGACAGATCGACGGGAAGCACCCGGCGTTTGGCCTGTCTAAGTTTATCCAGGCATAAATTGGAGGCGATTCGATAGATCCATGTCTTATGCGAGGATTCCTGCCGGAACGAGCTCCAGCTTTGCCAAACGCGGATATAAATCTCCTGAACCGCGTCGTCCGCGTCATCGATCGATCCGAGCATTCGGTAGCAGAACGCGGTGAGCTCCGGCTTCATTTTTTCCAATAACTGCAGGTCCAGGGTGGTCCCGTTCATATAAGCCTCCTTTGGGTGGGGAAAATAGGAATTTCATGGACTAGATCTAGCGCAGTCCTGCTTCAACCAACCGTTGATCCAGCTCGGCCTTCTGGCGCAGATGATGCCGGCTATGCATGCCCACCAGCTCGAACCATTCCAGGGCATTCAACCAGCCGAACCAGCCATGCTGCACCTTGTATGCCGGATGTACTTCCTGCACGCGAGCCGCCCAGTCCTTCAAATCCTTAAGGATGTGCTCAAAGCCGGCCGCAAGTTCGTCCTTGCTCTCGGGGTTTCGGGTGGCGTTCACCGGTTCTTCTAGCTTCACGCGGACATTGGGCCACATCTTCTCCTCAAACACCCTCGTTCCGTCAGCGCTCTTGCTTCCGGGTTGCTCTCCCCCAGTTGCAGACGCGCAAGCCCGAATATACCCGAGGTATTCCTCCGCCACGCCGATCACGTGGTGGAACATCTGCCCAACCGACCAAACGTTCTCTTCACTTTTATAACGCAGCTGTTCTAACGTATATTCCTTCAGACTCGACTGATACTGTTCAATCACCGTCAAAGTATCCGGTTTCGGCATTCGATTCCTCCGTCTCGGCAAACTTCATTTTTTCTTCGTTCTGATTTCCATATTAACAAAAATCTCCCTCAGATATATCATTTTTTAAATAAAATGAAGGGCGCTTTGTACATTAAATTCCATGATTTCCTTCACGGTTTCCGCATCCGGAAATCCCCGTTGGAGAAGCCGGTAGGGAGCGGCACTGTAAGAGATATGATGGTAGAGCTTATAGAACGCCATCCGATGCGGGTCCAGTCCGCCGGTCTTCAAGTACTGATCATAGTTGTCGAACCGGAATTCCATGAAGCTATGCTCGTATTCAGGGTCGAAAAATAAGGCGCCCTCGATATCGATGAACCAGGGCCGGAGTTCTCGATCCACGAGCACATGGTTGGGTCCTAGTTCCGCATGGATGAAACTGTAGGTAGGTCTTGGTTGAATTTTTCCGGCCAATCCTTCGATGACCTCGACGAACCTGTCGAGACGGTTCCGGAACACTGGTACATTCTCGGCTAAATACGCCAATTCGCGGCGAGCCTGTGCCAACATGGGTAAATGGCATCCGGAAGCCGACTGCGCCAACGGCTCCTGCAGTTTTCCCCAGTACGTTCTGGTTTGCCGATGCAATCGGTTCAGCATGTCCGCGAGCGGTTCAAAGATTCGCCCCTGAATCTTGGCGTCAGCCTGAAAGAAATCCGAAGCCTCCCTTCCATCCACGTACTCGACAAAGGCGAAGTCCGCATCGCCCGTGGTAGCGCCCGACTCAAAGTGATACAGCTTCGGCGTGCGAACCTGCAGCTTCTCCATAAATTCGTTCACCGTTCGAAATGGCTCGCCCCCATAACCGGATATCGCTTCGGCAGCCTCCTTCTGCTCCAATTCTTCGCGAAAATAATTCATCCTAACATCCCATACATACAGCACAAAGCGAAAGCCATTCGAGCAACGCACCGTGTATACTGCCTTCTGGGCTCCGCCGTGCATCTGGTTCGCCTCTTCCGGGCGATATCCCGTTCCGAAGATGCGTTCCGTCCAATCCCCAAGCTTCCCCTGCAGCAAATCATTCATATCGTTCATCCGAGCACTCCCCCTACTAATTCTTGCCCGATTAGCATAAGACGTTTGGAAAAAAAAGTATAGACTGTTTCTTGGCGATTTGTTATGATGTTGAATAAGGTCTTTGTAAAAATAGGCATACACCAAGCTCAGGGAATTTCGTTCCCTGGGCTTTTTTGTTCGGCCTTTGAACTGGCGATCCCGCGAATTTTTCTTGCTTCCCTAAAAAAGTGGCACCTCACCCGAAATATGGAACCTATTCATCAAATGCCTGGATTGATAGAATGTAAGCGTTCTCCTATGTAAGTATTTTCCTATGATAGCGTAGGTTGGGAGAATGATGATAATAAAGGGAGGGTATTTATGAAACGTTCTCAATTGACGGAAAGGCAGCTGGTTCGCAAGGTATTCGGCTTATTCCTGGCGGTCGTTCTGGCCGCTGGCGTCGGTCTGTTGCCAACGCCTAAAGCTCAGGCAGCCGGGACGACGATTACCTCGATGAGCTACTTCTCGGCGGCAGACGGTCCGGTGATCACCAAATCGGGTGTCGGGCAAGCCAGTTACGGCTTTGTGATGCCGATTTTTAATGGTGGCTCGGCCACCTGGAGCGAGGTTGCGCAGGATTTGGGCGTCAAGGTGAAAGTAAACGGCAACTGGGTCGATATCGACAGTGTCGGCAGCTTTGTCTACAACCAGAACTGGGGTCACTGGAGTGACGGCGGTTTCAACGGCTATTGGTTCACCCTTTCCGCAACGACGGAGGTTCAGCTGTACTCGAAAGCCAACGGAGTAACGCTCGGATACAACCTCGTCTTTCAAAACATCAACAAAACCAACATTACGGCAATGACGCCGACGCAAGGCCCGGTCATCACCGCAGGGACGACGGGCGGGGCCGGCTTCACTTATCCCGTCTTCAATAACGATCCGGCCATTCCGTATGCGGCGGTAGCCGATGATTTAAAGGTATACGTCAAGCCGGTAAACAGCAGCGTTTGGATCGATATCGATAACAATGCGGCCAGCGGCTGGATTTATGACCAGAACTTCGGCCAATTTACCGATGGAGGCGGCGGCTACTGGTTTAACGTGACGGAATCGATTAACGTCAAATTAGAATCGAAAACCTCATTGGTGAACATCGTATATACGATCAACTTTAATGAGCCCGTCAGAAATTCGTATGTCCTTACTCCCTTTGAGGGAACGACCTTCACCGCAGATGTAAGCGGTGCCATCGGTCTGCCTCTGCCTAAAATCGACGGCAGCGCCCCGATCGCCACCGAGCTGGGGAATTTCGTCTACCAAATCCATCGTAACGGGCAATGGGTAGATTTGGCGGATTCCGGTCAAAGCGGATTCGTCTATTCCGCGAACGGATACAATAACCTGTCCAGCGCCAATCAATGGGGCTATTGGGCGGACCACATCTATGGGCTGTGGTTCCAGCCGATTCAGCAAGACATGCAAATCCGCATCGGATTTCCCCTGAACGGGCAAAAAGGCGGGAACATCGGCAACAACTTCGTCACCTACAAGTTCATCGGCAATCCGGATGCGCCGCGGCCGGACGATGCTGACCAAGGAGATATTCCGCTCAGTTCGCCAACCGATCCGGCTATCTCTGGCCTGACGCTGATCTGGCAGGACGAATTCATCGGATCTGGGCTGGATACGGGCAAATGGAATTACGAGCAGGGGTACTATCTTAATAACGATCCTGGCACCTGGGGTTGGGGCAACGCGGAGCTACAGCATTACACGAACAGTCCGCAGAATGTTTTCGTCCAGGACGGGAAGTTGAATATCCGGGCCCTGAACGATCCCAAATCCTTCCCGCAGGATCCCAGCCGGACCGCGCCATACTCTTCCGGCAAGATTAACACCAAGGACCATTTTTCCCTCAAATACGGCAGGGTTGATTTCCGAGCAAAGCTGCCTACGGGGAACGGCATTTGGCCGGCCCTTTGGATGCTGCCGCAGGATCAAACCTACGGTACCTGGGCCGCTTCCGGCGAAATCGACGTGATGGAAGCTAGAGGACGCCTGCCCGGCATGACTTCCGGAGCCATCCACTTCGGCGGACAATGGCCAGCCAATACGCATCTTTCGGGCGAATACCATTTCCCTTCCGGGCAAACCATCGCAAATGACTTCCACGTGTATTCCGTTGTGTGGGAAGAGGACAACATCAAATGGTATGTAGACGGCAAGTTCTTCTTTAAGGCCACTCGGGATCAATGGTATTCCGCGGCGGCGCCAAACAATCCGAATGCTCCTTTCGACCAGGCCTTCTATCTCATCATGAACCTGGCGATTGGCGGAAACTTCGACGGCGGCATAGCTCCAAGCCCAGGCGATATTCCGGCAACGATGCAGGTCGATTATGTACGTGTCTATAAGGATAACGGCAACGGCGGCGGTCAAAACCCCGGAGATCCCGGCACCCCCTCCACCGTCGTGATCGGCGATCAAGTGAAGGGATTGAAGAAGACCGGCGATAACCTGTTGTTCTACGTCAACGGTGCTACCTTCGCTGATCTGCACTATAAGGTCAATAACGGTGGTCAACTGAACGTAGCCATGACCTCGGTGGGAAACGGTAACTATACCTACGCTGTCAACAACCTGAGCCAAGGGGATACCGTCGAGTACTTCTTCACCTATAACCCTGGGCAAGGAGCGCTCGACACCCCATGGCAAACTTATGTTCACGGAGTCACGCAAGGTACGCCGGAGTAACCTCCCGATCTTGCCAAAAGACTCACAAAACCAGGGCTCCCCAAACAGGGCCCTGGTCCTTTTTTTATTTCCCTTGAATAAAGGTTATGATTTCGATATAGCAAGCCGTCATCTCGTCAGGGGTTTTGTCCAATTCATTTTGAATCCACTGTTCCACTAGCCCTAAAAAAGCCGAGGTGATAAAGGAAATAAAGTAATCTTTAGGAACGTTTAACGTTTCATAAAAGCTTCCATGCTGTTCCAGATTCAGACGCACCTTTTCCGAAAAGGCGTTCTTGAAGCGAATGTGAAAACCCGCCCGGCCATGATCGCTAAGAAAAGCTTTTAATACGGGTGAATGGATTTCAATAAAGCTGAACAAGGCACTCGCTAATTGCTCTTGTTCTCTTTCAAAGGTAGGGGCCGACAAATAATGAGATTGCAGCTTATCAATATGATTTCCCAAATCCGAAAATAACTGCTCCTCCATTTGTTCCAGCAAATCGAACTTATCTAAGTAATGCAAATAAAAGGTCCCTCGATTAATGTCAGCCTTTTTCGTAATATCCCCAATCGCGATGGAGTCGAACGATTTTTCCGCCAGGAGGTTCATAAACGTCGTTTGGATCAGTTGCTTTGTTCTTTGTTTCTTCTCCTCATAGATACTCATGTCAAAGTCCACCCTCTTCTTCAAATCCAACAACTTCACTAAATCTGTTCATTGCTTGTGCAACGATAAGATTATAGAATATGGGAGTGCCACTAAACAACATGTTGATTACTTAGAAAGGGTGACATCCATTGAAATTATTTAAAGAAAAACTCGCATGGGCCGCTCCAATCGCCGTTATTTTAATTATCGCTCTATTTTCCGTCAATTTATTCGTTCAAGGAGATCCCAAAGCTACGAACCTTCCCGTTGCACTTATCGTGAATGATGAGGGTGCACATGTCGATGCTGTAAAAGCAGCTGTCGAACAAATGGGTCAAGGGATCAACGGCGAAGATCCTGTCGTTGCCTTTTCCACGGAGAAGGAAGAGAACATTGAGGATTTGTTTAAAGATAAGCAGTATTATGCAGCCTTGGTGGTACCTGAGGGTTATAACGACGCCGTACAAAACGCCGTCACCAACAACGCCGCAGCTACATTGAAGATCTACGTAAACCAGGGTTTCAACATGACAGGCGCGAATTATGCGAAGTCTGCATTAAATGCTTTAATCGGACAAATAAGCAATCAATACTCCACTGGCTTCTTGAATCAAATGAATGATCAGAAAATTGATGCAAGCCAAGCCTCTGTAATCGTCAACCCGATCGTCCCGGAGGAGAAGGTATTTAATGCAGTGACTTCGGCTACGGCAAATGGCAGTGCTCCCATTTTGATGGCGATGCCTGCTTGGGTAGGAGCGTTGATCGGCGGTTTCATCCTCTTCTTGGCAACATCCAAAATGACTAAGAAGGAAAGACTCACTCCTAGACAATCCGTGCGTGTAATGGGCGGCCAGATTCTGTTTGGCGTTATTATCGCTCTGTTCTCCGGATTTACGGTGGCTACCTTAGGCTCAATTGCCGGCGTGAATATGCCTAGCTACTTCCTGGTTGGATCGTTTGTATCCTTTGCCGCCTTCTGTTTCTTCCTGTTGGTATCCGCCGTGACGGCCTGGATTGGGAAGCCGGCCATTACGTTATTCATGGTTGTGATGCTTCTGGGAATGGGCGTGATTATGATGCCAAAAGAAATGATTCCCGATTTCTTCGTCACCTTCGTTCGTCCATGGATTCCGATTCGTTTTGCGGGTGACGGCTTGCGTGAAATTTTCTACTTTGGCAGCGGCTTCTATACCGGTGAATCCTTTAACATCATTTTGGGGATTGGTGCGGTCGGCTTAGTGGTTTACCTGCTGTCTATTTTCAAGCCCGTACGTCATAAGACGGTTTCTATAAAATAATGGTAAAAGTTCAGCAACAGGCGATTGCCCAAAAACACCGAGGATCTCCTCGGTGTTTTTGGGCATCCACGAGTAAGTCATAGCTAGCGTTGGGACGTCGTTAGAATCTTTATGTGGCAAGTCCAATTGACTTATGGTTATACCGTGTATCTTTTAGTGTCTTTATGATAAAGTGGGCAACGTCGGCACGAGGGATGGACCGTGATTTCTCGGGTACGCCCGTCGCCGACTCTCTGTACTTCCCTGTAAAAGGTTGATCCGTTAACCCCATCGGTCTAACAATGGTGTAGTCCAAATCATGTGCTTGAATACAATCGACGGCAACCCGATGATCTGCAAGAGGATTCTTCAACATGGTCATGACCAGCTTCCCGCTAATGCCGGGCACTTCCTGGTGGATCCCTGCGGATGCGGTATAGATGATTCTCTTCACCTGATGCTCCTGCATCCCCTGAACTATACATTTCACCATTTCTTGAAGTTCGGTAGATTTCTTCATCCCCTGACTAGAGCCTAAACAGGACACAACCGCATCATGACCCGCAATCGCGGCAGACACCTCCTCTTGATTCAATGCATTCCCCTGAACAACGTGTAAGTTCTCATCCGCGAGGGTTAACTTTGCTGGATTCCTTACAAACGCTGTGATTTCGAACCCTTCCTTAAGCCCTTGCTCTACCACGGACAGACCTACACCGCCTGTAGCACCAAAAACGATAATCTTCATTGTGCTAGTACCTCCTTTGTCCAGCTTTACGATCACTTATTCTCACTATACATGAAAAACCTCATTTCACAATCAAACGTAAAAACAGGGCCCCCTCAGCCGGGGGCCCTGTTTTTCTCAAGTATCTACGTTCAGGGTAACATCATCGTTTCAATACTCGCCTTTAATCACGAAGAACGAGCCCCGGATCGTTCCGGCCAATTTGGACTTCTGCCGGGCAAACTTAAACTTCTTCTCCTCCAGCTCTTTCGGGACCTCCATCCCTTCGGACAGCTTAAACCCGACGGCCCGCTTCTTGGGATCGTCCAAGGTATACAGGACGTTAACCCCAAGGCCATCCTCATAGAAGACAAAGGCCCACCGGATGTTCTCCACTTGGAATAGCGACGTTTCTAACGGTTTGGCGGCAAACTCGATGCCGCGTTCTTCCTTCAATACCCGGTTCACGTAGTCCAGGGTTTCCTGGCTTTCGCTGGCCGGTTCAACCGTAAACTCATGCTTATATTTGTTCATGAAATAACGCGCTTCGTTGGCTCGCAGCCCGGCTAGCGCCTCTGCTACAGGAGAGGATTCCAAACCGACGGTAGATACATTTTTGAAATCAACGATATAGGACATGCTTGCCCCTCCTCCTCTTGTCTATTTTCGAACAACGGGAATCCACATTTCTCCCACGACGCGGTCGTTCTCTTGCCCCATCAATACCGTGGCGTTTGGCCCTCCAACATAGGCGACTTGATTGACTTCCGGCAAGACTTGACCAAAGGCGATCCCCGCCAGCTGGTTGCTTAATTCATCGGCTGTCGTCCCTTCCCCTTTCACAATCAAGTACTCTCCTTTCGGGAATTGAATGACCCGGGAGCCTTCCGAGGCCGGCAACACTTCATGGCTCAACACGCCGGCGTAATGCATCATCTTGTTGTTTACCGCTTCATTCACGACAAATACGTACTCGTTTTCGGCGATCGCCTTCAGCTGATCCAGTCTTCCATCCTCGTTCACGGCTTGCCAGAAGTTTGATTTTTCCTGATTGATGCCGACATAGTCCGTATAATTACTTTTCAACTCCGTGCCAAGTCCAAATACGGTGAAGCCGTCCTTTTCTTCCAAGAGATAATTCGTCATGTTTCATACCTACCTTCTTTTAATTTGTTTTCTGTTCTTGATGGGTTTATCATAACTTTAAACCATGTCAAAAAATGAACCTGTTTAGGAGCCCTGATGAAAAAAGTTGAACGGATCAACACCCTCATGCGGTATATCAACAACCGGTCGCACTTCACCATTTCCGAAATCATGCGGGAATTCGACATCTCCCGATCGACCGCAGTCCGAGACATTCGGGAAATCGAAGCCTTAGGGATGCCGCTGGTCGCCGAAGTTGGAAGGGATGGCGGCTATTCGGTGATGCATAACTCGATCCTCCCCGTCGTTCGTTTTACCGATACGGAGGTCAAAGCCCTATTCATTGCCTTCATGGCCACAAGAAATGCACAGCTTCCCTATCTCAAGAGCCGCCAATCCTTAGCCGAAAAATTGCTGGGGCTGATCTCCAAGAATCAGCAGGACGATCTTTTGCTCCTGGATGAAATTCTGCTGTTTGAGGGCACCAACCCGCATAATCCTGATCTGCTAGAGCTCTCAGACCTCCCTCACCCCATGTTGGAGAAACTGATCCAAAACCTGCTTCTCGACAGTTATTTATGGATTACCGTGGAGGAAGAGAAGGAACGTAACTCTTATCCTGTCTATCTCTTGCATCTTTATCACGAAAAAAGCCTCTGGCTGATGGAAGTTTTTGATTTGCAGGATGAGAAGAAAAAGTTGTTCGCCGTTGACCAGCTCACCCATGTCGAGACCTACTCCCCTAAGAAGAGAGTCAGTCGGAAGAAGATTCTGGAGATGCTTAGCCAGCACGAGGAAGAATTCAACCTGATCCTGGAGCTGGGTCCCCAAGCCATAGCTCAATACAAAAAGTACCACCCCTTAAAAGCATTCATTTCCTATACTAATCCCTATCAAACCACCGCCATGCTAAAGATGGTTGTCCAAGTGAATCAAGTGGAAGAGTTATCGGATATGATCCAATGGCTGTTGTTCCTGGGTGAGGATATGACATTTAGAAAGGCGCCAGCCGAAATCATGGAAGGATTGCAGCAGAGAGGAGGCCGGATGGAACAGTTAAGAAGAGAGTGAAATAAGGCTTCTTATTGAAAAAAGTTAAGCCACCCTTAGACAGGATGGCCTCTTCTTGATGTTTGTGTCAATTGAGGATGAGCGGTTCGGGTTCACCCTCTTTCTCTATTTTAAAGGTAACTTTTGTGCCTGCGCAAGCCAGCTCATACTCTCCAAGGAATCCCTCGAAGGAGACCTTCCCGCTCTCATCGGTACGCGCGGTTACTTGGGTAGACCAGTCGCCTTTAATCCGTTGCTTCAGCACGTCGTAGGCAGGTTTCGGGGTGTTGTCTGTTCTGACCAAACCGGCGGGTGCGCCAAGCCAGGCCCCTTCATCGCTGAAATTCCAGGCAGTAATCGCCTCGACCAAAGGGTGTTGAAACAGAATCGAGTACATTTCTTCGACCTCTCTGGCCTGCCGATCTTCAAATTCCGGGGTGGATGGCCATTCCGGAATCTGATAATCGTTCAGATCCTCAATATCCGCCGGCATGAGATGTCCGGAGGTCAATGTATTTTCCGTAAAATGAATTGGAAGGCCGAAGTGAGAGAAGCGCTCCAGCACTTCCTCCAGCTTCTCGCGTCCCCAATATCCTTGATGCTGGTGCGACTGAATGCCGATGGCATCAATCGAAATCCCCGCGTTTAAACATCCGTCAATCAGAATCTCGTAGTTGATTGAAGTGTTGAAGTCATTTAGTAATAACGTTGCACCGGGGTTGGATTCCCTTGTCTTCGCAAACATTTCTTTAATGATCCCAACGCGGCCTAAATCTTTACTGATTCTTGTGATCCCATTATCGTACTTATCGAAAATCGGCATGATCACCACTTCATTGATGACATCCCACATCTCAATTAAGCCTTTGAAGTCGGCTACGTCCCGCTCAATTCGGGCAAACTGCGCTTTCAAGATGTCCTCGTTGCTCAAGTCCAGCAGCCACGGCACGGTGGCGGTATGCCAGCAGAGCGGATGTCCTTTGACGGCAATATTCCGTTCCTTCAACCACCGTGCGGCCGCCTGTAGCTCTTTCGTCCGCGGCTTGCCTTTCTCCGGCTCAAACATCCCCCAGTAAAAAGGCAACGTTGCAAAGTTAAACACATCTAGGAATAAGTCCAGCTTCTGCTCCAAATAAGCAAGCCGATCCTCCGGCACGTTTCGATTGGCGATCGGAATGACGTCAAAAATCCCGCAGCCAAACAGGAATTGATGGTTGGTCTGATGAATCGCGACTTCCTTCCCTGTGACGGGATTTCCGGACGCATCCACAAGCTGGATGGTTTTGCTTGCCATGCGATGGGACAATGGGTTCTTCTGCATTCGATGACCTCCGTATCCGTAGCGATTAATGGTAAGCGTTTTCAACGCCTACGGATTCGATTGTACTAAACCTCTCGTCACCGGAATAGGAGCCATTTAAAGCGAAAACCTTTGAAATTTGAGATGTTGCTCTCCCCCTCTATTCCTCCTGCTCCTTCATCACCTGCTCAACCCCGAGCAAAATCACCTTTAACCCAAACTCAAACGCCCGATCCGTCCCCATCAGCTCGAACAACTCGTTCTTAAACATCGTGCGGAACAGCCCTGCTTCCTCCTCACTCAGAGAGTCCAGAAGCCGGGTCATCTCCTCGCCCGGAAGCTCCCCCTGATTCTTAAGGATCGCCGAGACGTTGCGCTCATGCTGATAGGCGTCCAGAACAAAGTTGTAGATGTAGTTCACCAGCGTGATAATAACCTGCAGCTTCTGCTCTTGCCTCAGCGGCGTCGATTCCACGCAGAGCAGCATTCGGTTATTGAACCGGATAATATCCGGTTCGTGGGGCAGCGTCATCATCATCAGCTGCGTGGAGCACGGATACCGGCTCAAGACATTCCGCACCGTTACCGCAAGCCCCGTCAGTTGCTCCTTCCAGTCCCCCTCGGAATGAAACTCCTCCAGGATGATTTTGGATACCTGGTTGGCCAGACGCTGGTAGAGGTCCTGCTTATTCTTGAAATACCAGTAAAGAGAAGGAGCTTGAATCCCCAGCCGGTCGGCCAATCGTCTCAAGCTGAACTTCTCAATCCCTTCATCTCCCAAAAGTACCCATGAAGCTTCTAAAATTCGATCCTCGGAAACTTGAGGCTGCTGCTTTTTCATTAAAATCCGCCCTTTTATCTAACAGTGTAAGTTTATGCTTTACAGTTCGATTAGGTCCATGATATCATCTAACACTGTAAGGTTCAAACTAACAGTGTTAGATTGAATAAAAAAAGAGAAAGTGGTGATCCACATGGATGCAGAGAACCTCCATT
This sequence comes from Paenibacillus sp. J53TS2, assembly GCF_018403305.1. Lineage (NCBI taxonomy): Bacteria > Bacillati > Bacillota > Bacilli > Caryophanales > Paenibacillaceae > Paenibacillus > Paenibacillus sp. J53TS2. The sequence goes on from NZ_BOSK01000002.1 coordinate 556,949, forward strand.
ACTTTGAGAAGGCCCCCATCGCCAAAGCCGTAGCTCACTTTGCCGTTCCAATGATGTTAGGTACGTCAATGAGCGTGATTTACTCCATCCTCAATGCCTATTTCCTTGGCACACTAGGTAATACCGCAATGTTAACCGCGCTCGCGTTAACCTTGCCCTTATTCGCCGTCATCATGTCGTTAGGCAACTTGATCGGTATAGGCGGGGGCACCTTCATCTCCCGTTTGCTCGGCGAGAAAAAATATGAAGATGTGAAGCATGTTTCTTCCTTCGCTTTTTACAGCAGCCTCGTTCTCGGTCTGATCGTCATTGCCGCGGGCCTCCCGTTGATCGACTCGATCGTCCATGGCTTAGGGGCAACGCCTGACTCCTTCGGCTTCACGAAGGACTATGTCTTGATGATGCTTATCGGTTCCCCCTTCGTTATCCTCTTCTTCACCCTGGAGAACATCGTACGTTCAGAAGGGGCGGCCATCACGTCGATGGTGGGGATGATACTGAGTGTTGTCGTAAATATTGTGCTTGATGCGCTGGTCATTTTCGTTTTCCATTGGGGGGTCATCGGCGTGGCGTCGGCTACGGTTGTTTCCAATCTGGTCGCGAGTGCTTTCTACGCCTTCCATATGGGGGTTAGGAGCCAATTCTTAACCGTCTCCTTCAACTGGTTCAAGGTGAACAAGGAAATTCTCAGCAATGTGCTCAAAATCGGAATTCCCGTCTTTATTATGAGTGTCTTCTTGGGTGCGATGTCGCTGATCTTCAACCATTTTCTCGTTGAATATGGGGATCAAGCTGTAGCGGCTTACGGGATTTCATCGCGTTTGCTGCAGTTTCCGGAGTTTATTCTGATGGGGTTATGCGAGGGAGTCGTGCCGTTGATTGCCTTTACATTCACAGCGAATCGGTTAAGAATGAAGCAAACCATCGGATTTACGATCAAATCCATTGGCGTGTTAGCGGTCTTGTTCGGCGTCATCGTCTTTCTGATTTCCGACCACTTGATCGGCTTATTCACGAATGATCCGCTCCTAATCGAAATGGGCAGCTACATTCTGCATGTCACGTTCTTATCCTTATTCATCTCTGGAACGACCTCCTTGTTTACAGGGATCTTCCAAGCAACCGCACAAGGAGCCGCCGCCTTGATCATGTCGGTGATTCAAGGCGTCACACTGATTCCCGTGCTTTATATCGCCAATCAAATGAACGGCTTCCACGGCGTGGTCTGGTCACTAGTCATCGCGGATGCCGCCGCGTTCCTTGTTGGAGCCCTCATGCTGTATGCGCTGCGAAATAAATTGCAGCCGGAATTGGAAGCATTAGTACACTAGGTAAATTCGATAGCCACATGCGAAAAAGGCAGGATAGGGACTCTCCCCGTTCCCGCCTTTTGACTTACGTATCAAGGGTTGATTCGTAGCAATTTGTCCGGGTTCCGGACCATGAATATTCTCCGAATCCGTTCACCTTCTCGTTCGAATGATACGGTGCCGACCACATGATCTTCGACTTTTAACAGAAGCCCCGGTTGACCGTTAATGGTGACCACATCGATCGTGCTGTTCGAGGGGGAATTGCGGACGATGCCTTGTAAAAAGGCGATCACACGGGCCGAAGTAACAATCGGATTAACCGCGGCCAAAACTTTCCCGCCGCCATCGGAGAGCAAGGTCGCATCATAGGTAAGCAACTGAAGCAACGTGTTCGTGTCGCCCATGGAAAGGGCTGAGATAAAACGATTTAACACCGTCTGATCCTTCTCGTAGTCGACGCGGCGATCGGCAGCCTCCGGTTGAACTTTTTGCTTCGCTCGGGAATGTATTTTTCGGCAATTGGCTTCGGTCTTGCCAACGATGCTCGCGATCTCTCCATAATCATACTGAAAGGCTTCACGTAAAACCAAGACTGCACGTTCTGTCGGAGTAAGTGTCTCCATCATGAACAGGTAAGCCATGGTCAAATCATCGCGGCTTAGCAACTCATGCATCGGGTCATGACCGGCCCCGTCATTATCGTTACGCCAGACGACGGGCTCCGGCAACCAAGGACCCGTGTAGACTTCACGACGTTGCTTAGCAGAACGCAAAAAATCGATACATCGGTTCGTCACCATTTTACAGAGGTAAGCCCGAGGATTGCGAATGGCGCTTACCTCTTTCAATCCCGCATACGAAGCAAAGGTCTCCTGCACGGTATCTTCTGCATCCATGACGGTGCCAAGCATTCGATAAGCCAGCGAAAACAGAAGTGGCCTGTATTCGATGTAAAGGTCGTTCGTGTCGATCCTGGTTCCCCCCTAGTTCCTGAAAACGTGATTAGTGTCGCTCTTTACTAGCTTCCATTTTCAGTATAGACGAAGGAGGGGGCGGTGTCGCCAATGACATTTTCCTATGCAGGATGTGTTCAGCCGCTGCCTTCCCGCTGACAATGGCGGCATCAGACAACATGGCGTCACCCGCAGTCCAGTCGCCCGCTAGATATAGGCCCGGGATATCCGACACGAGGGTTTCCTCCCCGTTGGAGCAAGCCCGTTCCACCGTTTGGAGGCCGTAGGTAACGGGGATCCGCGGAAGATAGCGGGAGGTTATCAGCTCTTTTCTCCATCCCGGTTGGAGCAGGTCAAGAAATTCCTCGAGCTCCTTCCGGTCGCGCTCGGCATTGGGGTTATCGTCCGGACTTGTATATTTATAGAGGTGCAGAACGACATGCCGGTCATCTCTCGTTAATCTGGCAACGTTGGAATGGTTAGAGAAATAATACGGTTGGTCGAGATGGAGCGCGAAGTTGATATTAGGATCGGGTAATCTGCGTAACGCAAGATCGAGAGCCGCCCCCCGTACAGGAATCAATCTTTCACAAAGAGCGGCCAGATGCGAATTCGGCACCTTTCCCGTCAGTTGATGGGTCACCTGGGGGTCAAGCGCTGCGACGATAGATTGGGTTTCGACTTTCGTGTGGTCCGCGAGGTGGATTCTCATAGCGGGATGAGCTCCGGTAATGCTAGTGACTTTTTGTCCGGTACGCAAGACAGCTCCAGCCGATTGGGTCAAGGCCGTGAGGGAGTCGATCATCGCTTGCCATCCTCCATGCAGATACCGGACCCCGCCCTTGCTGATCTGAAATTGCCGAAGGCAGGCTCCCGCGCTCACCCGCGACGGCGCGTTCGAATAAGTTCCGAGCCGAAACAGGCAGTACAGAAACTCTCTTACGGTCTCCTGGCTTGTGATTTGGTTGACCCACTCTTCCAAGGATAAATGCATGCATTCTCCCGGCAGAGTGGCCCTCGAGACTTTCGTCAACACCCGAGCGAACTCCAATTTCTCTCGAAAGGAGAATGCGGTGGTCTTCAACAGTTCCCGAGCCGATACCGGCAGAGCATGAATCCCGTTTGGTGTAACAAGACGGCCGCCAAGAACCGCTTCGTTCCCGTCAGGATCAAGTCCGAGCTCTTGCAGAATTTGAAGTCCTTGCCCCCGGCTATAAAGCGCGTGCGGGCCCATATTAAACAAGCAGCCGTCTTTCTCATCGGTTGATGCACGTCCTCCCCATCTCGAACTCTGTTCCAGAACCAAGGTCCGCAAACCCTGTTTTGCCAAAAAGGCCGCCGTCGTCAAACCAGCTAACCCGCCGCCGATCACTGTAACATCCCATTTTTCCATAAGAAGGGCCTCCCTTATCTTCAAGCTGTACTCAAGACGAGGAGGCCTCATAATTTGTGACAGGTTAAAGCGCCTTCCCGCCTCCGCCATTGCCTGCGGGATCGCTTATGCCATCGAACAGCCGGCAAACGTCGATGTGAATGAAATGGTGATTCGACCACGTATGTAACATTGAAGACGAAACACCTATCGCTGCCCGATTCCCTGTAGGATCAAGGACGGCGATATTTTTCAGCTTTCTTGAACCGTCCACTCGCATCTCATCTCTACGTACCCGTTATGGAGCTCCGCGGTCAGTCGCCCGTTCATCTTCGACATGAGACTTTGGGCAATGGATAAGCCCAAGCCTGTTGTCCGGCTTGCTCTTGATCGATCCGCCGTGTAGAATCGGTCGAACAGCCTGTCGATGTCCTGCCCGGTCAAGTACGCTGCCTTATTCTTGAAGATGAGCACGATTTGATTCCCCTCGCCCTTCAGGCTAATCGATACCTCCCCGGTCGCATGCCGGATCACGTTGCTGATTAAGTTTTCGAATACGCGTTTAACCGCTGACGCATCTACATTAGCCATCAGGGGATCCTCCGCGATTTGCAGATCGGGCTGAAGCTGCCTCTCGTTAAATTGATCATAGAACCCGGTCAGGACTTCCCACAACAATCCATTTAGAGGCATCGGCTCTAGTTGAAGCTGATAATCGGAAGATTGCACGAGAGACAAATCGAAGAAATCATGGAGTAAAGTATGCAGACGATTCGCAGCGTTCTGGATCATGGACGTATATTCCTGGCGTTTATCCTCTACGACGGTACTGGCCCCCAATAACTTGGCATACCCGATGATTGAAGTGAGCGGAGTCCTTAAATCATGGGACATATTCGCGATCGCTTGTCTCAATTCGCGATCGCTTCCGATTCGATCCCTGTTCGATTGAACCGATAGGTCAATCAATTGATTGATACTTTCCGCAAGTTGTTCGAAATCCTTGTCCAGCAGCGCAATATCGACCTTCTTCCCGCTTAGGCCTTGATGGTAGCGTTCGACTTGACGTGATAAGCGTCTGATTTCCTTCTTGATCATCACAAGGCGAAGGAGAACAATGAACATAAGCAGAACTGCTACGATCGCGATATAGATCATTTTCTCCCTCCTCGCCATCTTTACTTCATCTCTTTCCTCTTAAACACGAGACTTCCGCAGCACGCCAGAATGACCATGCTGCCGAGTCCAACCGACAAAGACCGGACCCCATCGACGTTGGGCATCCCAAACCGGAAGGAGTCGATCAGATAGTGGAATATCGTATACTGATAGATTGTCTCTAGAACGCCCGGTAACGGCCTCAGAACTTCTGCTATGGAGCTCAAAACGGCGATGACGACGGAAATAATAATGGTTTTCCCGCTATCCTCCGCAAGCAAGGCGATCAGCATCAATAAGGCCGTGAGCGCAAGCAGATGAAGGAGGAACAAACCCATCGATCTTGCCAGATACCCTAAAGACGACGGATCCGTTATTGACCCAAATCCGAATAATAGCTTCCCGCCAATGATGATCAAGAGCGGACAAACCACAGCTAAGAATACGGATCCGAGTGAGAGTATAATCAGCTTGGCCGCAAAAATATGCCTTCTATAATTCCCGCTCATGACGATGTTCTTGACGACACCGATCGTAAAGTCGTTCGCCACGAAAAATCCGGCGAGCGTGCTCAAGTACAGCATGAAGTAGAACGGGGTAGTTGCAAGCGCTAGCGAAGAGAATATCTCCAGACCCGCATCCGTAAACGGGGTACTCATCTTCCACCACCCGACGGTGATTAGATAATGCAAGAGGGCAAAGACAACCGTTACGATAAGGGTCAGCGTCCAAAATACTTTATTTCTGCTGAGCTTGAACAGCTCCGCACGCAATAAATTAATCATGAAGTTCTCCCCCCACTCGTTTGGTATAATAGCTCTCCAAATCATCCCCACCTGGCGCAAAATGCTCAATCACTAGGTTGTTGTGGGTTAGAGCCAGAGATACCCTCTTGACATCGTGGTAGAAGCTGTAGAGCTTAATCGTACCGTCCTGCAGAACCTCATAATCCCGAGTGCCAAGTTCCATTTCGAGAATGGCAACGGCTTTGCTGACATCGTCGACCCGGATGCGAAGATGTTTCTTGCATTTCTCATTTAATTCTTCATGGGTAATTTGTTCCAGCAGTCTACCTTTATGGATAATGCCATACTTCGTTGCCATCTGATGAAGCTCGCTCAAGATATGGCTGGAGATCAGAATCGTCAACCCCAACTCGCGATTCAGCTTTTTGACCAGCTCTCTAAGTTCCACGATACCTCCAGGGTCAAGACCATTCGTAGGTTCGTCGAGAATCAGCAGCTCAGGATCGCCAAGCAAGGCGATGGCCAAGCCCAAGCGCTGCTTCATGCCGAGTGAAAAGTTCCTGGCCTTTTTCTTCCCCGTATCCTCCAGTCCGACAAGGGCCAGCGCCTTCGAGATACATGCCTTGCCCGGGATACCGCGGAGCAAACGATAATATTCAAGATGATCGCGAGCCGTCATATCCGGAAATAGGGCCGGGCTTTCAATGATCGCCCCTATGCGCTTCCGGGCTTCAATCAACCCTGCCTCGCTGGTTTCCCCGAACAAGGTGACGGATCCGCTCGTTGGCCGGGCCAATGCAGTCACAATTCGCAGCAGCGTGCTCTTGCCCGCCCCGTTCTGCCCGATAAACCCGTAGATATCTCCCTTTTCCACGATTAAATTCACCTGATCCAGTGCGGTCTGTTCCTTGTACTTCTTCGTTAAATCATGGGTTGTCAGAACAGCCTGTTCCACTAGGATTTGCCCCCTTTAAGCCGTAGCCGGTAATACACCCTCATCCCTGTAAGGCATACCGCGAACAAGAAGCTAGTCCCTAGCAGAATCGCCAAAGCCGGCCATAATCGAAACACGTCCAAAATCGTCGAACTATTGTCCTGCAACTGCGGTACGACAAACAGGAGCCATCCAATTCCCACAAGCGGAATCAGCTGAGGAATGAATCGCAACCCGTATCGCCAGGCCGAATGATGCCGGCGTTGATCGGACCACTTTTTACTGCGCAATATCCCCCTGATTCCCAAAATGAGATACAGCAAGGTAAGAACGCCAAGTGATAAATCAATCATCGTAGGCACAGGTGCCTTGTTCGGTGCTGCTTGTCCCTCGGTCAGCCGGATAATTCCTGCGCTCATCTCGTAGGCATGCTCAAAGGTCGTTGTGAAGCTGTTCAGCATGACGGCGACGGCGTAACCGCTGCCAGGCAGGATGCTTTGTTGAGCCTGATAGCTGGATAAAGCTCCGCTATGCTGGACACGCTGCGGCGTAACCTCCGAAGAACTGATCGACCAGCCTAGGCCGTAATGTTCGCTTCCGGGCTGCGGGGAATACGACTCCTTTAGTAAAGAGGAAGACAACAATCTTTCTCCCGAGGGGCTTACTCCGTCATGGGTGTGCATAGAGAGCCACTTTCCCATATCAACCGCCGTAGTCACGATACTCCCGGATCCCGTAAACATTTGCTCCATCTCGGATATGGGGATGGCCGTTCCGTAGGCCGTGACATACCCGCGTGGCAGCCCAGGCACCGCATCCCCCGAATTCACTGGAGAGCGCGAGTCGTTCATGCCGAGCGGAGAGAATACCCTCGTGTCCAGATACGCAGCGAACTTCATGCCGCTTACTTTCTCAACCAGCCAGGCTAAGATCCAATAATTCGCATTACTATAGGAATGTCGTTCCCCCGGATTGGATTGAAGCTTCCACTGCTGCACACGCTTAACTCCCTTCTCCAAGGTGTCTGCCTTAGGCACAATGGTTGGACTGGGAATCCCAGAGGTATGGCTGAGCAGTTGGCGTATCGTGATTTGCCCAAACCTCTCGTCCTCCATGGTTAACTCGGGCAAATATCGGATGATAGGATCATCCAACTTGACCGATCCTTCATCCACGAGCTGCAACACCGCAAATGCGGTGAAAGACTTGGATACAGAACCGATCCTCATCAATGAGTGCTCCGTTATTGGGCTTCCTTCGGAATCATGTCCGTAGCCTTGCGCGTAGAGGATCTCGCCATCCTTAACCATAACAACCGATGCACCTGGCAGTCCGTTCCGTTCCAAATAACGTTGAACATAGTCGTCTATCGCGTCCTTGTCGAGGACAGGCGCAGCATGGACGGATGGAGGGGAATAAAGTAGTGATGCGAGGAGTGCGAGGGTCATCGCTGCAATTAGAAACTTGTTCATAACACATTCTCCTATCTGATCTGATGATGTTCATTCTAACCACAAGATCCTAATAGAAGATTAACCGAAACCTTAAGAAACTATTAATTCACCCTTTCAATCGATACCCCATCCCCCAGATGGTTTCAATATATTCGGCCTCCGGGTTAGCTTGGGCCAATTTTTTTCTTAAATTGCTCATATGTACGGTTAGGGTATTGTCATCGCCCAAGTAAGCCTCTCCCCATACCGCTTCAAACAAATTCGGTTTCGTATATATTTTCTTCGGATGGGTCATCAAGAGTTCCAGCACGGCAAATTCCCTCGCGGTTAAAATAACATCGGTACCGTTCACCGTCACCTTCTTCGCATCTACGTCCAGACGGATGTCTTTATACGTCAATTGACGGATCGGATCGGGTGCCGCGACTCGTCTATATCTGCCAAGATGAATGTCGATCCTTGCAGCTACTTCTTCAACGTCAAACGGTTTCGTGATGTAGTCATCCGCTCCCATGCGTAAGGCAGAAACCTTCGTTTGCTGCTCCCCCTTGGCAGAGATAATAATAACAGGAAGCCGTCGTTCCGGTCCTAATTGCTGAAGAAGCTCTTCGCCACTCAGGCCCGGAATCATCAAATCGAGCAAAATCATGCTCCATTCCTGCTCCTTCTCCAAATACAACAGGGCTTCCGTGCCAGAGTACACCGGTTGCGGAACATAGCCGCTACCCGCAATCACTTCGCACAATAATTGATTAATTTCATTATCATCCTCAACAACCAATATCTTTACGTTCTTGTTCATTGCATTCACCCCCTTCACCTTATATTCTTTTGGGGGGTTAAGCAAGTAGGGTGCAACCAATCTTATAGTTAAGCCCATCCTACGTGTGTTATACTGTTTTTTCGTATCCAGTTGAAAACGGCCATTACTGGGTATTCTGATTCTTAGTACCGTGCATTTGCATTTCAAGCACACCATTGATTGCCGCCTAGGGAGGAAATAACAGCATGACGGACTTAAACAAGCAAAAGATTGTGGAGAGCGTTCCGCAACGAGGATTTTTTGGGCATCCCAAGGGATTGTTTACCCTGTTCTTCACGGAGTTTTGGGAGCGTTTCTCCTACTATGGAATGAAAGCGATTCTGGTTTATTATATGTACTACGAATTGAGTCAAGGCGGACTCGGCATGGAGGAGAGCATGGCTCTCGCCATTATGTCCATTTACGGCTCGCTTGTGTATATGTCCGGAATTATTGGAGGTTGGTTGGCGGACCGGGTATTCGGGGCATCTAAAGCGGTATTTTACGGCGGCATATTCATCATGCTGGGGCATATTGCCCTGGCTATTCCAGGAAGTGTCTCCTTGTTTTTTGTTTCCATGGTTCTGATCGTATTGGGTACGGGCTTGTTGAAGCCCAACGTCTCCAGCATTGTCGGAGAACTTTATAGTGAACAAGACTCGCGCCGGGATGCAGGCTTCAGCATCTTCTATATGGGGATCAATTTGGGCGCCTTCCTCTCCCCGCTCATTGTAGGCACCGTCGGCATGGATTACAATTTCCACTTGGGCTTCGGCATTGCTGCCGTCGGCATGTTCCTTGGATTAGCTATCTTTATCTATACGAGAAAAAGAAACCTCGGCCTTGCAGGCACATTCGTACCTAGTCCGTTATCACCGGATGAACGAAAAAAGGTGTTTCGCCGAATCGGGATCAGCGTATTGCTTCTTGCTGCGATCGTCGCCATCGCCATCCCATTAGGTTGGCTGACCTTTGAATCGTTTATCGTAATCGTAGGCATTCTGGGGATTGTGATTCCTACATCCTATTTTATTGTGATGTACCGCAGCCCACGCACGACAAGCGTTGAACGTTCCAGACTCATTGCTTATATTCCGCTGTTTATTGCGGCGATCATGTTTTGGGCGATTCAAGAACAAGGGTCGACAATTCTTGCCAATTATGCAGATAAGCGGACGCAATTGGATTTTGCCGGAATTCATATTTCACCCGCTTGGTTTCAATCTTTAAATCCATTATTCATTATCACGCTAGCTCCCGTATTTGCCTGGTTCTGGTTGAAGCTCGGCAAACGGCAGCCGTCGATCCCGAAGAAATTCGCCTTTGGCTTGTTATTCGCCGGATTATCCTTCCTGGTCATCCTCTTACCGGCTTACTTTGGCGGCGAGAATGCCTTGGTTAATCCGTTATGGCTCGTGCTGAGTTATTTCATCGTGGTGCTAGGAGAATTGTGCTTGTCTCCTGTCGGACTGTCAGCAACGACCAAGTTGGCGCCCTCCGCTTTCTCCGCCCAGACCATGAGCTTATGGTTCTTGTCCAGCGCGGCGGCCCAAGCGATGAATGCGCAAGTGGTTAAATTTTATTCGCCCGACACCGAAATGGCGTACTTTGGCGTCATTGGAGGAGCGGCCATCCTCCTCAGCGTTCTACTCTTCTCCTTCTCCTCCAAAATCCAGGGGTTTATGAAGGGAATACGGTAACCCGCAGCACAATAGATCAATAAGACGAGCGGCGATTCTCCGAGAGCGGAGGATCGCCGTTTTCGATCTGAGAACGAGTACGTGATTCATATCACAAGCTCGCCGACCTAGAGGTGTATACTTTTTAACGAGTAGAAATATCCTAGGAGGATCTAGCATGGGACGATATGAACAGCAACGAAATTTCTTAAAGTCCAACTTTCTTGAATTTAAACATGTGAAAACGGATAAGATAAAGGGTTTACCCCAACCTGCGATCGTGAAGCCTTACTCCTCTTCCACCGAAATGATTAACCTTCCGGAGCCAAGCGAGGAGGTTGTCAGTAGATCAAATATTTATGATTGCATCAAGGACCGAAGAAGTACCCGGTTTTATTCGGCGGAAAGTTTACAGCTTGAGGAGTTATCCTATCTCTTATGGGCGACTCAAGGCATTACGAGTACCACGAAGACCGGACTTACCCTTCGTACGGTACCGTGCAGCGGCGCAACCCATACTTTTGAAACTTATCTTTTCATTATGCGGGTAGAGGGCATCCGCCAAGGAATTTACCGATACCTACCGGTCGAGCACAAGCTCTTGTTTGTGTCTGAGCTGGACGAAATGGATCGAAAAATTGATGCGATTACCTTAGAGCAGCCCTTTGTCCCCCATTTTACGAAAAAAGCGGCTGTCCTGTTCGCATGGAGTACGATTCCCTACCGTTCGGAATGGAAATATGATATCTCCGCGCACAAAAAAATCCTCATCGATATTGGTCATGTCTCCCAGAACCTTTACCTGGCAAGCGAATCGATTGATGCCGGGGCTTGCGCGATCGGGATCTACGACCAAAACCTCATCGATGAGGTGTTAGGGTTAGACGGAGAGGATGAATTCGTTCTTTTCCTCGGGGCTGTAGGGAAGAAGCGAATTTCGACCCAAGAATGACTATTCTGTAGATTTGAAGTAGTGGACTGGGTGGATCTCGATCCTCCATCCAAAAAGCTCACCTGCGTCAACCTGTACTGCCGGATGTAAAGAGGCTATTCGGGCTGCTTCCTCCATGTCCCGAGCTTCGATCAGAAAGGCGCTGCCTATCGTCTCTCCCGCTTCGGCAAAAGGACCTTCCGTCTCCTGTATCGCACCGTTTGCCCGGCGCAAGCGCCTCGTTTTGGGGGAGAGACCCGCATCTAGTATCACTTGACCGCTGTTATAGAGTTGCTCGAGGTGAGGCGGACACTTCTGCATGACCGCCTCGATTTCTTCCTTGGGGCGACCATCCATTTTGGTTGAATCCAAGTAACCCAAACACAAAAATTTCATTCTTCCTTCCTCCTTCATGTATAATCTGGATCTCTCCAACCGCTCTTAGGATAAGAGATCCTAAAGCACACCCGACCATCATGGTTCTCCACAGTAATGCTTCCTCCGTAGTAGTTAATGATCTTACTGGAGATGCTTAAACCGAGACCGAAGTTTCCGTTAGACCCTTTATAGAGGGATTTAAAGATATGATGGATATCTTGTTCCGAAATGGAGGGGCCGTCATTCTTGATTTCAATGATCCAAAACCGCTCCGAATCCATGAGCGTCACTTCGACGGTCTTCTTAGCGAATCGAAGCTGATTTTCCAACACATTCTCTAGAGACACACGTATCCGATCCTGGCTGCCAAAGATGGCGGCCTGCTTGATACTCAACGCTAAGCTCCAGTTTAATTCCGGGTTTACCGCTTGAAAATTTGTGACGAGGTAAGTTAGCTGCTTATCGAGATAAAATTCTTCATATTCCTTTTCATTATCTAGGACGTAGTCAAGCGTATTGAAGTATAGAATTTGTTTGATCTTCTTCTCCAAACGAGTCGCTTCATTCTTGATAATGGTCGCCGACTCCTCTGGAGAATCCTCGTACATCCCATCGATGATTTCTTGAGCATAACCCATTATGACCATGACCGGCGTCTTTAAATCATGCGAAACACTTTGCAGGAATTTCCGTTCTTCCTCATCCGCTATTCTTAAGGCGTCCTTCATTTCTTTCATAGCCATAGCCAATCTCCCGATCTCATCTTTGCTTCTGATTTCAAGTTCACTATTCCACTCTTTATTCGCAACCCGTTTCGTGTATGCCTCTAGCTTCTTTAACGGCTTGGCTATATTGTTAGCAATCAACTTCGAGATGGGCAAACTCAACAGGGTGACCAGTAAGGCCATGAAGATGATCTTGAGTATGTCTTCGCGCTCATCAGTGTTCGTATAGGAAATGAGGTAGGACGACTCCCCAATCGGACTCATTCGAAGGAGATAGTGAGTCCGACCGATCGTCTCGTCTGTTACCCGCCCTTTATCCTGGTTAACTAGGCTCTCCAATTGGTTCACTAAAGGATCTGGGATCTGCGCCTCTCCTAGAATAGGCGTAAGTTGCCCATCCGTCAGATTAAATACAAAATGCCGGTAGTGGTGACCCGCAGCTTCGACCGTACTTTCATTCCCAGGATTGTCCTTTAACGAATCCAGTACGATCTGATGCGTAAGCTCCAGTAGATGCTTGGCATCGTCATCTTCAAAACCATTCGTAACAAACATAAAAGCCAGTGAAGTCACCAACGCGATGATCAAAATGACGATCGACAGAATGACCCATATTCGCAGGGTAAGGGATTTCATTCTCATCCTTTCATTTCCAAGTTGTAGCCAAATCCATAGATGGTCTCTAGATTCATTCTAGGCAACTTCTTTCTCAATCGTCGGATCGTGTCGTCAACCACTCGGTCAGAGCCAAAGTAGGGGTCGCCCCAGACCTTTTCAAGAATCTGCTCTCTGGTGACAACGGTATTGTGATTCTGAATAAAAAACAGCAGCAGATTGAATTCTCTATTGGTCAGACTGATTTTTTCGTCATCATGATCGTAGACGGTTCTTTGCCTCTGGTCAACCCGATAATCCTCCAACCGTAATTCCGGCGAATTTTCTGCTTTATTGACGTCTAGGCGCTGCAGCAATTTGTTGGTTCGAATGACCAGCTCTCTAGGCAAAAATGGCTTGGATAAGTAATCGTCACTCCCCAACTCTAAGCCGACTACGCGATCGAGCTCCTGGTTTCTTGCCGACATGAATATAACGGGGGTTTGAGGTTTAAATTCTTTAATCGCCTTGATGAGCTGATACCCATCCATATCCGGAAGCATGATGTCCAATATCCACAAATCAGGCAAGTCGGCAATTCGTTGCCGTGCCGATTCGCCTTCGAAGAACGTGACGACCTTGTACCCTTCTTTCTCCAAATATTTCTTCAGGAGTTGATTAAGATGCTCTTCATCCTCAACCAGATAAATCGTGCGCATGATTTCCGCCACCTCGAACGCGTAATTAACCCGCCTGCTTTGCCTTTATTTTACCAAAAAACCACATCAATACGCCTACCATAATTGTTAGGAATGTGGCCATAACAGCAGAGCCTCCCGCATGAATAAACAGTGCAGGTACCCATGCGATCCCTAGCGTGCGGTGAACGAGGCGCATCCACTTATTGCGAATTCTTTTGATGAAGAAGCCGTATCCTGCAATCGCAAGCAAAATGAGGAACGCGGCGATACCCGAATAGATATCGCGGTTTTGAATGTCCGTAATCAGGAAGTAACCCCCGTGAAAAGCAACCAGTCCCAAGGCCAGCCATCCAAGAGGCTGATGCAATCGGTGCAGCAGGGCTCCGACTCTCCGGATGATCCATTGAGGAGCTTTGCGTTGTTTCTTGAACCATAGCCAACAGAAGCCTCCTGCTCCAACAAAAACCGTAACCGTACCTAACGTTTTGAATATCTCTTCCGCCGGCCCCGGTCTGTGGCGATATCCCGCGATCTCCTTCACCACTAACATCTGATAAACGATGAGAAACAAGGCTGCTGCCATCGCGGCGACGGCGAGAATCCACACCTTTTTACTTTTGCTCATAACTAGGAATCCTCCTCATACCCATTGATTGTCCCTGCTAATCTCTACCTTGAATATAGACCCCAATTTTCTTTCAATTTTCATGAGAATATGTGAAGATGATGTGTTCTGCGGGGGAGCGACAAAGGGCAAATTGAAAAGGACCCCCTAAGGAGTCCCTTCCTGGCGTTCATGCTGATAAGCGTCCCGAAAAACCGATAAGATCAAGGGCTACACGCTAGGATATGATATTGGCTATGAAAAAGGCAATCCCCGCCGCTACTCCTCCTACAAGAGTGGTTTGCCATGCACTTTTAAATGGCTTGGATCCAGTAAACCGCCCCTTAATATAGCCGAATACATATAATGCGATTAAGGTTGCAATCACAGAAGTCATTAGCGCCGTATTGGCTTGATGGATGAACATGTAGGGAGATAGCGGGATCAATCCGCCAATGATGTAGGATAAGCCGATGGTTATGGAACTATTTCTGGCCCTTTTCGGTTCCGGCTCTTCCAGTCCGAGTTCGTGCTTCATCATAAAGTCGACCCATTTGTCCGGGTCCCGGCTAATGGAATCCGTGGCCGATTGGACGTTCGATTCTGGGATCCCCCATCTTCTGAGCACATCTGCGACCTCTTCCTTTTCCCGCTCCGGGACCTCCTGGATCTCTCGGCGTTCCCTTTCTAATTCAGTCGCGTAATGTTCACGATCCGTTCGCGCGGCCAAATAGCCGCCTAATCCCATCGCAATCGACCCCGCCGCGATTTCTGCGATTCCGGCTACTACAACAATATTCGTACCGGAAACGGACCCCGACAATCCGGCAGCTAGCGCGAAGGGAACGGTTAGTCCGTCCGCCATGCCAATGACAATATCCCGAATCAGATCGGATGACGCAAAATGTTTTTCAATGTGTTGATTGTCTACCGAATCGCCCATATTTTACCGCCCTTTCCATGCATCAGTTTGCATCCTTCCTATTTATCTCCACCGTGTGAACCCTTTATGAATGTAACTGTCAGGAACCATGAGAGGATGCGGCACACCTGACCCGATGTTTCCGTCAAGGATATGATTCCTGGCGCTATCAACGAAGACAAAGAACCTGCCAAGGGCAGGTTCGTCGATAATCACTTCTTCATGCGACATGAACTTCGTTCGGTTCCGTCCGCTTACGCCGAAAGAACGGCTTGCCTTTCGACCAATTGATAAACGGTTGCTCGATGAGATAATAAGAAATCGTTGCCGCAACAAACGAGATGAGGACAACGAAACCACTGATGGCGAGCCATCGCCCCACGTCTTCGATGCCGAAATAGTGATAGTCCGGAATGCCGTATTTTTCGATCAATATAATAAATAAGTAGTGCCATATGTACAGGCCAAATGAGATCTTGGCGATGAATCGGAACAACCGATTATCCAGCCAACGCCCTAAGCCCAAGCTGAACGGTGCGGACAACAGCACAATACCGAACAAAATGGCATACGTCGGGAAATAGTACGGCTGCTGCTGGAGGCTGAAGTCAAATTCGCCGAGGTGACGCATGCGCCAGATCAGCAAGCCCGCAAGCACCAAAGCGGCTGCCCCGACGGCGTCAAACAGCCCGCGCTTACGCAACCGTTCGATGTCGGCACCGCGCTGCATGATCGCTACCGTTACGCCTGCCGCCATTATGCCGATAGTGAAGTGGCCGAAGAATCCGATTGGATTGTAATTCGGCATCCAGAATTTTGCCCCGCCAATCTGACCAAAGTCCCAACCCCGACCGTTCTCGCTTGGCGTAAACCACTGATGAACGAGCGAGTTGGCAACAAGCACCAATCCGAACGCGATGAACCAGAATAACATGGCCTTTGCAAACGAACGTCGCTTGCCGAGCAGGAACAAGATAGCCATCAACATAGGCATCAGCACGTAGCTAAATACCTCGAAGCTGATCGACCAGAACGGCCCGTTCAAGTCGGACGGAAAGAACGTGGTATAGTGAAAGCCCGCCGTAAACGTGAAACCCGTGAGGATTCGCCGCCACATGAACTCCGTAGGAATGCTTAGGCTCCAGGTGAGGAGCAGACAAACCAGGAACGAAACATAGTAGCCGGGCATAATACGCGCAGCGCGGCGCTTCGTGTACGTTCGGATGCTCGGAAATGACTCCTTCTCCAAGTAAGCACTCCAAAAAGGGAATGACAACAAAAATCCGCTTAACACAAAAAACAAGCTGACCCCGCTATTCCCAAGCAGGGCAACCGACTGCACTTCTTGAAGCCATTTCTCTTGCGCGGGCATCGCTAGACGTTGTGACAAATGATGTAGGATGACAGACAAGCAAGCGATCGCGCGAACGCCATCCGCCCCTGTTAATCGGGTATTGCCCAACCGAATCTGTGACATCAGTTCAATTTCCTCATTTCCATCATTGACTCCCCGAACGGATCACCCACGCGGGTACATCATATCATTCCATATATCCTAGGAAAATCCTCCCACGTTCTGCTAGTTCAGCATAAAAAAATACCGGAAGGGAGGGTTAGAGCACCTGCGCAATCTCCCATACATAACCGTCCGGGTCTGCAAAACAAGCCGTCCGCCGCCCCCACGGACGCGTGATCGGACCATTTAGCCATTTGACGCCTTGCTCTTCCAGCTCGTTGCAAATCCGGTCGACGTCCGACACTTGGATCGTGAACAGGAACCGGGGCCCCTCCCCGTTTCGACCAACCTGAGCCGGCTCGATCAATTCAGGGGCATTGTTCTGATTCAAGAGATTGATGCAGGTATTTCCAAAATCAAACACCGCGCAGTCGGCATCTTCATAATGAATCGCCAGTTGAAGCGTCTCTTGATAAAACGCCTTCGACCGCTGCAGATCTGCTACAAACAAGGTGATTTCGGTAATTGGACTCGCCCATCCTGATTTCTTCATTCTTATCAGCTCCCTACTTCTTATTTTTCAAATGTCCATCTATTTAGACGATATCCCGTTGCCAAATTCATCGGGTCTAGTTATTCAGCTAGGAGATTTAGGCCGTAGATTGGGATTGCGGATGAAATCCCTTCACGATGAGCCAACCCGGCAAAACGATTTCGAAGATCGCACCGGGGAGGTAAAGAATTTGTCCGGCATCCAGGCCGGCCAGAGACAGAGAACTGCTAGCCAGCAGCCCCGTATAGCCTACGAAGCCAATCACAGACAACCATCGCGGAACCAGTCTCGATTGATAAAGAATCGAACAAAATAACAAGCTGCCGGAACTTAGTACAAGCATGGCGAGATCAAATAATAACTCATGGGTTCCCACCGCTAAGCTCCCTAAAGTTTGTAGGTATGCACCACCGGAAGCTTCGGCAGTTACGGACTGCTGACTTAACGCGAGAAGAAGGAGCGGTCCGATGAAACTGATCATCAACATGGCTGACTCCATGACCCGAGAAGCGAAGTAGCCGAACGCAAACGCTTCATGATATTTCTTTAACGTTGGTTGCAGCAACATGGCAATCCCCACAACCGCGATAGCGTTAATGAACTCCAGGAACAATCCTGTAAGCATGCTCGTTCGATGGGAACCCACACCGACGAGCAAGTCCGTTCGATGCAAAATCGGATCCAATATCCCGCTCCCCACCAAAAATGCGCCGGTCGACAAGAAAAATAAAACCCCCGCCACACGCTCTGCCTTCCTCATGCTTAATCCCCTCTCATTGCGAATTAAGAGCAGTATAACTCGAAGAGGAGGGAGCCTGTAGACACTTTAGTGTGGTTTTGTCGTGTCGCTTATTAAATTGAGTTCGCGGGCGCGGGCGATCGCTTCCGTGCGTCGTTGTGCGTGGAGTTTCTCAAAAATCCTTCGGTTGTGGCCTTTCACCGTATCCAAGGCCAAGAAAAGCCTCTCAGCGATTTCCCGATTGGAAAGTCCCTGGGCCATCAGCTGCAGTACCTCTATTTCACGTTGGCTAAGCGGCTCGATCCGGTTATGCTTTCTCCCGGACTCGAGCACACGGCGTACGCGCTCCAGGCCTATTTCGGCTTCTTTCCTAGCGGGGTGCGGCAGATCGCCAGCGCGCCTCAGAGCCTCTTGGTACCGCTCTGCCGCTAGATCGGGCCGCCCTTCTACTTCTCTGATTTGAGCGATTCCGATGATCGCCATGACCGCCATCAGTTGGTGATCCATCACTTGGCAGTTCGCGATGACTTCCAGATAAGCCTCGCAAGCCTCATCGTAATCTCCCCGCCGCTGACAAGCAACGCCCAGCATCCAAGCGGACGCCGTCCGGACGGGGAGATGATCCGGTCGCAAATAGGCAAGCGCACGTCGGGATTGGAGGATGACTTGATCTAATACGCCCGGTTCACTTATTCCCGCATTCCAAGCAGGCGCAATCAAACCGACAAGGTCCTCCGTTTTATCCTCGATTTCCGAGACTTGCATCACCGCTTCGGCCGTATAAAGATTAGGTTCCGCGGCATCCTGTTGATCCGCTAGTAGTAATGAGGCTAGCGTAGCGCGGGTAGCCGCAATCCATCCGATCAGGTCCAGGACGCCGGCGTCTGGTTCCACGTCCTCCAAGGCCATCTCTGCCGATCGGAGCTTGCGCTCGACCCCTGTCGGTTGACCGGCAATCAATAGAGCGGAGCCATAATACACCCATAACTCGGGTCTTCCATCGAGTTCCTTGGCAGGCAACGATTCCAGCCACTCGATCGTCATTCTTGCAGCTCCCCGCAGATGCAGCGGCATCCCGTTGCCTTGAAGCAGACGAAAGCATCGCTCGACATCTCGAGCCATTATGGCATGATGAAACGCCTCGATCTCGAAGCCATGTTCTTCATACCATTGGCTTGCCCGCTGATGCAATTCGGTGATTTCGCTTGCACTCGTATGATCCAACAGCCGCCGACGAAGATGATCCGCGAACAAATGGTGGTATCGATACCATCGTCGTTCATGATCGAGGGGCACAACAAACAAATTTCTGCGATCCAGCTCAATCAACACTTCATGACTGGAAATCTCCGGTTGGAGCATCATGTCATCGCATAACGATCCGCACATTCGGTCTAGGAGTGAAGTTCGCAGTAGAAAGTGTTGCACAGCCTCAGGCTGACGCTGCAGAACTTCATCCATTAGATAATCCAGCACAAAATGATGATTGCCCGTGAAGGACTGAAGAAGCCGCTCGGCATTGTGATCTCCTTCGATAGAGAGCGCAGCCATTCGCAGCCCGGCAGCCCATCCCTCGGTGCGAGATTGCAATTCGGTGATATGGTCCGCAGTAAGCTGCAGATCCATGAGCTGGTTAAAGAAGGTTTCAGCTTCGGGAAACGTAAACTTCATATCGGCAGCGCGGAGCTCCGTTAATTGGTCCCGAGCCCGCAACCGCGGCAATGAAAGCGCGGGGTCCTCGCGGGTTGTTAAGACCAGGTGCATCTGAGGGGGAAGGTGGTCCAGAAGGAAACCTACCGCCTCGTCGATCTCTCTCGAGCTCGCCGCATGGTAATCATCAAGGACCAAGAGAAATGGAGTCGAAATAGCCGTAAGTTCATGGAGAAGAGCCGTCAAGATCGACTCGGTTGGTGTCGGCTGCGGGGAATGGAGGATGGAAAGCACGCCCGCGCCTATATCCTCCTCTATAGTCCGAAGCGCGGAAATCAAATACGTCAAGAATCGCGTGAGCTCGGTATCGCCCTGTTCAAGCGAAAGCCACGCAGCAGGGCGCTCGCAACCGGCTAGCCATTCGCACACTAGCGTCGTTTTTCCATAGCCCGCCGGTGCAGAGATTAGGGTTAATTTACGGTGCAAACCCTTGTTTAATTTCTCCGTTAACCTCCGGCGTATCACCGTTCTCGACCTAGGGGCAGGGATATAGAATTTGGTGGGATTTATTGGGTTTGACATACCCCTATTATAACCACACCACTTATCCACCATCAACGAGAGGTTACGCGCGTCCGTTTGCGATTTATTACCCGACTTTCACACTTCTCTCCCTGACGGAACCCATCGGCTGGCTAGCCTCTTTCATGAGTTCAATTTTCTCCTTTTCCCGCAGGTCTTGAATTCGAATTTGCTCGGAAACCTTCGCATAATCTTCCCATGTCAGGACGCTGTCCGCTTCTTCCCACAAGGTCATATACTCGTTCTCGACTAAATGGTAGAGACGACTTTTTTTGATCAAATTATAGGTGAAAAAATCGTTGGCCGTAATCCGTTGATCGTCTTCATCCCGATTATGCATGTAAGGCCCGGTCACGATATGTAGATCTACTTTATAAGTATCGCTAAACAACGGTTTCCTCGTAAACCGCACCTCGCACACTTGCTCAACGGGACGACCCGCCTCTCGGCAAGCCTTGGCGATTGCACTGAACACTTTACAGTAGTTGTCGATTACCCGATCGTTCTCACCGTAAACCAATTGGAACCCGTCCATCCAGGGAGGGGAGATCAAGATCTTGAGAAGAGCGCCTTGCTTGATCGCCTGCGACAAGCTGGGGGATATCTTGCTAGTCAGAATCAAGCGGTATCCCGAGACCCAGACTTCCCGGTCGCAAGTTTTCAGCAAATGCTCCAACAGCTGCAGCTTATTGAAATGAAGATCATTGATGCCAAACTCGTGGATCCCTTCCAGGAGCTTATCGTTTTCTTGATTTTTATATTTGACATAAATATCGGAGATGAGAGAGAAGATGGAGGCGAGCAACGAAGTGGCGCAAGCCAGCGCTAACTCAGGGACGAAGCGGTTGTGTCGCATTGGGGATACGTAAATCAAGATGGAGCCCAGTACGCTTACGGCTAACATCATAACGACATACACATTGTTGTGAAGCTTGTAGGCCTGAAGCTTCTGCCATAAGGATCGTTTGCTGTTCATGATGTTGTCTCTTCCTCCTAAATATCCTTGCGGTAATAAACGGTATCCACCCCAGGGCCTCGTCCGTCTTTGATCCGCTTGATTTCCTGCATGCTGATTTTGTTTAAGACTCGAATATGGCCTTCGTTCGTTGACCAAGTCCTCGTCATCATGGGTCGTTTCCTTTGCTTCGCAATTCTCTCTAGTTCCGCATACAAGTGCGTCGTGATTCCTTGGCCTCGATACGCCTGATCCACAATCACGGTCGTCACATAAAGCGTGTCCACATGGTCATCCCTATCTTCATACACATAACGCGGGCGAAAGGACATGAACCCGATCACTCGTTCTTGATCCTCTGCCAGCCAACAAGATTGCTCTTTCAATTCTTCAAAGTATCGCTTCGGCTCTTGAGTTCCCGCGGAGCCATTGGTTAAATCGGACTGATCCGTATGCTCACGGGCGGACAGCGGCGGTATAAATTCATGATCGTAACGGTATAGCAAATCCCATACCCCTTCTAAAAGAGCGGAGTCCGTCAGCGTTTCGTAAAATCGGTATTGGATCGGCATGTTTAGGTCATTCCTCTCAGTTCTCTAAGGTGTATTCAATCTATTATACTACCGTAACATTCATTGGAGGAGCCTTGTTTCAATATCCGAAAACTTTTTTCAGACGGTTGACTTCGTGTAACACGAAGGCGGTAACCTTACTGTGTGCAGGTCGGCCGGAGGCGGAAACCCGCCGAGTCCCCGAACCGGACGGCCGTCTGCCATATATAAAGTAAGAGGAGGAATTACCATGCAAACCGTAACCTTGAACAATGGAGTGAAAATGCCGATCCTCGGCTTCGGTGTCTACCAGGTTCCCGATGCGGAACAATGCGAGAATGCCGTATATGATGCGTTAATGGCGGGTTATCGCCTGATCGATACCGCCTCCGGTTATCTCAACGAGGAAGCGGTCGGACGCGCGATCAAGCGCAGCGGGATTCCGCGCGAGGAATTGTTCATCACGACCAAGCTCTGGGTTCAGGACGCCGACTACGAGAGAGCTAAGCTGTCTTTTGCCAAATCCCTGAAGAAGCTGCAGCTCGACTATCTCGATCTGTACCTGATTCACCAGCCGTTCGGCGATTACTATGGCGCTTGGCGTGCGATGGAGGAGCTGTATCGCGAAGGCAAGATCAGAGCGATCGGGGTCAGCAACTTCCTGCCGGATCGTCTGATGGACTTGATTGTGCATAACGACATCGTGCCCGCCGTCAACCAGATCGAAACTCATCCGTTCTACCGTCAGGTCGAGAGCGCCGCGTTTATGAAGGAACAAGGCGTGCAGCACCAATCCTGGGCCCCGTTCGCTGAAGGTCTTAATCACCTGTTCAGCAATGAAGTATTGAACTCGATCGCGGAAAAACACAACAAATCCGTCGCCCAGGTCGTATTGCGCTGGCTGGTTCAGCAAGGGATCGTTGTGATCCCCAAATCAGTACGCAAAGAGCGGATTGCCGAAAACATCAACATTTTCGACTTTGAGCTCCGCCCTGAGGATATGGATCAAATTGCCGCACTGGATACTCGGGAAAGTCTTTTCTTATCGTACCGCGATCCGGAAGTCGCTAAAAGGATGGGCAACTGGAAAATTGATCTGTAAGCCTAGAACGATAAAATAAACAGAAAAGAGTGCCTCGAAAGCAGAGCAATTGCTCTGCCATTCGGGGCACCCTCTTTTATCTAGATCTCAGTCTTAGCCATAGAGCTGAGACATCTCCTCGATTTGACGCTGCATATTCAGGATTAATTCCGCGGGTTCTATCACCTTTACCCCACTGCCGTAACTCAAGACTTTCTGGAGTGCTCTTTCCATGGACGAAAAATACGTAACTAGTGACAAGGTTTCGTCCGGATTGACGAGGACTTGATCGAAGCCGAATTCATCGCGAACCCGTGTCTTCATTTCCGGTTGAAAGCGGAGTACCGCCCGTACCTTCTTGAAATCAGCTCGATTCACGAACTGTTGTTCGACATCCTGCAGCGTATAGTTTCGCCTCACAAAATGTTCCGGTAAAATCCTCAGCTCCCCGATACGGGACAAGCGAAATACGCGGAAATCCTTCCGTGTCAGACAATAGCCATAGACATACCAAATATATCCCTTAAGGAACAGCCCCATCGGTTCCAGTGTGCGCTCGGTTTCCGAACCTTTGTTATCCAGATAGGTAAATGAAATGAGGTGAAGGTCTTTGATGGCCTGATGTAACGGAGCGATATGCACTTTATCGTTGGGGGCCGGCTTGAAATCGAGATCCACATGAATCGGGTCTCTGGTGATGTTCTGTTCGGGCATTAACGCACCAATCCGCTCAATTAATCGATCGATTTCGGAATGATCGGTCGCGGAACGTACCCCGCGCAAGGCAGAGCAGATGGAGGAGAAGTCATCCAAGGATAATACCTGCTTCTCCAATCGGTAGCCCTGCATAATCTCATACCCCCCATCCGATCCGGCAAAAGATACGATGGGAATCCCCGCTTGATTGATCGCTTCCATGTCGCGATAGATCGTTCGCAGTGAAACCTCAAATCGCTTGGCCAGGTCCGTAGCGCTGACGCGGGGCTGATTCAACAATGTCATCGTTATCGCAAGCAAGCGGTCCAGCTTCATATATCGACCTCCGGTGACGGGAATTCGAGTCCTGGCCTTATTATACCTTCAAATACCGAAGCCTCCTATATCCAACGGGTTAGTGAAAAATAAGATCAGAGGCAACCGCATTCGGGACTGCGAAATGAAGCAGACGAACCCCCTCCTCAGATAGAGCATCTATCTCTTGTTTAGAAAGTACGCGGAAGGGTTCGATATGCAAAAAAGCTCCTCCACGCCCGTTTGTCAGCTTCCAGGTTCCGGCTACGAAGCCGTCAATGAGGAGGGTTGCACGGATGATTCCGTTCGACGTGAATACACGTTTGCGGTCGTTTTCGTTCATAATACGACTACGGTCCGCATAGGACAGCAGCATATTATCGAACTCACTTAGAAATCTCGGTGCAGACGGCGAGTCGGCATCGGGCCGAGGGGCATTCGGCAGATCGAACAACTCCTCGCCTCGTTCATTTCGGAAAGTGATCAGATGCGGACGAAGAGATTCGATCCTTTCATGGATTCGCGTAAGCCCTGACCATACTTGAATATCCCTGATAGTGGCAGGTCCGAATGCGGCCAAGTAACTTCGAATGAGCCCATCTAGATCTGGCGATGAGGATAGAGGTTGACCGAGCCAGGCCTCCACTGTCGTATGTACAGCTTGACCACTCTCCCCCCATATGCCTCGAGGAGGGATTTGTACTAACGGCACCCGGTTTCGGATCACAGCCGTTGCTGCTTCCGGATTCAGCCCCGGCCATTGTTCACCTAATCGCTTACCCAATTCATTAAACGTCAGGGGCTCCTTTTCCACGATTGCCCTCCCTGCCGCAGCAAGCGCTTCTAGGTCTATCCCCTTAATGTGTTTGCCAAAGGATCCCCTTAAGCTGCGGTCCATGACGGACTGCAGCAAAGGGCGTAGTTGCAAAGCGTCGCGGGCAGAGACCAGGTGCAGGGTCGAACGCAGGAGTGCCATACGTACAACCTGTCTATCCCGCATCAGTTGGGACAGCTCTTCGTGCCGGAAACCTTCTAGCCGCGACCACAAACCGAAATAAGGGGCATTCGGGGACTGTGCCTGTAATCCAACGAGCTTCTCGACGACCTCTAAGACAGGGAGCTTAACACGATGAAGCAGCATTTGCCTGGCAAGCAGCGCGCGATTCAACTCACGGTCATTCAGTACTTTTCCGGTAGCCTTCTCGGTTGTTAACCCTTCGTTTCGCACTTTGTCCTCTGCCTCCATGTTTACAGCTCCCTTCTACTAAACCATCATTATAGACCAGTATTAACGGAATCTTCGAAAGAAAGCCTGAATGTCAGGGATGAGAAGGTCCGGTGCATCCATTGCGGCAAAATGGGTTCCACGTTCAAATTCCGACCAATGCACAATATTCGTATTATCACGTTCAGCAAATCGGCGGATCGATTTGAAATCATCTCCGAACACAGCCACACCGGTTGGAGTCGTATTGGTTCCTTGCGGCTCGTGCCCCTGGTTGTGCGCATTCTCGTAGTACAAACGAGCGGATGATTCCGCCGTATTCGTCAGCCAATACAAAGTGACATTCGTCAGGAAAGCATCTCGGTCGATATAATCGACATGGTCGCCAAAGCCGCAAAACAACTCGGCAATCCAAGCAAGCTGACCCGTCGGCGAGTCCGAGAGCCCGTAGGAGAGGGTTTGTGGGCGTGTAGATTGGATTGAGTTAAACCCCGCCCTTTCCTGAAAATTAGCCAGAAATTGAAGCTTCTGCTGATCTTCTTCCGATAAGTCCGCCATCTCCGCCGGGTCGCCGGAAGGGAAAGAGAACAGCTGCAGCACATGAATGCCATGCAGCCCATCCGGCTTTTGAATACCCAGTTCTCTGGACACCAGTGCGCCGCAATCGCTGCCGTGCGCACCATATTCCGCATAACCCAAGCGCTTCATTAAGACATCCCATGCTCTTGAAATACGAGCAATATCCCACCCCGCTTCGAGAACAGGTCCCGAGAACCCAAAACCAGGCACGGAAGGTATGACCAAATGGAAGGCTTGCGACGGATCGCCGCCGTGACTGCGCGGATCGCTGAGCGGACCGATTAATTCCAAGAACTCGATAAACGAACTGGGCCAGGCGTGAGTAAGCAACAGTGGAAAGGCGTCCGGTTCAGGCGAACGGACATGTAAAAAGTGAATATTGGCTCCATCGATCATTGTCGTGAATTGAGGATGCTCGTTGATGCAAGCTTCGAATTTTCGCCAATTGTATTCCTTCTGCCAATAAGCTGCCAACTCTTTCACATAGTCGAGTGAAACCCCATATTTCCAGCCTGCCTCGCCTAATGCATCCGGCCAACGTGTCCGGGCCAAACGATTCCGAAGGTCATCCAGATCTCCTTGCGGCACAGAGAGGTGAAACGGCCGGATTTCAGTGCTTCTCTCAGTAAGGATGGGTTTAGAATTCGTCATAAACAATTTCCTCCTCGAAATGGGTTCGTTTGTTGTGCTTTCTATACCCATCCTAAACGAAGCACCCTGACAACATCATGTCAGGGTGCTTGGCGTGCATTTTATTTTTTTAATGATCCGTTTCAACGAGTCTCCGTATAAACTTGGAACGTCACGCCGAATTTGTCCGTGACATCGCCGAATCCAGGGCTGAAGGATTCCTCTTGAAACGGAACATTGATTTGGCCGTCTTGCCGCAGAGCCTCGAAAATGGCTCTGGAGTGCTCGACATGGTTCGTCGTGATGCAAATGGTCACCCTTTTACCATCCCCCAGCGGTGAACCCCCAGGAGTATCCGAAAGCATGATCTCCGCGTCACCCACTTTTAACCTGGCGTGAGCCACAAGACGCTTCAATTCGTCAGTGAATGTATTGGGCATTTCCGGCATCTCGCCGTAAGTAATCATGGAAATGACCTTAGCTCCGATCGCCTCTTCGTAGAACTGAATGGCCTCTCGCGCGCGTCCCTCTAAAGTAATATAGGGAGTAAGCTGAACCGTTCTTGATGGATTTGTAATCATGTTCATGGACACCTCTTTCATGATTTTCGTCTTCTTATTGTTTCTCGCTTATATAGACGAAAGGCATGCAAGAAATTCATCGGTGTTATTGTGTTGACTAAAATGAGCCCAGGATTGTCACTGGACTCATTTCATAACCGTTTGAATGTTAAAGTCTGCGGCTCTTCGGGCGCAGCGCCCAGGAGGCCATGGCAAGCGCGGCATAGAAGAGCGGCAAGATCACATGAAATCCATAATCGCCGTAATCATGAGCGAACGCATGAGATAAGGCAGCGCCCGTCATCAGAAAGAAGATTCCGCTATAAGCCCATTCCTTGAGCCGGGGGAAACCCGGCATAACGATAGCAATGACTCCAAGCAGTTTCCAAGCTCCCAGAATGTTCGTGACATATAACGGGAACCCAATATTGGTCACTAACTCGACATTCCCTCCGTAGCGCATCAATTGCCCGATGCCGCTTAAGGCAATCGAGAATGCGAGAATGAGGGTGACGGCCCAATAAGCGGCCATCCTTCCACTAGGGCGGGACCCTACCTTCGTATTACTTTCAGTTCCGATCATCGTATTCATTCCTATTCCTCCTTTGATCTCGTTCACTTCTTCGCGTAGCAACTGGTATCCGTGTGACTCCATCTCCTGCTTGAATTCATCATAATCCTATATCATGTCAAAACATGATACTGTTTAGATGGCTTCGCGGAGGTCCGGATTTGTAGCTTGCGATTCTGTGAAACGAATCCTCAAGAGGTCTATAGGTTACATCCGATCTTCCTTGCTGTACATATGCTCCCGTTGCAGATGAACAAGCACCTTGCCGAACCGGCCGCCTTGGCCGGCGGCTCTATTATTGAGCTCATTGATTTGTCCTCGTTATTGGGATTGATTATATTATGGCGGACATGCTGGAACGAGCCGGATGCGTCTTCAGCGCCTCCGAGGTTTCGAAGGAATGGATGCAATCTAAAGCAAGGAGCTTATCAATCATACTTTCTCCGCAACCTGCAAATACAGCTGTCGCTTCTCTTTTTTGGAAGCGCTTTCAGAACTCATGTCCGGACATTCCTTTATTATTTTTTAGTTGGTAGACCGCGCGTGATCTACCAAGCCATTAGCTTAAGCTGACATAACCTTACTATATGTCACTGACACATTCAATGGTATGTTCCAAAAGAAATTGGATGGAATTTATCTCCATTTCCCAGAAAAATCAATCTACTCTTACCTAATCGCCTGTGCTATTGAAATAGGCTAGAGAGCCGCTATAAAGATCAGTGACATAGTTCAACTCCCCCATTATAGGGGTCATCCCTATAATCCCAAATTTATATTCAATGTCGCCAACCTGATGAGAAAGGTGTTATCCTTACTAGAACAGTCCTACGCGCATGCGGAACACCGCTCCGTTTGTAGTTATATGAAGCACTGATCTGCTGGTCAAGGAGGAGTCGTCTTATGCAAGCCAACCGTCACCTTAAATCCATTCTCGCGTGGTGGAGGCCGGCTGTGTTCTCTTTCATGGACTGGGGCGTCTTCGCTCTCCGTTCTTACCATTATCTATTGCTGTCGTCCCGGTTTTTCACCGTAAGTGAACTTTCGAGCCAAACCTGGTTAAACTTCATCTGGCTGATGATTGCATTTATCGTCCCAATGCTATTCTGGTTCCCTGGGCGGCGAATGAGCAAAGGATGGTTTTGTATCCTGGAGCTCTTGCTCGGAGGTTCTTATTATATAAACTCCGTCTTCCATCCGGATCTGGCTTCAAAAGCAGACTACTTGTTGCCGAGTCTTACAATGGGATATTTATTGAATAAACGTACTCTTTGGATCATTCCTGCCGTGACTTTGATTCCTTTTACTTTTCAAACCTACCTGGGATCATCTTGGGAGCAGACCCTTAGTATGGGAGTAGACAATCTGTTATTCTGCTTCATCGGGATATGGGTCAGCTTCGTAGCCAAAGCGTATCATCAGAAGAACGAAATGGCCGCTGAGATCGAGCAGCAAAATAAACGGTTAACCCTCTATGCCGCTGAGATCGAGAAAATGACCTTGCTTGAAGAACGCAACCGCATGTCCAAAGAACTTCATGATACGCTGGGACACTCCTTTATCTCCCTCATCATGAGTCTGGACGCCTCCATTGCCCTATTGGATCGCAAGCCCGCCGAAGCCAAAGATCGATTAATTCGTTTAAGAGCGTTGACCGAACAAAATCTGGACGAAATGAGAAATTGGGTTCACGAGATGGGAGATGAAGACTCCAGTCTTACACAACAGGTCGAAGAGCTTGTGGAACGTTTCCGGGAGCATACGGGAATTGTCCTGAATTCGAGTCTGGTCGGTACCGAGCCACTCTTGCGTTTTGAAGGGCAACAAGCGATCCTTCGGGTCATTCAGGAGTCTTTTACAAACGCACTAAAACACGGAAAAGCGTCCCAACTGGATCTGGAGCTTCGATTTTCCGAGTCGATGCTGCAATTAATCATTCGAAATAATGGCAAACCCATGGATAAGCTGGAATACGGCTTCGGCTTGACGACGATGAACCATCGGATCGAACAACTGGGGGGCAGCTTGCGGGTTTCTTCTAAAGAGGAGAATACAACGGTCACCGAGGTTAGATGTGAAATCCCACTCAAAGGAGTTATGCGGTATGTCCAAAATTAAAGTGCTGCTTGCCGATGATCAGGAATTAATTTTGGAGAGTCTCCATATTGTCCTTTCGATGGAAGAAGATTTGGAGGTTGTGGGGTTAGCCAAGAATGGGCAAGAAGCCATTGAATGCTGTGAGCAGTCTCCGCCGGATGTGGTGCTCATGGACATCAATATGCCCGTCATGGACGGCGTTGCCGCAACGGCACGGATTAAAGAGCGGTTCCCATCCATCCAAATTATCATGTTGACCTCCTATCGCGAAGTCGAATATGTAGTGGCGGCATTAAGTCATGGTGCGGAGGGTTACCTGCTCAAAGCCATTCATCCCAAGGACCTGGCCGCCGGCATCCGGGTGGTTCATGCGGGAGGGACCCTAATCACGCAGGAGATGGCGAGTAAAATGGTCAAAAAGATGAGCAACAGCCCGGCCGCAGAGAGTAATGAGTACGGACTCAGCCCCCGCGAAATGAGCGTGCTGCATAAGCTGGCCTCCGGCCTGCGCAATCAAGACATTGCTGAAGCGTTGTCTCTTAGTGAAGGGACGGTTAAAAATTATGTCTCCACGATTTATTCGAAGCTGAACGTGAAAGGGAGACGGGAAGCCGCACGTAAAGCCCGAGATTCAGGAATCATGGATTCTTTATAACCCGGTCCTGACCAAAATCATGACGAAATGGCACTGCCTCTTTATGACTTTTTCAGCGTATACTCCTAACCATTAAGCAATAGAGGAGCTGAAGCAAGACATGAAGAACACTTCTGCACACAAGGCAAATTCATTTTTACGTTTCCCCCTCACTTGGATGGTCGCAGGCACGATTGGGATCATTCTCGTAGATGTATTATTCCGGCTGCTAGCTGGGGATGTAAAGGGAATATCCTCCCTTCTGTTAACTCTAACGGCTAGCATCGGGGGCATCCTCGTCTATTGGCTCACGATGAAGTACTTAGCTCGTCGGTCCATTTCTGAACTATCCAGACAACGCGCAGGCGTGGAAGCGGGCAAAGGATTCCTCATCGGGGCCATCTTTATTCTTGTGTCTACTTTGATGATTGTGATTCTGGGGGGCTACTCTCTTCAATGGGCCCCTGCTGCGGATACGAATCTGATTCTACTCGCTTCCATTGAAAGTGCCTTAAGCGCAGCCATTATTGAGGAGCTGATCTTTCGCGGGCTGATGTTCCAGGCGATTCGCCAATGGTTGGGTAACTGGCCGGCACTCGCTGTAACCTCCTTATTCTTTGGGGTAGCCCACCTCGGGAATACCGGGGCAACTCTATGGAGCGCATTCGCGATCACCATTGAAGCAGGCGTCCTGCTCGGCGCCGCCTACCTGTGGCGTCGGAACCTGTGGTTTGCCATGGGGCTGCACTTTGCCTGGAATGCACTTGAAGCTTTGCTTGGCATACCTGTATCCGGTCACCCTGCAACCGGCCTGTTTACGGTAACCGTGAGCGGCGCTCCACTTCTCACCGGAGGCGATTTTGGACTTGAAGGTTCTATTGTGCCGGTGATGGTCAGCCTTCTGATCGCTATTCCGATGCTGATTGCCGCTTCGCGGAATCGGGCATCGTCAGCCCCGCGTAACAAGTTTATCGACGAATGAACAGCGATTAATAATTTTCTTTTGCCTCATCGTATTTCCACCCTTCTCCTCCCCATTTTAGTACTGTTCCCCGGGAATCAGCTGCTTGGCAATCTTGATGAGTCATTTACTTTTCGGACTGTTCAGTCAAAATATATTTGACCGTTCAGTCCGGAAAGTGATATAGTGAGTCTAGAGCTTCCCCCTTTGCTAAGGCTCCATTCTCTTTAGAAAGCGAGGCAATCGAAATGAATACCTTGACTAACGGGCAGGCTGAGCAGCTGATTCAACTCTTCGCGGATCGTTATATTCGAAAGGATTATGATGCATTTCTCGATTTGTTTGCGGACGATATCATCTTCGAATTTCCTTATGCCCAGGAACCGAATCCTAGGCGTCTGGACGGGAAGGCGGCGCTGAAGCCGTATCTGGAGAATTTGGAGAAGGTGCTTGAAATCACCTCATTCACCCCGCCGGTCATTCATGTAGCGGCCGATGCCCCGGTGTTCTTCGCTCAGTTCGAAGCGAGTGGAAAACTCCTTATGACTGGCCAACCTTATGAACAAAGCTATATTTCCGTAGTCAAGGTTCAGGAGAATGGCAGGATCGTTCATTATCAAGACTACTGGAATCCATTAGCCGCAACTTAATACTAGACCTTAATGAGAACTAAAGGAGATCACGATATGCCTAATGAATCATCCACCCGTATTCTACTAACCGGAGGACAAGGCAAGACTTCTTCTCGCATCGCACAGCTGCTGCAAAATCAGGGCGTTCTGGTTCGAAGAGCCGGACGTAGCTTACCCAAGCCCGGGGATCAACAAACCGGGGAATCGGTCCGTTTCGATTGGTTCGATGGCTCCAACCATGATCAAATCCTGCAGGACGTCCATGCTGTCTACCTGATCGCACCTCCAAGTATGAACCCTGAGGAATTCATGATCCCCTTTATCCGCAGGGCTATTGACGCTTCGGTAAGGCGCTACGTCCTGTTATCAAGCGCCTCGATTCCGGAGGATGGCCCTGTCTTTGGAGCGGTTCACCGTTACTTGCATGAGCATGTCCCCGAATGGGCTGTCCTGCGCCCCTCCTATTTCATGCAGAACTTTACGGATCCCGGACACGGACACGGAAATTCCTTGCGCCAAAGCGGACACCTTTATACGGCAACTGGGGATGGCAAGATCGGTTTCGTTGACGCCGAGGATATTGCCGCTGTTGGCTTTCATGCCCTGACGGACAAGGAACCCCCTAACCGGGAGCTTATCATTACGGGTCCAGAATCCCTCACCTATGACGATGTGGCCAAAGTGATCCGCAGCGTGACCGGCCTGAACGCTGCCCATATTCATATCACACCGGAGCAACTTACAGAGAGGCATATGGCGACTGGTTTGCCGGAGAGTTATGCCAAAAACCTGGCCGAAATGGATATCCGTATTCGCCTCGATGGATTGGAGGATCAGGTTACGGACACGGTGTTACGTGTGACCGGGCGAGAGCCGCGTTCTCTAGAGCAGTTTATTTCAGAACATAAGTCATCATTTCTAACTAAAGTATTATCCTAAGATAAAAGGCTCTCCCGTCACCATTTATGATGACCTGGGAGAGCCTTTTGAGGTTCATATGTTTGAATAAGATCTACCGTTTAGTGCCTTGTATCGTCCGAAAGACCATTAGAACCATCTGCAGGAGTCCAAGCAGCTTCGGTTCTTCTATTCCCAGCTTGGCTGACGTGATCAAGGCGATCCGCTCATGCACCAGGAACCGGGCCAGGTCTCGGATGTTCACCTCTGAGCCGATTTCCCCTTCCTCCACCGCCCGTTCCAGCATCGTGTAGAAGGTCAGCTCCGACAGCTCTATACTCTCTTGCAGATAAACCGCCAGTTCCTCATGATGAGGCGCCTGCTCAATCGCACTGCTAATAATGAAGCATTCCAAACGCAGTTCGGGATCAACTAGGACTTTAATGATGGTCAAAAATACGAGTTCCACCTTGTCAACGACCGTTCCCGGCCCCTCGCAATGCTGCTGCAACTCCCGATTCTTCTGATCCATATAATGCTTAACCGCTGCGAAGAAGAGATCCCATTTGGTTCCGTACGTGTCATATATACTTTGGCGGGCAATGCCCAGCCCTGAAATCAAATCGGGCAGCGAGGTGCCTTCATAGCCACGATTTCCAAAGACATTCATGGCTTTATGCAAGATTTCATTCGTGTCAAAGGCCTTCGTTCTTGCCAACGCTAGCGCCCCTTCCTCCAGTTATTCATAATAAGTAATTATACTATAGCTGGTGGAGAAGCCGCCTTCATTTCATAGATTTTCTGGAGCGTCTCTACATGCTTCATCTTCTCGTTCTCGTCCTCTGTATGGAGAACCCAATCCACGAGCCTATAGCCGAACAAGAAAAGAATCATCTCGTAGACGCAATCATCGACGATAGAAGCTACATCCACATACTCCGCAAAACCTTTGTAATACGCGGGGACGCATCGTTGGTAATATTCAACCATGTGATCGATATCCGCTTCATCCGCAATCAGACTGGCGATATCCTCGCCCAAGTAGCCCCATCCACTGGTATCCCAGTCGATGAGCGTGATTTTCCCGTCGGCAAAGATCAAGTTGGCCACCCAGAAATCCCGATGGCATAACACGAGGGGCAGTTTCTCGATGCGGGCGATGATCTCGTCTGCGTGTTCATCGATGTCGATGAGCATTTGACGCACGTGCTGCGGCAATTCGCAATCCTCCGAGCGGATATAATTGTAGACAACCGGCCATGCCCGGTAATGCAGGTATGTATTCTTCATAAAATCGGCATGGCTCAGGTTGGTCAAGCTCTGCAACATGGCGGGCTGTTCCGCATAAAGCTTGCCTTGATAACGCCCTAAGTCCAGCGCGGCCTGTTCATACATGTCACCCGTCAAGTCTAGACCCGATACACCATCGATATAATCCAGCCACAGCTGGAATTCACTACCTTCGGCATTCATCTCGGCGTAATAACAGGTCGGCCAGCGAAAAGCATCCGGGAACGTCGTTTCCAAGTCAGACGCGTAAAGATCATACTCTCTACGCCATGAACCCGGGTCGCCGTAACGCTCCCATTTCTTCTGAATTTTCAACACGATACGGTACGGCAACTCTTCACCATCCACGGTTTCGGCAACTCCCGTGACCAGGTACACATTTCCCACCGTTCCGCCCTTTAACGGCATCGTCTGGTAGTCGGCTGAGATGATCTCCCTCTTGAACTGTTCGCTTAAGACATAAGTGAGCGTCTCGAATTTTATATCCATGCTTTTCCCCTCCCTTCGAGGATCCCGTTCCCTTATGTGAAATATTCAATTGTGGCGTCAGGAAAATAAGTGCGGATATACCCACCTAGCGTCTCTTTCATATCCTCCTGCTCCAGATCGGTATAGACGTATTTCCCTATCCCATATCGTCCCCACTTCCACTTCCGCTTGGATTCATCAAGCTCCAGCTTGGTCATCGGATAATTCTTCTCAATGACACGCTTCGCCGGCTTGGTAAATCGATGCTGTATCAATTCGAACGTCAAATCTTTCTTTGAAGAAGAGGGAAGGATGGTCTCTAGTTTCTCGAACATGTCCTTATACCCCTCTTTCCATCCGTCATGCAAATAGATCGGAGCGATAATGAACCCTAATGGATATCCTGCCTCCGCCACTTTTCTCGCTGCCTCCATCCTCTCCGCTTGTCTGGATGTGCCTGGTTCAAAATTTTGAATGATATAATCGTCATTCATACTAAAGCGAAACCGGGTCCGACCATTATGCTTGGCATCCAGCAAGTGATCGATATGAGCGAACTTCGTTACGAAGCGCAACTGTCCCAACTCTGACGCGCCAAAATATTCGATGGCTTTCTTGAGCGTATGGGTTAGGTGATCAATCCCTGCGATGTCCGACGTACATGAGGCTTCAAACCTTGTTATCTCAGGGGCTCTTTCCTTCATGTATTGGTCCGCGGCTTCAAAAATATCGTCAATATTGACATAAGTCCGAATATACGGTTTACTTCCCATCGTCGTCTGTAAGTAACAATAATGACAATGGCCCATGCATCCTGTGGCGAACGGAATGGCAAACTCTGCGGAGGGCTTGGACGTATCAAACTTTAAGGTTTTCCTCACTCCGACGACTAGCGTAGACTTCGCCACTCGATATTTTTGAAAATCGTTGTCCCCCGGCAGGTTTCGGATTTGGTTATGCGAGGTCGTTTCCCGAATATCCAAACCCATGTTTTCGAATTTGGCCAGCAATTCTCTACCTAGTGGATAATCCAATGCCCTGGGCTCCACATATACGAGTTGAGGGACGAATGGCTTAACCATAATAGGCTTCCGCATCCGATAACCCGAAGGCTTCTCGATAGGCCGTTTCCGCTTCACTCGCTGTTGAATACACAGCGATCTCCTCGTTTAGCGGATAATACGTTTCGTAAACAAATAGTGCAAAATCTCCTGGTGAATTGGGATCGCTCACGACAGCTGCTTCCTGCACATTGGCGACTCCCTGTACATGCGGGTTTCGAATAATGACATACACAACTTGTCCGGGTTGATACTCACTCATCACTTTACCGCACCCCTTATCCATAACATTTGAACTAGTGTCACACGAAATAAGGGGGAGTATACCAGCATTCGAGGATTCCATTCATCCGATTTACAATGCTCTATAGATCTTAATATCTAAACCAGACTCCGTTGAACTTCCC
This sequence comes from Paenibacillus sp. J53TS2, assembly GCF_018403305.1. Classification (NCBI taxonomy): domain Bacteria; kingdom Bacillati; phylum Bacillota; class Bacilli; order Caryophanales; family Paenibacillaceae; genus Paenibacillus; species Paenibacillus sp. J53TS2. The sequence continues at coordinate 592,805 of NZ_BOSK01000002.1, forward strand.
TCGGCAACTAGGATGTCATCATTTAAAAAGGCTAAAGCCTTACTGTCCGTAATCACTTTAGGGTAAGACCTGAACAATACATTTTTCAACTTGTGATTCATATTTCCGTTATTCTCAATATAAACCTTGCATCGTTCGCCTGTGTGATCCTTCCCTTCAAGCATATACCTAGCTGATAAGGTATGAGGATGATCCAACTTTCCAATAATTTGGGTATCTACCCCTCCGGCAAGGATTTCTCCTTCAAAATACTTCCCTGTGACCCGCCCCTTAAAAGAAATCATGGTTACGGAATCTCCATCACGATGGTTCAAATGGATCGAACTCTCGATTTGAACATGTACCGTAAATATTTCTTCAAACTCCATGGTCCAGACCTCCTGTATCTTTCAGCAGCGATTTGATACTAGTATATCACTCCCTTTAGAGTTTGCGGCTTTTTGGACACAGCGCCCAGGAGGCCACCCCAAGCGCGACATAGAAGAGCGGAAGAAAAACATGAAATCCATAAACACCGTAATTAAATGCAATCGCTGCACAGCGACGTTGTTTGTTCTCAGGAAATTTTTATTCACCCATTTTCCTGAAAATAGTTATTTGTCTAGCTCATAACAGGCCATTCGTCCATGCCTAATAAATCAAGTCACGTACACTGAATAATCTTAGTGGGGAGGTGTCGTGGTGAGTTGTCCCGATTTAAAAAAACGGTGCAAAAAGAAAACCTTAACTGTGTGTCATCCGAAAAGAAAACCAAAGAAACATCGTGTTCGAGTAGCCAAGAAGATTGTTTGTAAAAGGTGTCCTCCGCCTAAAGGACGTGTATTGCTTCAAGGGCTTGCAGAAGCCATCTCTGAAGCTGGACCGCAGGGACTTGCAGGAGCACTAGGGCCCCAGGGAGCAGCAGGACTTATTGGGGCAATTGGCGCTCTTGGTCCACAAGGAATCGCAGGAGCGCTTGGACCTGAAGGGCTTGCAGGACTTGTAGGCGCGATTGGCGAACTCGGACCGCAAGGACTTGCAGGAGCACTGGGACCCCAAGGAGCAGCAGGACTTATTGGGGCAATTGGCGCTCTTGGCCCACAGGGAATCGCAGGAGCGCTTGGGCCGCAAGGAATCGCAGGACTTGTAGGCGCGATTGGCGAACTCGGACCGCAAGGACTTGCAGGAGCACTGGGGCCACAAGGAGCAGCAGGACTTATCGGGGCAATTGGCGCTCTTGGCCCACAAGGAATCGCAGGAGCACTGGGACCCCAAGGAATCGCAGGACTTGCGGGAGCCATCGGTGCAGCTGGATTGACCGGACCGGCAGGACCCGCCGGAGCAGTAGGCCCAGCAGGACCGGCCGGAGCAGTAGGCCCAACAGGACCGGCCGGAGCAGTGGGCCCAACAGGACCGGCCGGAGCAGTGGGCCCAGCAGGGCCGACAGGAGGAGTTCTAGGTTTTGCAGATTTCTTTGCATTGATGCCGCCGGACAATGCAGCAACAGTTGCTCCAAACACGGACGTAAGTTTTCCGCAAGATGGTCCCCTCAGCGGGACTGCGATTACTCGCATAAATGCCAGCTCGTTTAACCTGGCCGCGATAGGTACCTATCAAGTTTTGTTTCAGGTGAATGTAAATGAAGCAGGTCAATTGCTCTTAACACTAAACGGTGATGACCTGGCATATACGGTAGTCGGACGTGCGACAGGAACTTCGCAAATCGTAGGTATGGCACTTGTGCAGACATCACTCATTAATTCCGTTCTCACCGTTCGAAATCCAGCAGGGAATTCCACGGCACTCACAATCACTCCGTTGGCTGGGGGAACGAGGCCCGATTCCGCACACCTTGTTATTCTACAGATCGCTTAGGGAAGAATATTCTGGACTAACCGCAGCAGCCTGGAACTTTTCTATTCGGTCCAGGCTTCCGCGGTTTCCACGTTTTCTACCCTCGATCGTACCCGCCCAACCGGGTTTGATACGGTTCAGCGCGCTGTTTGTAACGATAAGTAATTGAGCCATTCAAACTCCGCTTGCAGCATATCTCGCAAAAGCTCATATTGTTGCTTCGCGGCAACGCGGTTGCCAGCGTAGGGCAAGTGAAATTTTCCCCATCGCAGGCTTGATTTTATAGGATCCAATTTGTCGTAAGTTAAAAACCTAAGAAGGTCTCCTACTAAACCTTTGAATCGCTTCCTCGGTCACCGGCTTGAAAAGGTTAAGGAGGTTGCCGTCGGGATCGCGGAACAGCATAGAACGGTTCCCCCACGGCATCGTGGTCGGTTCCATTACCCAATCATCGACAAATGGCTTCAAGCGCGCATATTCGGCTTCGACATCGTCGACGAGGAATTCCAGAATGACCGTGCGGTTATGGGCCCCCACAGCGGAACCGACGCCGAATAGCTGCGTTGTATGGGAGTGGCCGATGGCAAGAGTGCATGAGGGCAAGGCGAGCTCGGCAAATACAGGCGCGGGCCGCTCCGCCGAAACCCCCATGACTTTCTCATAGAACTCGACAAGACGATCCACGTCGTCCGTAATGATACGTACAGAAGCAAAATTCACAAATGATCATCCTTCCTCATATCTGTCTCCTTTACATTTACATGTCCAATTATAAAAAACCGCTACTGACAACATCATGTCAGTAGCGGTTTAGCATTTTTTGGGCTTCCTCACGAATCCGATCTCGGAGCGATTCGGGTTCTAATGCGATTACGCCCGCCCCCCAGCCAAGCACCCATGGCAGCAATTCATCCAGCTGATGAACGCGTAAGACCACATCCATTCCATCTGGATGCTCTTTCATATCCTCTACGTAAGGATAGTTTGATTCCTTCACCTTATCTGCGGTGTCAGGCGTAAATCGAAGGCATACCCGCAAGTGACGATCGTCTATGGGTGTATACTCCTTTAAGTCAAAATGCTCAGGGATTTCGAAACGTTCATCCAGTTCGATCAACTCAGTCATCCGGGACAACCGGAAATGGCGGATGTCTTGGCGTAGATCACACCAGGCCACAAGCATCCAGGCTCCTTCAACATGTACAAGGCCATAAGGAGCAACTGTACGTTCGCTATGGCGGTTCCCCGTGGAATCCGGAAATTTTCTCGAATAATGAAATCGGACCTTTCGCCCATTGAATAGAGCTCGGCGGATCTTATCGAGATTCTCCCTTTCGTTTGACGAAGCTGGCGGTTTGCCAGGTGAGAGAAGGCGCAGCGACTTGCGGATCCGGGAAGTCTCATTGCGAACACGCTCTGATAGAGTGATCTCAATTTTTTTCCTAGCCACAATAGCTCTATCCCGATATGCATCATCAAATCGTTGCTCGACAAAATCAGTTCCTATAAGCAAGGTCATGGCTTCCTCAATTGTGAAACGGATCGGAGGTAGAAAATAACCCTCCATTAAGGAATACCCTGTGCCTGGAGTACCTATAATCGGAACGCCTGCTTCGCTGAGCGCCTGAATGTCGCGATAGATGGTCCGCACACTGGTTTCAAATTGTGCCGCCAAATCTTCGGCACGTAACACTCGCCTGCCTTGCAGTTCGAGCACGATGGCCAACAACCGATCCGTTTTGTTCATCGACGGTTCCCTTGCCCCTTCACCGATTCCATGGGTACTTCATCTCCTGATATCCGACATCCCATAATTTCACGTTCCCCTCTAGGGTAATCGTGAGCTCATGGGCCCCTTGCAAGTAGATGGAGGACATCCCAAGTTCATGGCCCAGAGCTTCTGCGGACGTGGACAGGTACTCCTGTCCGTCAGCGGATAGCCGTAAACTCCCCTGAAAATCCTCTTGATCGGGAATCCCATAATTCAAGTAGATATAAAGCTCCTTTTCGCCTAACGAATACGTGTAAGTCACCGTATTTTTATCTTCCGTGCTATACACATTATATTGAGGTACTACGTTTTGTCCACCAATTTGAAAGTTGTCTCGCGTGACTCCCTTTGATGAATCGGTACTGCTGCTTTTCAGCTCGTTAAGCGCGACAAAAGGGCCCTGCTCTTTCGTGAACGCTTTGTCGATAAGCCCGAAGCTCGCCCAAACCCCAATGAGCAGGACAACAACGGAGATGCCTGTAACAACTAGGTTTCTTCTGACCTTTTCGGTACGAAACCCCAATCTATACGCCCCGAATCCAACTGCCGCGCCGGATGAGTTCTGAATAACATCGTTAATGTCAAAACTGCCGAGCAAAGTGAAGGCCTGAACGGTTTCCAGCACGAGGATAGACAGGATGAATAGGCTCATAAACCGAAGAAAACCAGTCCGATATAACAACGGAATTAGAATACCAAAAGGAACAAAGGCAGCAACGTTCCCAAAGCCCACAAGATCCATAAGCGTAGGATGTAGAAGGTCGGATAAATCCGGCAGTCTAAAAAAACCGTCCGGCATAAACATAAAGGTGTAACCCGTCTCCCGATCTACCGTATCTGCTCTGCCAAAAGCGAGAAACATAAAAAAAAGAATGAAAACCGTATAGGATAGCGTTATGACAAAAATCGTCTTACGTTGCTTCGTATTCATCTTCTTCTCCTTTATCTTTGCGTTCGAAACCGTGAATGGGTTGCGGACTCATTAAACCCTTTTAAGATGAGCCACACCGCAAGGATCATTTCATTGGCGAAGATTGGGAGCGCCAAGATCCCGCCCCAAGCCGAGACTTGATCAATGACCCCAAACATTTCTAATAAGGCAGCAAGCAGAACTAAGGCTGACCCGGTCAAACCCAATATCGGGATAAACCTGGGTACAAGCTTCGACTTATAAAAAATGTAGCTATACATCATCGTATTGATTCCCAGAAAAAAATTAGGTCCTAGCAAAAATGTGTAATCGTGCACGGCTTTTAGCAATGTACCCGAAACCCGATAGGAAGCGATATCCGGCCCCCCCGCTGCTACATAGTCCTGGCTTAAGGCCAACAAGGACATTACGCTGATGACCCCTACCGTAATCACAATGGCCTCCAAAAACCGGAAGCAAACATGCCAAATCGCAATCGTTCGACTATATTGTTTCAAATAGGGGAACATCATGGTCGCTGTACCTATCGCTGAAACGACAAGGATCAGCTCCATAAGCGACCCCAGAACCACCTGATTCGCATGTGCGGCGCCTTGAATCAGGTAGTCCGAATCGTTCAGGAGCGGTTTATACAAAATAACACCTAGTATAGCCGTAAGGGCAGCAATAACAAAAAGAACACCTGTGATCCTTGATGCAGTCTTCGTTGAGAAATCCAATTCCCTCACCTCTCCTCTGAGTTTTCTCCATAAAAGAATACCTCTTCCAACGGCAAGTTAAAGGCCCGTGCAATACGAAAGGCCAGCTCCAGTGACGGGGAGTAGTTTCCCTTTTCAAGAGCCACAATCGTTTGCCTGGTTACACCAACCTTGTCGGCCAACTGCTGCTGAGTCATTTCATGATGATTGAACCGTATTTTTCTGATGTGATTGCCAACAAGAATTTTACCCATCTTAAACTCCTCTTCTGTAGTGATACAGTCTCGAAATTGAACCGGTTACGTCTGATAGAAATCCAGAGACGATGAGGACGATGAACATCACCTTCAAGGGCTGGTCTATCACCAATGAGCCCATGGCTAGAAGGAAACCAAGGACAAACACAGCAAATGAATTTCGAAAGGCCAACAAATCGATGCGCTTATCCATTTCATCCGCGAAAGCAGGTTCCTTTTCACCCGTCGTTATTCGGAAGAGGATGTTAAAGATGATGCTAATCACGATATGTGCTGCGATGGAAACCAAGGTTAACACCAGTACGAAGGATCCCCAGTAATGGAAAGTTACATTTGAATCCAGCACTTCATTGGGATACTCCGGGTACTTGTACAGGCAGTACACTGTAAAAATAAGTATGGTGCTGATTAACGATACGATGCTCTTCTTTTCCTGATACGTCATGTAGACACCGCCTTCAATAAAGTAAAGTTGATTAAACATAATGTATACTAAACTATACATCATGTCAATTTTATTTTACGATCTGGGTGTCCCCTGCTCTAATCCCAGACCTTGAACAAGGCCATTACTACAGCAAATAGGAAATAAAGAAGCTCGCTGCGGTGACAGCGAGCTTCTCATTAAATCTTTTGTAGATGTGTATTCGTAAATGATGAATCTGGGTATTTCAACCCCGCCCCTATGGCTCGATCCATACAGATATGAGCGATCCAGATCACCGACCCTAATAGCAGATTATCGTTTGACAAATATAAGGAGCCTGATGCTAATAACAGAGGAAAAATAAAGGTGTGCCCGAAATTGTAAACCATCGCACCTATCTTCTTGTTCATGGCGTAACCAAGCATAGAAAGATCAGGAACAAATAAAAGAACAGCAAACAGCCAAATAGGAAAGTGCAGCTGGATGTAAATGAATAAAGAAAGTGCAAAGGCAAGTGCATATTCAACGTGAACGATTTGTTTATTCGTCATCTTATCTCTCCTCCTTATTCATCATTTTGAAATAAACTGAGCAATAATTTTTCAATATCATCTACATTCTCTAGATACTCCACTTCACTTGCAAGTTCCTTAATGGTTTGCACGACTTTCAAGGCCTGTTGGTAAAACCGGATTTTTTCCTCCAGATTCATCATTTTTTGATTCAACAACATCACGGTAGTATCCTTACATTCTGTCGATATCGATCTGTCGTCTCGTATTAGAAGCAATTGTTGAATTTCCTTGATTGTAAAACCTAATTGCTTTAATACGATGATAAGCTGGATCTGTTTTTCACATTCATCGTCAAATTCCCGATAGCCATTTTCCCGTCGGATTGGATTCAATAAGTTCTCTTTCTCATAAAAACGAAGGGTATCCGTTTGGAGATGATATTTGCTCGCAAAATCCTTGATTTTCATATGTGCCTCCTTCCCATAAAAATCATAACATTGGAGTAATGTCCAAGGTCAATCCCCACTTTCCATTGAGCGAAATAAAGGACGCCCCAATCGGGCGTCCTTCACAGATACTAGCTAGTGGATTCCAACAATGTTCGCCTGTTAAGCGTTTGAGGCCTCCTCGTTCAGGAAGGCATTCACTTTCTCGGCGAATTCATGCGGATACTGGAATAAGAAACCGTGATTCGCATCAGGGTAAATCATTAACTCTGCATTGGGAATATGTCCGGCAAGCAGGTAGGAGTTAACAGTAGGCACCATAATGTCATGGTTACCGTTTGCGACAAGCGTGGGCTGCCTTATTCCTGCAAGACGAGCCAGTTTACTCAGATCCGGAATGCCCCAATCGATGATCGCTTTTGCTTGAGCATCGCGTACTTGCACCGAAGGCATCTCGTCGCGGTCTTCGGACCGGGTGAAGATACGTCCTACGAATTCAAGCCCTTTGGCCTGACTTGTCGTTGTCGGAGCAAAGAACAAGTAGAATATGTCTTCAGCGCCTTGGACATCTTTGTACGCGTGATTATTTATTTCGTTATTCCAGCCATGCATATCGCGCCCGCCCTGCGGCCCAGTCCCGGCAAGAATCAGACGTCTTACCAAATGCGGACGAAGGAGAACGACTTCTTGAGCAACAAAGCCGCCCAAAGAGAAGCCGAACAAATCGACACTCATTAATCCAAGCGCATCAATGAACTCCAAAACACCGTGAGCCATTTCAGTAACGGTGCCTGGTGTAGATCCTGTCGTACCTCCAACTCCTACATTGTCAAAGAGAATGACTTCACGTTCAGCCGCAATATCGTCAACAAGCGCCGGATCCCAGTTATCAATATTTCCGCGGAAGTGCTGTAGGAATACAACTGGGGTCGTATCGGCTTTGCCGAAACGACGATAAGTGAAAGTGGTTTGATTGCCGGAAGTGACAGTCAAGTTAGGTGCAGTGTAATTAGACATGGATTATTTCCCCTTTTTCGTTTTTTTCGCTTGTAGATTTGCAAAAGTTTTTATGGGAATGTTCGTTCTAGTTATAGCAAAAAAATAACATCAATCATCTCCATAGCATCCTCTCCTCTGTATTAGTTGCATCATATTGAGAATGATCGTTCTTAATATGAGTTGTACCACATCGAGAACGATCGGTAAAGATGTTTTTTCAGACCCTATCATTGAGGTGGTCGGCCGGGAAAGGTAAGTTTTCTCTCTAATCTCGCCCACGCGCATGCCGGGGGTTTGCGGCCCTTGCATCAAGGCCATTAGAATGGCTTGCCGGGTTTCGTCTCCGATTGCGCTCAGCACCTTCTGTGAGTTCTTAAATTCAATCGCGATTGCAGCCGCAAGATCCCGATCCATGGAACTCCCCCACTTTCCATGTCCTAGTGGTTCGCAGGTGCTTCTCCTTTTCCGGGACTCCTCCCCAAACTATCTGGTTTTTTCGCCTCCGGAAAGCGGCTATCTGCTCCTTTCATTAAGACACCGCCCTGATTTTTCAAATACCTGTCGAAGAAATCCAGCATATAGGCATTGATCACGGTATTCGCTCTTTCGGGCGCTATCTTTCCTGTAATGCCCAGCATTTTGAAAATCGGAGAAATAAACGGTACGTCGGTAAAATTCAAATGCTCCGTATTCTCGATATAGAGGAGTTGTCCCCCTCCGTTGACCGCATCGCGCATCCGTTCAAGCTCCAGCTTTTTGTCGGCCGCGACTTGATCCTCCCACTCTCTTGTCGAGCCCATACGATTGAGCTCCTCATCCGTGTAGGCCCGGTTATCCATCACCCTTTTTAATTTTTCATAATAGCTCTCCGAGTTGATGAACATAAACGGTTTTCGCAGCCCCTCTCTGTCTTGTAGTCGGTAAAGCCCTCCATCCAGGTCTATACCTACCGCGATCCGTGGATCGAAAGAAGCGTCATAGGCCGTCGCTCCGCCGATGGAATGACCGAATACCCCAACATGATTGAGATCGATCCTTCCTTTGAAATGACTTGGAATTTGTCCCGATTGGATGAGCTCGAATTGGTCCAGCACAAACGCCACATCGCCGGTTAGAACTTTTCCCAGCTTGTCGCGATTTCCTCTTTCCGTCTGATAATCATGGCTGGGCGAGAATAACTCGTTGGTTCTGTTGGTCGTGATTCGCCCGTCCGGAAACTCGGTTGCAAATGTATTGTAGGTGGGGTCAATCACGGCCACGATATATCCATGACTCGCGATATTTTCGGCTTGCGACGTGTGGAGGAACCTGGAAGAACCGTTGCCTGGATTGGCAAGGATCAACGGGTATGAAATCTGTGCCGAAGAGACTTCGGCCCGCGAATAAGAATGACTCGATACATACTTTAGGTGTTGAAAAAGAAACCCGGGAAGGCCATAGTTCTCAGCCATATACCGTAAAATCGGGGTATCGGGAATAAAGGGAGCGTACTTGCCGGTGCCGGCCTGAGCCGGATACCATACCTGAACCATCAATTCTCTCTTCCCATCGCTGGTTTCGCCAAAAATCTCTTCCCGATGTGCATCTACGAAATGAAAGGATTGCGTGCCCACCTGATATTCGCCTGTCGGCTCAGGGGATTGAAACACAGGAAAAGCATACAGGAGACCCGCTGTTCCGACCAGCATGATCGCTATAGCGGTATAAACTGAACCCAACATGAATCGCGGGATTTGGGGGAGGCCCGTTTTTTTCAAATAACGATAACCTGAAATGACTAAAAACAGGATCGTTATGCAATAAGGGAACACTAGCTGAATTCTGTATCCTTCCACCGTCCCGTGAATGACCAATAGCAGTGTGGCGATCCCGCTTAGAGCGAAGAGTGGAGTTCTTCGACGTCCTTTTTTTAAGCCGACGGTTAACGCAAACAATCCGAGGTTTGACAACAGAAGCAACAGTTCAAACAACCTCATCAAGATACCCCTTTTCAAAATTCCGACTTCGTTCCTCCCATCTTATCCTGCCTGGCAGGCCTGAACCATCGATTTGCCTTACCACGACCTAACAATTTTGTCATTCGGTCTTGGGAGATTGGAAGACTTGTACAACGGTTTCTTTTCTGAAAATCGGATGGTTTTGACAAATTAGGACGATCGTGCTAATCTGATGTTGAAAATTTGACGATCGTCCTAATTTTAATTGAGCCGATGGGCGGTAACGAAGGTCGGCTGTGGAGGTATTCATCTTGAAGGGGAAAGTAACGCGGGAACACATTATCGATTCGGCCGACCGGCTATTTTATGAGCGCGGCTACGAACATACTTCTTTTGCGGATATTGCCGATTCCGTTCAAATCTCCAAAGGAAACTTCTATTACTATTTCAAATCCAAGGACGAGATATTGGATGCCGTCATCCAAGTGCGGCTAGAGGATACCCGGAACATGCTCATGCGTTGGGAAGAGGATGGGGAACGGCCCGAGGATCGCATCAAGAGCTTTATTCACATTCTGACCGCAAACCAGACGGATATCCAAATGTACGGCTGCCCCGTCGGTACGCTATGCACAGAGTTGTCAAAACTGAATCACGCGTCCCAACCGGAAGCGATTGAGCTGTTCAACCTCTTTCGGACCTGGTTAGGTCGGCAGTTCACTCTGCTTGGCCGCGAGGCTGAAGCCGACGAGTTGGCGATGCACCTCCTTGCCCGTAGCCAAGGCGTCGCTACGCTGGCACAAGCTTTTCGGGACGAGAAGTTTATACGGTATGAAATTGAACAGATGTGCGACTGGTTGAGCTCGCTGCTGGCACACTCGAATGAGGAGGAAACCCATGAACACAATCATAGAAAAGGACGGTAGACCGCGTTGTAGATGGTGCGGCGCCGCCCCGGAATTTCTTGATTATCACGATACCGAATGGGGGTTCCCGGTCGACGACGATCGCCGGTTGTTCGAGAAGATCTGCCTGGAAGGCTTCCAATCGGGCCTGAGTTGGCGAACGATTCTAGTGAAACGTGAGAACTTCCGTGCTGCATTCCATGATTTTGACTTTAACCGGATCGCGGACTATACAGATCGCGACTTAGAGCGTCTACTCGGGAATGAAGGCATTATCCGCCATCGGGGCAAGATCGAGGCGGTCATCAATAATGCACGGAGGGCGCAAGAGATGGTCCAACGGGAGGGCTCGTTGGCCGCCTTCTTCTGGAAATACGAGCCCGACCAGAGTCAACTTGCGGAGCCGCAGACCGCATCCACTTCGGCGCTATCGATCGCGCTGTCGAAAGAGCTGAAAAAGCAAGGCTGGAAATTCGTCGGCCCGACGACGATGTACGCTTTCATGCAAGCGATGGGTTTGTTCAACGATCATGTTGAGGACTGCGTTATTAGGGCAGAGGTTGAGCTCGTGCGCCAGCAGTTCCAGCGTCCCCGGGCAGCAGGCCGTTCATGAAAAAAGACAGTTAAGGCGACTCCATGTGCCCTAACTGTCTTTTTGCTACCTAAACTAAATTGTTACATGCGAATCATGCAGACTTTAAAACGTATTATATACATTTGCGCATTCTTCCGCCGTCGGTTCATAGAAACAATGTTTCTTCCATCGACCAACAAACGGCTGATTATACCATGTTGGCGGACAGGGTCCGGGGTTGTCATACGATCCTGGGCGGAAATACCATAGCGAGAATTTGGCTGGCCAACTCCGTTCTCCGTTCACCACCCGTTGCGCCAGACGGCGTTCTCTATCTCTTGCTTTTTGATAGTACATCCCATGTTGCAGCGCTTCGAACGCATGCGGCTGGTTTATCATTTGGGGAATGGTCCGGATTCCTGTAAAGTCGGAACAATTCGCTCTGATTCGGTTAATGCCAACTGCTCCAACATGGAGCATGCCCGTTTCGCCTTCGGCCTCCGCCTCGGCCCGAAGCAACCTTGCCAACATATCGATATCCTGTTGCCTGGATTTCACGACTGCCATTTGCTCACCTCATTCGATTTCTAGACCCATCATATTTGAGGTGAAGCGGATGTGTGACTCTGGAAATCCTGGCCATTTCGTTTTTTGTGAAACAAGTCACAATTTGAATTATTATTCATGCTATCATTATTAGCTAATAGATCCATCTCCTAAAGGGAGATTCCATAAAGGAGGTTTTTTATATGTCTAAAGATAAATTGTCAGAATTAATTAGCCCTGAAGCGATCATCAATTTTGAAACGGGTGCAATTCAAGCAAGCACTTTGGATTCGATTATTAATCTATTGCCGTTTGAAATGGGTTTTTGCGATGCTAACGATATTTTCCGCTGGTATTCAAATAATCCAAACCGTGTCCATGGTCGTCGTAAAGAAGCCATTGGTCGCCATGTGCTTGAACTTCATCCCAGAGTGGCGCACCACGTTGAAAAATTGTTGAATGATTTTCGTTCAGGAGCACGCGATGAATGGGAATTTTGGTTCCCGAAACGATCTGGGGAATCCGGCCAAATTTATCAAAAATTCATGGCTGTACGGGATAAAAACGGAACCTATCTGGGTTGTATGGATGTTACCGTTAATATTGACCTTTTCCAAGGAAAAGAAGGCAAACACACCCCTGAAACGATTGACGAGTTTATAGCTATTGATCCTAAATGACGATTAATTTTCGTAAAAATGTCTAAAAGCCTTTTCGAGTTCTCTATTTGCTTGCTCCCACACCTTGTCCGCAGACAAGATATCCGTTCCTTGCGCGCGAACCAAATCGAACTGGCTAAAGCCCATGATATTCGTAAACATCTCTTTTAGATAATTAGGGGCAAAATCTAATGCAGTATAACGGTCGTTATTCGTATAGATACCACCTGAGGCTTGCAGCAGAAGCAATCGATAGTCATCGGTCATCAGTCCCACAGAGCCCGACTCTGTGTATTTAAACGTTTCACGAGCGATGAGGATGTTATCCATGTAGTCTTTTAGCCGAGATGTAATGTTAAAGTTATGCAGCGGCGTTGAAATGACGATCCGATGATAGTCCTTGAATTGGGTCAATAATGCAGCAGACTGTTTGGCAATCTCTGCTTCAGTTGGATTTAGGGCGATGTCAGACTGTTGTTTGTTCCAAATCGCAAGCAATCCATCTGCTTCAATTCTCGGAATATCCATGTCATAAAGATGAATGATTGTCAGTTCCTCGTCTCGGAATTCATTCTTGTACTTATCAATGAATTTTTCTTGCAATTGAACGGAAAAGTGATTGTGGTTTGTAAAATCAGGATGTGCGTTAATAATTAAAGTTTTCATATATAAAACTCCTTTGTTTTTGATAAACTAAGTGTACCCTTAAAAGGTGACAATATTAGACACCATTAAACAAAGGCGGAGGAAAGATTGAAAAAAGCAGAACGTCTCAATCAGGAACTTATTTTTTTGAGCAATAAACACGAATTTCGCTTAAAAGACTTGATGGAAGAGTTCCATATTTCTAAAAGAACGGCACTAAGAGATCTTGAAGAATTGACTGGGTTGGGTTTGCCTTATTATACAGAAAGCGGCAGATACGGTGGTTATAAATTGATTAACCAAACCCTGCTGCCCCCAGTTTATTTCAACAAGGATGAGATTCGAGCTATTTTTTTCGCATTGAACGCCCTAAGCATTCTCTCAAGCACACCTTTCGAAAAATCATATCCCCATATCCGACAGAAATTATTGGCCACTTTACCTAAGAGCCAGCAAGAGTATCTTGATCGGATGCTTGAGGTGGTTCGGTATTATAGCGTTGCTCCAATTCATCCGCCAGAATATCTTGCGCTTATCTTAACTGCGATTATGGAAGAAAAAGTGGTTCGAATGATCTACTCTCAACATGAAACCATTCAAATTGATCTTCAGGTTTATGAATTGTTTTATCGCAATGGCATTTGGTTTTGTAGTGCTTACGAGGTAAACCAAGGAATGTGGGGAACCTATCGCTGTGATTATATGTCAGAGTGCGAAATTCTTGAAGAAATTGAACATACCCACTCCCTTAAAGAACTGAAGATTTCTCATGAGGAACACAAAAGAAATTATCATAATATCCCTTTTCGTGCTCAATTAACTTCGTTTGGGAAAGAATTATTTTTAAAGCATCATTACCCGAATATGGTGCTTGAAGAGAAGGATGGGATCTCTTATCTGACGGGTGGCTATAATGAAGCTGAACTCGATTACATGACGCATTATCTTTGTTCGTATGGAAAACATGTAAAAATTGAATTTCCGGAACAGCTCAAGAAAAGTTATCTCCAACAACTTGAAGAAATAAAGTCACAATATCTCTAATTCAGGCCACCCCCTAAGGATGGCCTTTTGTGCTTTTAGCTATTTGTATTCTTAGTCATAACCCGGAATGGTACAAAACATCTTTCAATAAACACTTGCGATTTGAAAATTAATCAGTTATGCTGATTATATAATATACGGATTATCACAGGAGGTGATTGTTGGGGTGAATAAATGGAATCAATCTTATGGTTTTTTGCTTGGAAAAGTTCTGCAACAAATGGAAAATAAGTTTGCCGAAGGACTTCTCCCCTTCAATATTCATGCAAGACAATATGGGGTACTTTTATTTGTTCAGGAGAACCCTTATTCATCACAAAAAGAGATTTCAGATAACCTACAAATCGACAGGACCACGATGGTAAGCCACATGGACCATTTGGAATCTTTAGGATTTGTGGAGCGTACAAAGAACCCTAATGATCGAAGATCCTATAGTCTTGTGATCACTGAAAAGGGAAAAGAGGTTTTAGACTCACGTTGGGAATTTTTAAACCAGATCGAATTAGACGTTTTAGCTCCTTTATCTCAGCAAGAAAAGCAATTACTTAAAGACTCGCTTGTTAAAGTTTGGAGATCACTATAAAGAACAGGAGATGTTAAATATGAATGCACTTGATTATTTTAATGCACGTCTGGAAGCAACTATTAGCCCTATGGATTATATGAGATCTAACCAAATGGATCCGGAGAAATACTTCTTAATGGATGTTAGAAACGGCCCCATTCATGTAAGAAGTGTAACCATTAAGGATGCTCATGTGATACCTGAACAAGAATTGCCCAGCCGATTAAATGAAGTACCCAAGGATAAGGAAATTATCGTTTATTGCTGGGATGTCTGGTGCAATACTGCGGCTAAAGTAGCAAAGTCTTTATTGGAGCAAGGTTATCAAGTTAAAGAGTTGACCGGAGGAATTGCGGCATGGCAAGAAATGAACTTTCCTGTCTCAGACACAACAAAAGTTGATCAAATAT
Source organism: Paenibacillus sp. J53TS2 (assembly GCF_018403305.1). NCBI lineage: Bacteria > Bacillati > Bacillota > Bacilli > Caryophanales > Paenibacillaceae > Paenibacillus > Paenibacillus sp. J53TS2. Next base: position 607,970 of record NZ_BOSK01000002.1, read on the forward strand.
CTGATCATTGTGGATGCTAATTCAAGGCACACGAAGAAAAGAAGATCGTTTAAAGGAGATTAGAGTAATCTAATCTCCTTTAACTTATTAAGAGGATCTTCTGCTTTACGACCATTTGTAACACGGCATCTCCATATTCCCCATTCCCTTCTACGGCACCCCATACTCGAATTCAGCTGGCTACGGAAGAGCCTTTGTAAGCTCTGTTTTTCGGTTGAGGACGAAACCACGATGCTGCAAGGGCCAATAGGGAAGTCCATAGCAATGCGATGATAACCCAGCGGTAGCCATGAATGATGAATGCAAAATCAACGTCCGAAATCGCAGCGTTTTTTCCGGAATACAGCACGTTTTTCATATGAGCCGGCAGCGCCGCACTGACAATGGTTAAAGAAAGGGCCGTACTCAGGACCTGGCCCAAGTTATAGAGCATGGACCGCAGCCCATTTGCCACCCCTCGGCTGTTCTCAGGAACGGATGACATGATCTCCATCGTATTCGGAGTCAGAAATAAGCCCGTCCCGATGCCGATTAACAGCATCCCGCATGCGGTGGCCGCGTAAGGGAAATTCCCTCCGAGAACGAATAAGAGCAGCAGAAGTCCTGCTATGGATAGGAGTATTCCAAGCGAGGATAGGACTCGAAGAGCGATTCTCTTGGTTAACATGCCGGCAACGGGAGATATGATCAACATCCCTATCGTAATGGGAAGAATCCTTAGACCGGCATCCAGTGCGTTTTGGTGGAAGGCAAATTGGTAGTACAGTGCAAAAAGCAGGGCAACCGCCGTGCGAGCAAAGGAATGAAAGAAGGTAGCGATATTCGCCATAGCGAACATCCAATTCTTAAAAAGACTTAGTTCCAGTAAAGGGGAAGCCGATCGATGCTCATACCCTAAAAATATTGGAGTTATTACCGCGAATACAGCAAAACCTCCAATCACTTGCTTGTCTCCCCAGCCCAACTCTCCCCCCTTGGATAGAGCTAGGATTAAACCAGCTAAAGCGATAAAGACAAGGATACCCCCATATCGATCGACTTTGGTTCGAGGCTCTGTCAGCGGCTTCTCCCTTAGAATTTGGAGCCCCCAGATGAAGGCCATGATACCGAAGGGGACATTGAACCAGAATACCCACCTCCAGCCCCAAGCCGTCGTTACCAGGCCGCCTACGACGGGGCCTAGCACCTGCGCCATGGAAGCGGACAAGATATTCAGGCCTAGACCGGTACCAAGCTGCGATTGGGGAAAGGCATCGGTTATCAAAGGCGTAGTGTTCGTCACCACGAGAGCTCCCCCGGCAGCCTGTATGATGCGGAGAAGAATGAGCACCCCTGCGTTCGGGGAATAGCCAAGAAGCAGACTGGTCACGGTAAAGACGGCCAACCCTATTAAGTACATCCTTCTTTTCCCAAAAATATCCGAAATTTGACCGAAGACCAAAATCAGAATGGTGTTAACCAACATGTAGGAAAGTAAAATCCAGCTAGAAGTTGCTGCATCTGCATGAAAATGCCGGCTTAGTTCCGGCAATGCGACATTCAGCGTTCCGATATTGACCAGAACCAGAAACGCACCGAGGCTGGTTACGGATAGGACATACCAGGGGTACATCCGATCGTTCTGGGGACTTCCCCTTGGGATCATAGAGATCAACCTCCTGCAATAGCCTTAGGATTCCCTTTCAGTAAGGGCAGAGATGATTTCTTGGGTGGTCCGAGTACGCCCAATACGCGGAAAAATATAGTTTTTCACGTAATCATGCTCGGCTTGGGAAAACCCGGTCATTGCATCAATTGCAAAAATCTGCTGATAGCCATGCATAAATGCTTCCCGTGCAGTCGTATCCACACCAAGTCCGGTTGCGATGCCGCATAACACGATGGTATCGATTCCCCTGCGGCGCAGCTGCAGGTCCAGCTCCGTCCCGTAAAAGGCCCCCCACTGCTTCTTGGTAATGATGTGGTCCGTATCAGCGACCCGCATTTCCGGGACGATCTCATCCCATCCCTCAGGCAGATTCAGTGCAGGTGCAGGGGTATCCAACTTCGGTTTAGGGATATCCTTCAGGTCTTTGCTGGATACCCGGACCAGGGCAACCATCGAGCCTTGCTTACGGAAGGCATCTGCCAAGTCGGCGGCGTTGGATACCACCTGCTCGGCGGAATAAGGGGCGTATTGGTTCCCCAACCACTTTTGAAGATCAATGACAACCAGCGCTGTTTTTTGCGGATCAAATAATTTTTCCATACTGACATTCTCCCCATCATTTTTTTGACTGCATGTTAACAATCGTGAACTCACAGTCATTTGACTTGATGTTTTATATTTTGTACTATGATTCATAGTACGTCAAGGGGGAGAATCTTTTTATGAATGTGACAAGGGAAGAAGTCATACAATCAGCGACGAGGCTTTTTAAGGAACGTGGGTTTCTTTCGACGACGATCCAGGATATTGCCGAGGATTGCGGTATTTCCAAAGGATCGGTCTATAAATTCTTTCCTTCCAAAGAGGATCTCTTTAGCGAGGTATTTAATCAATGTCATAACCATTATTTTGATCAAGTCGATGAGCTGACACGTCTTCCCGGACTATCGCCGGAAGAACAGTTTGTTCAGCAGATCGTTTTGCGATTCCGCTACTTTATGGAGTACAAACATATTCTGGTCGAATTTACGGAGCTCCCTATTCAACAGGATCCCAAGTTCCAGCCGCTGAGACACAAGGTTAGGGGCCGGCTCATCCGATGGCATAGAGAGTGTTTGCTGCATGTATATGGCGAGGAAATCCAACCGTATCTATGGGATTTGGTTGCCATCTATCGGGCGATTCTGAAGGAATATCTATTTTGGATTGTATATGAGGAGAGGTCGTTATCCCTCGAGGAAACGGCGAAGTTCATCTTGGACAAGCTCCATGTGCTCGTTAAGCATATGATGACGTCCGAGCCTAAGTCTATGCTGAACCAAACTTCATTCGAGAGGTATTTAAACTGGGGATTCGAGGACCGGCAGGGTGAGAAGGAGCAGATTCTTTCAGAACTGTTTCGGGAGATGGATACGGCCATGAATACGATCCCGGCCGGTGCCGCACATCGATCGGAAATAAGGGAGCTTTCCCGTTTCATCCAGACGGAGGTTAGCAAGGAGGCAGCGAATCATCCGTTAATACAGGCCTCGCTGTCCTATTTGGAGAGGGAGAAGGAACTTAAAAGTCTGATCGTTCAGTTGAGGAATGTTATCTTCTCGGGGATATAAATTGATGGATACCAGCCCCCCTGGGTTCAGGTCCAAGCCCAAAAGAATCCGTCGCGGTCCCAAGCAATTCTTCCCCCGTGAAGTTTGCGAAAAGCCTTCTTCACCTCTTTAGACAGCGATGCATTTCCGTTCTCATTCACGAAAACAAATTGTTCGCCGAAATGGGTCTTCACATATTCAATCGCATCGGTCTGATATAGGTTTCCCCTAAACCTGATTTCCTTGACCATCCATTCTGCCACTTCCTGTGCGGTTACTTCCATAGGATGATGCTCCTTTCTACTCGCTTGTTATCGTAATATTTTTCACATGAAATAAGACTTCACAATGATATGTTTAATAGTATAAGCCTTATTCCAATTTGGGGGGGACTAAATTGAACAAGTACGACGAAGCCATGAAGCTGCTGGAAGATAAATTAGGCAACAAGGACGGTCTGATCTCATTGTCTACCATCGCGCTGGAGCCGGGGGCCGATGGCAAAAGCCGCCCCGCCGCCCGTATTGTGGACGCCTATTATGAGGACGGCGCGTTCTACACCGTCACCTACGCAACTTCAAACAAGATGCAGCAGATCGCCCAAAACCCCGAAGTCGCCGTTTGTATCATCGTCGAAAACTTTACAGCCGATGGGATCGCTGAAAACCTGGGCTGGGTGTGTGACGATAAAAACGCGGAGATGATGACGAAGCTGCGCAAAATATTTGCCGAGTGGTATTACGAAGCCAATAACGACGAAGACCCTAACACCTGTCTGCTGCGCATTCGCCTGACAAAGGGCCTGTGGAATGATGCCCATAAAGGGATCCGAACTGAGATTGATTTTGTCAATAAGACGGTAAATTAAGCGGTCTATGGGGTACGCCTTACACTGGATCGATCCTTCCATTCGGCAGTAACCGCATCATCAATAACTCATCATCGCTAATGCCTCTTCATTATCAGGTTCAAGTTCCAACAACTTTTGCAAGTACCTCTTTGCGTCTTCAATGAAGTCTAACTCGAAACAGCAAATGGCTAGGCAATAAAATACAGTGGATACGACCTCGTCTTGCTCTTCGTGTACCGAAATCTCCAAATAATATTTGGAGGGTTCGTACATGTCCATCTCAAATAGGATCAATCCCGCATCGAGCGCCAGATCATATCGCTGCTCCATGACGTAGTACGAGGACCACATCCGTTGAATGCCACTAAGCAAATCCTGCTTTTCGTCTTCATTGGATTCTGGCAACAGGCTGGAAATCCGCTTCGTGCTCTGAATGAAAAATTCCGCATCATAACCGCCCAAACGCCAGAAACTTAAGATTTGCTGCAACTCCATGCTATCTAGATTGCGATCCACCCACCCTTTCATATTAAAAAAATCATCAGGACCAAAGCGTTCGATACAACGACGGTAGGCTAATCGCAAATGATGATAATCCAATGGTTTATCAAGATAGAGAATACAGCCCACATTAATATTTTTATAATGATGCGGAGGGAATAACGCCTCAGCTCCTTTTTGTTCGTAGACATACTTCATCGCATGGTAGTTTGCCGTTAATGAAAAGCTTCCATGTAAAATCAACTCGGGCGGTTCTGCAAAAGCCCAGCTATCCAGCAAGTGATCTCCTTTGTCTGCTGTGATCAAAAGAAATCCCGACGGGGATAACCGATTCAAACGCTCCAAACAAGCGATACCGGCAGCAGGAAATAAAATATGCGAGTCTTCAAGTTGTTCCTGATAAATGGAAATCACATTGCGGTAAGGATAGGTTTCCTGTTCGTACTCAGGCGCTCGTCGATGCTCATAGCTTAAATGGATTTGATCTAACCATTCTGCGGGTTGAAGCGAATCATGATGTTCGGGTTGCTCAACGTAAACATCCGTTTCATAAACCTTCCCCTCTCCAATGTAAATCAATTCCTGCGGTATGCTATCGAAGAAGTAGTTGGCAATAAGGATTAGGGGTTGGTTTAAATCTCCTTCACGAATGGTTGTGCCTGTTACAATGAGGTTCAGCTCTGAATCATGCACAGCATCAAATTGCGCAAAGTCCAGTAATCCTTCGGCAATAAACGTTTGAAGCGCGGGATGCGCCTTCCAAGCCATAACATTGTCCATGGCCAAATCTGTCATGATATAGCGGAACGGAGGCAGCGAGATCCCGACGTAGTCTACTAACTGACACAATTCGTTTAGCAAATGGAAAGCAAGACGTCCCGCTCCTGCTCCAAGCTCCACTATATGCACGGGCTCAGAGCCATCTCCCCTATTCACCCGATCTTGAAGAAACCCAAAGATCATTTCTGCATAGGCAGCTGCAATCATGGGATTACTCGTTATATATTGGGGGACTTGGTCATTATTCCAGGCCCTCGTTCCCTTCTCTTCATAATACTCTCGCTGGACTTTCCAGATTGGCGCTTCACTGAAACGGTAACGTTTAGGATTACTTGTCATTTTAAGCCTGCTTGAAAAATACTTTGTCTTCGTTATATTTGGCCTTGCCCTCATTAATGATGTACGTTTCATAAATTTCTCTGTGGACAGGATCTTCCACGATACAAACTTCGATTTTCGTTACTTCGTCTCTATGCATTCTGATCGGGGATACGGCATCCTCAAAATGTTTTTTTATTCTCGGTCTTAGCTTTCTGGCTTTTCCGACGAGCAACAATTCATCTTTATCGTTGTAAAACATGAAAATCCCACCTAACTCTCTAGTGATCAGGTGAAATTCGGTGAAGCCGTAAATGTTACTTTCCTGAGGATTAACCTTTTTGGTTATGGTGACATCAGGGGTGGGAATGGTGATATTGATCATTATCGTCTACTTCCTTTGCCTGTATTAGATTGTTTGCTGTACCCGTACTCCGAGCTTAAACCATCATATCATTATACCCAACTTCTTACGATTCTCGCTTTCCCTATTCCGTTTCATTTGGAGATGTTAACGGATTTTTGAGGGCCGGGAGTACGACGCCGTCGATGAGCGAAGTGTAGAAATGCTTGTCGAATGTTTTGCGTTGTACGAGTCCGCGATAAGAAGCCATTGAAGTTATAACCTGGCAAGCCATCTCAAGGTGAACCTTACGTTATTATTTTGAACAAATAAACGGTGATACGTTTGACCTCAGTTTTGTGACGTCAGGCGACAATGCTGAAAAGCTGCGTGATTTTCCCTATTCTCAGCCCTTCCAGTTACCTGTCAATACTGTTTCTGACAACTAACTAATGTATGTTCTGGCAGTATGTTTATTAATCAATGAATTATTACTTTAGGGTAAGATTGTATATACACTAATATTTATTCATCTTTGTTAAGCGGTGCTTACTGCACTAACGGGCAGTTGACTTAAAAAGGATCAGATGGAACCCCCATCCTTCTACTATAGTGACTAATTATGACCATGCTTTTTTTAGAAGCTTAACTCCTAACCGTATTTCATCACTAGTCAGATGGCTAAATCCTAGCTTAATAATTGGTTCATCTGATTGATTTTTAACAAAATAAATAGAGGTGGGATAAACTTTCACTCCAAATAAAGAAGCTTGTTGAATTAACCATTTTTCTGAACGATTTAAATGCAATTTTACTAATAAGTATAAACCAGATTCTTCTCCAATAATGGTTATATTTTGCTCGAATTGCTTCTTTAATTCTAATACAAAGCACTGCATTTTCCGCTTATAGACAAGTCGCATCCTTTTTAGATGACGTATCCATTCTCCTTTTTCCATAAACTTCGCCATTGTAAGTTGGCTATGGAGGGAAGTCATACTATCGAAATCAATATATTGCTTTTTATAAAGATTTAGAAGATTCTGTGGAAGTACCATATAACTTAGACGAATTCCTGGAAGGAATGACTTTGAAAAATTCCCTATGTATATAACCCTAGTAGAATCTATAGAAGCAAGTGCTGGCAATGGTTTTTGTGAATACCGGAATTCACTATCATAATCGTCCTCGATAATAAAGCCTTTCAATTTGTTAGCCCAATGGATAAGCATCTGTCGCTGTTGAATGGTCATACTTACCCCAAATGGACTTTGATGTGAAGGAGTTACAAAGATTAATCTTGACATCATATCTTCTAATTTTGAGAAGTCAATACCTGTTTCATAAACTGGTATTGTTTCAAGTGTTAAATGATGGAATTGAAAGGCCTTCCTAGCTCCATCAAATCCTGGGTCTTCAACAATTATGCTTGGATATTCATCCTTTAAGATGTGTACAAGGTTAATCAACATTTGTTGGGTACTACCGCCAATTATTATGGAATCTAAGTGTGTTTTAACACCACGAGATTGCAATAAATAACTAGCTATTTGTTCACGTAAGCAGTCTTCACCGAATGGTTCCCCGTATTGATAGCTCACCGATAATGTTAAAACATGATTAGCAATTTTTCTCCAAGTTTTCAGAGGGAAATTATTCTGATCGACGGCTCCTGTTCGGAAATCTATTATCACAGGTATTTCCGATTTTTTTTCCTTTTTATCTGTAGGAATTGAAGCATTTTGAAATAACATTGGCTCCAATTCGTTAACAAAGTATCCTTTTCTCCCTTCACCACGGATGTAACCTTCAGCTACAAGTAGCTCATATGCCATTAACGTCGTATTTCTGCTTACTTGAAGGGATTCTGCAAGTTGACGAATAGAAGGCAATTGGTCGTTAGTTTTTATGTCACCCTTCTCAATAAATACTTTAAATTGCTCATAAATTTGTTTGTATTTAGAGGAACCCTCTCTAAAAGCAAATATTGTATTTTTCATTAACTACCACCTTTGACATGTATATTTTTATATAATTGTACCTTTTTAGATGTCAGATTCCATTATACAATAACATTGTTAGTTTTCAAAAAACAAATGGAACCTGAATTTGACTGCTTCAAAGACTTTTGTTTACGTTAAAATTCATTCATTTTATTTTTTTTCAACAGTACGAGTAATACTTCTAGTTACAGGAGAGAATTATTAATGGATAAAATACTTGTAATTAATGCTCACTCGAATGGTGATTCTACATCCTCTTTTAGCTTGCAGGTATACAATCATTTCTTGAAGCATTATAAAGAGCTAAAAAACCCAATAGAGAGGATTGAAAAAATAAATCTTTACAGCGAAGATTTACCCTCAATTGGCCCTACTGTATTAAGTGCCTGGAAAAAGTTGGCGGAAGGTGAACGGATTACAGATGAAGAGAGAAGAATTACTCAGCGTATGACTACGATATTACATCAATTTAAAAGTGCGGATAAGTATGTAATTATTATGCCATTGCATAACTTTAACATACCTTCAAAGCTAAAAGACTATATGGATAACATTCTTATTGTTCGGGAGACTTTTAAATATACGGAAAATGGACCAGTGGGTTTACTAAATGATGGCCGAAGTTTACTCGTTATACAAGCCAGCGGATCAATTTATACAAATGCTGATTGGTATACTGAAGTTGAATACTCTCATAAATACCTGAAATCAATGTTTAATTTAATAGGAATTAAAGATTATCAAATAATTAGGGCTCAAGGCACAAATTTATTAAATCGTGATGACATATTGGAAAAAGCATATAAAGAAGCAGAAGAAGCTGCCGTGCGTTTATCGATTGAAAAACTTAAAAATGAATAGATGTCTCTAGGTGTCTACCGTGGGGGGATTACATGAATCGAGATTGGACATTTATTTTGGGAGCAGCTTTTTTTGAAATATTGTGGGTAATTGGATTGAAACATTCAAGTAATTGGGAAACTTGGGTTGGCACAATTATCGCGATTTTTATTTCAACTTACCTTTTGATTTGTGCTACCAATAGATTGCCGGTCAGTTCTGTTTATGCAGTTTTTACTGGTATCGGCACAATGGGAACAGTTCTGGCAGAAATAATTGTTTTTGAAGAACCATTCAGTTGGATTAAATTATTCCTTATACTTTTGCTGTTGGCTGGTGTGTTCGGTCTGAAAATGGTAACAAATGAAGTTTCGGATGAAAAAGGAGAGGCCGTGTAGTGGATTGGACTTATCTCATTTTAGCTGGTGCATTTGAAGTGGTTGCAGTTATAGGTATGAACGAAGTGAGTAAACATAGAAACTTAAGATCATTTACCACTTTTTTGGGAGGGATGTTATTGAGTTTTGGGTTTCTAAGTTTAGCAATGCAGGCACTCCCGATGGGGACTTCATATGCTGTCTGGACTGGAATAGGTACCATAGGGGGTACACTGGTAGGGATGGTATTTTATAAGGAATCAAATGATTGGAAGAGACTTTTATTTATAAGTATGACCTTAATAGCGGTTATTGGTTTGAAACTGATAGCATAACAATTTATTTGATATAAACATATGCCTTTAAGGTTGTCTGTTATTAGAATATGACTAACAATTTCGTATTTTGATAACAGACATTCTTATAGTCTGTAACAATATCTAGGAGGAATGAACATGGAACAACGTATTAATTATTTGGAAATAGCACCTGAAGCTATTGGAATTATGATGGAGATGGAAAAATACAATAGATCTACAGGATTAGATCGTAAACTCCGTGAGCTAATAAAAATCCGTACTTCTCTAATTAATGGCTGTGCTTATTGTATTAATATGCATACCGCTGACGCTAGAAAAATGGGTGAAACAGAACAGCGTATATTCTGTGTAAGCGTTTGGGGAGACAGCGATTTCTACACAGATGCTGAAAAAGTAGCATTAGAATTAGCTGAACATGTGACGCTAGTTCCAACTAAGCGTGTACCTGATGAACTTTATAATCGGGTGCGTATACATTTTAGTGAAAAAGACTATGTTGATCTTGTTATCCTGATCAATCAAATTAATAATTGGAATCGAATCTCCATTTCAATGGGAGCTTTCGCAACAACCACAAAATAAGAAACTTTATTTATGTATACACTACAGCAATCAAGCGCTATCCTTGTTAAGGATAGCGTTTGATTGCTGTAGTGTAATATAGTTAGGTTGATTCAGAATCAAAAAAATTGATATTCGTGCAATTTGACAACTCACTATATGAATTAGAGGTAACTTGAGGTTTTTTTAAACATATTGCAGATTTTCTGAAAGAATTTTACTTTACCATAGCATGTAGTTCGAAGTGAAGAGACTAAAAATTTCAAATGTTATTATTATTGAGTATTTCTTACCAAAAACTATAATTAAGTATCACCAAATTCACCATAATCTGTATAAATAATAAAATTTATTACCTTTCACAACAACTTAAATATGTAAAGAAGACTTATCTATGTTTCATTGATGTCATTTATTTTCCTCATCCATTTATACATAACTTATATTTTGACATTAAATAAATATAGTAAAATGAAAGAGGGGTAAAAATGAAATATTCAACTTTATTATTTGATTTAGATGGAACATTACTTGATTTTGATGCATATGAACAAATTGCACTGGAAAATTTATTTTCAGAACACAAAGTTCCATTGACTAACGAAATTAGAAAAACATATGATTTAATTAACAAAAATTTATGGTTACAATATGAAAAAGGTGAAATACCATTAGAACTCGTGTTAAATTCACGATTTTCAGAAGCGTTAAAGTTACACAATATAGATATAGATGGTATTGCTTGGGAAAATAAATATAGGGAATATCTCGCTGATGGATATCTCTTAATTGATGGTGCATTGGAAACATGCGAAAAACTTTCGAAAACACATAGAATGATAATTGTTACAAATGGGATAAGAAAAACTCAAATCAAAAGATTAAAAATGTCCGGTTTGTATAAATTCTTCAGTGATATATTTGACTCTCAATCAATCGGCTTTCAAAAACCTGATCGAAGATTCTTTGAACATGTCATCTTTTATATCGATGATAAAAATTTAGATAAGTTGCTTATTATTGGGGATTCTCCAAACACTGATATATTAGGTGGAACCAATATGGGTATCGATACTTGTTTGTTTAATCCATCAAATAAAATATCATCAGGATTAGATACGATTAAAAGCACATATACGATAAATTATTTATCGGAGTTAAAAGAAATCTGCAAAATTTAATAATTAACAACAAATCTATCTTTGTATTATATTGAAACTACGTTGACCATTACATCATTAAATTGGTTTAATATAAAATGGTTAACCGCTGTTTCCATTCCTTTTGAATAATGTTCATGCCTGTTTTGTAGCACTAACCTAGTTGTATTCTCTAAGGGATAGTCTGTTTGAATTAACTAAATAACAATTACAAAATTGAGCTGTCTTTAATAATGGAATAAAGCAATCCATATAGAAGAAGTTGACACTTACCTATTAGTAAATTAGAACCATAGTGAATTCAATAAGTATGCAGTAAAAAGACACTGAGAGATTATTCATCAGTGTCTTCTTTTGGCCATTTTCTACCTTCACCATGAGCGTTGCCGTCTAAAGCTGCTTAATGATGTCTTCCAACTCGTCGACCAAGCCTTTTGCTGTTTCAAAATCCGTATTTTTCAACGCTAATTCGATCTGCATTTCAACGGACTTTTTCTTTTGTTCGTTTTCCAAATAGTCTTTATCAAAATGTCTGGCATAGATCATCTGTCTGAATTTCCGCATACTCATTTTTCTAATCGTCTTGTCGTCAATGATCAGCACATAATCCATGCCGTTTACGACTGAATAGAAATCGTGGGAAATCATCAGAATCGCGCCTTTGTAGTCTTCGATGGCTTTCTCCAGCGCAATCTGCGTATAGAGATCCAAATGGCTGGTCGGTTCATCAAACAGCAGCAGGTCGGCTTGACTACCAGCGACTTTAGCCAGTTGAAGCATGTTCTTTTCTCCACCGGATAAGGATTGGATCTTCTGATCCAGGATTTCGCCTTCAAAGCCGTAGTTCGCAAGATACGCTCTAATCTCGTCATACGTTTTGAACCCCGCGTCGATGAATTCATTCAGGATCGTATTCGAGTCTTTTAGCGTTTCGTCTTGAAGCTGCGATAAATAAGCCACTTTCACATCTGCATTGATTTCGATGGAGTCATGGTTGTTTTTGAAAATTTCGCGGAGCAAAGTCGTTTTCCCTGTGCCGTTCGGGCCGATGATCGCGACTTTATCTGTAGATTGGATCTCGAAATTAACGTTGTGCAGGAGCAGCTCGTCGAAGGCCACGCTGTAATTGGCAACCTTTACGACAGTGGCGTCTTCCACTTTACGATCCAGATCAAAACGAATATTCGGCTGCTTGATCTCGACAAACGGCGCTTTGATTCGGCGTGCTTCCAATCTTTCCTGAAACTTAACTCGGGCTTTTAATGCCCTTCCTCTGGACGCGTCTGCAACATTGGTTGCGATCTCTCGAAGATTGTCGATGATGTGATCGTATCGCTCGATTTCTTCGGCTTCGGCGATCGCGATTTCTTGCAGCTCAATCTTGGTCTGAAGCAGCGAGAAGTTATAATCGATATACCGCCCGTCAAACTCCTGGATCTCCATGTTTTCGAGATGGATGATTTTATTGAAGCAATGATTCAACAGATAGCGGTTGTGCGTAACGACCAGCAGCATGCCTTTGTGGGAATTGATTAATTTTTTGAGCGTATTGAGGTTTTCAAAATCCAAAAACACATCCGGTTCGTCCATAATCATCAAATCCGGGCTGCCGAGCATTTCCTTCATGACTTGAATCAGCTTGAATTCCCCGCCGCTCAAGGAAGTTACTCTGGCGTCTTTCAGCTTCATCAGATTGGCGAGATTCAGCTGCTTATGAATCGTGCTTTCGAAATCATCCCCGCCTAATGCATCGAGTGCGTCCAATGCCGATTGAACCTTTTCCATCAGCGAATCCATATCCGACGTGGTTGCCATCTCAGCGTAAATCGCGGTGAGTTCGTCCTGGATCTTGATAAACTCTTCCCCGATATATTCAAAAACGGTCATTTCTTTCGTTTTGTCCACCTGCGAGAATTGGCTAACGTACCCGATTCTGCAATCCGGGTCGATCTCCAGCTTGCCCTCGAACAAATGTCTTTCCGGGTCCATCAGCATCTCAATCAGTGTACTTTTCCCGCTGCCGCTCGTGCCGATAAAGGCACAGTGTTGGCCTTCTTCGAGCGTGAAGGAAATGTTTTGATAGAGTTTTTTTTGCGGGAAAGAGAAGGATAGATTATCTATTTTAATCATGGTGTTACCTTTCTGAATCGCCATAACGGCGGGTATTGTGGGGTGTGCGGCAGCGTGTGAACTTAAGGTTGCCGAATTTCAGATTAACACTGTTTGGTGGGGAGTACAATTAATAGTAGGTTTTACTCTTGCTTTGGAATTTTCTTCGCTAACTTTGCTAAAACCTCAAGGCCTCATGGATCCTAGCGTTATCATCGATTCGGCTCTATTCAGTCCTTGGGGATTTAGGTAAAGAGTCCGCCTAAACGATCGTCAGCAGGAGGCGGGTAACCCAGGTGTCTTGCCATCGTTACAATTTGACCTCTGTGATGAAATTCGTGCGTCTCCGTATGAGTTAACAGCAACAATGGAGTGGGTTCCTTCGGGTAACCCTGCCAGCTCTCGTCTTGCTCGATCGATTCATACCAACGATCGTCAAATTCACGTAAGAAGACTTGCACCAATTCATCCACTTCCGCAAATCTCTTACGAACGAACTTCACGTCGGCAGTCTCATGTACGTACACATCCCAATGATCATTTAATTTCCTGAACGCGAAAGATTCCAGCCAATACCTATAACAATCGACGACATGAAGATGGGTTCGAATGATCGTTCCATACCCAAATTCGGGAACCGGTTGATGCAGGATTTGTAGAGGAAGCTCCTCTAAAAACGCAAGCATATCTTGTCTAGCGGATCTGATCCAATCATATTGTTGCTGCAACAGTTTTAACAATTGCAATCACTCCTCGATCTCAGAATGATACCATCCTTCCTGAAATGGCAACTTCCCGGTTAACACCAATACATTGCCGTCTGGATCTATGATCGTAAAATAAAGCGTGTTTCCGCGCCATTCGATCCGATCCACCAGAGCTCCTTCATCAATCATCGTCTGGTACGATCGGAATATGGCAAAAGGGTCTGCACGGCGAAACCCGTCTACTAACGCTTCGAACACCTCGATGCTAAGTCCGCCACGCGGAGCAGTGAGCACGGAATCATCCCAATATTCGGGATGGCGTTCCACGGCCGTCTTCAGCCTCGTCCTCGCCCGCTTCAGAGCCGCCTTGACCGAACCCTCGGATTGTTTGAACAGCACTCCCGTTTCCCTCGCGGTAAAGTGAAATACATCGATCAGCAAAATAAGCACGACCTGCTTAGGTTTGAGCCGCTCGGACAACAGCTCAAGCGCCTCCCGTACATCCCATTTGCTCCATTCGTCATAGGAACTGCTTTGCTCCTCGATTTGTCCGACCAGAGGCTTAAATTTGCGGCTGCGGCAAATATCCACCCACGCGTTGGCGGCAATTCGAAACAAGAAAGGCTTCGAAATTTCCCTGCTCGGAAATCGGGTATGCCAACGATAGGCTTTAATCAGAGACTCCTGCAGTAAATCGTCCGCATCCCACGCCGAGCCCGCCTTAGCCAGACAATAGCGTCTTAGATCACTTTGCAGCGGAAGTGTCATCTCCGCAAACGTCTCATATCCCGCGTCCGGACAACCCCCTTTCGGCACTATTGCCGCTTCCTAAAATGATTCTTGTGATCAAAATACGGCGTTTGTCCTGTCTCTTCTACAATATCAACGGGATTTCCGTCCAGATCGAATGCTTGGAAAAACGTGTGTTCATCCTCTTCATAGATTTCGCTTAATTTCGCCCCTTTCGCCTTAAGCTCTCTATACGAATGATTAATATCGTACGAGGTGAAATTGAAATAAGGCATCTGGTGTTTGCCGGTGTAGAATTGGACAGGCTGCGGTTTGTCCACTTTCCATAATAAAACCAATGTCTGAGCGTTAGGGAAGGCGAGTGCGACTCGATAATCGGTCTGCTCAATCTTCTCCAGATCGAACATTCGAACGTACCACTCCTCCGAACGAGCGATATCGGTCACCGGAATAAAAATACTAGATACAAACGAGACGATTTTTTCCATATTGATCAAGCACTCTCCTTTAACCTCATTTTCAATCTATTAACGATAAAAATCCATAAATAGATACGGGTAAGCAAGATTTTGATCATCACAAATTTTATATTTTTAAACCACCTCTATAATTGGACCCCGGCAAAATTTCGCCCTACTTTTCGCCCTACTTATGATACGGTTCACCGCGTTGTCTGTATCGGCAAGTTAGTCCCTTTCCTTACTTATACGAATCGTTAAAAACTTCCGGTTTCAATTTCACCTGCGCGCTCGTAATTCACAACTATTACGCCATTAGGGGTAACTGTGCTTTCAGTTACCTTGAATGCCGCCGGGATCGTACCCCCAGCGAACAATCGCTTTCCACTGCCCAAAGTTACCGGGTAAATCATCAGCCAGAACACATCGATCAAATCATACTTCATAAGCGTCTGAATGAGATCACTACTTCCCCATACGTGCAAATCCGGCCCTTGCTGTTGCTTGACTCGGGTAATTTTCTCTACAATATCTTCGCTTAATAACACGGACGGCTTCCATTCCCCGGATGTCAAGGTATTGGAGGTTACATACTTAGTCGCCTTGTTAACCCCTGGCCATACGTCCGCATGCTTCGGCCAGTATGGCGCCCAAATTTCATAGGTTTTTCGCCCTAACAACAAGTCGAAGGGCATATTCATCTGCCTGCTCAGGAGCGTTCCAAGGATCTCGTCAGAGTAGGGCGCTACCCACCCGCCATACGCGAAACCGCCACTGTTATCTTCGTCTGGTCCGCCTGGGGCTTGAATGACACCATCAAGGGAGACGTGTTCTAGCACAATAATTTTTCTCATGATGGAGTACCTCCAATCGCTGGATTATTTTAATTGCTTTGGTTTTTTCTTTTACATTTATTTGACGAAATCCAACCGCAAGATTCATCGGTCAAGTAAGCAAATTTTGTCGCTGCTCCGCACATATCAGGCAAAAGCAGGTACCTGCACACAGATATCAAACCTAAGCTTGGAAAGGAATTCCGCAAAAAAAACTAGCCGTTACTTGTGATACGGTTCGGCGCACTGTTTAAATCGGAAATTTTCGTTTCTCTCCTAGCATACGTAAGGTCCTAATTTTCAAACTTTCCTCTTAACTTAAGTCAATGCATGCAAATCTCCCCCTAGTTACAATGTAATCATCACTACAACATAAGGGGTTGCTCATACTATTTTAAGGATGGATTTTCAGCAAAGGTCTTGGTGCATTCTCTTCTTAATTCGACTTAGCGATTCTGGAGTTATGCCAAGATAACTGGCCAGTTGATGTTGGGGGACCCGGTCGATTTAAGATGGACCGTTCCATTCGAAGTGTCTTGACGCGTTCTTCAGGCGAAGAAGCGATAAACGCAGCAAATTCCTCTTGGACCTGACTAAAGTTCTCTTCTATCATTCTGCGGGTCATTGATTCCAATTGAGGGTGTTTGTTGTACATGTCCATCTCCGTGTCTAGAGCGCCAACAACCATAACTGAATCTTCTACGCACACGAAAGTGTAATCGGAAGACTTATCCGGTTTGTGATGATTGAAAATTGCAATAGCCTGCTCTTCAGTATAAAAGTTAGATGTAACCTCTCTACCATCCCTATCGATGGAGTATTGCCTTACGCAGCCTTTCAAGATGAAATAGCATACGGTAGGGATATCCCCTTGTTGAAGGAGAACATCTCCTTTCGCAAATTGTTCTACACGGATTTCGTTCACTATGGCTTGCTGTTCCTCCTCGCTAAGAGAAGTCCATCTCGACATGTATTAGTACAGAATGTCTTCCAATATCTTATCCCCATCTCAAATTCCGTCGTTGTTTTCTTATCCATTTTCTAACACATAGGTGAGTCTATTGTAAATGTCCTTGTAGTGAAATTACCGTGAGGAGGGAAACCCATGAGAGCTATGGTACAAAATGCGTATGGTTCACCGGAAGTGATTGTCCCGCAAGAAATTGCGAAACCTACGCCAGGAGACAAGGAAATTCTCATACGTATCCAAGCAGCGTCAGTAGGACCGTCGGATTGTGCTTTTCGCAAGGGCGATCCATCTATGATTAAATTGATTTACGGATGGTCCAGACCGAAACATGCCATTCGAGGATGTGAATTAGCCGGAGAGATCGAAGCGGTCGGTAAAGAAGTCACCCGTTTTAAAGCAGGGGATCGCGTATTGGGGATGAGCATCAAAACCTTCGGTGCACATGCCGAATACAAGTGCCTTTCCGAAGAGAGCCCCCTGGCGATAATACCAGATAACATCACTTTTGAAGAAGCCGTCGCCGTCTGTGACGGCGGTGCAACCGCACTGGTGTTTCTGAGAGATAAGGCCAAGCTGCGGAAGGGACAGAAAGTGATCATTAATGGTGCCTCGGGGGCTGTCGGCATATACGCTGTGCAATTAGCCAAATACTATGGCGCTGAAGTAACCGGTGTTTGCTCTGCCGGAAACGAAGGTCTGGTAAGAAAAGCCGGGGCAGATTTCATTATTGACTATATCCAGGAGGATTTCACGAAGGCGGACAAAGCCTATGATGTCGTATTTGATGCTGTAGGTAAAAGCTCCTTCACGGTATGTAGGCCTTTACTTAAAGCCAAGGGAATCTATATGACTACCGTACCCACGCCGTCTATCCTTATCCAGATGATTTGGACTTCTCCGATTAAGGGCAAACGGACTATTTTTGCAACAACCGGCCTTATGCAAAACAAAGCGAATTTGGCATTTCTCATGGATCTCACCAGAAAGGGGACGCTCAACGCTGTGATTGATCGCCGATATCCTCTGGAACTCCTGCCGGATGCCCACAAATATGTAGAGACCGAACGTAAAAAAGGTAACGTGATTATTAAGTTCTAAAGTCTGTCGTAACTATTCTCTCAAGCTTGCCGTTATTTATGGTAAGGTTAGGCGTAACATCTATAGAGCGAAATCGAAAGGCACCCGCTTGGGTGCCTTCTTTGCGAATAGGAGCCTTCTCTCCCTAGCGTCTGAGTTCTGTCATCAATAACCACACCCACCGCCTTCATAAAGTCGTAGCCTAGAACGCCGTCCATTTCCAACCACTAAACCATAACATCATCTTTTTCGGCACCTGTAAGTAATCTGCGACCATACGCTCGGTAATAGTTGCTATCTCTGTCGTCGACTTCAAACTTGGTAATCCAGTATTTGCTTTGAAATTCTTCGAGTATTCGCTTATTTGTATCATTAAGTAGAATTTTCGGTCGCTTTTGTTCAAACAAGCTAAGGAAATCATCATTTAGACCAAGCTGGCTCAGATAATGCTTGCACTGGCCTTTATCTAGTCTAGGAACTAGACACAAAAACAGAATTGATTTTTCTTCTGAGGTCATGCTTCTATCAGACGAAATGATGTCCTCGAAAAGCTCCCTCGAAACTGGCAGTGGTTCTATAAGAGGCGTTTTCAGCCAGTCCATAGTCTTTGAGATAATCGCAGCTTTCGTTTCCTCGCCTTCTGTTTTGTAATGCAAAACAAAGTGCGGTAAATCTTCTTTGCGGAATTTGTTCTGAATAATATACGATTTAACCGCATCAGTATAGGCTGAGTTTATAGCCGTAAATTCGCCCTCAATATTCTCAATCAACCTTAGTTTGAACTCGTCGGAAATGTGTTCCACGAGCAGTTTAATCGCTTCGTCAGAATTAAATAGCTCTGACGCTACAACTAAGTCGCAATATTCCTCGATATTCACAAGGATATATTGAATCAGATTGTCGGGATAATTCGCTCGAATGAAGGTGAGGTTGGCTTCGCCCATCCAAATTACATTGTTGTCAACGAGAATATCCATCTTCTTTCCAGCGATGTCTTCAACATCAAAACCACTACTATTATAATGCCATTCAAGTGTTGCAAGAAACTGTTCGTAGTGAGCATCACTTAAAGAATCGCACCTAACTATTGCTTTGAAGAATGCCCTTTGAGTCTCTTCATCATATTGTTTTCGAACCTCGGAGAAATTGTATGTCTGTTCATCAGCGTCAATGAACTGAACCAAGTCGTCTGTAAGACAATTTCCGCATTGCACGAAATAATTGATTATGTTTTCTTCAGTGTGTGCTACAAGATTTGACGTAATCAGTTGCTTCCAAAGTGACTCCTCTTCAACGTCTGATAGATCCTGAATCTCTGTTTTGAGAACAGCAATATAAGCCGTCTTATTTTCGGTGGATATTTCGTCATTGTTTAGTATCGCCTTGGCCGCCGTCTCGTCATCTTCAATCCGCTTGTCACAGTGCGTGAGAACTTCTTCGATATAGCAGTCGATTTCACTCTCGACATACACCGCCAGCGGGCTTTCCGGTCGTGCACTTATCAAGGTATAATTCTTATGTTTGAGGTCATCCGATTCCTTGAGATCATACTTAACTTTTAGCAAGTGTGAAATATTGGAGGATGATAGTTTATATAGGTTGTTGGTATAGACCGCATCGAACAGTTTTGTGTCAGTGGTTTGATAATCAATACTGCAAAAGCGTATTTTGAGCAGTTTGAAGCGTTCGACGAGCGAAACAATCAAGAGGTTCTGGTTGACATCCTCCCCGAACATGACTTTCAGCCTATTCTCTTCAATACTGGCTTTATCAAAGATGAACGGATGATTGGAAACGAAAGCGGACAATGCGTTGGTAAAATCGTCATCGTTTGTGAGATCACGGTCTGGGGTGATTATGAGTGTTCTGAAAACAAAATCATCTCGACTTCTTCCAGCGAAATCAGTCTTTTTGATAAGTATGTTTGTAAGGCAATCTTTCCTTGCTGAATTTAGAAAATTAACAAGAAAATTGAGTTTTTCGTCTTGTATGTCGATAAATACCATCTGCAGGAAGTAATAGTCTTTTATGCTGAGTATTTGTTGGACCATAGCCATTAAGCATTGTTGCTCTTTTGTTATGCCAGCCTCAATTGTCGGAAATGTAGGAATGGCGGCAAGATAAGGTATGGTAGTTTCATAGACAGCAAACTTTTGCAGAAGAAAGAAAAGCAGATCGTAATTCAAGACTTCTGGTTGGTCAAAATGAGAAATGTTTAGATGAATGAGTATCTTTTGCGGTTCTTTCAATTGGTAGCCGGCTTCCTTCTTGACTTGGTCGGACACACTCCGAAGGAATATCTTATCCGTCCTGCTCAGACTGTGTTCGTAGAAATAGGTCATGTAATCCGCATAAGATTCATCAATGTAACCATTACGAATGAGGTATTTGAGCAAGTCAAAGTAATCGTTCCCACGAATGTCTCTGAAATCTGAGATAACGCCAATATTGTTTTTGCTCGTTACCGCAAACAATTCGTCAATGTTTTCACGGGTGATAATGTCCTGCAACGCCTCATTCTTAACTCGAGCAATTTCGCTCTCAAGACGACTAATATCTTTTTCTAAAGTGGGCTGCCGACTAGCGCTTCGATTCTCAAGTGCTTCTTTTCGATTTGTATACTCAGTTTCTACCTGTTGTAATTGCGTTTGCCGCTGCTGATAGTCGTAGTTACTCAATCTGTTTCTTTTTTCTTGGAAAACCAAATCAAGCTCATGAACGGAAGTTAGATGTTCACTTTTCGTCGCTTCCAGTCTCGCCCTTGCTGCCGTCAACTCCGCTTCCAGTTGGACGATCTTAGCTGCAATAAATTGCTCCTTCTTGTCAAAAAGCGTGAAAACAAACCCCCTGCCTAACTGCAATTCGCTGAAATCCCGTGGGAAAAGATTCTTGTAGGCGATAATCGCCATCAACTTATCAGGTTTCAACTCTGTAATGTTCAGCCGGTTATCATAAATTGAAAATTCATTGCAGATATTCTTTAGCAACCGCATATCGTCAATGTACAAAGAAAGACCACGCAAAAACGATTCGTCAAACAGCCCCAGCACACCGTTATCGCTGAGATGCTCGATAAATTTGTCGTATGCGTTAGAGCTAGCGACAACAGGAACTATTGGGATTATAAAATCAAAAAACTTAGTTCTGTCCTTTGATATGAAAATATCATCCCGCAGGAGGTAGAAGAAGCGGAGCGGTTTTGCATCTACTTCTTTGCTTCTCTGAACGTTTACAAGATAATTAATCTCCCTAAGACGTTCAAAGATGCGATTGGCATTGTATCTGTCCATATCTTCGAAGACAATGACATCCGCCGCGCATTGATCAAATAAATACAACACTTCATTTAGATATTTGTCGAAATACGAATCATCACTGCCTTCAAAAATTTCTATAGTGAACTTATTTGCACTAATCTTCTTAAAAACGCCTTTGTTGATCTGCAAATTTATAATGTGGTACAGTAGAATTGCCGCCAGCGCAACACAAATGACCCCACTTACTAAAGGAGAACTATTCTCCGCAGTCAATCTCAAAGTGGTTTTAATCCATGCTGGTGAAACGTTGTTCGCATAACTTTTCCAACCGCTGAAAAAGAAGAGATGGAGAAATGAAAGTACAAAAAAAATTGAAGCTATTACCCACCAAACCAATTTCTTTCGTACAACTTTTTGTTTGACTTTGAAATTTGTTTGCGGGATACGATTTGGTGAAATCTGATGAATGAGTTGGTTAAGGATCTTACCCTCTAAAATAGATTCCTTTATTGTTTCTGGTTTAGGTGCACTATTAGTTGCTGAATCTACTGTAGCAGTAGTTTCCTCTGCCGATTGAAAATGTGCCAGCGAGATGTGGATGAACTTCTTGTCAGGATGCAATGCTTTGTATGACTCTATTACACTACTTTTCCCAGCACTGTAAGCACCAGAAATAGCAACATTTCGCAAGTCTTTGTTTTCAAAAACAAATTCCATCGCATCGCTGTAAATGCCTATTTCAGCATTACGAATTGGTGTAAGTTTTTGAAATATTTGCTTTCTTTCAGACATATATACTCGCCCTCCGTCTCGCATCATCGCTAACTTCTGTTCTATGGTACGAAAACCTCATTTCATCCACCACGACAATACTTGGGCCCATTCGCCGTTAATCCTCAGCTACATGCGTTTCGGTTTAATTAAATCTAACAATTAATTTCCAATGCCCTCACACCGCAATGGTTGTATATTTAAAAATTCATAGTAGTTGTAATTCAGGTCTTGCGCTTCTTTTTAGATATTATTCCACCCATTTAAATTCGACATATTCCCCTTCATTCCTTCAGATCTGTTCGTTACATTGAAGTGGTAGCAAATCATCAACTCACTTCCTATATTTCATTTAAAGAAATTCCGCATCATTTATGATACGGTTCTCCCCGATTGATCTTCACCGCGCGATAAATCTGCTCGGTGAGCACCAGGCGCATGAGCTGGTGGGGCAGCGTCATGCGCCCGAACGACAGCCGCTGCTGCGCGCGGCTGAGCACCGCATCGGCGAGCCCGAGGCTCCCGCCGATGACGAACACGACATGGCTCGTCCCGTAGGTGCCGAGCTGATCGAGACAACCGGCCAGCTCCTCCGAGCTCCAGAGCTGGCCGCCAATCGCGAGCGCAATGACATGCGCGTCGCTCTTAATTTGCGCGAGGATGCGTTCGCCCTCGCGCTCCTTCACGCCGATGAGCTCCGCCTCGCTCATCGTCTCCGGCGCTTTCTCGTCGGGTACCTCCACGACTTGAAACTTCACATACGGCGCCAGGCGCTTCGCGTATTCCGCAATGCCCTGCACCAGATATTTTTCCTTCAATTTGCCGACCGCCACGATTTGAATCAGCACTTAAGTTCATCCTCCGTTATCGTCCTATACTCGTCACCCTATATAAAAAAACAGCGGGGCCCGTCACCTGCATGCCGTCGCCCCGTTCGTCGTCCCTCATTCAATTGTGCAACACAACAACACTACACCACCAAAAACCGCGCCTCATGGTCGCATTCCTGGCATTTCACCGGGGGCTCCCAGTCTATAAACTTGGTGTGCTCCAAATCAACCACATCGGGGGCTTCCTCAAACTCATCCACGAACATATCGATGGCCAATTCCACATGATCTTTGCATACGACGTACATAGTCCAAGCATCCTTTCTTATGCGCCGCACTCCCGCGGCCGGCTTCCGTATTAACAGGTTGTCCTTTATCTTTTCTACCATACTCCGCGCAAAAAAGGAACCGCCCCGGTCACATCCCCCAGACGGTTCCCACCCTATCAAACCCAGCTTCCCGGCTCCCTAGCCGGTTTACAAAGGCGTATAGAAGTTTTGCGTATAATACGTATCATAATCGCTGCTATCCAGCCCGTCCACGGCACCGACACCCAGCATCGTAAACGATGGCTCCAGCATATTCTCCCGGTGGCCCCAGGAATTAAGCCAGCCATAATGCCCGTCGATCGCATCGAGGTATCCGGCGGCGATATTTTCGCCCCATGCCCGGAACTGCGGAATCCCGCGAGACATCATGCGGTCGCCCGCCGACTTCCCTTCCGGATTATCATGCTCAAAATAATTCCGCTCCGCCATATCCTTACTATGCGAGCGCGCCACCTCGGCCACGGACTCGTTCCAGCTCAGCACGCCTAACCCTCTTTGTACACGAAACGCGTTGGTCAGGTCAAAAATCTCCCGCTCCGTCGCCTTCAGCGACTCCGATGTAGACGGCGCGTACACATTCGTCTCCGTAAATTTCTTGTCCATCAGCAGCACCCCGTCCACGCGGTACTTCTCATGCTTGTCCAGATACAGATTAAGGTACAACCCTCTCGGTGTATACGTCTCCACGTACTCCCTTGGAGGATCCTCGCTCTTGTCCCAGATCGCGGCCAGGCTGCTCCGCAAAGTCTCCAGCCCTTTCTCCGCCTCAGGCCCGAAGCGCCACTCCTCATGATTGCCGAATAAACCAACCACCTTGCCGTCGGCCACGCCAACCTGTGTATAATGCTTGTAATCCTTATTATAGATATACCATTCCAGTCCGAAGTTGGTTACGTCCTTGCGCACCGGTTCACCAAGCAGCTCAATCACGCGGTCCGTCGAATCCCCGATCCCCACGCCCTGCAGCTGGATCTCCGGCTTGATCAGATCCGGGCTTGTCGCCTTCGGCAGCGTCAGCTTCAACCGGTACAGGAACGTCTGCGCTTCCGCCCGCGACACCGCGTCCTTCGGCGCAAAGCCTTCCACGCCGGCACCGCTTTTCCCTTGGGCCAAGCCTTGGGCAAGCACCCACTGGACCGCCTCATCTTCACTCAAACTCTGCCCGTAAAAAGCTGCCATCAAGCGGGCCACCGACCCGCGCGTAATCGGCTCATTGGGCTGATCGCTCACCGGCCAGGTTAATTCGAACGCTAACTGGTAATAAGGGGTATACCAGGTCTCCTGCCCCTTCGCCGCCTCCAGCTTGATCTCCGGATAGGCCCGTACTAGCATGCTTAGGAACTCCGCTTCCGTCACCGTCTGAGCCGGTCGGAATGTCCCGTCCGGATACCCGTCCGTCACCCCGTTATTCTTCGCCCACATGACTTTGTCATAAGCCCAATGGGAGGCCGGGACGTCCTTAAATTCTACACCCGCAGCCTGAACCGCTGACCCTGTGGCCAACCAGGCCGCTCCTAATCCCGCGAGAATCGCCAATCCGCAAATTCCGCGTTTCCATCCCTTCTTCATGAACCCCTGACCTCTTTCCCTCTTCGATAGATTGCTTGCTCTCTAAGAAGTAGTTCGACAGAAAAAGGACAAATTCCTTGTTCCTACAATAAAATCACATTATCTTCTAGTTCTAACCTGAGATTCCATCTATTCCCTCCGGGTTTTTCGGAACGACCGTACCCTCCAACGCCCGGTCCAGCTCCGCCATCCAACGCCGCTTCACTTCCTCCGACCCGCCAAAGTATCGGGTCATCTCCATGGTGACCGGTTCCTTCCAGCGACGTACCCAAGCGATGTCAAACATCAAAGCCCCTGTTCTTCGCACGAAAAAATCCGCCGGCGTCATCGCCATCTCCGCTTCCAGCGCATACCGCAGCGGAACCGCCACCTCCAGCGGGAGCCGCCTCGAATCGGCCGACGCGGCAGGCGCGCCCGAAGCCGACATCTCTGCGGCGATCGCCAGCAGCCGATCGACGTTAGCACCGTATCGAGCGGCCCACTTGGCGGCAAGCTCCTGCGGGATCCCACGTTCCGCCGCCTCCTGCACTTTGCGCTCCACGAACCCGGGCAGTCCTTGCGAGCCGCCCACCTGCCCGCCGGAGATCGGCAACGTCCGGGTGGAGCAAGGCGGGAAGCTCCGGCCGAATTCCCGCTTCAACTTGGCAGACACGCGGTCAACGACCAGCTCCGCCATCTTGCGGTAGCCGGTCAGCTTGCCGCCGGCAATGGTGATCAGGCCGGATGCCGACTCCCAAATTTCATCCTTGCGGGAAATTTCCGAGGGCGATTTACCCTCCTCATAGATGAGCGGCCGCACCCCGGCCCAGCTGGACTCCACGTCCGCCGCCGTAACGGCCAGCCCGGGAAACATCCCGTTAACCGCATCCAGGATGTAATCGCGGTCGGCCTTCGTCATGCACGGATGGGCAAGCTCGCCGTGATACACGGTGTCCGTCGTGCCCACATATGTTTTGCCATCGCGCGGAATCGCGAACACCATGCGGCCGTCCGGCGTATCAAAATACACCGCCTGCCGCAGCGGAAACCGCCCCTGGTCGAACACCAGGTGCACGCCTTTGGTCAGTTGCAGCATTTTGCCATGCTTCGACCCGTCCATCTCGCGCAACGCGTCCACCCACGGCCCCGCCGCGTTGACGACCTTCCGTGCCCGCAGCTCATATGTCTGCCCGCCGGCCAGATCCTGAACCTCGGCACCGATCAGCCGCCCAGCTTCGTACCGGAACTCGGTCACTTTGGCGTAGTTGACCGCCATCGCCCCGCGGGCCGCCGCCTCCTTGAGCACCTCGAGCGTCAGCCGGGCGTCGTCCGTGCGGTACTCCACATAGTAACCGCCGCCCAGCAGACCGTCCTCCTTCAGCAACGGCTCTCTCGCCAGCGTCGCCGCCACCGTCAGCATGCTTCGCCGCTCCCCGCGTTTCACTCCCGCGAGGAAGTCGTACACGCGCAGCCCCAGCGACGTGCTGAATCGACCAAACGTGCCGCCCCGATAAATCGGTAGCAGCATCCGTTCCGGCGTGGTGACATGAGGGCCGTTCTCGTACACGATCGCTCGCTCGCGCCCAACCTCCGCAACGACGCCAATCTCCAACTGCTTCAGATAACGCAGTCCGCCATGCACCAGCTTCGTCGAACGGCTCGACGTCCCGGCCGCAAAATCCTGCATCTCCACAAGTCCAACCCGCATCCCCCGCGCCGCCGCGTCCAAGGCGATTCCGGCCCCGGTGATCCCGCCGCCCACGACCAGCAGATCCAGCGGCTCAGCCGGGTTCGCCATTTGCTCCAACAGGTGTCGCCGATCCTTACCCGTAAACGAATCGATTGCAGCCATGTCCATCCTCCTTCGATCTCCGCATGCAAAAAGAGACCCCGACCACACTTCAGTCGTTTCTGTCTACGGCTGTCATGTCTTCGGAATCTCTCCTGTGAAAGTGTTATTTATCTTCGTCCAATCCTTGTTCGATCTGCGCCTCCGACGGTTTATCGGTCAGCTTCAGGGTCGCCTTCTCCAGCTTCCCATCACGATAATACGTAACCTCCAGATCATCGCCGATCTTCTTGCTCTCATACAGATATCGGCGTAACTCCAAAGTGGATTGAATCGGCTGTTTGTCGAGCTGGGTAATGACGTCATTCAGCTTCAGGCCCGCTTCCAGCGCCGGCCCATGGGCCTCCAAGACGATAACCCCCTCCGTCACATGGCTCGGCAGTTTGAGGTCCTGGCGTTGCTCATCGGAGATCGGGGAGAACCGGTTGTTGAGATCCAACGTATAGACGCCCATGTACGGACGAACGACCTTACCGTGCAGCAAAAGATCGTCAACCGTCTTCATCACTTCGTTGACCGGAATGGCAAAGCCCAGTCCCTCCACGCCGGTATCGGAAATCTTCATCGTATTAATGCCGATCAGCCGAGCGTTCAAATCAACCAACGCCCCGCCGCTATTGCCTTCGTTAATCGCCGCGTCCGTCTGGATGACCTCTTGCTCCCAGTCGTATACGCCGTCTTGGTTCAACGACACCGGAATCATTCGGCTCGTATAACTCACGATCCCGGAGGTCAACGTTCCCCCAAGCCCCAACGGATTGCCAACGGCAATGACGGTTTGCCCGGCGCGCAGCTTCTGGGAATCGCCCAAATCAATGACCGTATCGATGCCTTGGCCGTCGATTTCTAACACGGCGATATCGTTGATGGAATCTTGCCCGACAACCTCCGCCTTACGCGAGCTGCCGTCGCTCTTCACGATCTCCAGATCGTTCGCGCCGCTGATCACATGCGCATTCGTTATGATATAGGCCTTGCCCTTCTCCTTCTTAAAAATCACACCCGAACCCAGCGCCGCATGCTCCGGATCGAAATCCGACACCTCGCCTCCGTGGTTGAGGATGCTCACCACACTAGGCGCGACCTTGGCTGCCGCCGAGC
Source organism: Paenibacillus sp. J53TS2 (assembly GCF_018403305.1). Lineage (NCBI taxonomy): Bacteria > Bacillati > Bacillota > Bacilli > Caryophanales > Paenibacillaceae > Paenibacillus > Paenibacillus sp. J53TS2. The sequence goes on from NZ_BOSK01000002.1 coordinate 635,849, forward strand.
TGATCCGGTCATAGGGATCACCTGTATCCGAGAGCAAGACGGCACTACCGGTAGCGGCATGGCGAGTCGATGAAGAAGGAAGTCCCGTAATGAAACTGAATAACAGCACGGCCACCACCGCGCTAAGAACGGAAGAGATTAAAGAGATCTGTAGCGTGGACAGCACCGGCCGGTGGTGCTGCTTCCGCGGCCCCCCGCGCCAACGCCGCAGGCCGCCGCCTTCGGACAAGCGCACGCGCCGCCCCGGAACCTTGGTGGAATAAAAGTCATCGTCAAACCATCCCATCTCTATTCTCTCCCTCCGTCGCTCTTCCCCAAAACCGCGTTGGCATCTCCTTCATGCCATCCGCCTCAAGCATAGGTCCCCTTCAACTTTATGCCGTTACGGCAAAGCCATATTCGCACGTTCCTTTTATTTCTTTAACGTCATGAACCGGGGAGATGTTGCCTGAATTTCGGGAAATTGCCGCTTTTTTTTCTGAAAATTGGAATGTTTGACCTTACCCATGACTACACTATATTAATGCGATAGATTGATAGATTTATTTTACCATATTTTGATGGTTCGGAAGCAGAATTTGATCAGGGAAATAACGGGATTTTTTTGGCAATCCCGCAACCCTCATTCAGTCGCAGATTTGTAGGCAATAAACAATGAAAATCGCGCACCTCGCGCGTCCAATTAAGGAGGTTATTCCATGGATTCCTACTACTCAACGCCGATGAACGAAGTGAATGTGCTGGCCAAACTGGCGGATATGAAGGAAGAGCACTATCACCAATTGGTGACCTTAAGCGCCATCATGGAGCTGCTCATAGAGAAAGGGATTTTGACCCGGGAGGAAATTGAGAAAAAAGCGCTGGAGATCGACGGTTTCTTAACCCCGCCTCCGTACCCCACCGTCTAAGCTGATACCTCAGCTCGAGTCACTAGGTAATCGCCAAGATGTCGGACCGGCCGATCACCGGACCGGTTTGCATATTAAATCTTCCCTCCTATCGTGACGTGAATAGGGGGAGACTGTCGCTAAAGCTGACCAGAGTGCTTATTGGGGCGTAAATCGGACAATTTCACTTTTAACGCTTGCCAGCGTGCTTATATTGGCGAAATCGCCTCCTTTTTCCTATGAATCAGGGAAATAAGCTCTCTGATCCGCGTTACATCCTGCACCTTCCCGTTTTTGCCCATTTAGCGTTTCTCCTAAGCGTTAGCGATTCGACCGGTTCGAGTTACTCGTTCTATTCAGTTAGTTCAGGTTGCCAGTTCCATTTAGTTAGTTCGGGTTACCGGTTCCATCAGTTAGTTCAGGTTACCGATTCCTTTCAATTAATTCGAGTTACTCGTTCCATTCAGTTGATTCTTGTTGCCTCCTTCCCGTTCATAGCTACCGCCCCTCGATCCATTAATGTCACATTACATAACATATATTTGTTTTCGCCACCCCAAACGCGAGCCTTAACTCAAAGTTTCACTCACATCTTCTCCACTTTTTTATCTCAAATGTCACATTACCTAACAGAAAGCGATTCCATTTTGCAAAAAGAGGGTTGATTATTTCCATCCCATCCTCTATGATAGGGTTAATCGCAGGATAAGAATTAAAGCACTTTAACTTTCACCTCGTTCAGATCTCGCACACTTCGACAATCACTTCATTCTTCCGCCCATAAGTTAAAGCGCTTAAACTTTTAGAAGAAAGGCTGGTGGTTCTGTGATCCATCGTGAAGGCCGGCGGCGGACATTCTATATGTACCTGTTCATCTCCCCGTGGTTAATAGGCTTCCTGGTGTTCGCCTTGTATCCGATTGTGGCATCGCTCTACTACAGCTTCACCGACTACGACATTATCCACCCGCCCGAATTCGTTGGATTCGCCAACTACGCCGAGATGTTCCGGGACGATTTGTTCTGGAAATCGGTGACGGTCACGTTGAAGTTCACCTTCCTCAGCGTACCTGCGCAACTGCTGCTGTCGCTGGGGTTCGCGTTACTGCTTCATCAGACGATGCCGCTTCGGGGGTTCTTCCGGACGGCGATGTATTTTCCCAGCATGGTTTCCGGCGTGGCGATGTCGCTGTTGTGGTATTGGATCTTCAATCCGCAGATCGGGCTGTTCAACTACATGCTGTCCTGGTTTGGCATCCACGGCCCGGCCTGGCTCATGGACCCCGATACTGCCCTTTATGCGCTCATCATCATGACCTTCTGGACCGCCGGATCGGGCATGATCCTGTTCCTCGCCGGTCTACAGGGCGTGCCGGCCAGCCTGATCGAAGCCGCGAAGCTGGACGGAGCCGGGCGCTTGCGTATTTTTCGCAATGTGACCCTGCCGATGATCTCGCCCGTGCTGCTGTTCCAGCTCATTATGGGCATCATCGATTCGTTTCAGGTCTTTACCCAAGCGTTCGTCATGACGCAAGGCGGGCCGAACTACTCCACCTGGTTCTATGTTTACAACCTGTATACCAGCGCTTTTAAAGAATACCGCGCCGGTTATTCCTCGGCCTTGGCCTGGGTGCTGCTGATTGCGGTCATGCTCTGTACCGCCCTCATCATGAAGATCTCGAACCGTTACGTTCACTACGAAGGAGGAGGAAGATAGATGAGCGCTGTTCCGGCTACCACGCCAACTTCTCGATCCACCTCCGTCAGGTCCCGCCGCCGCAAGCCGGACCCGGTAAAATTCGTTAGCTTCATCCTGCTGCTAGCTACCACTTTCCTGATGCTGCTGCCTTTATTCTTCATGGTCTCTACCTCGCTGAAGTCGCACCGGGAAATGTTGAAATTTCCGCCGACTTTTCTGCCGACCAGCTGGAGCTTCGGCAATTACGTGGAGATCTTCGATACGCTGCAGTTCGGCACGCTGTATAAGAACAGCCTGATCATCGGCGTCATGACGGTCATCGGCACACTGCTCTCCTCCGCGCTCGTCGCCTACGGGTTCGCCCGCTATCGCGGACGGGGCAACAGCTTCTGGTTTATGCTGCTGCTTAGCACGATGATGCTGCCGTACCCGGCGATCATGGTCCCGCAATTCGTGTTGTTCTCCAAGCTGCACTGGATCGATACGTTCCTGCCGCTGATCGTGCCGGCGTTCTTCGGATCGGCGTACAACATCTTTTTGCTGCGCCAGTTCTTCTCTACCCTGCCCGAAGAGCTGTTCGACGCCGGCCGGATCGACGGCTGCAGTGAGCTCGGCATGTGGTACAAAATCGCCCTGCCCCTCTCCGGACCGGCGCTGGCAACCGTGGCGATCTTTGCTTTTATCTACAGCTGGAACGACCTGCTGACTCCCGTGCTTTACTTAAGCTCATCCGAGCTGTTTACGCTTCCAGTGGGCATGGCCTCCCTCACCTCGTCGCGGTTCCGCATCCCGCCGTGGCATCTGCTGATGGTAGCGTCCGTGCTGGCCATGGTGCCGATCGTCACGTTGTTCGCCATCGCTCAGAAGCAGTTCGTCGAAGGGATCGTATTGACCGGCATCAAGTCCTAAACTGCCGCAAGGGGCGGCGTCCACAACCTAACCCAAGGAGGAATCGGTTTTATGACGAAGAACCCCGCAGCACCAAAGCCAAAGTTATCCGTTTTATTGGGGACCATCCTGCTCCTCAGCATGATCCTGTCCGCTTGCAGCGGCGGCAAATCGGCCGGCGATCTCGGCTCGGGTACGAGCACCGGTGGGAACTCCGGCAATGCCGGGAGCAAAGTCGAGAAGGTTACGATCACGCACTATACCATCGATTCGCCGGATCGCACGTTTATCGAGGAGTTGATCCCGGAATTCGAGGCCACCCACCCGAATATTAAAGTAAAAGTGGAGAAAGCTCCCTACGAGCAATTCGACAGCAAACTGCAGACGTTGATCGCCGGCGGCAACTCGCCGGACGTGACCAGCCATTACGGTTACGGCGGATTCGCAGAGTATTACAACAAAGACATGCTGCTCGATCTGACCGATCTGATGGCCGAAGACGGATTCAATGCAGACGACTACAGCATTCCTTCCCACCTGATGGACATCTATAAGGTCAAGGACCGCACATACGGCATTCCCGTCAATATCTACGTCACGCTGATGCTGTACAACAAGGACATGTTCGACGCGGCCGGGATTCCTTATCCGCCAAGCGACTTCGAGGATAAGAGCTGGACGTTCGATAAAATGGTCGAGGACGCCAAGCAAATGACCGTCATCTCCAAAGACATCGCCAAAACACAATACGGCGTCGACTTCACCTGGGCCGAACGCGACATGCGTCCGCTATACTTCGGCGCGGAGCCTTATTCCGCAGACACCTGGACGAACGGCGGCGTACCTTCGGAGACGCATTTCGATTCCCCGGAAGTGATCGCAGCTTATAACAAGCTGTTCGATCTTATTTTCAAGGATAAGGTGTCGCCGAACTCCGAGTGGAGCAAGAGCGTTGCCGGGCAGAACGGCGATCCGTTCGTTGCCGGCAAAATCGGGATGTCCGTTGGCGGTTCCTGGAACCTGGCCGGGGCGAATGATTTTCCGTTCAAAATTGGGGTAGCGGCTGTGCCATGGGGCGGTAACGAGAAGGTACGCAGCACGTTGTTCGTCGACCCGCTGCTGATCCTGAAGGATTCCAAGCATCCGAAGGAAGCTTTTGAGTGGATCAAATTCCTGCTGACCGATGACGTTCAGGAGAAGTCGATTGAGCTAAGCGGCGGCAATCCGCCGGTGAACACGAAAGCGGCTGAAACCTATTACAAGCATTTCGAAGGCATTGACCCGGAGGACGTGAAAAAGGTGTATGAAGGCGCAACGAAATACGGGTTCGAGTCTTATAACCACCTCATTACGAACTATTCGCAAATCAACGACATGTTCATCAACGAAATGCAACCGATCGAAACCGGCCATAAAACCGTAGAGGAAGTGATGCCAACGATTCAAGCGAAGGTTACGGAAATTCTCAAGCGATAACCCGAGTTCCTGACCGCGGGCAGCCCAGAACAAGCGGACAGCGTCACCCGGCCTGATATATACTAAACCTAACAAGATGACATTAAGGGTACGGAAAAACTGCCGCAAGGAGATATAGAGATGAAGGTTAGCATTTTTGACGTCGCCAAAAAATCCGGGTTGTCCGTGGTCACGGTCTCCCGTGTCCTGAACGGGGCGGAAACCGTGCGGGAGAAGAATCGCCAGAAGGTGCTGGACGCTATGAAGGAGCTGGACTACCGCCCCAATGCGGCCGCCCGCAGCCTCGCCAGCGGAAAGACAGGAATCATCGGCGTGATTGTGACGACGCTGCAGGATTCTTTTTTCGATCAAGTGGTAAAAGAACTAAACGAGGTGCTCGCCCTGCACGGCTATTTTCTGGCGATTTCGGTTACGACCGGGATCGGCAGCGGCGATACCCATTACTTAATCCAGGAAGACCGCGTCGACGGCTTGATCTTGCTCTCTCCGATGGAGGAGGACAATTATATTGTTGAGCTGAAGCGGCGCGGCATTCCTTATGTGCTGATTGATAACCAGAAGCCGGATAATGACAGCTTCTCTGTAACGATCGATAACTTCAAAGGCGGATATATGGCCACGAAGCATCTGCTGGAGCAGGGGCATACGTCCATCGCCCATCTATGCGGCGAGGAGATGTTCCGCAGCACCCGGGAGCGGCGCAGCGGATTTTTGCAGGCGCTTTCGGAGCAGGGGCTTGAACCGTTCGAGATCGTGACCGGCGAATTTGAAATCGCCTTCGGCTACGACACGTGCAAGCGTTGGATCGCTGCGAATCGCCTCCCCTCCGCTGTTTTCGCCGGGGATGACAATATCGCGCTTGGCGTGATGAACGCCTTGATGGAGGCCGGTATCTCCGTACCGGGTCAGGTGATGGTCGTGGGGTACGACGACCAATACATCGCGTCCCAGCTCCGGCCGCAGCTCACCACCGTCCGGCAACCAGCGGACCAGATCGCGCTGGCAGCAGCCGACATGCTGCTGAAGCGCATTGATGGGCGCATGAAGCGAGGCGCCGGCCAGCGGATCGATCCGGAGCTGATCCTCCGCGAAACTACTGTCCGTAAGGAGTGACGACGATTGGCTTATTACTTGGGGATCGACGGGGGCGGCACCAAAACCTATGCCCTGTTGACCGATGAGCACGGACGCGTGCTTGGCAAAGGCCGCAGCGGGAACGGCAACCATCAGACAGGCGCCGCTGAGGCGGCGGCCAGCATCCGGGACGCCGCGCTGACGGCTTTGGGCGAAGCCGGACTCCGCATGGAGGACCTGCGGCACGCCTATTTGGGGCTTGCCGGAGCCGACCGTGAGGCGGACTACCGGATTCTCCACCCGATGGTACGGAATATCGGGTTCACGAACTATACGATCAACTGCGATACGATGATCGGATTGCGCGCGGGCACGAACCGCCCGTACGGCATCGCCCTGATCTGCGGCACCGGCACAAACGCGGCCGGTCGCAACCCTCAGGGCGAGCATGTTCAATGCGGCGGCTTCGACTATATGTATGGCGATTTTGGCGGCGGCGGCGCGCTGAATATCGAGGTGTTCCGCTCCGTCATCCGCGCTTGGGACGGACGGGAGCAGGCGACGGTGCTGACCGGACTACTGCTGGAGATGCTGGGGTACGCGCGCGTGGACGACATGTTCAACGATTTCCTGGATCATGGGAAGCATGTCCCCGTGGACGCGGCGCGGCTGTTGTTCCCGGCGGCGGCCGAGGGCGATGCGGTCGCGCTGGAGATCCTGCACCGCCAGGGAGCCGAGCTGGGCAAATCGGCCGTGGCGGTGATCCGCAGGCTGGGGATGAAGGACGACGAGTTTGACGTCGTCCTGGCCGGAAGCCTGCTGACGCGCGGCGACCGCGGCTGGATCCGCGGGCCGATCGAGCAAGCCGTGCGGGCGGAAGCGCCGCAGGCCTCCGTCGTGACGCTGGCCACGGAGCCAGTCGTCGGCGCCGTCTGGTCGGCGATGGAAGAGGACGGCCTAACCGTCTCCGGCGAAGTGCATGAGCGAATGGCCGCATACCGTGATTTTGACGCCATTATTTCAAATGACAAGATAAAGGAGTGACCCCTCTTGGCACCAACAAAGCAAGGTTTAAAGATCGCCGTCATCGGCGGCGGGTCTTCGTATACGCCCGAGCTGGTCGAGGGCTTTATTAAGCACCACCAGGAGCTGCCGGTGCGGGAGCTGTGGCTGGTCGACATTGAGCCGGGCCTGCGCAAGCTGAATATCGTTGGAAACTTAGCCAAACGGATGGTTGAGCAAGCTGGCGTACCCATCGAAGTTCATCTGACGACGGATCGCCGGGCAGCCATTTCGGGCGCAGACTTCGTCAGCACACAGATGCGTGTCGGCATGCTGGATGCCCGGGCCCGCGACGAGTCGATCCCGCCGAAATACGGCGTCATCGGCCAGGAGACGACCGGCCCCGGCGGCATGCTGAAGGCGCTTCGCACGATCCCCGTGCTGCTGGAGATCTGCCGCGACATCGAGGAGCTGGCGCCGGACGCCTGGCTGCTCAATTTCACCAACCCGGCGGGTATGGTGACCGAAGCCATTCTCAAGTATTCCAAGGTGAAGAGCATCGGGCTCTGCAATGCGCCGATCAGCTTAATCAAGCAGGTGTCCAGCAAATACGGTGTAACCGCGGATCGGGTGTATGCCGAATTCGTTGGGCTGAACCATTTGCATTGGGTATCGCGGATCGATGTGAACGGCGAAGACAAGCTGAACGAAATGCTGGCGGACACGGCCGGGTATAGTGCCAAGAACGTCCCTGCCCGCGAATGGAACCCGGATTTCCTCCGTTCCCTGCGTGCCCTGCCCTCTTACTATCTGAAGTACTTCTACATGACCGACGCGATGCTCGAAGAGCAGCTGGAGTCCCTGAATCAGGGGCAAAACCGTGCCGAAGTCGTGAAGCGGGTCGAAGAAGAGCTTTTCGAGCTCTACAGCGATCCTGAGCTGAAGGAGAAGCCGAAGCAGTTGGAGCAGCGCGGCGGTGCGTATTACTCGGAAGCGGCGGTGAACCTGATGCGTTCGCTTTATAACGGGACCAACGACATCCAGACGCTGAACGTAGCCAACAACGGCATCCTCAACTTCTTGCCGGACGACGCCAGCATCGAGGTCAATTGCGTCGTTACGAAGACCGGCCCGCTTCCGCTCCCGCTGACGACTATCCCGCCCATGGCCAAGGGCTTGATCCATGCGGTCAAAACCTACGAGCAGCTCGCCATCGACGCCGCCGTCACCGGCAGCCGCGACCTTGCTTTGCAAGCGCTGGCGCACCACCCGCTGGTCCCGTCGGTCGAAGTCGCCATTAAGCTGCTGGACGAGATGCTGGAGGCGAACAAAGAGTATCTGCCGAATTTCTTCCCGCTGTAAACCTCATCGTATCGTAACCTAAGAACTCTCCTCCCGTTGTTTATGGGAGGGGAGTTTCTGTTTGTTGCACAAAATGCAACATTTCCGCGATCTGACTCATTTCTGAGGACGGAGCTACTCTCGAGTATTCCCTTCGGATTTTAACTGAGCCAAACCTGCATCTAACTTACAATCCATGCGCTCACTACATGCACAGAGCTTTAGATCCCATTCGGCCCTTTCCACCTCATTAGTACCTCTCCTGTGATCCTCGCTGTCATAGCCCCTACGGCTGCATTCAGCCCTTTAGCGCCGTATGCCCGCCGCTAAACATCCTCTGCTCCCGCCGGTAGCTTTGCGGCGAGACCGCCTTGGACTTCTTGAATACACGGCCGAAGTGGGTCACGCTTTGGTAGCCGACGCGATACGCGATATCGGTCACGGGCAGCTCCGTCTCACCCAACAGCGTACAGGCTTCCTCGATGCGGACACGGTTGATATAGGCGACCAGCGTTAGCCCCGTGACCCGGGGGAAAATATGACTCAGGTAATAGGGACTGAGGTGGAAACGGCCGGCCAGCTCGCCGAGGCTTAGATTCTCTTCGTAATGCGCATTGATGTAGCGGGCGACTTCGGAGATTTCCCGGTAAGGGCGCTTCCCGCCTCCCTCTTCCCCATCGTGGGTTGGCCGTCCCTGCGCCATGCGGAGCAGGTTGAGCAGCAGTTCGGCCAGCAGCAGGCGGCCATACTCCTCATACCCGCTCGCCTGCTGCTTCTGCTCCGTCAGCATACGGGCCAAAAGCGGCTGCACGAGATGTTGCTCTTCGGTGCTTAAACGCAGAACCGGATACCGTTCGAAGAGCTGCTCCAGCTCTTCCTCCCTTCCGGGAAGCAACATACTCACCGCCTCTGTGCGGAAGTTCACCAGCAACCGCTCATGGGATTGCGACAGCTTCCCGGACGGGGAAGTTTTATGCAGCACGTTGACCGGGATCAGCACGAGGTCGCCCGCGCAAATGCGGTAGATTTGATCCTTGATGAAATAACACCGTTCCCCGGACACGAGATAATAAATTTCCCACGCATCGTGAAAATGCTCCCCCTCCATCGAGAACCGTCCCGGCTGCTTCGCCGCCTCAATGAACAGCATCCGGCGAATCGGCGCCAACTGCCCCTCCATCGTCAAATCGCTAACCCCCTCGTTTAATTAACAGCAAAAAATGTAGACTAACAGCTCAAATTAACAAAATTCGTGCGGTAACTTTTCTATTATTGCTCTATGTTTATTGTAACATCATTCAAGGGGAGTGAACGAGATATGCAAGAAGCAACAACGGTCAAAAACTTGAAAATCGCCTATATTGGCGGCGGCTCGCGCGGCTGGGCGTGGGGACTGATGAGCGACTTGGCTTTGGAACCGGCGCTTTCGGGGCATGTGGCCTTATACGATATCGACTTAGCAGCGGCGCAAGCGAATGAAGTGATTGGTAACCGCTTGCAAAATCATCCTGATGCGGTCGGATGTTGGCGTTACGAGGCGGTACCGACGCTGCCGGAAGCGCTGAAGGGCGCCGACTTTGTGATCATCTCCATCCTTCCCGGAACGTTCGAGGAAATGCGATCGGACGTACATACGCCGGAAGCTTACGGCGTCTACCAATCCGTTGGCGATACCGTCGGCCCGGGCGGCGCGATTCGCGCGATGCGCAGCATCCCGATGTACGTGGAGATCGCCGAAGCGATCCGCGACCATGCGCCAAACGCTTGGGTCATCAACTACACGAACCCGATGAGCGTGCTGACCCGCACCTTGTACAAGGTCTTTCCGGGCATCAAAGCCTTCGGCTGCTGCCATGAGGTCTTCGGCACGCAAGAGCTGCTCGCCGAGATGCTGCAGGAGATGGAGGGGCTGACCGATGTCCGCCGCCAAGATATCGAAGTGAACGTGCTGGGGATCAACCATTTCACCTGGCTGGACCGGGCTTCCTATCGCGGTACCGACCTGTTCCCGATCTACCGGGCTTTCGCAGAGAAGTATGCTGAAGAAGGCTTTAGTGCCCATGGTCAAAAAGACCACTGGATGAACAACAGCTTCACCTCGGCGAACCGCATCCATTTCGACCTGTTCCGCCGCTTCGGCCTGATTGCCGCCGCCGGTGACCGCCATTTGGCCGAATTCATGCCGAACACATGGTATCTGCGAAGCCCCGAGCACGTGAAGCAGTGGAAATTCGGTCTGACGACCGTGGCCTGGCGGATCGACAATCTGCAGAAGCTGCGCGAGCGCAGCCGCCGGCTTGTTGCCGGCGAGGAGTCGTTCTCGCTCAAATCCAGCGGCGAGGAAGGCATTGCCATGTTGCGCAGCTTAACCGGCGCTAGCGCCCCGATGATCACCAACGTCAATCTGCCGAACCGCGGCCAGATGACCTCACTGCCGCTGAACGCCGTCGTCGAGACGAACGCCGTGTTTGGCGCGGACAGCGTCCAGCCCGTGCTGGCGGGCAGCCTGCCGGAGGACATCAACAATCTCGTCACCCGTCATGTCTACAACCAGGAGGCCATCCTCAAGGCGGCTATCAACAAAGACCGCGATCTGGCCTACCGCGCGTTCCTGAACGACCCGCTGCTTTCCGGCCTCACGCCGAACCAAGCGGAGGAGCTGTTCACGACGATGCTGAATAACACCAAGGCGTATTTGCCGGGGTGGGAACTATAGCATAATAAATACCGCCCGGGGTTCGCCATCCCCGGGCGGTTTGCTTGTCAGAATCTATAAATGTATGCGAAAAACCGAATACATTTCACCGTTTATGCCGTTTTCAACGGAATGTATTCGAATTTTCATACACATTCTCGTCCCAGAAGGTCAATCGGCCAGAATCTATATGAAATATCGTATACAATTTCAAATTTGGTTCCATCCGCAGCACATTGTATTCGAAAAATCATATATAATTCAACGAATGAGTCCACATATACACGCTAGCCCAACCTAGGCGGGTTCCAAAACATCAAACGGCCCCCTCCCGCCGCCACCTACCGCTCGCTCAACACATCCCACGGCGTGGGCCGGTCGTAATACGTTTCGCAAAGCTTGAACTCGCTGTCCCGGAAGAAGCAGCCGCGGTCTTCCATGGAGCCGCGAACGGACATCTTGGCCAAGTCGAGCATATTGTGCTCGCGACTAAGGTGAGCCAGATACGTCCGCTTCAGGCGGCCGTTCAAGATCTCGCTCATCAACTCGCCGGTTGCATCGTTGGACAAGTGTCCCAGGTCGCCGAGAATGCGGCGTTTGATGTTCCACGGGTAACGTCCCATCCGCAGCATCTCGATATCATGATTCGCCTCGAGCACCAACACGTCAGCGTCGCAGATCGCTTCCTTCACCTTGTCGCTGGCGTAGCCGAGGTCGGTACATACGCTCAGCTTCTCCTTGCCATCGTAAAAGTTGTAGCCCACCGGCTCGGCAGCATCATGCGAGATGGCAAACGACTCCACGCGGAGCGAGCCGAAATCGCGAGTATCCCCGGTACCCAAGATGCAGCGCTGGTCGTCCGCGAGGTTCCCGATTGCTTTTTCCATAGCGGCCCACGTCTTCTCGTTTGCATAGATCGGCAGATTGTATTTTCGCGCCACCGCGCCTAGGCCCTTGATATGGTCCGAATGCTCATGCGTAACCAGAATTCCCGTCAGTTCCTGCCCGGTCACCCCGCGCTCCATCATCAGCTCATCGATGCGTTTGGCACTAAAGCCGGCATCGACCATCAGCGTGACTTCCCCGTTCGCAACTAACGTTGCATTGCCCGTCGAACCACTCGACAGCACCGAAAATCGTATCCCCATAATCTCCCATTACTCCTTCGTTTTCTCTGTGTTCGGACTGATGACATCGCCGCTGATGCCTTGCACGTAATACTCCTTGCCGCTCTCCAGCATAAACCTCCATGCCGGCGCGGCCGGCAGATGAGCATCCGAATCGAACACCTCGCCGTAATAGCCCAACTCCACTTCCGTAACGACCGAGCCTTCCGGAAGGAAGTTCTCGATCAGGTTCCCTAGCGCTTTCGAGGCGGACAGCACGCGTTGCGGCTTCTCCTCCTCCGGATAGGTGATCTCAATCGCCCGGCGCTGGTACGAAATGATCTTCTGATTGCTATTGAACAGTTTTAGCTCAATTTTGAAAAGCGGCCATTTCCCGTCGACCAAAGGATGCAACACAAACACGTCTGAACTGCTCGCCACTTCGTCATATCGATAATCGCTGATGTCCGGCAAGCTCGCCTTCAGTGCAGCCGCCAAATCCCTCGGCGTAAAAATCAGCCTGCTATCAACCGGCACCGACAGGTCGGTCAGTTTACCGCTTTGCGAATCGTCCACGAACCGGTAGGCGATCTTCGGCAGCTCCGGCGTTTCCATCGGAATCTTGGCAAGCACACGAATGTTCTTCTCGTCCATCGCTTGCTGCGTATTATTCTCCAGGGCGGTGATATCCAGGTTGGAGTCGGCCTGCTCGCGCAGATCGTTCCACAGCTGATAACCCAGCACCAGATTCAACAGCAAAAAGGCGTAAATCAATACGTTTTTCGCCCGACCCCAATCCATGGTTCGTCCCCCTTTCGTATAGATTCGATTCTCTCATACCGTACCGAAACGTGACGTAACGGACCGTAGTGACGTTAATGGTGTATTTCCCGTCGATATCCCAGCCTAACGGACTCCAGTGACCCTATTCGCACTCTATCGAAACAAATTGGGCTCGACCCAGCCGAATAAGGTCTCCTGGGTCCGTTAGCACGAAGATCCCCCAAACTTTGGCCCAATAGCGCCTCCTGAGTCCGTTAAAAAGTAACGTTTGACGTGGAAGAGGCTACGAAATGACTAAGTTACTCGTTTGCATTTGCAGCATCATTTGCAGCAGCATTCCCATTAGCACCGGCACCAGCGTTACCACCAGCATCAACGCCAACATCCCCGCCTACGCTGGCACCCTCATTCACACCCGCCTCGGTCTTCTCCACAGCGCCCAAGCTGAGTACCCGGGTCGCGCCATTGCTGAGCTCGACGACCCAAGTTGGCTTCAGCAGCAGGCCCTTTTCAGTGAGCGACGGCAAGTACGCCGGGTACAACCCGGCGATGCCGGCCTCCGCCCGAAGCGCTGCAATTTGCTCACGAAGCGCCTTGCCGCCCGGCAGGGAGACAACTTTCTTCTCCCAGTTGCCGCCGGAGCCGTAGATCAACGAACGCTCATATCCGGCGATCGTACCTTGGCGCATCTCGAGCGTGATCGCCCCATAATGGAACGTCGGCAAGTCGATGATCGGGAATGCGCCAAACTGCCCAGTCCCGTAATACTGTTGGAACACGACCCGTTGCTGGTTTTCCTCGATGCCTTCGCTCGTCTGCTCTAACCGGTACTTCCCATTCCAGCCGCCGTGCTGGTTAACGAAGTCAATCGATGACAGCACGTTTTTGCTAGGACTGTTCTCGCCAGCCGAGGGGGCGGCTGGATCGGTGTAATTGATCCAGTTCCGGTTTTGTTTGACTTGAAGGCTGCGTTTACTGTCTGTGTAAATCTCGGAGCCGTCTTTTTCCCGGATATAACGGGTGATGCTCGGATCAAAGAACAAACTCTGCATCTGCTCTGTGGTATATAACCCAATGTTCAAGCCGGTTTCCACCAGATCGATCGGCTCCTCAGGAACGTAGTAGCCGTCCGTCAACGTATATGGCACCCAGTCCTTTCCGAAGTCGACCTGCTGCTGGACGTCCTGCACCGTCAAGTCGGCTTTGGTCGCTTCGTACACGACGTCACCCCGAGAGCTAAAGAAAAAGACGCGCACCTGGTCATCGGTTCCCGTGTTGAAGATCAGCAGCCGGTTGACGTTCTCCGCGTCAAACAGCGGGTCCGGCGCTATCTGCATGACCTTCTGCAGGAGCTGCACTGGCACGCCTCCTCCAAATTCCAGCTCCACGCCGATATCTTTGCTGCGAATGTCCGACCACTGGATATTGTCGATGTCATACCGCTGGAAACCTTCGAACTGACGGCCCTTCAGCCGGTTGTAAATCAGATTGTAAAACGTCGAATCCGGGTAAAACACGGTGTGCCGCTCCTCGCCCATATGTACGGCAATTTGCGCCGGAAAGAGCATCACATCGGCCTCCTGGGTCGTCCCCATATTCTCCGTACGGATGTAGTCGCTCTCCGATTTGACCACCGGATTGCTGCCCGGCAATTGATAGATCAGGAAATAACTCTGTACCAGGCTGCACGCGACCAGCAAGGCCAGCGCCAGCGATTTGACCCTTTCCTTCATCGCGCTTCGCCTCCTTGCTTCTCTGCCGGCAGCGTAAAGGTCACCTTGGTGCCTTTGCCGAATTCCGATTGCAGAGATATGGTTCCGCCGTGGGCGCGCACAATTTCCCGGGCAATGGACAATCCCAAGCCCGTCCCGCCCATATTCCGAGAACGCGCCTTATCGACGCGATAAAACCGTTCAAAAATCCGGTCCAGATCCTTCTTAGGAATCCCGATCCCGGTATCCTGTACCGAAATCGCCAACTGGCGATCATCGGTCAAGTGTGCTTCCAGTGTGATAGTGCCGCCTTCCGGCGTGTACTTCATCGCATTGGAGATCAGGTTGTCCAGCACCTGGTCGATCTGGTCACGGTCGATCCAAGCCGTATCCACGTCACTGGCGATAAACAGCGTTGGCTTGATCCCTTTCTCCTGCATCTGAAAAGAAAATCGATCCGCCACATCCTCCAGCATCTCCATCACGTTCGTCGGTTGCTTACGAAGTTCGGCCTCTTGGGAATCGAAGCGAGACAGGTGCAGCAGGTCGGTGACGAGGCGGATCATCCGCTCGGTCTGATTCTGAATCACAGACACGAACCGCGGCCCAAGCTCCGAATCCTCCATTGCGCCGTCCTCCAGCGCTTCCGTATAGCTCTTGATCGTCGTCAGCGGCGTCCGCAACTCATGCGACACGTTGGCCACGAACTCCCGCCGCGAGGCCTCCAGCTTCTCCTGCTCGGTGACGTCCTGAAGCACGGCGATCGTGCCGATGATCCCGATTTCCCGCCGATGAATCGGCGTAAACGTCACCCGGATGAGGAAAACATCGCCGTCCGGCCCGGTATTTTCGAGAATCGTTGAGTGCATCGTCCCTTGCTCCAGCACATCCCGTTCCTCTTCCGGCAGGTTCATCAGCGACATGATATCGGCCCGGTCGAGCGCCGTATCCGGTGTCCCCAGCATCTCGCTCGCTCGCCGGTTCATCAAGATGACCCGTCCGGTCTCGTCGGTCGCGATCACTCCGTCGCTCATGTTCGTGAGGATCGAGGCGAGCTTCTCCTTCTCTTCCTCGTTCTGCGCCAGCGCATCGCGAAGTCGGCTGGTCATATAGTTAAATGCCTTACTGAGCTGCCCGATCTCATCGTTGCCAAGCACGGGCATTTTCTGGTGGAACTCCCCTTCGGCCACCGCCGTGGCACGCCGGGTCAGCTCCTTAATCGGCGAGGTGATCGTATGCGCTAAGATGACGCCAAGCACCGCCGTCAGCCCCAGCGCCAGCAAGATCCCGGAAATAAATATATTATTAATCCGCTCCATCGTACTGTACAGCTCGCTCATCGACGCCGCGATGTAGATCGCGCCGACGATTTTTCCACTGCTGACCACCGGCTTGGCGACGACCTTCTTCCGGACGTTATCCTCATCGATGATATATTCCTCGTTGTCGCGGATGCCTTGCAGGGCCCGGCTCACGACCGTCTGCGTGTTCTTCGTGCCCACGTAATCGGCGTGGGACGGCTTGGACGTCGTCAACACCTTGCCGCTCGCATCAAGCACCTGAATTTCAGCCCCGCCGATGTTAAACAGGTTGTTCACCAGCACGCGCAAATTCTCCATCGATTCTTCCGCCGACTCTCCAGTCACGCCCAGGTTTTGCGCCGCCAGCACAGAGAGCAGCTCCGCCCGCTCCTGCAGCTCCTTCGTGAAGTTGCTGGTCAGCGAGGTCTTCATCGCGCTCACGAAATACACCCCGATCAACTGCATCGCGATCAGGATGAGGAGCACGTAGATGATGATCAGTTTGGCCTGGATGGTGCGAAAAAAAGAGGGCAGATTCATTCTAGAGTCCACCTGCCTTGGAGCTACGCATCATGTACCCCAATCCCCGCCGCGTCAAAATGTATTCCGGCTTGCTCGGATCCTTCTCGATCTTCTCGCGCAGCCGGCGAATCGTCACGTCCACCGTACGAACATCGCCAAAATACTCGAAGCCCCATACCGCCTGCAGCAGGTGTTCACGCGTCATCACTTTCCCGGCGTTCTTAACCAGGTAATGCACGAGCTCGAACTCCCGGTGCGTCAGGTCCAGCGGTTCGCCGTTCTTATGGACCGTGTACATGTCCGTATCGATGAACAGCTCAAATAAGCTGATGCCTTGCTTTGTCTCCTCCGCACCTTCGGTCGCCGCCGCCTTCTGCTGACGGCGCATCTGCGCCTTCACCCGAGCCAACAGTTCCCGCGTACTGAACGGCTTCGTGACGTAGTCGTCGGCGCCCAGTTCCAGCCCCAGCACCTTGTCGATCTCCCCGTCCTTGGCCGTCAGCATGATGATCGGCGTTTCGAGCTTCGCCCGCACCTCCCGGCACACGTCCATCCCGTCCTTGCCGGGCAACATCAAATCGAGCAGGATCAGATCCGGTTGCTCGGAGAACGCGAGTCGAGTGGCCTCAATCCCGTCGAAGGCGAGAACGACCTCGTAACCCTCTTTTTCCAAATTAAATTTCAAAATATCCGCAATGGGTTTCTCATCATCCACGACCAGAATTTTTCCTTGCATGACTTCGTTCACCCCAACTTTCAGCCATGGGCTTTTGCTCCCTCTATCTTACCATATCTGACGCCGCATCAGCTATCCGCCGATCCGGTAACGATTGACAGCACCTATTTCGGGGTAAATAAGGGTTGAGGCAAAAAAAACCCGCCTCCCTCACGGGTTGCGGGACTGATCTTATATCTTATAGATACTTCATCGGGTTCTGAATGCTGCCGTTCTTATGAATCTCGAAATGAAGATGCGTGCCGGTTGAGCGCCCGGTGTTGCCCATGACGCCGATCTTGTCGCCCTTCTCGACGACTTGCCCTTTCTTCACGCTGATCTTGCTTAAATGGCCATACAGCGTCTCATACCCGTTCTTGTGATCGATGATGATGCAGTTGCCGTAGCCCGTCTTCGTCCCGACAAAAGAGACCACCCCGTCATCGGCGGCGAGGATATTGCGTTTCGAGGACACGAGGTCAACGCCTTTATGCGTCCGCCCCCAGCGCTCGCCATAGCTGCTTGTCATCTTGGCGCTGGATACCGGCCAGGCAAACTGCCCGGAACCTTCGCCCAGCACGACCTTCGTGCCGCGCACGACGATCTTCGGCGACGATTTCTTGGTGACCTCCTGGCCTAACCATTCTTCATCCACGACCATGCCGTTTTCCTTCGTGATCCGATACTCCATCGTTTTCAGGCCGCTGCTCCCCGGCGAGACGACCTTGGTCTCTCCAGATCGCATGCTGGCGTTCGTCTTGACGACCACCTGCGGTTCGGTGATGATCTCTTCCGTCACATGCTCCACGGTGCGAACCGTCAGCGCCGGTTGGACCGCCTTCACATTCAGCAACGTTCCAATCTGCAGCGTCAGCTCTTCAATCCCGGGATTGTTTGCGAACAACTCCTTCTGAGACACATCAAAACGGGCCGCAATCGACGAGATCGAGTCCCCTTCCTGTACCTCATATTGAATGGCTTCCTCGTCTCCCTGAAGAATCTTACGTACAGCCTCCTCAGGGCTCAGTACCTTGTTCGGATCTGATTTGATCTCACCCTGCGCCACCTCTTCGGCGATTTCCACCGTTTCCAGCGTCGTGTTGGATGCCTTTGTTTTGGCCCCCGCCGTCGCGCTGCCTCCGGTGCGTTTTACTTTCGCTGCCAGCGTGCTGGCTGCCACATCCGGTGCATATTGCGTTTTGACCCGGTCCAGCACTTCCCGTGCCGCCTCCTGATCCTTCACGACAGCAATCACTTTGCCGTCCACCTTCAGCTCAACGCCTTTGGCATAGCCGGTCAACATCCCGTACAGCTCATTGAGTGTCGAATCCGCATCGACTTCCGCTTTGTAGGCCTGCTCCGGTTTGGTGGTAATGTCCTCGGTATTCACCGCCATCTCCACTTCCGGGTACTTCTGTTTATATTCTTGCTCTTTGCGCTTAATCAGAGCCTGTAATTGCGATTCGCTCGCGATCGTGCCAATTTCCTTCCCGCCGACATAAACCCGGTAATAAGCTACCGTATTGGCTTTGACATATTGCTGCCCTGCCAAATAAACCGTACCGGCGATCAATACCACCGCTGCCCCTGCCAGGGCGACCTTGCGGGATTTAAGAAGATGGGGCCATTTCCGCCCATTCTCTGCTTCGGATATCTCTGAATCGTTTTCCGGGCGGCTGTGTTGCTCCTGCGTTCGAGAGTTTTCTCCGCGCCACAGCTGCCAACGTTTTCCCGTAAAACCTTTCATACCGATCTCCTTTATTCATCGACTCGATTCGACTTAAAATGGTTTCAAAATTTTAACCTTTTACCGCTATTGTTAACTTTAACACAGCCCAGCAAGGGATTTCAACCTTGGGCCAAAATGCAAACAACCCGCTTAACGAAGCGGGTTATCGCGAATTCAGCGGCATCTCGGCCGTTTTTTTTAATTTACAATCCTGTGAATGTTAACGCTGACATTCCCTGTAGACCGGGGGTTTGGCGTTACTTTTTTAACAATTCCATGACCTTGGCATATTCCGTCTTGTCCAGATGTTTAGATAGCATTTGCTCGATGTTCATCATCTCCGTCTCGGTCAGTCCGCCCTCTAAAGCGACGGTTAAAATTTGCATCTCCTCCTGCGGCAGCTTCTTCATGAGGATCGCAAAAATCTCCTCCTTCTGCTTATCGGGCAGTTCCTCCTTCTTGGCGACGAGATCATCCGGCGTCACCACGACTTGCTGGTCCTCGCCTAAGGCATCGCCGGCACTCATTCCGCCCATGACCGGCAAAGCGTCCTCCGGCGCATTCCCATTCGGATCCGTTTCGTTGGCATCCTTGCCCGTACTCCCGGACGGGGGATTCCCGCTAGTCTCCGACGTCTTACCACTGGGAGTCCCGTTCTTCTCTCCACCACCGCCGGACGGATCTGTCGAATTGTCCCCGGTCTTGTTCGAGTCGGCGTCGGCGACGGAGCTACTGTCGACTTTGTCTGCGTTATCCCCTGGATCGGTTTCCCCCTCTACCTGACCGGTACGGTCTGAATCCTTACCGAACCCCAACATCCCCTTCATGATCCCACCAAAGCCGGGAGCCTGTCCGGTGACCGGCAGGTTATAACTGCTCATAAGCGATTGGATGTACGAATTGACGATATATCCCGTCGTGGCAACGGTCAATAGACTGACCGCTACAATCGTTACGCATAATTTCAAGATCCATCCGAGCCATTTCATCGTTTTATCCTCCTACTGCCTAAGAATCTAGTCTCTCAACCTTCAGTATGGACGGAGAAACCCGATTTCAACCTTGGTTTAGTAGGCAAAACTAGAAAAAGAAGCCGTCGACAGCGCGATGTTTCCATCCTCTATCGGCGGCTCCTATAGGTTCATAGTCTAAGGTTTGCTTATTCGTAGATCGGCAGCACTTGATTCGTTTGGCTGCGGTTGCGGCCGACCGAGAAAATCGCGATCGGTACACCAGTCAACTCGGATACGCGATTGACGTAATTGCGGGTGGTCTCGGGGAGATCCTCCAGCGTTTTCGCCCCGGAAATGTCCTCCGACCAGCCCGGCATTTCTTCGTACACCGCTTCGCATTCGGCAAGCATTTTCAGACTAGCCGGGTAGTGCGTGATAATCTCGCCGCGGTATTTATACCCGGTGCAGATCTTCACGGTTTTCAGCCCAGTCAGAACGTCCAGCGAGTTCAGGGACAACCCGGTCAACCCGCTGACACGGCGCGTATGGCGGACAACGACGCTGTCGAACCAGCCAACCCGGCGCGGACGCCCGGTCACGGTCCCGTACTCGTGGCCGGTTTCGCGGATCATGTGGCCAACTTCGTCGAACAGCTCCGTCGGGAACGGGCCGTCGCCGACACGAGTTGTGTACGCCTTAGCCACGCCGATAATCTGGTGGATTTTCGTCGGACCCACGCCGCTGCCATTGCAGACTCCGCCTGCCGACGGATTGGACGAGGTCACGAATGGATACGTCCCTTGGTCGATGTCGAGCATGACGCCTTGCGCGCCTTCAAACAATACCTTCTCGCCCGCATCAATTGCTTCGTTCAATATCACCGACGTATCGGCTACGTACGGACGAATGATTTCTGCGTATTCCAGGTACTGCTTCAGCACTTCCTCCACGTCGAGAGGCTGGCCGCCATAGACGGTCTCGATCAGATGATTCTTCTCCTTCATTGCATGGCGCAGCTTCGCCTCGAACTCCTCTGCATCCATCAAATCGGCAATCCGAATCCCGCTGCGGGAGGCCTTATCCATATAAGCCGGGCCGATCCCTTTCTTGGTTGTTCCAATCTTGTTCTCGCCCTTGCGTTCTTCCTCCAAAGCATCCAGGACCAAATGATATGGCAAAATCACGTGGGCCCGGTCGCTGATGACCAAATTCTTCGCGCTGAACCCGTTCTCTTCCACGTAATTGATCTCCTCGATCAATGCCGCCGGATTGATGACGACCCCGTTTCCAATAACACAACGTTTATTTTGATTGAAGATGCCTGACGGAATCAAGGTGAGTTTGTACTTCTTGCCGTCGATAAGAATGGTGTGACCGGCGTTGTTACCGCCTTGATAACGGGCCACCACATCGGCGCTATCCGCCAAGAAATCCGTGATTTTACCTTTACCTTCGTCTCCCCATTGCGTTCCCACAACGACTACCGTTGACATGTACATTCCCCCGCCCGGTGCGTCAAGCACCTGTATTTGAACATTGCAAAAGACAGCCGTTCGATTGCTGATGCTTCCCTGCAAACCTTAGGCCGATGCGACATTACACCTGTTGTACGCGCTAACAAACGTTCCGCTGCCGTCAAACCGAAGTTGATCTATCGCTTTAACGCAGCAATACCAGTTTAACAGTCTCCATTTTCAAAGTCAAATTAAAAAGCGAACGATTATTCGATCGCATTTTACAAATGTTCGGAATTAATTCATGAATCCAGCAAAAAAGGGCGACGCATTAGGTCAGCCCTTAGAATCCGATATAGCTAGATGATGATCGATTATTGATGAGTTCCATATGAAGAAGTTCCGTACTTAGGCTACCCCGCAAAGGCGTCCGCATGAGCCCGCTCATAGTTGGCGAACTTGTTGAAGTTCTTCAAGAAGACGAGCTCAACCGTCCCAACCGGGCCGTTCCGCTGTTTCGCGATGATGATCTCGATGATGTTCTTCTTCTCTGTCTCCTGGTTGTAGTAATCGTCCCGGTACAGGAACGCTACGATATCGGCATCCTGCTCGATGGAACCGGATTCCCGAAGGTCGGACATCATCGGACGCTTGTCCTGCCGCTGCTCGACGCCCCGGCTTAACTGAGACAAAGCAATAACAGGCACTTCCAGCTCCCGGCCGATTTGCTTCAGCGTCCGGGAAATTTCCGAGACCTCCTGCTGCCGGTTCTCGCCGGGTTTGCCCCGGCCCTGAATCAACTGCAGGTAGTCAATCACGATCATGCCCAGGCCGCGTTCCTTCTTGAGCCGGCGGCATTTCGCCCGGATATCGGCAACGGTGATCCCCGGAGTGTCATCGATATATATATCCGCTTCCGACAAGGCCGCAATGCCCATCGTCAGCTTTGACCAGTCGTCATCGCTCTTGAAATCGCCGGTACGCATGACGCTGGCGTCAAGGTTGGCTTCGGCGCAGATCATCCGCTGTACCAGCTGAGCCGCGGACATCTCCAGACTGAAGATCGCCACGGTCTCTTTAGCGCGCACCGCCACATTTTGCGCAATGTTCAAGGCGAAAGCCGTTTTACCTACGGATGGCCGCGCCGCTACGATAATCAAGTCGCTGCGCTGGAATCCCGCGGTCATTCTATCCAAATCCACGAATCCGGATGGAATCCCGGTTGTCGTTCCGCGGTTCTGATGCAGCAACTCAACGCGATCGAACACTTCCATCAGCACGTCGCGAATGGCGATAAACCCGCTGCCCGAGCGGCGGTTGGAAATCTCCAGAATGCGCCGTTCGGCATCGCTGAGCATATCGGCCACGTCTTCGCCGCCGGAATAACCGTCGCTGACGATTTGCGTCGCCGTACGGATCAACCGCCGCAGCATTGATTTCTCTTCAATGATCCGTGCGTAATAATCCACGTTGGCCGCCGTCGGCACGGCATGGGCCAGCTTGGCCAAATAGCTGACGCCGCCGATCTCTTCGAGTTCGCCGCGGTCCTTCAGCTTCGAGGTCAGCGTGACGAGGTCGATCGGCTTGCCTTCCTCGCCCAACTGAACCATCGCTTCAAAGATCAATTGGTGGGGCTTATCGTAAAAATCCTCGGTCCGCACCCGCTCCATCGCGGAGATGAGCGCTTCCGATTGCAGCAGTACCGCCCCGAGTACCGCTTGTTCAGCTTCTAGGTTTTGCGGGGGGATCCGGTCAAAAAACAGATCTCCGCTCATCTTATTCCTCCGTAACGTGAACCTTAAGCGTCGACTTCACTTCCGGGTGAAGCTTCACCGGCACTTGCGTTACGCCTAGAGTCCGGATCGGATCATGCATTTCGATTTTACGCTTATCGAGCTTCACGCCGGCTTTCTCCAGCGCCTCCGCGACTTGCTTGCTGGTAATCGCGCCAAACAAGCGGCCTCCCTCGCCAGCTTTCGCTTTCAACTGTACGGTCATTTCCTCCAGCTTCTTGCCGAGCTGGACTGCCTCTTCCTTCTCCTGCGCTTTGCGCTTCAGTTCGGATGCCGCTTGCTGCTCCAGCGTCTTCACATTACCTTCGGTAGCCGGGCGAACCAGTCCCCGTGGCATCAGGAAGTTCTGTGCATAACCTTCCGATACCTCTTTAACTTCCCCTTTTTTTCCTTGGCCTTTGACATCCTTCAAAAAGATCACTTTCATTCGAATAACCCCTCTTCCTTCTCTATTTCATCCAGCACGGCGAGCAATCGTTTCTCCGCTTCCGTCTGGGTTCCTTCCAATTGAACAGCTGCATTCGTCAAGTGTCCTCCGCCGCCGAGCCGCTCCATGACCACCTGGACATTCATGCTCCCGAGCGAACGGGCGCTGATCCCAATCAGGCCGTCCGGCCGCTCGCTGATCACGAACGAAGCAAGTACGCCCGTCATATTCAGCAGCGTATCCGCCACTTGGGCGATCAACAGCTGCGGGATTTTGCGGTTCGTCTCCGTCACCGCCAAGGCGATATGCCCGTGGATCATGCGGGCATGCTTGATGATGTCGGCCTTGGCGATGTACTCCTGCAAGTCTTCCTTCAACAATCGCTGCACCATCACCGTGTCCGCCCCGTTTCGACGGAGGAACGCCGCAGCCTCAAACGTCCGAGAGCCGGTGTGAAGCGCGAAATGCTTCGTATCGACGGTGATGCCCGCGAGCAGCGTCGTCGCTTCCAGCGGGCTGAGCTCCACCTTCTCGTGAATGTACTGCAGCAGCTCCGTAACGAGCTCGCACGCCGAGGAAGCGTAAGGCTCCAGATAGACGAGCACCGCATCGGCCACGAATTCTTCCCCGCGGCGATGGTGGTCCACGATGACGACGCGGCTCGCTTCTTCGACCAGCCGGGGCTCCATCGTGATGGAAGCCTTATGCGTATCAACGAGCACGAGTAACGTGTGCTCGGTCATCAAATTCAGGGCCTGCTCCGGCGTGATAAACCGCCGGAGCAGGGCCTCTTCTTTGCCGATGCGCTCCATCAGGCGCTCGATCGCCGGGTTCGGGCCATCCAGCACGATGTGGGCCTCGACCTTGTACATATCGGCGGCCTTCAACACGCCGATGGAGGCGCCGATCACGTCGAGGTCCGGTACGCGATGGCCCATGATGATGACGCGGTCGCTCTCCTGCATCAAATCGCGCAAGGCATGCGCGATGACGCGGGCGCGGACGCGCGTCCGCTTCTCTATGGCGCCGGATTTGCCGCCATAGAAGGACAACCGCTGACCGGCCTTCACGGCGGCCTGGTCTCCCCCGCGGCCGAGCGCCATATCCAAGCTGGACTGGGCGAGTTCGCCCAGCTCGCTGAAGCGCTCGGCACCAAATGCGAGGCCGATGCTGAGCGTAATCGGCACCTTCAGGTCCGCGGTCATTTCGCGGACCTCGTCCAAGATCACGAACCGGCTTTGCTCCAGTTCGTCCAGCGATTTCTGATTCAGGATCATCAGATATCGCTCGGAGGACAGCCGCCGCAGGTACACGCGGTACTGTTTGGCCCATTCCGTGATCGCCGTCGCTACGCGGGCGATCAAGGCGGTCCGCTGCTGGTCATCCATCCCCTGGGTAGCCTCATCTAGATTGTCCAGCAGGATGATGCCCAGCGCGGCCCGTTCGTCTTCGTACCGACTGCGCAGCACCGCCAACTCTGTCATATCATGAATGTAAATGAGTCGTTCATTCGTATCGATGGCCAATTCGTAATGTCGATCCCCAACCATCGTCTCCACAGTTGTCCGAGCACCGCCGCCATCTTTCTTGTCGCGGCTTGGCGCAGGGAGCTGCGGCAGTAGCTCGGACAAAGGTAGACCTACGACGGAGTCTTTACCGTACATGCCGGCTACGAAATGGTTATGCCATTCGATCGTCCGCTCCTCGCTATAGAGCATCAGACCAAACGGCAGTTTACTGACCGCCTCGCCTTCTACCCGTTTGATCCGGTAGTTCAAATCGGTCACGTAGCGGATCAGCTCTTTGCGGAACTGCCGCTCCGCCCGAAGCATGCTGTAAGTCAACACGCAGACAAGGCATAAGCAGACTAGCCCCAAAATCCAGTTAAAGTAGGAGACGAAGATGACGAGCAGCAACTGAAGCATGAACATCCATACGGTCTGGTACCCGTACCAACGTTTTTGCAAAATATTAGGCATGCCTTCTCACCCTATCGTCTTGATCTCGTAATCATATCCCGTAGCGGAAATGCAATGTCCAGAATCCCCACGATTCGCAGCGGCGGAATAAACAACATCGCTACGATCAGCAGGATCGGAATGACCGGGTTCCACTTGCGGTGATAGGCCGCAAAGAAGAAGAAGCTTGCCGTTTGAACCATAAAGAGAAATTGCAACAGCGGCATCAGGTTCAACAAAATCGTGCCCATGAACCCCTGCTGAACAGCTTCTCCGCCGAACCACTGCAGCAGCACGCCAATCAGGTAATACCAAATCAGCGAACGCGGCAACCGCCAATCGCGGATCGGCGGCAGCTTCGGCACCGCATGCCCTAAGCTGGATAACGTCGGCCTAGAGATGGCATGGGCCACCGCAGCGATCAGAAGCGAGCAGACGATCATCGTAAACGGAATCATTCGCACCGTGAGACTGGAAAACTGCTGACTCATCTCCGGTGACCAGACGATCCCGCCGGCCAACGAACTGTCGGCGACATTCGTAAACGGAGCCATGGCCGAATTGACCAGGTCCTCAATCGCCGTAGCCAGGTTAAAGTCAAAAAACACCGTGCTGATCAGAAGGACCAGCAAAAATTCCAGCAAAATGGTGCCGGCTCCCGTCATGATCGTGCGAAAGGCCGGAACTCTTTTCTTATATAAATAGCCCATCACGATCGAAGGAATAATAAAATAAACGGCCTGCAGCAGAATAACCGGTCCGAAGATCAGCGAAGCCGCTAGCCAGACCACCGCTACGTGCACGAGAAACACCCTTGTCGACAAGGTCGTGTACAACAAGATGCCCGGCACGATCAGAAAAAACATCGTAATCACGGTAAGCGGAGTTGCAAGTGACAGCAGAAGCAGCAAATATGCGGCGCTCCAGGCCACCGATGTCCAGCGTAACTTCAAATGGGTTCACCTCTTACGCATATGTTCTTCCAGGGTAGAAATATCTTGATACCAATCCTCGAGCTGGTGACCCTCCTGCTTATGTTTTTTCAGTTTCTCCAAGATGCTGTCATCCATATCCCGATAGGAAACACCTAGTCTTCGCCCCAAAATATAACTGCTGACAATCAGACTGGCAAGACTGTCCATAACCCGTGTCGTGCTGCCTTCCCATAATGCTTTAAACAAACGGGATACGTGATCGACTACTTCCGTTTTGAGCCATTCAATCACCTTGGCACGTTTGGCCACATCCATTTCCCTTTGCATGGCGGACAGCTTCCACCCTCCCCGAAAAAGCTTTATTCTTCATTATAGCATAATGCAACCGCGACAAAAGACGCAAACCTTTAGGATTTATTGGGGTTGTGCCGCATTTCGGGTCACGAACTTCTCGCAATATTCGATAATTTGGCTGCGCCGGACGATCCCGATGAACCGGCCCCGGTCGTCAACGACAGGCACAAAGTTTTGCACCTTCGCTAGATTGATCAGGTCCTCCATATCCGCATCGATCCGTACCGGTTTCATGTCCATCTTCAGCGGAACGTCCTTGAGCAGAAATTTTGAAGCGGTCTCAAAATTGATCCTACCATCGGAATTTTTCATATGCCAAAGTAAGTCGCCTTCCGTCACCGTGCCGACATACGCACCGTCCCGGTCGATGATCGGCACAGCCGTATATCGGTGAAACTCCATGCGTTCCAACGTCTGCCGCAAGGTGGAATCCAGCGTTACGGTCACCACGTCATTTTTCGGAAGCAAAAAAAACGCTATATTCATGAGAACAAAATCCTCCTCATCCTTCATTCAGACTCCCCTAATTGATACGTTTCGAAACGGGATATGTTCCGGGACGGGCCGTGTGAAATCGGCAGCCGGAACACCGGACTGCCGAGGTTTGATATAAACCTATAAAGCGGTTTAATCTAAAGTATGATGCCCCAAGATGACTCATTCTTGCTATTGCTGGTTGGTTGCCGTTCCCTGCGTGCCATTTGACTCGGCCGCGGCCTTCTCGGCGTCCCGCGATTCCGGCGTAATCAAGGCGGACGTTTCCGTTTCCGGGTTGAGCCAGCTGTCGATCATCTCTTTAGCAAAGTTCACATCTTCTTCATTGGCCTTGTCATAATAAATGCCGTTCAGCCGCATCCCTTCGCCCATAATCGTAAATCCGCTAATTTGCGGAGAAGCATCGCCCAGCAGCACTTGCTTGGACAAATCGATGATTTGGCTTGGCGGCAGGTCCGTCTTAAAATTATCGCCCATCAGGTTCATCAATTCAGGAATTTTTGTCACTTGATTCAGCTTTAACATTCGATCGACCATGGCGTTTAGAAACACCTGATGCCGTTTCGTCCGGTTAAAGTCACTGTCCTCGCGGTAACGGACGAAGTTCAAAGCCTCCGTTCCGTCGTACAGCGGTTTCCCCGCTTTAATCGTAAACTTCTCATGATCCGCTTGCTTATTCACGATATCCTTGGTAATCGGCAGCTCGATGCCGCCCAATGCATCAACGATATCCCGCACGCCCTGGAAGTTGATGGCCGCATAGTTATCGACCGGATATCCGATGAAATGCTCCACCGTGTCCTTGGCCATTTTCTCTCCGCCAAAAGCATACGCATGGTTAATCTTGTCTTCCTTATCCTTGCCCACAATCTCTGTGTAGGTGTCGCGAGGGATGGATACCAACAGCACCTTCGCATCCTCTGGGCGCACCACCGCATAGATCATCGTATCCGAACGAGCCGGCTCGTTATTTCGTTGATCCACGCCGAGCAGCAGTACGCTGAACGGCTTCATGTTCTCTTCCTGCGGCTGCACGGCCTGCGCTTCTTCCCCTTCCAGCGGAGAATAGGATCGCTCCAGAGTCTCCTCGACTTTCCCTGACAGGAACAAGTCAAACGCCATCACGGCGAGGGGTTTACGGAATAAATATCCCCCTGCCCCAATCACCAGTAGGATCACCAGTGAAAGGATTGCCACTTTTCTACGATTTTTCTTTGGTTTTGCCTTATGCCTTTTCTGTCGTTCGATCATTGATTTACGCCTCCATCGCCATTCTGGTTGATTTCGCATATCTTCATCTATGAGTTCGTCACGAGTCTACTTTTCTGCACGTCTCTATCTATCACTTTTCAAAACAACTCTACCGCTTCGTACTATAACACATCGGGGAATTCGGGTACAACAATAGGGTACATGCAGATGCTGGTCGGCTAACCAGGCAGGCATCCAAATTAGGTTTGAGGTGGTAAAAAAGAGAGACCCGCTCCTTCCGGAGATCGGGCCTCTACCATGATCGATTTGTAGAGCTAACTTGCTTTCGCTGAAGTTTAGGACAATACGGTCCCAGGCTGCAGCGGGAAATGGCAGGCCACTTGGCGTCCGGGGACTGCCTCAACCAATTGTGGCTCTACCTTGGAACAAAGCTCTTGGGCAAACGGACAGCGGGTATGGAAGCGGCAGCCGGAAGGCGGGTTCGCCGGGGAGGGAACATCCCCCTGCAGCACGATCCGCTCCTGCTTGCGGCCCGGCACCGGCTTTGGAATCGCCGACAACAAAGCGGCGGTATAGGGGTGCAGCGGCGACGCGAACAACGTCTCCGTCTCTCCAACCTCCACCAGCTTACCCAGATACATGACGCCGACCCGGTCAGAAATATGTCGGACAACGTTAAGCCCGTGTGCAATAAAGAGGAATGTCAGGCCCAGTTCCCGTTGCAGCTTCATGAGCAGATTAATCACTTGGGATTGGACGGACACGTCAAGCGCCGACACCGCCTCATCAGCCACGATGAATTTCGGGTTAAGCGCTATTGCCCGGGCAATGCCGATCCGCTGTCGCTGCCCGCCGGAGAATTCATGCGGATAACGATTGCGCCGGGTGGCATCCAATCCGACCAGCTCCATGAGCTCAACAACTCGCGCATCTATCTGTTTGGGAGACATGTTGCGATGCACGCGCAACGGCTCACCGATGATGTCTTTAACCAGAAACCGAGGGTTTAATGAACCAAACGGATCTTGGAAGATAATTTGCATCTCTTCGCGAAGCTTCCGCAGCTCGGGACCCCGTAATGAATGGATATCTTGGCCTTGGTATACCACTGCGCCCTCCGTGGCTCCTTGCAAACGAAGGATAACACGCCCTAATGTCGACTTACCGCAGCCGGATTCCCCAACCAGTCCAAAGGTTTCCCCTTGGCGAATCGCCAGGGACACATCGTCCACCGCCTTCACTTGGCCGACAACTCGGCTGAGCAGGCCCTTGTGAATCGGGAAATACTTCTTGATCCCGCGGATATCCACCAGGATCTCCCCGGATTTCGAACCGATCGGTCGCTTTGCCTCTACATTTGCCGTTTCCGTCATCATGCGGGTTTCACCTCGTCTCTACTGCTATGGGAATCGTCCAGACGTACCGGCTTATCTTCATAAAGCCAGCAGGAAGCGCGATGATCTGCTCCAATCATAAACTCAGGAGGTTCCTTCTGCCGACACACCTCCGTTGCATGCGGGCAGCGCGGGTGGAACCGGCACCCGGAAGGCAACTGGCCAATCGGCGGAATGGTCCCCTGGATCGTGTAGAGCTCTCCACCCCGTTCCCCTTCAAAGCCCGGGATCGATTGAAGCAGTCCCACCGTGTACGGGTGGCTGGGCTGGTTAAAGATATCCTCCACCGGACCCTCCTCGACAATCGCCCCCGCATACATGACGGCTACCCGGTCTGCCATTTCCGCGGCCACGCCCATATCATGGGTGATCAGCAGGATGGACATCCCAAGCTCGGCCTGCAGCTTGCGCAGCAAATCGAGGATTTGGGCCTGAACCGTCACGTCCAGTGCGGTCGTCGGTTCGTCGGCAATCAACAGCTCTGGATTGCAGGCTAGAGCGGTGGCAATAACGACCCGCTGGCACATCCCGCCTGACAGTTCATGTGGATACTGCTTGGCACGAATTTCCGGTGCAGGGATGCCGACGAGCCTAAGTAGATCGATGGCCATGTTCCAGGCTTCGCCTGCGGATTTATTCTGATGCAGCCGCAAGCTCTCGGCGATTTGTTCCCCTACGGTAAATACCGGATTCAGGGCCGACATCGGGTCTTGAAAGATCATAGCGATTTGATTGCCGCGGATATTTCGCATCTCATCTTGTTTCTTAGCTGCTAATTCCTGTCCCCGGAACGAGATGTTGCCCTCCATGATCGTCCCGCCGGCGTAATCGATCAGGCGCATGATGGCGAGCGAGGTGACGCTTTTCCCACTGCCCGATTCGCCTACCAGACAAACCGTCTGCCCCTTGCCTATGGATAACGAAATCCGATCCGTCGCTTTAACGACCCCATTCTCCGTCAAAAAGCCCGCCGTCAGTTTTCGGATTTCGAGAAGTTTCTCCGCCATTTTGCCAGCCTCCTCCGGGATTTGTTCAGATTCTGTCTTGGATCCAGCGCATCGCGGATACCGTCACCGATAAAGTTCACCGCAAGGACGACAATCAAGATACACAAGCCAGGGTATACGGCCTGCATTTTATCAACTAACATAAACTCCTGCGCATTACTCAGCATGAGCCCCCAGCTGGTGGCCGGCGGCTGGATGCCTAAACCAAGGTAAGACAAGGCCGATTCGCTAAGAATGGCCGCACCGACCATCAAGGTCGCGTTGACGATAATCGGGAACGTAGAGTTTCGCAGTAAATGACGGAATATGATGCCCGTGTTGGACACCCCGATCGCACGAGCGGCCTCCACGTACTGCATCTCCCGCAGTTGGAGGAAGTTCCCCCGCACCAGCCGAGCGATGCTCATCCAGCTAGTAAAAGCCAAGATCAAAATCATATACTTGATTTCCGATCCGAAGATCGCCAGCACCAAAATGTTGAGGAACAACGTAGGTACCGAGTTCATGACGTCAACGATCCGCATGAACACCGTGTCCACCCATCCGCCAAAATAACCGGAAATAGCGCCGATAATCGAACCTACAACCACCGATGCCAAGGCGACCGAAAACCCGATTAACAAGGAGATTCTCGCGCTATACAATAACCTTGCGAATACGTCACGACCCAATTCGTCCGTTCCCAGCAGATGACCCTCAGCCCCTGCCTTGAGATTCGGAAACATCATATCGATTTTTGCCGGATCGTACTTGGTAATCCACGGCGCAAATACGGCGGCGAGGATAAAGATAAGCAATACCACAAATCCAGTCATCGCGTAGGGATTTCGCGAAAACTTCCTCCACAACATCCCCCAAGGCCCTAAAGGCTTCTTCGCTGAAAGTGAGGTTGCCGAGTCTTTGAGGTTAGGCGATGGATTGGGTTCTGGCGTCACTACGTCCGGGGATGTTCTCGACGATATCGTTACCTTCATATCACTCATGCTGCCTTTGTCCCCTTTCCTCCCAATTTGACTCGCGGATCCACAATGGCATACAGAATATCCGCTAATAAGCTGCCGATGACGACCACCACGGCGGTGACAATCGTAATCGCCATTAACACGGAATATTCCCGTGCAGTAGCCATCTCAACATAGAGGCGCCCCATCCCTGGCCAGTTAAATACATTTTCAGTCAATGCCGCCCCACCTACAAGGATCGGCAAATCCAATCCTAAGATCGTAATGATCGGGATGAGCGCATTTCGCAGGGCATGGCGGAATATGACTTTCCTTTCCTTTACCCCTTTAGCACGGGCAGTTCGAATGTAATCCTGTTCTAACACTTCCAACATACTGGCTCGAGCGTATTTAATGTAGGAAGCAAGGAAGCCCAAAGAGAGGACGGTGACTGGCAATACCAGATGCATGAACAAATCAAAGACGCTTCCCTCCTTGCCGCGGCTATGCATGTCCGAAAGCGGAAACCAATCCAAGCCAAGGGAGAACCATTGTTGTAACAGGATACCGAACCAAAAAGTCGGCATGGCAAAACCTAAATAAGAAATAAAGGATGCCGTCTGATCTGAAATGCCGTACACTTTCGTGCTGTTGTAAATGCCCCAAGGTAGAGCGATAACAAGCGTAAGCAACCAAGCTGCGCCCATCAAAATTAGCGTGTTAGCGATCCGCGGCCAGAGCAAATCACCAACCGGCAAATGGTTTTTAAACGTATAACCCATGTCGCCTTGCAGCAAGTCTCCGACCCATCGAATATATTGGACGGGAATCGGTTGATCCAGCCCCATATTGTGCCTCTGCTGTTCAAAAGCTTCCGGCGACAAACCGGGGGCAAGCATGACTTGAGTTGGACCGCCCGGTGCTGCATGGATGAGCAAAAAGGTGACGACAGTGATCAAAAAAATAACTAGAACCGATTGCAGTAAGCGACGGATCAGATATTCTGTCATCGTTTTATCCTCCCACATTTAATAGGTATAAAGCCGCAGGGAAACTTCCTTCCTTGAAAGGGAGAAGGAGAAAGAGAATTCTCCCTTTCCCCTCCTGCGGTTTATTTCCTGTATCCGTACAACTTCTTATTCGGTTACCCACCATTTAATAGCATGGAAGTATTGACCATAACCCAATGATGGTTCAGGTCGGTCCTCCTCAGCCCAATGTACTCTTGGTCCCGTCCCAATCGCACTACCATATTGGTACAGGAATACATAAGGCAAGTCAGTGGAGATCTCTTTGGCTACTTCCTTATAGATCTTTTGGCGTTCTGCTTGGTCTACTGTAGAGTATCCATCCACCCATAATTGATCGAGTTTTTCGTTTTTATACCAACCGCTGTTTTGTCCTGCTGGCGGGAAATACTTCGAAGAGAAGATACTCTCGGAATCAGGGTCTGGCGTATTCAAAGACCAGGCCAGAAGAATCGCTTGATATTTACCTGGCGTTACATTCTGGTCAATCCAAGCTGCGAAATCGATCCCCTTCGGAGTCACTTCAATGCCAACATCTTTCAGGTTCTGTTGGATGATTGCCGACACCTGCTCACGACGGCTATTCCCGGCATTGTACTGCAATTCGAAGGAGAAACGATGTCCATCCTTTTCAAGAATCCCGTCTTTGCCGGCTACCCAACCGTCTTCTGCCAACAATTGTTTGGCCTTCTCAGGATTGTAATCATAATTAACGGCAGCATCTTTCGGATCGGCCCATGTATCCGGGAGGAACGGGGCATTCATCAATGCGCCGACGCCCTTCAATACATTATCAACCATCCCTTGCCGATTGATCGCGTAGGCAATGGCCTGTCTTGTCTTCTGCCCTTCGAATAAACCATATTTTTCAGGGAAGTTTTTCGAATCGAAGTTAAAATTGATATATTCATACGTTGGTCCCGGCTTCTGAATGACGTCAATCTTGTCATTTCCCTTAACGACCTCAACCTGAGTCACAGGGATGGCGCTGACATGATCGGTGTCTCCTTTGAGTAATGCCTGAACCTCCGTATTTTGATCGGCATAAATTTTATAAATAACTTGGGCAATATGCGGTTTGACGGCTCCCCAATAGTTTGGATCGGCATCAAGTGTATGGCTTTCCCCTTGCTTCCAAGCGGTCCACTTCCATGGTCCATTCGTGACCGTCTTCGCTGGATCGGTGCCGTAAGCATTAGATTGAAGTTCTTTCACAGGAATATCCTTAAGGACATGGGCTGGAACCAACTCCGTCACCAGCGTGTATTGGAAAGGAGCATAAATTTGTTTCAATTTAATGTTTGCGGTATGGTCATCTACTTTATCGATTTTCTCAACCTTATCAAATAAGCTGATGCCTGGAGCACCTGCTTCCGGATTGCGAACCGTATCGAAAGTATAGATGAGGTCATCTACCGTTACCGGCTGTCCGTCGCTCCATTTCGCTGTATCTTTCAGCTTTACGGTATATGTCAAACCATCCTCTGAAATTTGCGGGAGCTCGGATGCCAAAGACCAAGGTTCGGCAGCGACATTCCCTTCGCGATCCAAGTCGTACAACTTGGCGAACAGGAACTGAGCTACATCGCCGGAAGAAGTATCATTAATGAAAATAGGGTTCAAGCTGACGACGTCAGAGAAAGTGCTCAATGTAATCGTACCGCCATCCACCGGCTCATCGGCCGATGGTTCTGCTTCAGGCTCCGTTGTATTCTCTGGAGTTGTGTTGTTCTCTGTCGGAGTCGGCGTATTGGAAGCTGTGTTATTGGTACTGCAGCCCGTAAACAAAATTCCTACGAGGGATAAAATAAGTAAAAGGGACCATAAACTTCTCTTCTTAGCCACCATGTGTGTTGACTCCTCCTTGTTTAATGAAGTTGAGAACATGCAGTTTCGTCTAGTTTCACTTTCGTCTGGATCTGTCCTCCAATCTCCCCCTTTATCTTCTTCCGTCACTTCTAACCGTGCTTACAGCCTGGAATAAAACGACTTACCTATTAACCTTTGGCACTACCTCTACCATGACCTCTAGCCTTTAAGGAGTTGAATTCCATGAGCCATTTGTAATAAAGGGTGACATAGGTTCGGTATAAACCAACGGTTAATAAGGGTCTTTAGCCGGTCCCCAGCAAGGGAAAAACACCAGTTGAATTATTGTTCATAATACATGTGAAAATATCTCACGTCAATATCTTTTTTAATCGTTTGTTGGCTCCTTTTTACCCCTGAATTACTAATATTTTATAGAATTTTTGAATATGAAGCGTTTGCAAAAAGTTGAACGTTAATTTTTCTTACTCGTACTTAACCAGATATGTTAACAATTTTCGATGTTTATCTATCTATCTCGTCACGAATCGACTGAATCTCCCCTCCATTTACTAGAATTATGTCGTAAGTACTCGATAGGTGGTTCTTTAGTCATCCCTTTTCTAAACAAAAAAACAGCCGAACCCTAAGGTTCGGCTGTCTCTTTAGCAGATCACTGCTTATTCCGTTGTGTAAGGAAGCAATGCGATTTGACGGGAGCGTTTGATCGCGATCGTCAAAAGGCGTTGGTATTTAGCGCTAGTGCCAGTAACACGACGAGGCAAAATCTTGCCGCGTTCGCTGATGAATTTCTTCAGCAGCTCCGTATCTTTATAGTCAATGTGAGTAATTTTATTCACAGTGAAATAGCACACTTTACGACGTTTGTTGCGGCCGCCACGGCGAGCCGGTCTTTTGTCGTCTCCGCCTTCTCTTTGCTTGAAGCTCATGCTTGTCAGTCCTTTCCGTGTTTAAAATGGCAAATCGTCATCCGAGATATCGATCGGTTTCCCGTCGTCGGAGAATGGATCATCTTGATTGCCGCGTGAGAAATTACCGCCACGGTTGCTATTGCCACCGCCACCGCCGCCGCCTCCGAATGGAGCTTCCTCCCGCGTACCGCCGCCACCACCTGCACCGCCTTCGCGGTTCGATTCCAAGAAACGGACATTATCGGCAATAACTTCGGTTACGTATACGCGTTTACCTTCGTTATTCTCGTAGTTCCGTACTTGAATACGTCCTTCCACAGCCGTTAACCGGCCTTTACGCAAATAGTTCGCGCAAGTTTCGGCAAGCTGTCTCCAGGTTACGACCGGGATAAAATCCGCTTCGCGTTCGCCCCCTTGCGAGGTGAACGGTCTGTCCACTGCAAGCGTAAACTGAGTTACCGCTACGCCGGCTGGCGTATATCGCAGCTCTGGATCCCGGGTAAGACGTCCGATGAGTATGACACGGTTCAACAATCAAATCCCCTCCTTCGGGCAATGGTTACTCAAACTTGAATTAGGCTACGTCTTTCGTAATGAGATAACGGATAACCTCGTCGGAAATCTTCAAGATCCGTTCCAACTCAGCTACCACTTCAGGGGTAGCTGTGAAATTTACGAGAACGTAAACTCCATCGCGAACCTTGTTAATCTCATACGCAAGCCGGCGTTTGCCCATCACGTCATGTTTGGTAATTTCACCGCCGTTTTGGATGATGCCTTGGAATTTTTCGACTGTAGCTTGAACAGCTTCTTGTTCAACGTCAGGACGAATAATGTACATCACTTCGTATTTGCGCATCTGATTCACCTCCTCTTGGACTATGGCCCCCAATACGTAACTCGTTTAGGAGCAAGGAGCGAGCGTAAACTCGCACCATAGTAGTATATCAAATTGATGTCAGCTGTGCAAGGACCCAATACTTGCCTTCTTTAAGACCATGATGACAAGTCCTCTCATCCGCTTCCCATGACTTAAACATTTCCCCCACATCGCTTTTATGCTTGTAAATAATTATCGGTCCTTCGCGGTACATGATTAAGCCGCTCTGACAAACAATAAGCGTGAATTCCAATGTGAGGCTGAAAGGAGGAACGCCAGATGGGTGAACAAACGGAATTTGAGGAAGGCATGCGCGCTCCAAACCCGGGCGTATACGTGGAAGTCGGTGAGGCGCGAAGCTTCCATACGCAGATACAACATCCAAAGCGGATTACGTTGCAGAAGGGCGAGAAATTCCCTGAGACGTCAAACAAAGACCGCAAGTGGAAAAAGGAAGAAAAGGCCCGCGTCCATTAAAGGATTTTTGACCCATTAAAATTCATGTGTATAGAAAAACGAATCCTGCACATAATACAATCGACGGCGAGCAAGAGAGGTGTGGTTCCGTTGGTCCGTTTAGAGGATTCCGCGAGAAACAAACCGCAAGGAGATCTTGTTCACGACTTGTAGAAGCATCAGATCACGAGTTAGCGAAGACCCCTCTTCCCTGATTCGTGCTTGCTAAGGCAAACATCGTAAGGTTTCTGTTTGTCGCTGAGAAAAGAATTCCAAAATCAGTTCGCCGTCAACCAGAGGAAGGACCCGAAAGGGTCCTTCTTTCCTTTTGATTAGGCTCAAAATTCTATACAACAAAAAAAACTCCTACGCATAAACGTAAGAGTTCGTCTAATTAAGTAAATGGCGGAGAGGGTGGGATTCGAACCCACGCACGCCTTGCGACGCCTAGTTGATTTCGAGTCAACCCCCTTGGGCCTCTTGGGTACCTCTCCACAGCAAGAATGATTGTACCATGAATTCATTCCGAATGCAATAGAGGCATCCTTCATCCCATAAATTGTTTGTTCCTCTGACGTTTATTGTCCGTCCTGCCCCGACTCCTCTTGTGTGGGCGTCGCCGAGCGGAGCACTTTACGCATATTCTTCTCGAACTTGGCACGGGGCACCAAAACGCTGTGTTTGCAGCCTACGCATTTGATGCGGATGTCCATACCCATTCGGATGATTTCCATTTCATTGCTGCCGCAAGGATGGTTTTTTTTCATTTGCACGATATCGCCCAACTGAAATGATTTACGCTCCATGGCTTATTCCCCCTATCCCATCTTCTATACTTATGTCCTATTCCTACATGAGGCCTTCCGGTGTTACGCGTTCATCTCTGCCTGCTCCAGTGCTTCCTTGGCATAGGTCTGAATCTGCCGCTCGACATCGGCACGTACAGCCGGGGGGCACTCCACGGCGATCCGAATGACGTATTCGCTTGCCGTTAAGGACTGGATGCCCAGGACGCTTGGTACCTGAGGGATATGCTCCTGTTCCTCGCTCAATCGCTGCATGGCCCCCTGGAGCAGCTCTACGGCCCCTTCTAATTTCCGAGTGTTGCTGAACGGCAAATCGACCACTGCCAATGCGGTCCCCACGGAAAAGTTCGTCACATTGGTGATCATCCCGTTTGGAATGATATGTACCTCCCCCGTCCAACTCACCAGCCGCGTGGAACGTAGACCAATAATTTCTACCGTTCCCTTCAGACTGCCCGTTTGAATCACGTCCCCAACGGCAAACTGATCCTCCAGGATAATAAAGAACCCGGTAATGACATCCTTCACCAAACTCTGGGCACCAAAACCTATGGCCAGTCCAAGAACACCGGCGCCCGCTAACAGCGGTGCCAAATCATAACCAATCTCCCCCAACACCAACATCACCATAATGAAGTTGCTGGTGATACTGGTGACATTTTTCAGCAGCTCTCCCACCGTAATCAATCGCCGCGGGTTCATCTGCAGCCGGCTTTTTTCTCGCTTCTGCAATGATCGATCGATCAACCGGAACACGATATGAACGAACAAACGAGTGAGGACAAAGATAATGATGATTTTTATCCCCGCGTAGAGAACATTCGTCCACATATCCATATCTGTAAACCAATTCCATAAATTATCTCTCCAGGTGTTTACCGTTTCGGCAGCATCCTGGATCACTTCAGTTTCATTCGCCAATAGCATATCTATCAATCCTTCTCAGATTTCATAACTTGATGCTATCATAGCCCATCCCTTGACGGGAGTAAATCCCCCGAATCTCTACTGATTCGGATGTAATAATCTCTTTAACCGCATCCAATGATAATTGCGGGAACCGTATCGATAACGCGCACCCGGCGGTGATTTCTTTAGGCGTGGGGCATAAATCAATGTCTACGTCGGCATACTCCAAAAGCATTTCGGCGCGCAGCGCTTGCTGGGTTGAATCAAAGGCCATCACCAACCAATCTTCTTCTTCCACTTCGATTCCTCTCCTTTTCCCCAATGAGACTTTCGTATGAGTATATAATATGTGTTTCTTCCATATACTATCTACTAAATCTTTGAAGTGCGCTTCGTACGCACATGATCCCCCAGTGGAAAGGAAGATTCCATGTCACAGCTTCAACCGACAATTCCAGGGCAAGAAATTCCTTATTTAAAAATCCCGCATACCGAACCCGGCATTCATTCGGCGATTATTCACCGGTTGCTTTTGCATTTTGGACAGGTTACCCCTGGGCAAGATATGGTCATCGTGTGCATTGGTACGGACCGTTCTACCGGTGATTGCTTAGGGCCTCTGGTCGGTAGCGCATTGGCCAAGTATCACAGCTCGCACTTCCACCTTTATGGCACCTTAGAAGAGCCTGTACATGCAATGAATTTAAAAGAAACGCTGGACCAAATCCACTCTCGCTTCGTTGATCCGTATATTATTAGCATTGACGCTTGTCTCGGCCAAACGTCCAGCGTGGGATCCATTCAGGTCGTCCAAGGACCGCTTCGTCCCGGCGCAGGCGTAAATAAAGAATTACCGCCGGTCGGCGATATCCATCTAACGGGCATCGTCAATGTCGGCGGCTTCATGGAATACTTTGTTCTGCAAAATACACGTCTTAGTCTAGTCATGCGGCTTTCCGAAATTATCTCGAATTGCTTGTATACCGCGATTAAGGAGTGGACCCGGGGTTCGATTTCTCTAGCCCGGCGAGAGCTATAGCTTCACGCTCTTCCGGAGAGAGTGCATGCGGTGACTCCCCTTTCTCCAAGCCCTTGGCATATACAAAAGAGCCATCTCGATTGTAAAGCCCAGTGAGGACCACACCATCTTGCTGATCGTTGACGAACGCAATCGAGAAGCTCAAATCGTTCCCTTTTTCTCCAAAAGCGTTATACCGTTTAATGCCGATCTTCGACTTTTGCATAGGCATTCTTTTTTGGATTTGCGCGAGCTGCTGCTTTTGTTCCTCCTGGAGGTCTTCGATTTTACCCTGCTGCATTTTTAGATCGATCAACAAGCTCTCCAGATCTTCAACGCCGGCACCTTTCATCATCAGTTCGTATCTTTTCTTCATCTTGCGCAGCTTACTTCCTTGGATCAGATTCCAGACCAATAGCCACAGAATCAGGAGAACCAAACCTCCGACGATCCAGCTTAATTGTTCAAAGATGAGATCATTCCATTCCCGCATGCGACTGTCTACTCCTCTATGCTTGAGATCATTTAATTAATTGAAGTATTGCATGAATGAACATTTGTAACTCTGCCTCTGTCGTCCTATAACCTACACTTGCACGGACGGCGCCACCTTGTAAGGTCCCAGCAGTTTGATGTCCTAAAGGCGTGCAATGGTAACCGGCGCGAACGGCGATACCATACTCCTTGTCTAGCGTGAACGCGACCTCAGATGCATCTCTTCCTTCAATCGTAAAGGAAACGATGCCTGTTCGAGGCTGTCCCACTTGCGGACCGATCAGACGAATACCCGGGATGGCCTGCAGTTCCTTCATTAAATACTGCGTTAACTTCCATTCATGCTGATGAATCCGCTCCACCCCGCATTCCAGAACCGTTTCTACACCAGCACCTAGTCCGGCAATCCCCGGAGTATTTACAGTACCCGCTTCATAACGATCAGGTCGAACGGAAGGCTGCTCGCTTTCCTCGGATTGGCTTCCCGTCCCTCCATGCAGCAGCGGTTCCAAATCAATTTCCGGGTGAATGTACAAGCCTCCGGTTCCTTGAGGCCCGAGCAATCCTTTGTGACCCGGGAAAGCAAGAAGATCAATCCCCATCTCTTGCACATCCACTGGATAACAACCCGCCGTTTGAGCTGCATCAACCAAGATAATCGCTCCATTTGCATGAGCTATCCGACTTAACTCTTGAATCGGTAAAATGCAACCCAGCAAATTCGAACTATGAGAACATACAAGTAAACGTGTATGAGGTTGAAAAAGTTTCTCCACCTGAAGCAAATCCAACTGGCCCTGACGATCCACCTCGGCATAATCAACTTCAATACCCATTGTCCGTTTTAAAAATTCCAAAGGACGCCTTACTGAATTATGTTCGACCGACGTAGCTATAACATGATCCCCCGGCTTCAACCAACCTTTAATGGCTAAATTCAAAGCAGAAGTTGCGTTGGACATGAACGCGATGTCGTTCGGATTAAGTACGCCAAACAATTTTGCAAGCTTCATACGGGTCTGATACAGTACCCTACCCGCATGCAACGCCATCCCATGATTTCCACGTCCTGCATTGGCAGCTGGTCCGTTTAGTATTTCCAACATGACTTCTCCTACCCTAGGAGGTTTTGGCCAAGATGTAGCTGCATGATCTAGGTAGATGACCGATTTTGTCTCGCGCAACGATAACTCCTCCTCGGGCGTTAAGCTCCACAAGTGTTCATTCATAAGATCAGAGACAGACCAAGAAATGACATACCCTTCTTTTATCGAGCCCCTCTTGCTCAGGCTATCCAAAAGATGGATATGTCATTTCATTTATCCTTTAGCTCAGCATATCCAGTAATCGCTGCAAATCCTGCTGGCTATAATAGTTAATTTCGATTTTTCCCTTATCCTTGTTTGCTTTAATTTTCACGGTCGTCTTATATCGTTCACGCAAATTTTCTTCTACCTCATCGATATAAGGATCCCGTTTCTTTCCGGTTGCTTTCGGTTTTTCTTGTTTCTTGCGATCGAGTTGTTGTACCGCATCCTCCAGATCTCGAACACTCCACTCATGATCGATGCACTGCTGGGCTAATTGTTTGATCGTGGTTGGGTCTTTTAGTCCAACTAATGCTCGAGCATGTCCCATCGACAATGTTCCACGTGAAACATATTCCTTAACTTCCTCCGGTAAAGATAATAACCGTAAGAAATTAGCAATATGTGAACGAGACTTACCCACCTTCATCGAAAGTTCTTCCTGGGTCAATTGGAATTGATCCATCAGCCCTTGATAAGCCACGGCCACTTCCATTGCGTTTAAGTTCTCCCGTTGCAGATTCTCAATAAGGGCAATCTCCATTACTTGCTGATCGGAGAAACTCCGTACTACAGCAGGAATCGTTGCGTTTCCACAAAATTGCGATGCGCGGAACCGCCGCTCCCCAGCGATAATTTCATACCCTTTAAGCACGCTACGTACAATAATCGGTTGAATGACTCCATGCTGCCGAATAGATTCGGCCAATTCCCGTATTGCCTCTTCGTCGAAAGTTTTGCGTGGTTGATACGGATTGGCACGAAGCTGATTGAGTGGAATCTCGACCACCTTATCATCATCTTGGATCGATAGTGCTGGGATCAGAGCATCCAATCCTTTGCCCAATCGTTTATTCATAAGATACCACTTCCTTTGCCAACTCAAGATAAACTTCCGCACCCTTCGATCGAGGGTCATACGTAATAATGGATTGACCATGGGATGGAGCTTCGCTTAAACGCACATTGCGTGGAATTACTGTCTTGTACACCTTCTGCTGGAAATACTTCTTGACCTCTTCAATCACTTGAATGCCCAAATTCGTTCTAGCATCAAACATCGTCAACAAGACCCCTTCAATTTGCAGGGATGTGTTCAAATGCTTCTGAACCAATCGTACCGTATTAAGCAGTTGGCTCAATCCCTCCAAAGCGTAATATTCGCACTGTATAGGGATAAGTACGGAATCTGCTGCGGTCAAAGAGTTGATCGTTAAGATCCCAAGCGATGGTGGGCAATCGATCAAGATATAATCGTACAAATGACGAATCGGTTGTAGCGACTTTTTGAGTCTGACTTCCCGTGATATCGTTGGAACCAACTCGATTTCAGCACCGGCTAATTGAATCGTTGCTGGAATGATATGCAAGTTTTCAATGTCGGTATGTGCGATAGCTTCCTTCGGATGAACTTCGTTGATCAGCACATCATAGATGCAATTCGCTACATCTGCTTTATTAATGCCAACACCACTTGTCGTATTGCCTTGAGGGTCAATATCGATCAGCAGTACTTTCTTTCCGATGGCAGCTAGGCCCGCCCCCAAATTGACGGAAGTCGTCGTCTTTCCGACGCCCCCTTTTTGGTTAGCTATGGCTATGATTTTAGACAATCCAGTTCACCTCAATATAATAGAAGAATCTCTTTGTAGTCCTCATGTACGCATTCTAGGCTGCTGCTACAAAAAGACCTATAGCAATGCGTTGTGAATACAGCTGCCGATCGATAAAAATATCAGCCGTAACAGTCTTTATCCACATGTGCATAACGCTTATCGTTCAAGACCGAAAAAGAAACTGACCTTCAACCTCGCGGTTGGGGTCAGCGAGTGAATTTATGAACGTTTTGGAATCTGAATCACAATTTCATAATGATCTTCATGATCCTTTTCTTCCGTTTTGATTTGCAAGCCCGATCCGATGACCATGTCAATGGATTGGCGGATCGTATTCAAGGCTAAACGAACATCTTTTGTAAAAGAAATTCGTTTCGATGGAGACTTTTTGTTCTTGTCCAATTCTTTGTAGAAGACAATGCGAGCTTCTGTCTGTTTGACATTCAACTCTTTGCTAATTACTTCACCCAGGACCTTTAACTGCAATTCTTCCGAGTCCAAGGACAGTAAAGCACGCGCATGACGTTCTGTAATTTTCCGTTCCATCAGCGCTGTCTTTACACCCTCCGGAAGCTGCAACAGTCTGATTTTGTTAGCAATGGTTGACTGACTCTTTCCAAGGCGTTGTGCCAGGCTTTCCTGCGTCAACTGGTGTAAATCAATCAAATTTTGGTAAGCTATAGCTTCCTCTATCGAGGTGAGCCCTTCTCGTTGGAGATTTTCAATCAAGGCAATCGATGCCGCTTGCGAATCGTTGAAATCTCGCAAAATTGCAGGAATGGACTCTAAACCCAGCTTTTTGACGGCTCTCCAGCGGCGCTCTCCGGCGATAATTTCATACTTCTCATTCCGGTAACGAACGACAATCGGTTGAATCACGCCATGCGTACGAATCGTTTGGCA
Source organism: Paenibacillus sp. J53TS2 (assembly GCF_018403305.1). Lineage (NCBI taxonomy): Bacteria > Bacillati > Bacillota > Bacilli > Caryophanales > Paenibacillaceae > Paenibacillus > Paenibacillus sp. J53TS2. The sequence goes on from NZ_BOSK01000002.1 coordinate 679,860, forward strand.
TAACTCATCGATTTTCTCGTCGTCAAAGATCGTCCGCGGTTGATAAGGACTGCCGACAATTTCCTCCACCGGAATTTGTCTCACTTCATCTCCGCCGCTTCGTTCGGTTAACCCAAACAATTTAGAAAATTGTTCTTTCATTCCGTCAATTACCACCTAGTTTCATAGTGACATAAGGCCAAACCGCCTTACGAATCATCCCCCGGGATGACATTACTCCAAACGAAATGCAATATAAAACCTGATATATCTATTCTACCACTTTTTCCTCTATAATCCTATTCTCTAATTGAGAGAAGTTTAAGAAAAGAAGATAGATTTATCGGCCTAAAGACAAAAAAATCCCCCTTAGCTATGTTTCACGTGGAACAATTTGCTAAGGGGCATAGCTTATGATTTAAATCAGCGGCATCTTGACCGGTGTTCCAGGTTTTCTGGGGTACTTTTTTGGTGTTGGGGCTGTCTTTTGAATAATGACCAAATGACGTTCCGAATTTTCCAGCGGAAGTGAAAACTCGGGAGTGCTGACCCACTTCCCTTTTAATTCAGACAAACTACGGGCCGCTTCCTTCACTTCATCCACCGGATTGCTTCCTTTCATAGCCACGAATAATCCGCCAGGTTTAGTAAATGGCAGACAAAACTCGTTGAGAATGGCCATCCGGGCAACAGCTCGGGCCGTGACCAGATCAAACGCATCGCGAAGTTCCTTCTGCCGCCCCAAGTCCTCAGCGCGTCCATGCAGCAATTGTACTTGGGATAAACCAAGTTCAGTAACCACATGCTGCAAAAACTGGATTCGTTTATTTAGAGAGTCCACGATCGTTAGCTGCAAATGTGGATAACAAATTTTTAACGGAATGCCGGGGAATCCCGCCCCTGAGCCAATATCCGCCATAGACCCCATCTCCCCCATCGGGACATGGAACGCTAGGCTTATCGAATCATAGAAATGCTTGATATACACCTGTTCTCGTTCGGTAATCCCGGTGAGGTTCATCTTTTCATTCCAGTCAACTAGCACTTCGTAATATCGTTCGAATTGCTTCAACTGCTCGTCCGACACCTCGATGCCATGACCTTGGAGCAGTGTGCAAAATTGGGCTTGTATCGAATCCAATGGTTACCCTCCTGCAGCCGTGACCCGGTTATAATGCTCTAAATACACCAGCAAAATCGAAATGTCGGCCGGTGTAACCCCCGAAATCCGCGAAGCTTGACCGATCGAGATCGGACGAATTTTAGTCAGCTTTTGCCGTGCCTCTATCGCCAAGCCTTGAATATCATCATAGTTGATCGTTTCGGGTATTTTCTTCTTTTCCATTTTTTGTAACTTTTCAACATGGATCAATTGCTTCTCTATATAACCCGCATACTTGATTTGAATTTCAACTTGCTCCTGCATCTCTTCATCAAGTTCGATCTCCGACGGGGACAATGAAGCGATATGAGCATACGACACTTCCGGACGCCGCAAAATCGTGAGCAAGTTGCTGCCATCCTGAATCGGTGCCGAACCGATCGACTCGAGCAGCGGATTGATATCAGTAGGACGAACCTTCGTTGACTTCAATCGCTCAATCTCTTGCTCAACCTTCTCTTTCTTATCCAAGAACCGCGCATACCGCTCTTCCGAAATCAAGCCAATGTCATGGCCCAGCGGCGTCAGACGTAAGTCTGCATTGTCGTGACGAAGCAGCAGGCGATATTCGGCACGCGAGGTAAGCAAGCGATACGGCTCATTCGTGCCTTTCGTCACCAAATCATCGATCAATACGCCGATATAACCTTGCGAACGATCAAGAACAACAGGTTCCTTGCCCTGCACTTTACGGGCAGCGTTAATCCCGGCCATAATGCCTTGTCCCGCCGCTTCCTCATAACCGGAAGTCCCGTTGATTTGTCCCGCCGTAAATAGTCCAGGCAGCCGTTTCGTCTCCAAGGAAGGCCACAGCTGAGTCGGTACAACCGCATCATATTCGATCGCGTAACCGGTGCGCATCATTTGCACGTTTTGCAGACCCGGCACCGAACGCAGCATTTTTAACTGAACCTCCTCGGGCATACTAGTGGAGAAGCCTTGTACATAATACTCCGACGTATTCTTACCTTCCGGTTCCAGGAAAATCTGATGTTTCGGCTTGTCGCTGAACCGCACGATTTTGTCCTCGATAGACGGACAGTATCGCGGACCCGTGCCTTCGATCACCCCGGAGAACATCGGCGCACGATCCAAGTTATCCGTAATGATCTTATGCGTCTCTTCGGAAGTATACGTCAGCCAGCAAGGGAGCTGCTCATTGTCCGATTCTTTCGTCTCATAGGAAAAAAACTTCGGTTTCTCATCCCCAGGCTGTATCTCCGTTTGCGAGAAATCGATCGTATCCTTATGCACCCGCGGCGGCGTCCCGGTTTTGAAACGCACCAGCTCAAAGCCCAGCTCCTTCAAGTTTTGCGACAGTCGCACCGAAGGTTGCTGGTTGTTTGGGCCACTTTCGTACATCAGCTCGCCCATGATGATTTTGCCGCGCAAATACGTACCGGTCGTCAGTACCACCGCTTGAGCCCGATACTCCGCGCCGGTTTTGGTAATTACACCCACACACTGGCCATCCTCGACGATCAGCTCCTCAACCATCCCTTGGAGCATCGTCAGATTCGGCTCCTTCTCCATCGTTTCCTTCATCGTATGTTGATAGGAGAATTTATCCGCCTGCGCGCGAAGCGCGTGAACGGCCGGGCCTTTCCCGGTATTAAGCATCCGCATCTGGATGAACGTTTTGTCGATATTACGGCCCATTTCGCCGCCCAAGGCGTCAACCTCGCGCACGACGTGGCCTTTTGCCGGACCTCCAATCGAAGGATTGCACGGCATAAAAGCAACCATATCCAAATTGATCGTAACCATCAGCGTTCGACATCCCATCCGCGCTGCAGCCAAAGCCGCCTCGCAGCCTGCATGCCCTGCGCCAACCACGATCACCTCATAGTTTCCAGCAGCATAACCCATGTATCGTCAACCTCCTTTACCCTACACCCTTCAAACTCTATCCGTAACATCATACCATGAACCGGCTCTGCTGATACTAGAGAACGCTTATTTCCCCAAGCAAAATTGCGAAAAAATCTGATCGATCAACGCATCCGGCGCCGAATCCCCGATCACCTCGCCTAACTGCTCCCAAGCGTACCTCACGTCAATTTGCAAAATATCGATCGGAATCCCGCTGTCCGCCGCCTCGTACGCATCCGCAAGGGACTGCTTTGCCTTCTTCAGCAAGGCAATATGGCGCACATTACTTACATACGTCAGGTCGTTCGACTCCAGCTTTCCGCCGAAGAACAATTGGGCAATCGCTTCCTCCAGATGATCCAGCCCTTCCTCCGTTTTGACCGACAACTCGACGATCGCTTCCTCGGAAAAATAACGCCGTACCACCTCTTGATCCAACTGCTGCGGTAAATCGATTTTATTCAAAAGAACGATCGTGGACCGCCCCTTCAGTTGCTCCATCAACGCAACTTCGTCCTCATGCAGCGCCTCGGCGCTGTTGAGCACGAGCAAGATCAAGTCCGCCTCGTTCACCGCCGCTTTGGACCGCTCCACCCCGATCTGCTCGACTACGTCCATTGTCTCGCGGATCCCCGCCGTGTCGAGCAGCTTCAGCGGGATATTATTGATCGTCACATATTCTTCGATCACATCCCGCGTCGTTCCGGGGATGTCGGTGACGATTGCCTTATTCTCGCGGGCTAGGGCATTCATCAGCGAGGATTTCCCGACATTCGGGCGACCGACGATCGCCGTCGTAATTCCCTCTCGCAAAATCTTGCCCTGTTCCGCCGTTTTCAACAGCGCATCGATGCCTTCCGACACCGCCGTGCATTTCTCCTTGATAAACGCCATCGTCATCGACTCCACGTCATGCTCCGGATAATCGATGTTCACTTCGATATGCGCCAACGTCTCGATCAATGTGTGTCGCAGCATCCCGATTTGGCGCGACAGCTGGCCTTCGACCTGCTTCAGCGCCACGGAGAATGCCCGATCCGACTTGGATCGGATCAGGTCGATGACCGCCTCCGCCTGCGACAAGTCGATCCGGCCGTTCAGGAACGCGCGTTTCGTGAACTCGCCCGGTTCTGCGAGGCGAATGCCTCGCTGCTGGAGCAGCAGGTCCATCACGCGTTTGACGGAGATGATCCCGCCGTGCGTGCTAATCTCCACCACGTCTTCCGTTGTGAAGGAGCGCGGCGCGCGAAAGACGCTGACGAGCACCTCCTCGAGCTTGTCGCCCGTCGCCGGGTCCACGATGAAGCCATAATGTACCGTATGGCTCTCCGCCTCCGGCAGCGCCGTCTTGGCGCGGAATAACCGCCCCACTTCGGCGATGGCCTCCGGTCCGCTGACGCGGATCACGGCGATGCCGCTTTCGCCCACCGCTGTCGATATCGCTGCAATTGTATCGCTAAGCATTTTGCTTCACCTCGCTAGTTGTTTTAAAACCGTTCGTGAATTTCATAGCTCCGCTGGTCGTATGATCCTACGATCGCTGTTGTTCGCGGATTACTTGGATTGGACTACATTCAGAAGTTGTAGAAATCCGCTCACAAAGGCGAACGCTCCGCTTCATCGGATTCATACGCCCCTCTCCGCCCCCAATTCACTCACCCCATCAGAGCATCCTCATGCATCGCATTGCTCCGAGTGTCAGCGCCATCTCCGCAGGAGACAGCGCCCTCCTTGCATGTAGTCACTCCGCAAGCACCTGCCGCTACTCCTCGATCCCTTCGAAGCATCCGCCCTCACGTCTTGCTCCAACGTCAGCGCATCCCGAAGGGACAGCGCCCTCCTTGCACATAGTCACACTTCAAGCGCCTGCCGCTACTCCTCGATCCCTTCGAAGCATCCGCCCTCACGTCTTACTCCTACGTCAGCGCATCCCGAAGGGACAGCGCCCTCCTTGCACATAGTCACTCCGCAAGCACCTGCCGCTACTCCTCGATCCCTTCGAAGCATCCGCTCTCACCGCTTTGCTCCAACGTCAGCGCATCCCGAAGGGACAACGCCCTCCTTGCATGTAGTTTCTCTACCACCGCAAACCGTACTCGACGCTTCCTTCGGAGCCTCTCCCTCATAGGAGGAGCTCTAAAGTAAAGGCGGGCCCCGAAGGGGCGAGAAGCCGCTCCCACCTCCACATCCCCTTGGGTGCGCCGACAGCAGTAGTCATGAGCAGCACGGTTTACCAGGTATCCCGGGTGCTCAACAGTAAGACGTACCCCGAAGGGGGGAAAAGCGTTCCACACACCGAAGTAAAGCGCATCCCCGAAGGGGACAGCGAGCTGGAGCGCCTCTTTCCCTCCTACGTTCCTCCAGTTTGCGGGAGCCCAGAGGGCAGCAGGCCCTCGGACGCCCTCCCTTACGGTAAGGGAGGGGTGGGGTGGGTTGAGACCTAGGGATAAAAAAATGACGTCCCCCAGCTTACGCCGAGCAAACGTCATTGCGTCTCATTCATTTACTATGCTTCAGAGTAATAACGACCCGCCGGTTCGGCTCTTCGCCTTTACTGTAAGTTTTGACCTCCGGGTGATCCTGAAGTTTGGAATGAATCACTTTGCGCTCCTGCGGCGACATCGGTTCGAGCGTAACCTCTTTACGCGTTCGAACGACCCGTCCGGCCAATCTGACGGCAAGTTCCTCCAGCGTTTTCTTCCGGCGTTCCCGGAAGTTTTCGGCATCGAGGACGATGCGGATGAAGCTGTCGGAATAACGGTTAGCGATGATATTCGCCAAATATTGCAGCGCGTCGAGGGTTTGCCCTCTCCGCCCGATCATTAAACCCAAATCATGGCCCGAAATGTTCAACACGGTATGGTCTTTGCCATGGGAGACTTCGACTTTGACGTCCAAGCCCATGTTTTCGCCGACCTCCCGGATGAATGACGCCGCCTCCGCGTAGGGATCCTTCTCGCTTCCCGCCGCCTTCTCCTCTATCACGGAAGCAGACGAACGAGGTGCCGAAGCAGCCCTATTCGGGGTGGGTACTGATACAGGGGCAGGTTCCTCAACCAAAGTAAGCTCAACCTTTGCTTCCTTTCCCCCAAACAGTCCCAGGAATCCTTTTGATGGCTGCTCTAACACGTTCACGGCGACTTTATCCTCGGTGGTGCCGAGCTTGGCCAATCCTTGTCTTACAGCATCTTCAATGGTTTTTCCCGACGTCACGATTTTATTCATTTCGATTTTTTGGCCTCCTTGGCACCCTTACCGGGATGACCGGCTTTTAGATTGGAGCCGCCTCGCTTCTTGTTCCCAGAGCCGGAAGATGAACCGCCACCGCCGCCGCCTGCTGTAACAGCAGCCGCAGCCAAAGCCGGATCTTTCTTACGGTAGATAAAGAAGTTTTGCGCAATTGTGTACAGGTTACTGAAAATCCAGTACAACGGCAACGCAGCGGCGAAATTGTACGCCATGACAAAAATCAAAATCGGATAGACCCACATCATAAACGCCATCGGGCCTTGCATGCCCTGCGGATTCACGCTCGACATCATCTTCGTTTGAATAAAAGTCGTCAAAGCCGCGACCGCCGGCAAGATAAACAATTTGTCAGGTTCGCCGAGCTGCAGCCACAGGAAGGAATGCTCTCGGATCGCCGAGTTGTAGTAAATCGAATTATACAACGCAATGAACACCGGCATCTGAATGATCAACGGGAAACAACCCGCCATCGGATTGACCTTGTGTTCCTGGAATAGCTTCATGGTCTCCTGCTGTTGTAGCTCCGGATTATCTTTATATTGCTCACGGATTTTCTGGAGCTGAGGCTGAATGGCCTGCATCGCTTTCGAACTCTTGACCTGCTTCAGTGTCAAAGGCAGGATCAGCGTCCGAACGATCAGCACCATAATCAAAATCGCTACGCCATAAGCACCATTAAACCATTTTGCAAACGTATCCAGTACGAGCGAGAAATAGTAAACCACATTCGCGGTCCACCACGAATTGCTATCCTTCATATTTTCCGTCGTGGTTGCCAAATGAGCATTCTGCGGAGCGCATCCCGCGAGAACCGCTACCATCACGACCGCCAGAAGGAGAAGAAGCCATCTTCTTCGGTTAGTCATCAATCGCGACACTTTAAAACCCCTCTCTTAACCTATCCATTCAACGTAAATCATAACATATTTGAAGGGACAAAGAAACAAGCCTGCCTAACGCCCGGAAGCCCGCAGTAGCGAAGCTTTTCGAAGCACGTGAAGCACGCTTTTTTCGAGGTCCTTATATTCCATTCCAACGGCCCCATTACGCACGATCAGGATCAGATCGACATGGTCGCGAATTTCCGCTTCATGCAGTCGGACGATCTCCTTCAACATCCGCCGCATCCGGTTGCGAACGACGGCATTTCCGATTTTTTTGCTGGCCGATACCCCCAGGCGAAAACGTTCAATATCCGGTTTATTGGACCAGTACACCACCAGCTGGCGATTCGCAAAGGACTTGCCAAACCGGTAGATGCGGTTAAAATCGGCGCGGTTTCTCAAACGAAGTTGTTTATGCACGAGCAATCTCCTTGATTCATCACTTCTAGATTAGTATTGACCAAACGTCGTCGTAACTCTCGCGCTAGGCTCAAGTATAAAAAAAAGACCACCGCGGTGGTCTTTACGCACGCTTTACGCACTCAGTACTTTTCTGCCTTTGAGACGACGAGCAGCGAGAACCTTGCGGCCGTTTTTCGTGCTCATTCTTTTGCGGAAACCGTGAACCTTTTTACGTTTGCTCACATTCGGTTTGAAAGTTGGTTTCATTTATCGCACCCCCTTACAGGATTATCATTATCTGTATGTTTACCATTTTCATATCCACAGAAAATGCCTTTATACATTTAACCACACCGCCTAGGAAAAGTCAACCGAACTTCCATCGCCATCTCCCGCTTTTCGTTTCCCATTATCCACAATCCACAGCCCTCGTAACGAAAAATTTCACGCTTCAGTTTTCCACAGCCTTCCCGATAACCTCCTCGCATATAAGTTATGCACATGTGGAAAAGTACTTTCAACCGAAAGAACCCCCTCAAGAAGCGCCTTCTTGTAGATGGTTTACAGCCAAATCGAATCGGAGTATATTCAATTTATAAGTTGTATACAAGTATACAATAATTCGAAATGAGGTGCTTACTTCAATGAAATTAGGCATGATTGGACTTGGAAAAATGGGCTTTCATCTCGTTCTGAATCTGCTGGAGCACGGACATGACGTTGTGGCTCATGACATGAATCCGCGGTCAGTTGCAGGCGCGGCCGAAAAAGGCGCGGTCCCCGCCGCCAACCTGGAGGAACTCGTCGCTGCTCTAGAAACGCCAAGATTCATATGGGTAATGGTTCCGGCCGGTGCTCCGCTGCGCTCAGTCGTCGATCAGCTAACCCCTTTGTTAGAACCGGGCGATGTCGTCATTGACGGCGGAAATTCGCATTACAAAAACTCGCTGGAGTTATCGGAACAACTGGCGGCGCAGGGCATTCGCTTCCTCGATGTCGGTACTTCCGGGGGGGTCGAAGGCGCGGAGCAAGGCGGCTGCTTTATGATCGGCGGCGAGGAAGAGGCCTTCCGGTTGATGGAACCGATCTTTCGTGATATCGCCGTTAGCGGCGGCTATCTATATGCCGGACCTTCCGGGAGCGGCCATTTTCTCAAAATGGTCCATAACGGAATTGAATATGGCATGATGCAGGCCATTGCCGAAGGCTTTGAGTTGCTCGACAAAAGCCCTTACGATTACGATTTCGAGCAGGTCGCCCGGGTATGGTCGAATGGTTCGGTCATTCGCAGCTGGCTGATGGAGCTGACGCAAAACGCTTTTGCCAAAGATCCGAAGCTGGAAGGGATCCGCGGTGTCATGCATTCTTCCGGAGAAGGCAAATGGACAGTTGAAACGGCGCTGGATCTGCAAGCAAACGCACCGGTGATCGCAATGTCGCTGTTCATGCGTTACCGTTCGCTCCAGGAGGACACGTTTCACGGCAAAGTAGTCGCGGCGCTGCGCAACGAATTTGGCGGACATGCGGTAGAATCGGCTAAATAAATCATTTAATTTCCTCCAAAAACCTTGAGCGAGATTCCCCATCCGACAATATTCATGCTATGATCGAAGTATTTAGGTTTCATCGATCATCAAGCGGGATGACATCCCTTGGAATAGGAGAAATATCGCATGCAATACCCTTCTTCCTGGTTGAAAGGCAGTTCGCTCGGCGAATCGATCGCCGCAGAGCTGCGACTGCAAATCATAGCAGGCACGATCAAGCCAGACGCGGTCCTGTCGGAAAATCGCATCGCCGCGGATTTCGGCACGAGCCGCTCCCCGGTCCGCGAGGCGCTAAAAACGCTCTCCGGCGAAGGTCTGATCCGCCTACAACGCATGGGTGCGGTCGTCAATGGCCTTAGCCTGCAGGACGTGGACGAATTGTACGATGTTCGTTATTTAATTGAAAGCTTCGCCTCCCAGCGGATGGCGGATGATCCAGAGGCACTGATTGCTCCGCTATCGCAAATCATCGACAAAATGGTCTTGGCCGGCAAACACCGGGACGTCGTAGAATTCGCCTATCAGGATCTCTGTTTTCACGAGACGATTATTGCCGGAGCGAACCATACCCGCATCATGCATCTGTGGACCAGCATCCGCCAAATCGTGATGACGGTCATGTTGATTACGACGCGGGAAGTTTTGTCGCAAGGTGAGGACAAAATCGACTATGTGATCGGGAAACACCGCAAGCTGTTGCAGGCATTAGAGTCCCGTGACGCCGACATTATTGGACGGAACGTCGAGGAATACTTCGCCGACTCGCACCGCACGCTTCAGACGAGCATCCCTCAATAATTCGAGCTGGGACGGTACCCCGGGCCCTTTTGGCCGTTTATTCTTGTCGACAAGTATACAGAATGGGATTTGACCTCCTCGGGCTGAGCTTTATTTTTCGAGGCAAAACTCATTACAATGAAAATAAGAAGAATTGACGTGGAAAGAAGGTAGGGTATGGGTTCTTTGACGCATATGATTGGCCTGGATATCGGCACGACCAGCACGAAAGCCGTGTTATATGAACGCAGCGGCCAAGTGATCGCCACGGCCAATGAAGAATATCCGCTATACACGCCCTCCGCTGCGGTGGCGGAGCAGGATCCCGAGGAGATTTTTGCCGCGGTGATCGCGGTGGTGAGTCAAGTCATGAATACGAGCGGGATCGCTCCTGAACGGATTGGCTTCATCTCCTTCAGCTCAGCGATGCATAGCGTAATCCCGTTGGATGTCGAGGGCAAACCGCTGATGCGTTGTCTCACCTGGGCGGACAACCGCAGTGCGGACTGGTCGGAGAAGCTGAAGAACGAGCTGGGCGGTCACGAAATTTATCTGCGCACCGGCACGCCGATTCACCCGATGTCCCCGCTGACCAAGCTGCTATGGCTGCGTCATGAACGGCCGGAACTGTTCGCACAAGCCCGCAAGTTCGTCTCCATTAAGGAATACATCTTCCTGAAGCTGTTCGGGGAGTACATCGTCGACTATTCGATCGCCTCGGCGACCGGCCTCCTGAATCTGGAGCGCCTGGATTGGGACGAAGAAGCGCTGCGACTGGCCGGCATCACGCCAGATCAACTATCGAAGCTCGTGCCGACGGCGCACATCCTGCAAGGCCTGGCGCCAAGCTACGCCAGCGCCATGGGACTCGCACCCTCCACCCGCTTCGTCATTGGTGCCAGCGACGGCGTTCTGTCCAATCTTGGGGTCGATGCAATCGACCCCGGCGTCGTCGCCGTCACGATCGGTACCAGCGGGGCGATTCGCACCGTTGTCGACCGCCCAAGGACCGATCCCAAGGGCCGAATCTTCTGCTACGCGCTGACGGATAAGCACTGGGTAATCGGGGGGCCGGTCAACAATGGCGGCGTGATTTTCCGCTGGGTGCGGGACGAATTCGCCGCTTCCGAGGTAGAGACGGCGAAACGGCTGGGGATCAGCCCGTACGACGTGCTGACCAAGATCGGCGAGCGTGTCCGTCCGGGCGCGGACGGGCTGCTCTTCCACCCGTACCTGGCCGGCGAACGGGCACCGCTGTGGAATCCGCATGCGCGTGGATCCTTCTTCGGGCTGACGCTGCACCATCAGAAGGAACACATGATCCGGGCCGTGCTGGAAGGCGTGATTTACAACCTCTATACGGTACTTCTGGCGATGGAAGAACAAATCGGACGGCCGCAGAAAATCCAAGCGACGGGCGGCTTTGCCCGCTCCCCACTGTGGCGCCAAATGATGGCTGATATTTTCGACCAACAGGTCGTTATCCCGGAGAGCTATGAGAGCTCCTGCTTGGGCGCAGTAGTGCTCGGCTTGTATGCATTAGGGGAAATCGACTCCTTCGAAGTCGTCAAAGAAATGGTCGGTGGCACCCATCAGCATACGCCAAATCCGGAACATGCAGCAATTTATAAACAGCTGCTGCCGATCTATATTCGCATTTCGCGCAAGCTGGAGGAAGATTACGAGGCGATCGCCAAGTTCCAGCAGCAACAATCCGAACAATAATTCACTCGATGATAGATGATAAAAATCCGACCGCCCGTAAGGTGAACTGCACCCCGTCAAGTAGACAGTATAAAAAATAAAAGCTCAATTAGGCGGCCTTGGTCCTATACTCCATCGGACTGAGGCCGTTTAATTTTCTCTGTAATCGTTCGTAATTGTAAAAGTGGATGTAGTCATCAATGTCGTTCTTCAACTGGTCAAAAGTTCGGTAAGTATGCAAATAAAATTTCTCGCATTTCAATGTTCCCCAGAAGGATTCCATGGGCCCGTT